>JAFRXH010000022.1 GCA_017437785.1 Lachnospiraceae bacterium
AAGTATTCAAAGAATATAAATGCAGGTACTGCAGATGTAACAGTGAGCTCCAATGCATCATCTAACTACAGCTTCGATGAAGTTACAGTCCACTTTACTATCAGCAAGGCACCTATAAATCCTGTGGTGGCTATAGCTGACTGGACACAGGGTTCAGAACCGAGCACGCCCGTTATAAGCGGCAATCCCGGAAACGGTGCGGTTACCTATAGCTATAAGGTAAAGGGTGCGGCAGACAGTACATATTCCGCAACAGTACCTTCGGCCGTGGGCAGATATACCATAAGCGCAAATATAGCCGAAACAGCTAATCATCTTTCCGGCTATGCTACCGCAGACTTTAACATCTTTAAGGAAGCTGCTGTAGTCACTACAGCGCCTGCAGCATACAGCTTGACCTATAACGGCGGGGCCCAGGCGCTGGTAAGCGCAGGTGCAGTAAGCGGCGGTACCATTAAGTACGCTAAGGGAAGCAGTGAAGCACCGGCAGAGAGCTTTAGCGAAGCTATACCTGCCGAGACCAATGCCGGTACCTATTACGTATGGTATAAGGCTTTTGGAGATGACAACCATGCCGACAGTGCTATGGGCAGTGTGATGGTAGTTATAAGCAAGGCATCGCAGAGCGCACCTGCGGCACCGCAGAAGCAGAGTGCCACTACCACCAGCATCACGCTGGTGTCTCATTACGGCTATGAATATTGCAGGAGCGGTTATGCATGGCAGAGCAGCAATACCTTTAACGGGCTCAGCGCCGATACCGAGTATACCTTCTATCAGAGGGTGAGCGGGGATTCCAACTATGAAGCTTCACCTGAAAGCGCAGGTGCAGCATTCAGGACAGAGGCACTTCCTACAGAGGAAGATCCTACGCCTACCAAAGAAGCAAAACCTACGCCTTCGGAGAACGCAACGCCTACACCTTCGGAGAACGTAACGCCTACACCTTCGGAGAACGTAACGCCCACACCTTCAGAGAACGTGACACCTACGCCTACAGGAGAAGATATACCTACGCCTACGGGAGAAGTGACACCTACTCCTTCCGTAACAGTAACACCTACACCTACCGCAGGACCTTTACCGACTTTTGCACCCACACCTACGCCCACTCCTGTTATAGTGGAAGAGGCAGTGATAAAGTTTGTTTTTGCGGACGATACAAATAGCTTCAATGCCGAATATACAGGCAATGCTATCAAGCCTGAGATAAAGGGCTACTGCGGCAGCAAGCTCTTAGAAGAGGGCAAGGATTATTCGGTAAGCTACAGCAAGAATACTGCTGTGGGTAAAGCAAATGTAAATATTAGCGGCAAGGGCGGATATTCAGGAAGGTATACGCTTGAATTTAGCATTACACCTAAGCGTATAGATGATAACGGAGCACCTGCAGAGGGCATCATAGTAAGCGGACTTACGGTGAAGGGAACTGCGGCAGTCAAACCTATGATTACCTATAATAGTAATGTGCTGAGTAAAAAAGAATACAGCGTTATAACAGGAACTTTGAACGGTAAAGAGACAGTAACGATCAGCGCAAATAGCATAAACTTTACAGGTGTGATAAAAGACCTGCCTGTAACAAGGATAAAAGATAAGGAAGCATTCAAAAAGACAGGAATAAAGGCGCAGCTGGCTAATGTGAGCCATGTATACGACGGTACTCCCAAGCTTCTTGGCAGTGAGCTTAAGGTCACCGACAAGGAAGGAACACTTCTTAAGGAAGGTACTGATTATGTTGTGAGCTATCCATCCGACGTGATCAATGCAGGAAGTGTAAAGGTGCAGATCATAGGTATCGGAAACTACACCGGAAGCGTGAATAAGAGCTATAAGATAGAGCCTGCAAAGAATGCGGCTGTATCAGTAAAACTTATTCCCGAAGAAGGCATGCCTGCGGGAAGCTATTCATATTCAAAGAATGGGGTTACACCGGCAGTGTTTGTGACCGCAACGGTTTCCGGTAATACCTATGTGCTGGCGGATGGCATTGATTATACTGTGAAATACAGTAATAATAAAAAGGCCGGGACTGCTGCGGCTATAAAGCTCAGTTTCAGAGGCAACTACAAGGGAGCCGAGACAGGAGATGTTAACTTCACCATAGAAAAAGCGGGCTTTAAGGATGCAGAGATATTTGTGGGTGATATGATATATGGTAAGTCCGGTAATTATAAAGCTAAGCCTGTGATAAAAGTAAACGGTGAAGTGGTAGCAAATCGCGAATATAAGCTTAGCTATTCGATAAGCGGAAATAATATGCCCAAAAAACTGAAACTGACGAATGATGAGACAGAAAAGCTTATCACCGTGACCGCTACATCCACAGGTAAAGGCTTTAAGGAAAATGATACCATCAGCGCCACCTACAGGGTATACAGGGATAATAAGACCGAAGTTAAAAAGGCTAAGGTGACCCTTGTAGAAAAAGGCGGCAGCAAGAAGCGTGGTAATGTAGCTTATACCGGAAATCCGATAACCTTCAGTCCTGATAATATCTACCGTCAGGCTGATATACAGGTGAAGATTGGAAAAACCGTGCTTACCGGAGAGGATGTATTTAAAAACTTCGAAGTGTCTTATGCGGATAATGTAGCAAAAGGCAAGGCCACGATAATACTTACCGCAAAGGAAGACAGCGTATACAGCGGTATGTGCGTGGGTACATTCAAGATAGTTACCAGGAAAGTAAAGTAAAAGGCTTGTGATTTGTATGAAGGTCATAAAGCGGATCGTAACAGGTATATTATCGTTAGCACTTATGCTCACGCTGTGCTCATGTGAGTTTGGCGCTCAGAAAAGCGGTAAATATACCTGGATCGATTCTAATATAATCGATAACCAGTATATAGCAGGCCAGAAGCGGCTGCAGGATGATTATGCGGCTAATGTTAACGGTGAGTGGCTTGCAAAACAGGTATACGATCCGGTTTATAAGAATTCCACTTTCAGATCGGCAGATCTGCTGATAAATAAGAATAAGCGGGCGTTATTGGATGATGAAAGCGTAAGCAGTAAGAACCTTGAGCTCGTCCGGGCTTATGATGGCTTATTTACCGATCTGGAGTACAGGAAAAAACTGGGCGCCGGACCGCTTAAGAAGTATCTTGCCTGCATCGATGATATTAAGGATATCGATGATGTGAGCAGCTATATCATGGATAACGCCAGGAATCCTTTTGCGTACATGCTCATCAATATCGATATCAAAGAATATGATGAAAACAGAGACCACTACACTCTAAGGGCTACTCAGCCAAAATATTCACTGGGGAACAGCCTTTATTATTCCACGCTTGGAAATAAGGGCATACAGACATTGGAGCAGATCGAGAACAAAGCGCATTATATCCTGGAAAAAGCCGGTTACAGCAAAGAGGAAGTAGACGGCTTATTAAGTGAATGCTTTAGATTCGAATCGGAGCTCGTAGCACTGGATCCGGAATTTGAACTGAATGTTAATAATATAAACATACTGGATGCCGATGGATTCTTTGAATATTCAGGCGCCTATCCGCTTAAAGCTCTGTTTGAACACTACGGACTGGATGATCTACCGCAGTATTACGGTGATTACAAATATCTAAGCGGCCTGTCCGGCATATATGATGATGAGCATATCGAGGGCATGAAGGCTTATTTCAAAGTAAATCTTGCGCTTGACTGCGAAGCTTTCCTTGACTGGGATACTTATGAGTATTGTATGGATACCGCTTTTGACAGATCAAATCCTTTTTACGAAGCGTCCTATACCTATATGGACAGATATCTCTTCGTACATCTGCAGAGGTCTTTCCTGAGCGGGGCTATGGATCAGGCATATCTTGATGCATATTATGATCAGGAGACCTACGATGATATACTTGATATGTGTGAAAAGTTCAGAGATGCTTATAAGGAGATCATCGACGAAAAAGACTGGCTGAGTGATGATAACAAAAAAAATATCCGCAATAAACTGGATAGTGTCGTCTTTAATATCATGAAACCTTCGAATACGGCTGATTACGGGGATATGAAGCTTTTGACAAAAGAAGAAGGCGGAAGCCTCTTGGATGCCTATACCGTATTGAACGAAGCAAAGATACGACATTATGCGGATATGGCACGCATGGATTATGACAGGAGCTTTTGGGATATTTATGATCCGGAGCTTTCTACGACACAGACCAATGCTTTCTATGTAAGATGGAAGAACATCGTTATGATACAGGCCGGCATTATCCTGGGAGATTTTTACGGTTATGATATGGGGTATGAACAGAAACTCGGGGCTATCGGAGCGGTCCTTGGACACGAACTGTCCCATGCATTTGACTCGGGCGGAGTAAGTTATGATAAGGACGGCCACTGGAACGCACTGATCGAAGGAGATGATATGAGTGTTTTTTCAGACAAGGCAGGGAAGGTCACTTCGTATTATTTCGGTTATAAACCTTTTGACGGGGCGGACGCATACCCCATTGATAATAAGCTGAGCGCAGAAGCCATAGCCGATATGGGAGGGGTAAAGAGCGCGCTTGTGATCGCCTCCTCGATAGAGGATTTTGACTATGACCTGTTCTTCAGGAGCTATGCATCCGTGTGGAGAAAAATGGATCCCAAAGGTATGGAGATAGACCGTATCAGAACGGACGTCCATCCACTGTCTTATCTGAGGGTAAATGTCACCCTCCAGCAGTTTGATGAGTTTTATGAGACCTATGGCATTAAAGAGGGCGATAATATGTATCTTGCTCCCGAAAAGCGTATAGCTATCTGGTGAGGAGAAACGATATGAATCCGCTGTACCGTATTGAAAAGAAAAGACTGTTTTCGTTAAAACGCTACCGGTTTATGTCGGCCGCGCTTTTTATCGGCGCTATAGCGTTTACGGTATACACCAAGGTCACTTTCTGGAATGATATAATGTATACCTTCCGTATACAGGATTACGTTCTGTATGTTTTTAATGCCGTGGTGGGAGTGACAGTGATACTGGGACTGTACCGCTTTGGCTTTAAAAAGAATACTATAGAACAGGCCGAGATGAGCGGATGTTCAAGAAAGAAGGCTGTTACTGCCATGTGGCGCGCAGGCAATTCGGCAATCTTTAGGCTTTATCTTGCTATGGCCTTGCTGATAGTAGCCATGGGATTTGTATTTAAAGCGCAGAATTCGGTATTTCAGCTTAAAGCAATGCTCATATCTTTATTGATGGATATGGTAGCTGCGGTGGCAAGTTTCAGCGTGGCATTATTCTTTCTTTTCCTGACATCTTTCTGGCTTCTGCCGATAGCGGTCTATGCAGTACTTATGAGCGTATATCCGATATTGATGAGCAGATGGGAATTGAGAGGATACACGCTTTTTGTCTATACTGCAGCGAAAGATGCTTATTCCGGTTATATGCTGGGTCGGTTAGATCTTAAGTTCATACCCGTGTTTTTAGTCTATGTTGCGGCAGCGCTGATACTTTCGGTGATAGTGTTTAAGTTTAAGCGTAAAGAGAAATTCAGACTTAGAGATCTGTTTAAAAAGAAGAAGCAGGAATGAAGTTTTGCTGAAGTTTGGATTTATGTAAACTTGATAAATGTCTTATCTTGTGCTATAATCCCGGCGTTGTAACAAAATATTGTATGCAATGGATGTGCTTTTATGAAAAATAAAGGATTGCTTTTTCTGTGCTCCTTTTTCAGTGCTTTTTTTACAGGAGTCATTTTAAGCGATATACATAATATAAAAGTAAGGCATCATGTGATATATGACGGCCGCATAAAAAAGAACATGCGCGTTGTGGCCCTGTCCGATCTGCACGGCAGGAGCTTTGGCCGCGGCAATGAGAAGCTTATAAAAAAGATCTGCGATCTGAAGCCCGATGCCGTGTTTACCGCCGGCGATATAATGACCGCAAAGGATCTGGGAGTTGATCTTTCTTATTCTGTCGATGTAGCGGAGGATCTGTTAAAAGAGCTTGCTAAGCGCTTCCCTGTATACTTCGGGATGGGAAATCACGAGAGCCGTGTAGACTGGATGCCGTGGCTGTTTGATTTTACCTATGAAGATATGATGAAACGTTTTGCGGATACCGGCGCAAAGATACTTGATAATGACAGTATCACGCTGGATGAATACGGGATAAAGATCTGCGGGCTTAACATGCAGCCCAAATATTATCTGCATAAGAAACCTGCGTTTTTATCGGTACATGATCTGAACGCACTGGTGGGAAAGCCCGATAAGAACTGCTTTAATGTGCTGCTGGCACATGATCCGGAATACCTGCCTGCGTATGCGGCGTGGGGAGCGGATCTTTCGATATCGGGACATTATCACGGCGGCATCATGAGACTGCCTCTGCTGGGCGGGGTGATAAGCCCCAAACCAAGGCTGTTTCCGGATTATTCGGGCGGGATGTTTAGGCTTAAGGGTGCCCATCAGCTGGTGCTTTGCGGACTGGGCGTGCATACCCTGCCGGTGAGAGTGTTTAACCCCGCAGAGCTTGTGGTGCTCGATCTTAAGAAAGGTAGGAAGGACTGATGGCTATACCTGTTAAACTGGAAGTGTTCGAAGGCCCGCTGGACCTTTTACTCCATCTTATAGAAAAAAATAAGGTAGATATCTACGATATCCCTATCGTTGAGATAACGGCACAATACCTTGAATATATCCGCGCGATGGAACGCGAAGATATGAATGTCATGAGTGAATTCCTGGTAATGGCAGCCACGCTGCTTTCGATCAAGTGCAGGATGCTGCTCCCGCGTGAAGTGAATGAAGAGGGAGAGGAAGAAGACCCCAGAGCCGAGCTGGTACAGAAGCTGCTGGAGCATAAGATGTACAAGTACATGGCATTTGAGCTTAAGGACCGTTTTGTGGATGCAGGCAAGTCGATGTACAAGCAGCCCAGCATACCCGACGCCGTACTGGCATACAGGGAACCGCTCAATTATGAGGAGCTGGTAAAGGACCTTAACTTAAGAAAACTGGGCGAGATCTACCGTGAGATACTAAAGCGCGTCGAAGACCGTGTGGATCCCATAAGAAGCCAGTTTGGAAATATCACCAAGGATGAGATATCGGTCGAGAACAAACAGTTCGAGATCCTTACATATCTTAATGAACATGAGATCTGCTCCTTCAGGGAGATGCTTGGAAGCCAGAGCAGAAAGATAGATGTGATAGTCAGCTTCCTCGTAATACTGGAACTCATGAAGACGGGCCAGATAAAGATACGCCAGGATAATATATTTGACGACATCCTGATCGAAAGAGCCGAGGACGCCACAGACATAAGCCTGGGCGACGACTTCGCTATAGTCTGACGCGAAGCACGTGTCATTCTGAGCGAAGCGAAACAGTCTGCTTCCCTTGTCATTCTGAGCGAAGCGAAACAGTCTGCTTCCCTTGTCATTCTGAGCGAAGCGAAGAATCTTGATAGAGTATAAGGATACCAAAGATGGAAAACATTAATACAACTCCGGAAGAAACACCTGAAATAAATATCGAAGAGAATAATATCGAAAATGCAGCCTCCGGGCAGGAAAAGAGCTTAAAGCCCGAAGATCCTGCGGCGGCTATAGAGGCCATACTCTTTGCAACGGGAAATTCCGTAAAGCTTGAGCGCTTAGCGGATGTGCTGGGCCTTAGTGAAGAGGAGGTGCATGCGGCTATAGCTGTCCTTAAAGAAAGATATGAGGGCGCCGACCGCGGCATATGCTTAACAGAGCTTGAGGATGCGGTGCAGCTGGGCACCAAGGGCGAATACTACGAATATCTTATCAAACTGGCTAAGTCTCCCAAGCGTATGACGCTTTCGGATACCGTGATAGAGACGCTTTCGATCATTGCCTATAAGCAGCCCGTGACGCGTGCGGAGATAGAGCGTATCAGAGGCGTGAGCTGTGACCACGCCATCAACCGTCTGCTGGAATATGAGCTCGTGGAAGAAGTGGGGCGTCTTGATGCGCCGGGTAAACCCCTTCTTTTCGGTACTACGGAGCAGTTCCTTCGAAGCTTCGGAGTGCGCAGTATACAGGATCTTCCGGTCATGAGTCCCGAGATGATGCAGGATTTCAAAGCCCAGGCAGAGGCAGAAGCGGAAGAAGATCTGAAAGTTAATGTAGATGTTTAAAATTTTTCTATGCTTTCACAAAAGTTTGTGATATAATAATCGGCAGTGTGCCACGGAATAAGTCCGCAGGCAGAAAAATACCAACTTAAAGTAAAACGGAGGTAAGAGGAATGACTGGTTCAACAGGCTTGAGCGTTAAGCGCATTGAAGCGCTGCTCGATGAGAAGAGTTTCGTTGAGATCGGCTCTGCTGTAAAGGCCCGTGCTACAGATTTTAATCCCACCCCCGCTGATGCACCGTCTGACGGTGTTGTTTGCGGTTATGGGACCATCGAAGGCAACAGGGTTTATGTTTACAGCCAGGATGCATCGGTTCTCGGCGGCAGCATCGGAGAAATGCATGCAAAGAAGATATGCAATCTCTATGATCTTGCGATGAAGACGGGTACCCCTGTGATAGGTATCATGGATTCTACGGGTGTACGTCTTTCGGAGTCAACAGATGCTCTCAATTCTTTGGGAGAGGTTTATTTCAAGAAGTCAATGGCAAAGGGTGTTGTTCCCCAGATCAGCGCGGTGTTCGGTAACTGCGGTGGTGGACTTGCAGTATGGACTGCACTTAGCGATTTCACCTTTATGGAAGAAAAGAACGGCAAGCTCTTCGTTAATTCTCCCAATGCTATAGACGGTAATTATGCAGAGAAGAACGATACTTCAGCTGCAGCTTTCCAGACACAGGAGAGCGGAAATGCAGATTTTGCAGGTGATGAGGACACCATCTATGCAAAGATCCGCGAGCTGGTAGCTATACTTCCCCAGAATAATGATGATGTAGCCCTTACGGATTCTTCCGACGACCTTAACAGGCTTCTGCCTGATATTGAAGGCGCTAAGGGCGATACCTCCATTTTACTTTCCAATATAGCTGATGATAACTATTTCCTTGAGTGCGGCAGCGCATATGCAAAGGATATGGTTACCGGTTTCATCCGTCTTGACGGACTTACGGTAGGCTGTGTTGCAAACCGTACCGAGATAGTCGGAGATGACGGAAAGGCAGTCAAGCTTTCCGGCCGCATGAGCCACAAAGGTGCTTACAAGGCAGCTGATTTCGTATATTTCTGTGACAGCTTCGGTATCCCCGTACTCAGCATTACCAATGTTGAAGGCTTTGAAGCTACCATGTGCAGCGAACGTCATATGGCAAAGGCAGCTGCAACACTTGCACAGGCATTTGCAGAGTGCGATGTTCCCAGGGTTAACCTTATAGTAGGTAAGGCATACGGCAGTGCATACGCTGTTATGAACTCAAAGGGTACAGGTGCAGATCTTGTATATGCATGGCCCGGCGCAGAAGTTGGCCCCATGGATGCAAAACTTGCAGGAAAGATCCTTGCCGACGGAAAGAGCGGCGGAGAAATAGAGAAGCAGGCAAAAGAATTTGCCGAGAAGCAGAACAACGTTCTGAGTGCAGCTTCCAGAGGATATGTGGATGAGCTTATCGAGCCCGCTGATACCAGAAAGCATCTCGTATATGCATTTGAAATGCTCTTTGCATAAGGCGCTTCGGTAAGGAAAGAGAGGATTAACGATGAAGAAAAAGATCGGTTTATTATTAAGCATGATCGTATGCATCCTTTCTCTGGCTGCCTGCAGCAACGGAGAGAAAGCACCTCTGATAGCTGATCCCCACGGTCAGCTTGATTATGAGGTGAGCTACATAAGTGCTTTGGTAGTGATCTCTGCTACCAATCCGGAGCAGCTTGAGAATTACGACAAGATGATGATCGATGAGCGCGATGCTATGACCCAGTACCTTAAACAGTACGGACTTCTGGTTGACTTCGATGTACTGGTAAAAGGTATGCATTCCTATGTTGATTCCCTTGAGGACTTAAGGGATAACGAGCTGGCAGAGAAAGTAAGAAATAATACCGCTCCCGACCAGCTTATAGCAGCAGAGGATATCATCTACGATGTTGATGATGACGGCGTAGTGGCTGAAGTACGTTTTAAGACGCTTGAGCCCCAGCTGGGTGGTCATGACGGTATCGTAGAGCTCATCTTTGATAAGAACCTTCATGTGACCTCCATTACGGTCAATACCGTACTTGGATTTGAAGAGTCCATGAAGAATGCAGCGGTCAATACACTGATAGGTATGGGAACCGTATTTATCATGCTGATCGTTATAGCGATAATCATTTCACTGCTCAAGTATGTTCCTTCGATGGTTGACGGTATCGCAGCATTCTTTAAGAAAGATAAAGAAGAGAAGAATACCGAATCCGTTGAAAAGGCTATAGAGAATATCGTAGCCCGCGAAGAGGCGGATGACGAGGAAGATGAGAGCGATGATACAGAGCTGGTGGCTGTCATAGCCGCAGCCATTGCAGCATCTGAAGGTGCCGCATCAGTTGATGGTTTTGTAGTACGTAGTATCAGAAGAATCAGATAATTAATGGAGGATAAAAAAATGAAGAATTATACAATCACCGTAAACGGCAACGTATATGATGTTACAGTGGAAGAAGGCGGCGCAGGTGCAGGCGCAGCAGCACCCAAGGCAGCACCTAAGGCAGCTCCCAAAGCAGCACCTAAGGCTACAGCAGCAAGCGGCAGCGCAGGATCTGTAAAGATTGAAGCCGGTGCAGCTGGTAAGGTATTCAAGATTGAAAAGAATGTAGGTGATGCAGTAAAGAAGGGTGACGCAGTGCTTATTGTTGAAGCTATGAAGATGGAGATCCCTCAGGTTGCACCTCAGGATGGAACTGTTGCCAGCATTAACTGTGCAGTTGGTGATTCTGTTGACGCAGGCCAGGTACTTGCAACTCTCAACTAACAGTTATTGAAGCAAATTTTTAGGAGGTTAGTAAACCAATGGGTGAGATTTTAGAAAATCTGCTTAACCAGATGGCGTTCATGAATCCGGATTTTTCCTATAAAAATCTGATCATGATCGGCGTGGCTCTCCTGTTCTTATTCCTGGCTATCCGTTTTGAATTTGAACCGCTGCTCTTAGTTCCGATATCTTTCGGTATGCTGCTGGTTAATATTTATCCGGATATCATGATGAGCATAGAAGATTCACCGAATGGTGTTGGTGGATTACTGTATTATTTCTATATGCTTGATGAGTGGGCTATACTTCCTTCACTCATTTTCATGGGTGTAGGCGCGATGACCGACTTCGGTCCTCTTATCGCAAATCCCAAGAGTTTCCTTTTGGGTGCTGCTGCTCAGTTCGGTATCTTTGCTGCATATTTCGGAGCGCTTTTCGCAGGTGCTATGGGATGGGCTGATTTCAACGACAAGGCCGCAGCTGCTATTTCAATCATAGGAGGTGCGGACGGTCCTACATCAATCTTCCTTGCGGGTAAGCTGGGACAGACCAAGTATCTCGGACCTATCGCCGTTGCGGCATATTCCTATATGTCACTTGTGCCTATCATTCAGCCGCCTATCATGAAGCTCCTTACTACAAAGAAGGAAAGAGCTATCAAGATGGGACAGTTAAGACCTGTTACAAAGCTTGAAAAGATCCTTTTCCCGATAATCATTACTATCGTGGTATCAATGGTTCTTCCTACAACAGCTCCTCTTATCGGTATGCTTATGTTAGGTAACCTTTTCCGTGAGTCCGGAGTAGTTAGACAGCTGACAGAGACAGCATCAAATGCACTCATGTACATAGTTGTTATCATACTTGGTACATCTGTAGGTGCTACCACAAGTGCTGAGGCTTTCCTTAACACAGATACACTTTTCATCGTTTTACTCGGTCTGGTGGCATTCGCATTTGGTACTGCG
This sequence comes from Lachnospiraceae bacterium, assembly GCA_017437785.1. Classification (GTDB taxonomy): domain Bacteria; phylum Bacillota; class Clostridia; order Lachnospirales; family Lachnospiraceae; genus NK4A136. Next base: position 11,863 of record JAFRXH010000022.1, read on the forward strand.
GCAGGTGTGCTGTTCGGAAAGATAATGTGCATAGCTACAGGCGGAAAGGTAAATCCTCTCATAGGTTCAGCCGGAGTATCGGCAGTTCCCATGGCGGCCAGAGTATCCCAGAAGGTCGGTGCAGAAGCAGATCCTACAAACTTCCTGCTCATGCATGCTATGGGACCTAATGTAGCGGGTGTTATCGGTACTGCGGTTGCGGCCGGAACATTCATGGCTATATTCGGGGTATTCTGAATATAGCAGCCGGCGTGTGTCAGAATGTGTACATACTGCTGACAGGCATAAATGTATTACGGCGTATATCGGTTAACTGCGCAAAAGCAGTAACCGGGACGGAGTGATCGCAGTGTGTGTTTACGATTGCGATACGTGACGAAACAGAATCAGACAATACACAATAGGAGGAAAATATAATGGCTGAAGAAAATATTGCAAAAAAGCCGGTAAAGATTACGGAGACTGTTCTCCGTGATGCACATCAGTCACTGATAGCTACCAGGATGCCGACAGAGATAATGCTTCCGATACTCGATAAGCTTGATAAAGTCGGATATAATTCAATAGAGTGCTGGGGCGGCGCAACATTCGATGCTTCCCTCAGATTCCTTAAGGAAGATCCCTGGGAGAGACTCAGAAAGATCCGTGACGGTCTTAAGAATACAAAGACTCAGATGCTTTTCAGAGGACAGAACATCTTAGGATATCGTCCTTATGCAGATGATGTGGTTTATGCTTTCGTTGAGAAGTCAATAGCTAACGGTATTGATGTAATACGTATATTTGACTGTCTTAATGATATCCGTAACCTTCAGGCTGCTGTTGATGCTACAAATAAGATTAAAAAGCAGGAAGGCCGCGGTGAGTCCCAGATAGCACTTTCATATACACTGGGTGATGCTTATACTCTTGAGTACTGGGCTGACATGGCTAAGAAGATAGAGGAGATGGGCGCTGACTCTATCTGTATCAAGGATATGGCGGGCCTCCTTGTTCCTTACAAGGCAGCTGAGCTTGTTAAGACCCTGAAGGAAAGCACAAAGCTTCCTATCCAGCTTCATACACATTACACCTCTGGTGTTGCATCAATGACATACTTAAAGGCAGTTGAGGCAGGTGTCGATGTTATCGACTGTGCTATCAGTCCTTTTGCTCTTGGTACATCACAGCCTGCTACAGAGGTTATGGTTGAGACCTTCAAGGGAACACCTTACGATACAGGTTTTGACCAGAATCTCCTTGCTGAGATAGCTGATTACTTCAGACCTTACCGTGAGCAGTGCATTGAGAGCGGTCTTATGAGCACCAAGGTGCTTGGTGTTAACATCAAGACTCTGCTTTATCAGGTACCCGGCGGTATGCTTTCCAACATGGTAAGCCAGCTGAAAGAGCAGCATGCCGAGGACAGGTACAATGATGTGCTTGAGGAGATCCCTCGCGTTCGTAAGGACTGCGGTGAGCCTCCTCTGGTTACACCTTCATCACAGATCGTTGGTACACAGGCTATATTTAATGTACTGATGGGCGAGAGATACAAGATGGCTACAGGTGAGTTCAAGGATCTTCTTCGTGGTAACTACGGTCAGACTGTTAAGCCTATGAATCAGGAGGTTATCGACAAGGTTATTCCCGGTGAGCCTCGTTCTACAGCTAGAAGTGCTGAGGCAACAGGTCATACAGAGCCTGAGCTTGAGTCTATAGAGAAAGAAATGAAGCAGTATAAGCAGCAGGATGAAGACGTGCTTTCATATGCACTGTTCCCTCAGGTTGCTACAGAGTTCTTCAAGTATCGTGAGGCTCAGCAGGAGAAGGTTGATGCAAAGAAGGCTGATACAGCCAACGGAGCATATCCTGTCTGATTGATTATTGTAATCGATTTGTGTTATCATTATTCCCGT
>JAFRXH010000023.1 GCA_017437785.1 Lachnospiraceae bacterium
CAAAAAGCCTTTCACAAAACGTTCCTGGTAGAACTCGTCAGCCTGCCCCATAAGCAGCGCTATCCTCTTTCTTTCTGCCATAGAATGCTCCTCCGAAGCCAATAATACAAATAATATTTTACCCCATAAGCATGATTTGCGCAAGAATAACTTGCGATTATAGTAATAGCGTGATAAAATATCGCTTTATTGGAGGTAGAATACTATGAAAAAGGAAGACATTGAAAAAATGGACACCGGGGAGCTCGATGTGTCCGCCGGCAACGCTGCCGAAGGTACGGATAACGATACCGCAGATATTGATAAAGACAGCGATACCGAAGGATCTGAAGAAACAGATATAAGTGCAGATACACCGGATGACGATGAAGAAGAAAGCAAGAGCACGTCAGCTCCAAAAAAGACGGTTGCCGTAAACGATAAAACTCTTGCTTCCAACAAAAAGAAGATCATTATCGAGCTTGCACTGGCCGTCATAGCTATAGCAGCTATCGTGATAGCTATTGTTATCAAGAAGCGAAACGACGATAAACCTGCGGAAGAGCCTGTCGTTACAGAGACTCCCGGCATGATCAACATTGATAACTCTGCTCTGTTCGAAAACCCTCCCGCTGTAAGCCCCATGGTCCAGAACGAGGATCTTGATTATGAAGCACTTGTAAGTGAAGGCAAGATGTTAAAGCTCAAGGGCAACAACGGCCAGGATATCTACGTGCATAATTACACCAACAGTTCTTACTTTAATGAAGAAACGAAATATGACGAGGCAGAACTCAACGATACGATAACAAAAACGGTACTTGTTAATTTCCTTGAAAAAACCGAGACAGACCGCGATACTGCGCAGATGTACGATACCGTAAGCGTCAATTATGCCGGTACTATGGACGGGGTTGCCTTTGACGGCGGAACTGCCAACGACCAGGAATTAACGATCGGCGTCAGCGCTTATATCGACGGGTTTACGGAAGGGATCGTCGGAATGAAGGTCGGCGAAACAAAAGATGTTCATGTCACTTTCCCCGAGGATTACAGCAATACCGATCTGGCAGGTAAGCCGGCCGTCTTCGCAATAACCTTAAACAAGATAATAGCAGCCAATAAAGTCCCCGAACTGACCGATGAGATCGCAAGCAGCTATACCGGCGGCGAGCTTACTACCGCTGCCGCACTTAAGGAGCACTTTAAAAATAACCTGCTTTCTACATCGATATGGAAATTCATCGATACAGATTTTTACGTAAGCGATCTGCCCGAGGATACAGTGATCGCATATTACAACAAACTCTTAGAAACACTCGATAAGAGTTCAAAGCAATACCAGATGAGCGCAGAAAGCCTTATCGGTATGTATTACGGCACTGATGTTGAGGAATACAAAAAACAGATGATGACCGAAGCGGTTGAATCCATGAGACACGCCGTATTATATAATGCCATAGCCGCAAAAGAAAATGTGACTGTCAGCGATGATGATATACTCAAGCTGGCTACCGATTACGGTTATGCCGACAAAGTCGACGATTTCAAGCAGGAATACGGCGAAGAGATAATCCATGACTATATCCTGCAGTCAAATCTTATGGATTTCTTCATCACATTACATGATTAATACAGAGGATAGATATAATGAAAAAGAAGATTTTAACAGCGCTTGCACTTACAGGTATTTTCGCATTCAGCGCCTGCACAAAAACCGAAGCTCCCGCTCCCGCTGCAGCTTCAAATACCCGGTCCGAAAGCGATTTTGAGGATATCAGTGCCAAAGGCAAAATGGTCATAGGTATCACTATCTACGAACCCATGAATTATTATGGTGAAAATCATGTCCTGACAGGCTTTGACACCGAATTTGCAGGTGAAGTATGTCAGCGCCTGGGAGTTGAGCCCGAATTCCAGGTGATCGACTGGGATATGAAGGAGACAGAGCTTAAATCAAAGAATATCGACTGTATTTGGAACGGACTTACCGTAACCGAAGAACGCCGCGCCAATATGGACTTCACTACCACCTATCTCGTCAATAAGCAGTGTGTAGTTATCAACAGCGCAAATGCCTCAACATATACCGATAAAGCATCTCTGGCATCCGCCATGCTTTCTGCCGAAAGCGGTTCAGCCGGCGAAAGCGCCATCACAGGTGATGACACTCTCTCATCAGCAAGCTACACAGCATCCAATTCACAGCAGGATGCACTGGTCGCTTTAAATGCAGGCAATTACGATGCCATCGTTATCGACTACACCATGGCCAAGGCTTCTGTCGGTTCAGGTGATTTTGCATCGCTTCAGATCGTAGACGGTATAGAGCTGGCTAATGAGGAATATGCCATCGGCTTCCGTGTAGGCTCTGATACTACCGCAAAAGTCAATTCTATCATATCAGATATGATAAAAGACGGCAGCTTAGCTGAACTTGCCGACAAGTATGATATGAAGGAACTCTACGAACAGGCTGTTAAATGATCAGACAGATATAAAGGAGCAGGCATTGGAAACTTTTCTTTCCGTTAGCGGAAAACTGGCACAGGGATTTGGTACTACACTCTCACTGTTTTTTCTGACCCTGCTCTTTGCTATTCCCTTAGGGCTTTTGTTTGCCTGCATCTCGCGCGTGCGCCTGAAAGCGCTGCGTTTTCTGATGCGGGCTTTTATTTACATCATACGTGGCACTCCTCTGTTACTGCAGCTGATGATCGTCGTATATCTTCCGGGTATCGTCTTTAACAATCCTCTTACCAAATGGCCTGTATTTAAAGGCAATGTTCCGCTCTCGTATTTCTGCGGCGCTCTGTTTGCCTTTGTCATCAACTATGCCTGCTATTTTGCTGAGATATTCCGCGGCGGTATAGAAAACATCCCCAAAGGCCAGTACGAAGCCTGTGAAGTACTTGGTATGAGCCACAGCCAGACTTTCTTCAGAGTCATTCTGCTGCAGGTCATCAGAAATATCGTGGCTCCCATGAGCAACGAGGTGGTTACCTTAGTAAAGGATACCGCGCTGGCACGTACCGTGTCGGTAGTAGAGATCTATTTTGCAGCCAGTGAGATATTAAGACTGCAGTTTATCATATGGCCTCTGTTTTATACAGGCGCCTTTTACCTGGGCTTCAGCGCACTGCTTACGCTTCTGTTTGGCATGATCGAAAAGCGCCTTTCAAGATATTGGAGATAGTTATATATGGCATTTCTGGAAGTAAAGAATCTTACAAAGTCCTTTGGTGATACCCGTGTTTTAAAGGGTATAGATTTTGATCTTAACAGCGGGGAAGTCCTTTCCATCATAGGATCTTCCGGCAGCGGCAAGACCACCCTTCTGCGCTGTCTGAACTTTCTCGAAACAGCCGATGGCGGAAGCATAAGCGTAGACGGCAAAGCTGTATTTGACGCCGGTGATCCCCTTCTTTCATCTCACAAAGCCATAAGACACAACCGCATCAATTTCGGACTGGTCTTTCAGTCATTTAATCTCTTTCCGCAGTACAGCGTGTTAAGAAATCTTACTCTTGCTGCAGCATTAAAGGCAAGCGAGGAAAACCCGGATTATAAAAAAAGGAAAAAAGAGATCAATGCAGAGCTGGATGAAAGAGCACTCAGGCTTTTAGACCGTATAGGTCTTAAAGAAAAAAAGGATTCCTTCCCCTGCGAACTTTCAGGTGGTCAGCAGCAGCGTGTTGCTATCGCACGTGCTCTGATGCTGACACCCAGGATACTCTGCTTTGATGAACCCACCAGTGCGCTCGATCCCGAACTCACCAAAGAAGTACTGCGCGTGATTAAGGACCTCAGAACAGAAGGCAATACCATGATCGTTGTTACCCACGAAATGGATTTCGCCCGCGACGCATCCGATAAGGTCATATTTATGGCTAACGGGATAATAGAAGAAAGCGGCACTCCCGATAAGATCTTTGGATCTCCCGAAAGCCCGCTTTTGACATCTTTCTTAAATCAGTAAATCTCTTACTGTACTTCCAGATATTCTGACTTGATGAACGCCTTCTTTCCATTGTATACGATCTGCGTCCATCCGTCTTTTTCATCCTCTATCATATCATAGGTGGTACCGGCATATGCCACGCCCAGAAGATCTGAATTGATATCGGCCTCTGCACGTATATTAACGGTCGATATGACATTGACTTTGCCTTTTACCTTAAGTTCCTCTCCTACAACCGTAAGATATTCGGATTTGATATAAGCATCGTTTCCCTCATAGATAACATGGCTCCATCCGTTGGCCAGCTGTTCCTTGCAAGTCAGCTTAGTTCCGGGTCCGACGCTGCCAACCCTGTCTGCCTGTTCACTGTCAGATGCACGGACGTTAACATACGTAGTGGCTTCTACTTCAAATTCAACAGGTTTTACCGGCTCTGCCTGCTGCTGGCTCACACTCCCCTGCTGATCTTCTTCTTCACTATCCGTATTCTGTCCGGCTTCGTCTCCGGATACAGTATCTTCTTCACCGCTCTTATCATCCGCAACAGCCGCCAGACGCACACCTACGCCATCCCTGATCAGCTGCTTAAGCGATGCCATATACTCCTCATAGTCAGGATCTGCATCCATTATCTCCTGATACTCCGAATCAACCCTCTTAAACAGATCGACAACATCATCCTGAGCCGTAACATTCTGAATATAATCTACCACTTCGTCATCGAAACTGCCGCTGTATACGAACAATCTGCCCGGAACATCTTCTGCTGTACCTTCCTCACGGCAAACGACAAGCGTTTCAAGCGCCGGAACAGTCTGATCCCAATCCTTGAGTTTCAGATCATAAGAAACATATACCATATACGAATTATCATACGGGCCCTTCTTGGTATAACATTTGATATTACGATAGCCCTCTATATATTCGCTTTTAGCTTCCAGCTTGGCCTGCTCAAGACTGTCTGTGTAACTGCGAAGGCTGGAGTAAGTATCTATATCCTGCTCCTGTCTTGCTTTAAAATAGGAATTGATCAGTGTGTTCAGATCTTCTTCCTCATTCAGCACGAGCGGATCCTCTTCGGCAGCGGCTGTATTGGCAGAAGCAACACCGTTAGCTGAAGCGTTATCCAGAGATACAGCCCCTCCCTTAGGATTAATCTGGGAGTTTCTGGCATTAAGCCACACCGCAAAAAGTACTCCGACCAGAACGATCGTAAAGAGGCCGACAGTCAGACAGGCTGCGCGATGTGTTTCTATCCACGCCCTCAGTCCTTTACTGCTTTTCTTTTCATCTTTTTTAAGAAGGGAAGCGATCTCTTCGGATGAATCTTCGATCTCAGGCTTTTCTTCTTCCTGCACCGCTATGATATCATCCATATAAAATGCATTACCTAAAACATCAGCTTTATGGGTATAAGTAGCCTTCGGGAGAGTTCCCTCCGGATTGATCTCACTTCTTACCTGCTCCATTATATCGGCTTTATTTGCCGAAAGACTACCCTCTTCATATTCCGGCAGAGGCGGCATAGCGCTCTGAGGCATTCTGTCCGCCATATCCTGGGGTATATCGTTATTATTGTTAGCCATTATCTTCTCTCCATAAAAAAACAGCGCACCCGGCAGGGATCGAACCTGCATCAACGGCGTCGGAGGCCATCATTCTATCCATTAGACTACGGGTGCATCCGTAGTATATTACCACAAAATGCACCCCTTGTCCAGTTATAGTATTATCATTGAACGTATTTACTACTCGGCTGCCGCCAGCGGGCATGCACGCATATCAGCCTTTACAGCAGGCTGCGCTATACTTATCTCATCCTTTTCCCAGTCATAATAATAGACCGAATCGGAAAGCACCTCTTCAAGGGTAAGCTGTGTATCATTTACTTCGCTGACCATACGTCTGAGCCCCGCCGCATCTTCGATCCCTATATCGGGCAGCAATATAACTTCGTGTATGGATGAAGGCAGGATGAACATATTTGCCCCCAGCTTCTGCGAGAATTTCTGCAGCAGTTCAGGATAGATCATACACCCCGCTCCATGATAATTGTTCGTATTTGTCAATACATACATACACATCTCTCTGCGCTCTCCTATTATCTGATCCAGCAGCTCATCAGCTGTTTCTCTTATCAATCCTTCCCCAAATACGCTCTTATCCTTTTCCGCCCTGTGCATCAGGTCGTTTCTGATGACGGTACAGATAAGTTCTTCCATATCCTTTATACATGCCGGGAGCAGGACCGGAGTATTTAACTTTGCCCTGGAATACAGTTCTTCTGCACCTATCCCCCAGCATTTAAGATGCTCATTATATATGAGTATCGAGGCGTTTCCAAAGTTGGCTCCCTCCATAAAATAATAGAATACTATGGACATATCCATCAGATCTATATGCGGTATATCCGATAACAGCTCTTTATTCTTCGCTGAATTTATCAGCCTGAAAGCTATATGCTTCTGTGCTCTTTCCCATTCGGAAAAAAAGCGTATATCAACCTCTTCTTTCACCTGATGCTTTTCAAGCATATCGATTATCTCGTTCATGATCGCGCCAAAAGCCATTCCTTTGTTATAGAGTTTTAAGTATTCGTCAATATAAATAGTGGGCGTGATCACGGTATCTTTATTTAATACAGAAACCCCTGTCAGCAATATACCGTTATTTTTTCTTATCCTGCTGATCCTGATCTCACTCTTTCCCCCGCTATACTCCTTAAGTGCACTTTCAACCTTTTTTTCAAATTCGTCCATCTTCATATATATTCCTCCATATAAGTAAAAAAACATGATTTATATATCCCGCACAGCCCCGGCGAATCGAGTAGGGAAGACGAAGTCGCACCCTGCTCGTGCGCGGGTCGCCGGTTGCCGTCAGGCAACGTTTTCCTTTCGGCGACCCTGTGCATAAAAAAAGACAACTCAGACTGCAAAAGCAGTCTTTGTTGTCTTACGCTCATAATTACAGCGCTATGCGCCTTTCAAACAAAAACCGTATTAAACGCGGCTTAAGTATTCTCCGGTCCTGGTATCGATCTTGATCTTTTCACCGATCTCTACAAAGAGAGGTACGGCTACCTGGGCACCTGTCTCTACGGTTGCAGGCTTTGATGCGCCTGTAGCGGTATCGCCCTTGAATCCGGGCTCTGTATCTGTAACTTCAAGCTCTACAAACAGAGGAGGCTCGATAGCAAATACATTGCCGTTATGTGAGCAAACCTTAACCATCTCATTTTCCTTAACGAACTTAAGAGCATCGCCGATAGTCTCTGCATTAAGAGCTACCTGCTCGTAGTTCTCGGTATCCATGAAGTTGAACAGATCTCCGTCTGAATAGAGATACTGCATTTCCTTCCTGTCGATACGTGCCTGGGGGCATTTTTCGGTAGGTCTGAATGTACGCTCTACCACGCCGCCGTTTTTGATATCCTTAAGCTTGGTCCTGACAAAAGCTGCGCCTTTACCGGGTTTTACGTGCTGAAACTCAACTATCTGATATACGCTGTTGTCCAGCTCAATAGTCATACCGTTTCTGAAATCACCTGCAGAAATCATTATTCCTTCCTCCTGGATTTGTCTTGACTTTTTGCGATAACACTCGCCTAGTATAACCTAAGGCAGATTATTTTTCAACTGTTTTTTTATCTACATATCTAAGCCTGTACATCGCAAGGAATCCCCCCATGTTCATGGGTCCCCCTTGCGAATATCTTAAGGCATCTTTTATGTCTCAAGGAATCCACCGGCATCGGCCGGTACCCCTTGAGACTAACCCACGCTTCACGCGGGCCCCTCCTTAAGATTATTGCTCTACATCCTTCATTGAGAACGTATATCTTCCCGGATTCTTGGGATCCTTTCCAAGACAGATTACCTTAACCTCATCTCCTATCGCAAGCACATCCTCAACCTTGTCGATCCTGCGGTTGGCGATACGTGAAATATGTACCATGCCTTCCTTGCCGGGAGCGAACTCTACGAAAGCGCCGAAGTCCTTGATGCTTACAACCTTGCCGGTGAAGATCTGGCCTTCTTCAAACTCGGTAACGATGGTCTGGATCATCTTAACCGCATCATCCATAGCCTTGGGATCGGTGCCGCATACGCTGACTGCGCCGTCATCGGTGATATCGACCTTAACACCTGTACGTGCGATGATCTCGTTGATGGTCTTTCCTCTCTGGCCAACAACCTCACCGATCTTTTCGGGATCGATGGTGATCTGGATGATCTTGGGAGCATACTCGTTAACAGTAGCTCTGGGAGCTGCTATAGCGGGCTTCATGCAGTTCTCCATTATGAAGAGTCTTGCATCACGGCAGCGTGCGATAGCGCCCTCTACGATAGGTCTTGTAAGACCGTGAATCTTGATATCCATCTGTATAGCGGTGATACCGTCCTTAGTACCGGTAACCTTGAAGTCCATATCTCCGAAGAAGTCCTCAAGACCCTGGATATCGGTAAGCAGTACAAAGTCATCATCGGTCTCGCCTGTTACCAGACCGCAGGAGATACCTGCTACCATCTTCTTGATGGGTACGCCGGCAGCCATAAGTGACATACAGGATGCACAGGTACTTGCCATTGAAGTGGATCCGTTGGATTCAAAGGTTTCACTTACGGTACGTATTGCATAAGGGAATTCCTCTTCACTGGGGATAACGGGGAGCAGTGCACGCTCAGCCAGAGCGCCGTGTCCTATCTCACGTCTTCCGGGTCCGCGGCTAACTTTGGTCTCACCAACGGAGTATGAAGGGAAATTATAATGATGTATATATCTCTTAGCCTTTACATTGTCATCAAGTCCGTCAACCTTCTGCGCCTCAGAAAGCGGTGCCAGAGTACATACGTTGCAGATCTGGGTCTGTCCACGGGTAAACATTGCAGAACCGTGTACACGGGGAATGATATCAACCTCAGCAGCAAGTTTTCTGATCTGGGTGATCTCACGGCCGTCGGGACGCTTGTGATCTTTAAGGATCATCTTACGTACTGTCTTCTTCTCATACTGGTAAAGAGCCTCGCCTAGAATAGCAAGCCACTCTTCATTATCAGCAAAAGCTTCCTCAAGACGCTTCTGGATATTGGAGATATTCTCCTCACGAACCTGCTTCTCATCAGTAAATACTGCAGTTTCCATCTCAGCGGGAGGAACGATCTCCTTCATCTTTGCAAAGAGTTCCTCGGGAACTGCACAGCTCACATACTCATGCTTGGGCTTGCCAACCTCTGCAACGATCTGGTTGATCCAGCTGATGATCTTCTGGTTTACATCATGAGCGGTATAGATAGCCTCGAGCATCTTGGACTCGGGTATCTCGTTTGCACCTGCCTCGATCATGATAACTTTCTGTGCTGTAGATGCAACAGTAAGCTTAAGATCTCCGGCTGCCCACTGCTCCTGGGTAGGGTTGATTATGAGTTCGCCATTGATCATACCCATCTGCGTCATAGCGCAGGGACCGTCAAAAGGAATATCGGAAATGCAGGTTGCGATCGCACTGCCCAGCATAGCTACAAGCTCGGGGCGGCATGCGGGATCAACGCTCATTACCAGATTATCAAGTGTAACATCATTTCTGTAATCCTTGGGGAATAAGGGACGCATGGGTCTGTCGATAACGCGGCTGGTAAGAATAGCGTTCTCTGATGCCTTTCCCTCTCTCTTGTTAAAGCCTCCGGGGATCTTTCCTACTGCATACATCTTCTCCTCATATTCAACCGAAAGGGGGAAGAAATCGATGCCGTCCCTGGGTTTTTCGGATGCTGTAGCGGTCGCGAGCACGGTGGTGTCACCGTAATGCATAAATGCTGCGCCGTTTGCCTGTGCGGATACTCTTCCGATATCTACGGAAAGGGTTCTGCCGCCGACTTCAATACTGTAAGTCTTGTACATATTTCCTCTCTTTCCGGCTCTTTCGAGCCAATCTAACGGTCATAAGACCGGGTTTTGGTTACACCCGGGAGAGGATCGCCTCGAAAACACTGAACAATGTTCAAAAGCTTTGAGCACTCTTCAGTGATCTCGTCGGCTGTTCCGTCCCGGGAAATAAAGATAAAACGGACACGGAGCTTTAATGTTCCGTATCCGTTATTCTTTTCAGGATTACTTACGAAGGCCGAGCTTATCGATCAGTGCACGATATCTCTCGATATCCTTCTCCATCAGGTAGTTCAGAAGACCACGGCGCTTACCGATAAGCATATACATACCGCGGCGTGAGTGATGGTCAAGAGGGTGATCCTTAAGATGAGCGGTAAGCTCCTCTATTCTTGCGCTAAGTACGGCTACCTGTACCTCAGGTGAACCGGTATCTCCCTCTGTACGCGCATACTCCTTCATGATTGCCTGCTTCTTCTCTGCTGAGATCATTTAATTGTCCTCCTTATTATTATTCGGCCGAATCCGGGATGTGGGTCGGAGTGTCCCGCTTCTCAGATACGGTTAATCACACAACATTCGATATTCTAACATAATGATTTTTTTCTGTCAACCGTTCTCCACGAGATAGCCATTGACGATTATATTACCATGTCTGTATCCGGGATCCTCGCACCGCCTTGAGACAATATACACACACTGGCGCACCATCTCATCCGTATTGACATGCCATGTAGCAAATTTAACACCTTCCACTACATGCTCGGCATAATCATCATAACCGGCTACTTCGATATTCTCCGGGACTTTATACCCGTATTTCTGCAGGCTCTCTATAAGTCTGTACGCCGTTTCGTCGCTGCAGCACACAAAAGCTTCCGGCATTTCAACGGGCAGATGCTGTTCGATCAGATAACCGTTCTTGTCACGGTCGGGCAATATCCACCTGTTATTGATCTCGATATCAGCAGCCATATGGTATTTAAGGTAGCCCATAAAGCGGTCCAGTATCGACCCGGTAGCCTTGTAACTGCCTACGAAGGCGATCTTCCTGTATCCTTTTTCGGCCAGATATCTGGTAAGCGAATAGCCCCCATGGATATTGTCCCCCGTTATCGAATCAACCTCAAATTCTTCATTTGCAAAATCAAAGAAGATAAGTCTGCTTCCCGTTTCCAGGATCTTTGTTATAAACGCGGGACGCATCTCACCGATCATCACACACTGCAAGCCGCTGTCTTCACACAGTTCATCAGGTATAACCCCGATCTCCTCATCTTCACGGCTCACTATCTTCAGGACGGGATCGAATCCGGCTTTTCCGAACTCAGCGGCCATCTTTTCGTAGATCCTGTTGTAAAACGATCTTTCGGAATAAAACTTTTCCGGTATCATCACAAATACTTTATGGCTATTATCCATATGTAACCCCCAATCATTTCCGCATGATCAGTTTCCCGCTGCCTCAGAAAGTAAATTTATCCGCGAAGAATGCCTCCAGTTCATCAATGGCAACTCTCTCCTGTTCCATCGAATCACGGAAACGTATCGTAACTTTCTTATCTTCTTCGGAGTCAAAATCATAAGTGATGCAGAAAGGCGTACCTATCTCATCCTGGCGGCGGTAACGCTTTCCTATGGTTCCCCTGTCATCAAACTCGCAGTAATACTTCTTTGAAAGCTGAGCAAATATCTTCTCAGCACCTTCATTTAATTTCTTTGATAAAGGCAGTACCGCGATCTTTACGGGTGCTATAGCAGGATGGAAATGAAGCACCGTACGGACATCGGGCTTTTCGGGCGTTCCCAGTTCCTCTTCATCGTAAGCCGCGCAGAGGAATGCGAGCACCATACGGTCAGCTCCCAGTGAAGGCTCTATAACATAAGGAATATACTTTTCATTCCTGCTCTCATCAAAATAGGTCATATCCTGCTTGGATACATTCTGATGCTGGGTCAGATCATAATCGGTACGGTCTGCTATACCCCAGAGCTCGCCCCAGCCAATGGTAGGGAACAGATACTCTATATCCTGGGTACCCTTAGAATAGAATGCCAGCTCTTCAGGATCATGCTCACGGAAACGAAGTTCCTCTTCCTTCATGCCCAGTGAAAGCAGCCAGTCTTTGCAGAATTTCTTCCAGTATTCATACCACTCAAGATCGGTGCCGGGCTCGCAGAAGAATTCGAGTTCCATCTGTTCAAACTCACGTGTACGGAAAGTAAAGTTACCGGGCGTGATCTCGTTACGGAAGCTCTTACCGATCTGTCCGATACCGAAAGGAATGCTCTTTCTTGATGTACGCTGGACATTCTTGAAGTTTACGAATATACCCTGTGCAGTTTCGGGACGAAGATAAACGGTAGCCGACGCATCCTCGGTAACCCCCTGGAATGTCTTAAACATCAGATTAAACTGTCTGATATCGGTAAAATTGTGCTTTCCGCAGTTGGGGCAGGCAATGGAATTCTCCTTTATGAAGTTCATCATCTTATCAGCATCCCAGCCGTCAACACTGCTCTCGAGCGTCACATTATTATCATGAGCCCAGTCATCAATGACCTTATCTGCGCGGAAACGCTCATGGCACTCCTTGCAATCCATAAGAGGATCGGAAAAGCTGCTCAGATGCCCGCTGGCGATCCAGGTCTGCGGATTCATAAGTATGGCGCAGTCCACACCAACATTGTAAGGATTCTCCTGTATAAATTTCTGCCACCATGCGCGCTTTACATTATTCTTAAGCTCCACTCCCAGATTTCCGTAATCCCAGGTATTTGCAAGGCCTCCGTATATTTCCGATCCGGGATAGATAAAGCCCCTTCCTTTGCAAAGGTTTTTGATCTTGTCAAGTGTCTTTTCCATGTTACTCCTCCTGTTTCAATAAATTATTATATATGTCCCGTCCTCTGAAGCCTCAACCGTCTTTGCTCCGGTCTGCTTCATGCTCTGGGTATAATACCTTATCTCTGACGGCACACTTATACTGCCGCGCCCGGTAAATACCAGCATCTTCTTATCAGCCATGTTCATCAGATCGTTCTTGCCTATAACATGCTCCGGCTGGTCCGCAAATGATAAAGCCGAGGCAAAATCATATCCCTTATCATAAGCCTCCTGCACCGTTCCTGTAAAGAGCCTGTATGGCATATATTCGTCATAATCCGCAGCAGACTTGAATCTCAGTTTCACGACCATCTTGTCGTCCCTGCGGGCATGGCTTACCAGACTGATACTCTCCGCTCCGTGGGATGCATTATAATTAAGCAGTTCTTTATTGATATACTCCGTCAGTTCACTCTCATTATAAAGGCTGTCGGCAAAATCATCAATCAAAAGTGCATCTATGCTCCCGTCACGGGCTATCGTAAAACCTCCGAGCTGTTCGTCGGCCTGTTCGTAACTGCTCCCGCACCCGCAAATGAGCATTGCGGAAAACAAAGCAGAATACACCATCTTTATAAATTTTCCAGATCCCGTTTTCCTCACCTTACATTCACCCTGATCTTTAATTTTTTTTCACCGATCCTGCCAACAAGCACGGTGCTTCCACGGTTTAAGCCATGCACAACGCCGTTTTCATCGGCATATGCGCATAAAGCATTTGAGCTTTTATATACAGGCGGCTCAAATACCCTATTCCGTTCATCTTCTTTATATGACAGAAGATATTCTTCCCCCTTTTTTAACACAAGACTATAAGTGTATGTTCCTTTACGGCTTATATCTCCGTATATATCAAGCGACGGTTCCTCAACATATACCTTATATCTGAATCTAAAGCCCGCGCCTTCGATCTGATACGGATCATAAAAACACTCAAGCTCATCCGTTCCGGCATTGAGCGCTTTGACCGTACCTTTTTTACTCACGCTTATCACATTATCGCTAAGGCTCTTCCACCCCGCAACGGAATTCTTAACGCCTTTTATCCTGATCTTTTTTGATCCGCCGGGGCTTATATGTATCTCACGCTCCTTTGGCTGCATGACATTTAGCTTTATCTTAACACCGTTGCTGCATCGCAGCTGTGTAGTTCCCGCACCGATCGCCGTAAGCTTTCCGGCAGGACTTATACAGGCTACGCTGTCCGCATAAGCACCCGATCCCATTTTTTTCATACCCAGATCCGAATTCCAGGCCATATTTTTAAACTTATAGCCATCAAGTCTGAGTTTGATACTCTGCATGGGCATAAGTGTTATTTCTTCTTCCGCAGCGGACAAATGTATACCGCTTTTTTCATCCGAAACCTTAAGCCTTATGCTGAAGCTTTTGGATGCCACCACCGCATAGATGAGTGCATCTCCGGCGCAAAGGGCTGTCGCTTTACCGTCTTCTATCCTTACAACATCCGGTGATGTGCTGTAGTAATATACAGGGTAATGTTCTCTCATATCGCTGCCGTTTACACAGACAAAAAACCTGTTATCAAGATCTATGCTCTCTCCGGATGTGAGCGTGATCTTTTTCTGCGAAAAATGAGGCTTCGAAACATAGATCCCGTAGCTTTCCCCGTCAGCGCTCTTTATCAGCGTATGCCCCTCGGACTTAGCGACAAGCTGATGCTTTCTGTTTATATTAACGATACCCGTATCATCGCTTCTCCAGTCCTTGGCGGGATCGATATCAAACCGCTGCCCCCTGATCAGATACAGCGCTTCACCGCTCATATCCGGAACAGGCGAAAAAGCCGATCCCACGCTTACCGGGGCAGGATCCGGATCCTTGCGTTCAGAATAATCTGTAAGAGCATTGATAACAAAATTACTTCTTTTGCTGCTCGCAGATGAACCCAGTACATCCGTCCATTCGATACCGTCTTCGGAGAAGAAGCTCTGTCCGGCGCTGCATCCCACATCATATACGATACCGTTAGATCTGGAGTATGCCCTCTCATAACATATGGTCTTATCATCAGAGCGTTTTACGACTACGGCAAAGTACTCTCCTTTCTTTACCGTAACCGGCTCTTTCAGTTCGATGGTATATTTACCATCCAGATAAATGCGCCCGGCTGTCGTTGCATTTTCTGCCTTAACTCCAGACGCAGGCCCCTTTGCGGGATTAACACCTGTATATATACTGATCTCATAAGCGGTACCGTCGCCTTCCAGCCCAAGAGCATCAAAGCTGACAGCTTTTATATCCTCGTAATCGGCGCCGCTGTTTGCCTTAAATACATTGGCACAATAAGGCTTTAAGATATAGCTTTTCGAATGTATCTGCGATGTGTAAAAATAATTATTCTTCGGCATATCCGAAGGCAATGCTATATCAAAAGTCCAGGCGGATTTTTCGCTGCTGCCATTCGGTTTGGTGAGAGAACTGTCCTCATAGGATAACCAAAAATAGGTATAATAGCTCAGTACGCCGCTGTTACCGTAATTCCAGCTGTTCCTTACCAGCCATGCTCCGTTTGCTTCAGGTCCCGCTCCGCCTGATGCCTTAAAATTCTGTGCCGGGAAATCATCATCCCATCCCACCAGGCAAACGGCATGATTGGTCTTTACCTGGGTAGCGCAGTAATAACTGTTAAATTCAGCATTATAACAGCTGTCCATTGAATAGATGGATACACCCACAGCCCCGTTTGTGCGGATGCACTGTTTTATCAGCTCTTTATTCTCTATGTTTATCTCTCTTGAATTGCGCAGAATCGCTACCGAAGAATACTCCGGAGCTTCCGGTACATACTCACCGGCGTTCATCCTGCCGGCATTTATATAAGGCGCTCCGTTCTCGGATACGGCACCGCGCCCGTTCATTAATGTCTGTGAAGCAAAATCCAGATTTCCGCCGGCATTCAGGATACCGCCTGCGCCGCTGAAACTTACGGTATCTCCGGTGTCTCCGGCTATGGATGGAGTCCCCTGATTGTAGCAATAATAGCACATATGCAGCTCGGAAAGGTCTATATCAACGCCATAGTCTGTCAGGCCATGATTGATCATATAGAATTCAGTGAGGGCCATAGCAGAATGAGCCCAGCAGCTGCCATAAGGATTCTGGTTCCGGTTTATTGGATACTTCTCTGTAAAATATGAAGCTATCTGCTCGCTTTCCTCATACGGATAAGGGAAAGCCGATGTGAGCTCTTCATTCTCCAGCGCAGAAAATGCAGAAGAAGCATACGTTTCTTCCCCCTCAACCATATCGGTATCTATCTGTTCAAAGCTGATCCCGTCATCAACAAGACTCACGGAGCCTTTACCGGGTATCTCAAAATATCCGCTGTATTCTTCATCATCCGCGCTTTCAGCTGTATCATCCACACATACAAAGGGATCCTGCCCACCATCCAGGGCATAGGCCGGAAAGACGGTATTTACCGTCAGGATGATGCACAGAAGGATCATTAAAGTTTTTGCACCGAATCTGTCTGTCATAAATCTTTTTTTCCTAAAAAAAGTAATGCTAATATTATAATGTTACATATCCCATTTAGCAATAAATTCTTTTCCCGACAGATGTTCAAAATCCCCTTTTAGTATCGGGAAAACCAGTTTATATGCCTTAAGGCGCTGCGTCGCCACCCCTTTATACGGATGAGCGCCGTATTTGATATCACCGGCCAGCGGATGACCTATTGATGAAAGATGCGCCCTGATCTGATGCGACCTGCCGGTAAAAAGCTCTACTTCAAGCAGTGTATATCCCTCTCTTTGTTCCAGTACACGATAAGCAGTTTTTACATAATGCTCTTTATCGTCATTCATTTTGCCGCCTTTGGGCAGTGGCGTTATCCTCACCGTATTGTTCTTTGTGTCTTTATGCCATATCCCTTCCAAAACCGCACTGCCTTCCATTCTTCCTTCAGCCAGCGCCACATAGTACTTTTTCAGTTTGTGGTCCTTAATGATATCCGAAAGGAAACGGCTGCCGCGATATGTTCTGGCGCACAGCAAAAGCCCCGTGGTGTTGGTATCAAGCCTGTTACACACCGACGGCCTGAATGCAGACGAATCATCCGCCTCATTGCCGCAGTAGATCTTCAACCAGTCGTTAACACTGGGCTTCCCGCTCTGATCCCCCTGGCTCATAAGTCCCGAAGGCTTATCAACAATGATGATATCCGCATCCTCATAAATGATCTGCGGTTCTGCCCCCTCCCATTTTTCCTTCGAACGATCCGGGGCTTTTCCTCTCATTTTTTCATAGGTTTCTTCGGAAAAAAAGAAGCTTATAACATCATCCGTATTCAGTATGTCACTGCCGTCCGATCTGGATGAATTCAGTGTGATATTCTTTTTTCTGAGCATTTTATAGATAAAGCCGCCTGTAGCCGCCGATAAGTACTTTTTGAGATACTTATCGAGTCTCTGGCCGGCTTCTTCTTTTTTTATCCTAATTTGTTGCATGATCAAATAGAAATCTGACAGATGATGATCAGGAGTTCATCGCTCTTTTCTGTAGCTTCGGGTGTCTTGCTTATCCTGTCGATAAATGCTTTTTCATCCGTATACAGCTTGACAACGACATTACTCTTTGCTTCTTTTTTTAACACGGTTTTGATATGTTCTTCTCCGCGCGATGCCTTTTTTTCGTCTCCGGCTGTAAGTCCCAGTACTTCGTTATCCGTGCACACACACGCATACAGCGGGAATTCTTCCTTATATGCGGTAAGGAAGAACTCAAAGCCTGCCGAAGCTTTGCAGACATCGCATACCTTTTTATACAAAGCCTCAGGGCAGCTGTATTTTTTTGCCCTTTCAAACATTATAGCCGAAATAAGCGACCGGGCAGCGGGCAGTACACCCAAAACAGCTGCAACGGTCAGCAGATTATTACGGCTTTTGGCCCAGGTGATATCCGGATTCTGATGCTTCGTGATCACCATTCCAAGGATCAGCATTCCCAGTGATAAGCAAAAAAGCAGGAGCGTCTTCATCCACTCCCGCTTTCCCTGGGCTTAAATATATCCGTAACTGCCTTTAAGTATGCGTTTTATCACTGCAGGCCACCATCTTCGGGATTTTCAAAGATACTGGGCGGCTCAGCTTCCTGCATCATCGGCGCAGCTTCTTCCTGAGGAGGCATCTCGGGCTGTGCATTAAGCTCAGCAAGATTATCCTGTACAGTCTGGCTGACCACACTCAGGGAATCAAGGAATCTGTTGGTATTACGTGTAGTGCTGTCAAGACAGTCGGCAATGATACCGTTCAGATTTAAAAGCATATCGTTAAGATAAGCCTGTGCCGAAGCAAGATATCCGTCTGCCTCATATCGTGCCTGAGCAATTATGCGCTCTGCTTCTGCTGCAGCAGCTTCAACTATATCATCAGCCTGCTTATTTGCACGGCTTGTTATCTCGGATTCGCTGATAAGCTCGCTTGCCTGCTGGTGCACCTTACTGATGAGCCTGTCCGCCTTATCCCTGGCATCCTGCTCAACTTTATCCGCATTGGCCAGAAGTCTTCTGTACTTGTCGATCTCTTCCGGAAGATTGCTCTTAAACTGTTTTACCAGATCGTCTATCCTCTCCCTGTCAACCGAGATATTGGTACTGCTAAGGAATACCGGCTTGCTCTGCTCAATAAGCTGCTCCATCTGTTCAATGATGCTCTCAAGCTTGCTGTTGACCCTGTCCATTTTATTCTCCCTTCGAATATCTATTTGCGTCCGCCGAATTTATCGTATATCCGCTGTACCAGAAATTCCGGCACACATTGACTGATATCGCCGCCAAAGCTTGCGATCTCTTTAACGGATGAAGAGCTTAAGTATGCATACTCAAGGCTGGTGGTCAAAAACACCGTATCCACTTCTCCGTGAGACAGTTTCCTGTTTGTCTGAGCCATCTGAAGCTCATACTCAAAATCGGTGATAGCGCGCAGACCGCGGATCACGACATGAACACCTTTTTCATGGCAATAGTCAATGACCAGTCCGCTGAAAGAATCAACCTGCACATTATCAAGATGTGAAGTCGCTTCCCACAATATTTTAACTCGTTCTTCCGTGGAAAACAACGGAGATTTTGCTTTATTATTAAGAACCGAGACTGTGAGCGTATCGAACATTTCTGCCGCCCGCTCTATCACATCGAGGTGTCCTAATGTCATCGGATCAAAACTTCCCGGGTAGATCGCATGCTTCATTTTTCTGTTCTCCTGAGAAAGATATGCTTATTAGTTTTATAGACCTTTTCCTTGATAATGTCAAATCCGTTGGCAGAAGCTATCTCATCAAGCTCCCGATCTTTCTTCTCTTCGATCACTATTATCGTATCTTCGCTTACTGCTTTGGAACGCTGCGCAGATATCAGCACCTGCTCGTCGAGCCCCTGTCCGTACGGAGCATCGACAAATACTATATCCGCGACTTCTCTCACTCCGTAATTAAGCGCCGTAGCGGCATCCTGCCTGAAAACGATCGCCCGCTCAAACAGACGGGTATGCTTAAGGTTCGCCTCTATACAGCCGATAGCCGTCTTATCGGTTTCAAAAAAATACGCCTTTTTAGCTCCGCGGCTTAAAGCCTCTATGCCTATCGCGCCACTGCCCGAAAACAGATCCACAAAAATACAATCAGGTACATCCGACTGCAGCACGTTAAAGAGCGTCTCCTTAACCCTGTCGGTAGTGGGCCTGGTATTATCTCCCTCGGGAGTCATAAGCTGTAACGAACGGGCGCTCCCCGCTATAACACGCATCATTTAAGTTTTGTCCCCTTTGCATCACGCTTCTGCGCTCTTATAAGAGCCAGATCTATCTTCTTTTCGTGGAATTCCACAAGGTTTCTCTCATTGTGGGCACTGCCTACGACTACCATCTCGACATAATCATCTTTCTCAAGCTTCATTCCCCTCACACCCACTGCAGCTTTTTTCTTCATGGGAACTTCTATGGCATCGATCTTTAACAGATACCCCTTATGTGTGAACATTGCCAGATATGACTGGTCGTAGAGTACATCCACGCTGACAACCTCATCATCATCCGCCAGCTTTGTTGCTGCCACCATACGCTTGGCCACATCGAATTCATCACCGGTAACATATTTTATCATAGCCTGCTTTGTTACAAACAAAAGCCTTAAAGTGCTGACCTCCGCCTGATCCAGTACGCAGATTATATCTTCCTGCTGCGAATCGAAATTACTTACATTATCGAAAGGTATACCCTTGTCCCTGAAGCGGCCGTGCGGCAGATCGGCAACTTTTATCGTATGCAGATTGCCTTTGTTCGTAAACGCACAGAGCTTCCCTGTATTCTTGCAGGCAACTATCCATGCATTCTCAGTCTCTATCGCCTCCCTGTTACGCTCCAAGGTTGCGGTATCAACAGTCTTGCAGTATCCGAAGCGGTCCATAAGGAAGACAACATCCATCTCTTCCATCTTCTTTTCTTCATAAACCACTTCTTCGGCATTTTCTATAAGTGTCTTTCTGGGCGAAGCATAGGCTTTCTTCATTGCCTGAAGATCTTCCACGATAACATTCGCCATAGACTCCCTACGGTCTAATATATCCTCATAACGATAGATATTTGCGGTTGTCTGCTCGTATTCGCGGTTAAGTGCTTCTATCTCCAGACCGATCAGTCTGTATAAACGCAGCTCCAATATAGCATCTGCCTGCCGCTCGGTAAAGTGCAGCATACCGGCCATGATCTTTGATTCCTTGCTCTTAAAATTGATACCGTCGGTAACGCCTTCGACCAGACACGCCTTTGCCTGCGGACGGTCTTTGGAACCGCGGAGTATCTCTATGATCAGGTCGATAACATTGCAGGCTTTTATAAGGCCTTCCTGAACCTCTTTCTTTTCACGCTCTTTAGCCAGGAGGTTGGTATACTTCCTGCGGTTTAATTCGAACTGGAAGTTCACATTATGCCTTATGATATCCTTAAGGCTCATGGTCTCGGGTCTGCCGTCGGCTATGGCCAGCATATTCATGCCGAAGGTATCCTCAAGCTTTGTCTTCTTATAGAGCATATTGGTAAAGTTCTCAACATCAGCATCCTTCTTAAGCTCTATCACTATACGGATGCCTTCCTTCGAAGACTGGTTTGAAATATCGACCACATCGGTGGTCTTACGGCTTTCGGCCAGCGAAGCCACATCACTTAAGAACTTTGAAATACCCGCACCTATCATGGTAAACGGTATCTCGTTTATCACCAGAAGCACATGACCGCCTTTGGCATTTTCTGTCGTGACCTTGCCGCGTATCTTTACCTTTCCGCTGCCGCTCTCGTATATCTGCAGCAGTTCATCCTTATTTGTTACTATGCCTCCGGTAGGGAAATCCGGACCTTTGACATATTTCATAAGACCTGCTGTAGTTATGTTCTCATCTTTTATATATGCTATAGTAGCATCGATCACCTCTCCTACATTATGCGGAGGGATCTTGGTCGCCATACCTACGGCTATACCTTCACTGCCGTTTACCAGCAGATTGGGAAAACGTGCAGGCAGGACCGACGGCTCTTTTTCGGTCTCGTCAAAATTCGGGATAAAGTCTACAACATCCTTATCAAGATCAGCCAGCAGTCCTTCCTGAGATATCCTCGCCAGTCTGGCTTCGGTATAACGCATTGCTGCAGCAGGATCACCCTCGATATTACCGAAGTTACCGTGACCGTCTACCAGGGGGATCCCCTTCTTAAAATCCTGGGTCATCACGACCAGGGCATCGTATATCGAAGAGTCGCCATGCGGATGATACTTACCCATTGTATCACCTACTATACGCGCGCTCTTACGGTGTGGCCTGTCGTAACGCACCCCCAGCTCGTGCATATCATAAAGCACCCTGCGCTGTACCGGCTTTAATCCGTCACGCACATCGGGTAATGCACGGGATACGATAACGCTCATAGCATAATCGATGTAATTTTTCTGCATTACCTCGCTGTACTCTGTTTTTAATATTCTGTCATTGGATTCCATTAATATCTACTCCTTAAAACGCCGTGGGTCTTTGCGGCCATGGCTCATTCTTGATCATTTATATATCCAGTACCGCATCCGTGGCATTTTCATGGATGAAGCTGCGGCGCGGTGCGACCTCACTGCCCATCAAAAGCTCCGTAGTGTCAGATGCAAGGATGGGATCTTCAATATCGACGCGCTTTAAAAGACGGCGTTCGGGATCGAGCGTAGTCTCCCACAGCTGCTCGGGATCCATCTCACCAAGTCCCTTATATCGCTGCAGTGTAAAGCTGCCCTTATGCGTCTTTCTGTATTTTGCCAGTGCAGCATCATCATAAAGGTATTCTTCTTTCCCCTTTGAAGGCACTGCCTTGTACAGGGGCGGCATTGCTATATATACATGGCCTTCCTGTATGAGTTCCGGCATAAAGCGGTAAAACAGGGTAAGCAGCAGCGTACAGATATGCGCGCCGTCCACATCGGCATCGGCCATTATTATTATCTTATCGTATCTTAGTTTACTGATATCAAAATCATTACCGTAGCCTTCTGAAAAACCACAGCCGAAAGCATTTATCATGGTCTTTATCTCGGCATTGGCCAGTACCTTGTCTATGCTTGCCTTCTCTACGTTAAGTGTCTTACCTCTTATAGGCAGTATCGCCTGGAATTCGCGGTTACGGGCAGTTTTTGCGCTGCCGCCTGCGGAATCACCCTCTACTATGAATATCTCGCATTTGGATGCATCCCTGGATCCGCAGTTGGCGAGCTTGCCGTTTGAATCAAAGGAATACTTCTGCTTGGTAAGCAGATTGGTCTTTGCCTTCTCCTCGCTCTTACGTATCTTGGCCGCTTTCTCCGCACAGCCTATTACATTCTTTAAGACCTCAAGATTTCTGTCAAAATAATGAACTGTTTCATCGCCGGTGACCTTGCTCACGGCTTTTGCCGCATCCTGGTTATCCAGCTTGGTCTTGGTCTGGCCTTCAAAACGGGGATCCCTGTGCTTGATGGAGACAACAGCGGTCATACCGTTACGAACATCGGAACCCGTAAAATTCGGATCCTTTTCTTTTAATACGCCCAGCTGTCTTGCATAACTGTTGATGACAGTCGTGAACATAGTCTTAAAGCCTGTGATATGCGTACCGCCTTCGGCGTTATAGATATTATTACAAAAGCCCAGGACTATCTCATGAAATTCATTCACAAACTGGAAAGCGCATTCCACTTCTATATCTTCCTGCTCGCCTTTAAAATAAACCACATCATGTACGGCTTCCTTGCCCTTATTAAGTGCAGCAACAAAGCCTTTGATGCCTTCAGGCTCATGGAATTCCACTTCGTCGGGCTCTGCTCCGCGCAGATCCTTAAAGTAGATCGTAAGCTGGGGATTCAGATAAGCAGTCTCGTGAAGACGCGATTTGATATCTTCGGCTTTAAACCAGGTTTTGTCAAAGATCGTATCATCCGGCGTAAAATTAACCTTGGTACCGGTCTTTTTCGAATTGCCTATCACAGGTAAAAGTCCGGCTTCAAGTTCCGTGACCGGATTACCTCTTTCGTATTCATCTTCATAGATATGACCGTTACGTTTGATCGTCACCTTAAGATGACTTGAAAGAGCGTTTACGACCGATGAACCCACACCATGCAGACCGCCGCTGGTCTTATAAGCACTGTCATCAAATTTACCGCCCGCATGCAGAGTGGTGAATACCAGACGCTCGGCGCTGATACCCTTTGCATGCATCTCAACAGGCATACCTCGGCCGTCATCTTCGACAGTCGCAGATCCGTCCTTTTCAAGCGTGACCCAGATATGATCACAATGCCCCGCAAGATGCTCATCCACGGAGTTATCGACTATCTCATATACCAGATGGTTCAGACCTTTCGTAGAGACCGAACCTATATACATACCCGGGCGTACACGTACCGCCTCAAGGCCTTCCAGCACGACTATATTTTCCGCGCCGTAATTATCATTCTTAATATCTGATGCCATATCTTCCTCACTACATCTTGTATATTTTTTTGCACACAGGCGCTATTTTAACAAAAAGGTCGACATAAGTCAACAGGCAGCCGAACTTTTGTTCGCCCATTTTTTTTCAAATAAAAAGATCCTTCTTTTCCGTCCGGGATGATCTGTAAACCTTCCGTCAAAACAATTTGCCATCCCGGCCGGATATCAGGATCTTACATTAACATATTTCCGTAATAAGGCATTTTATTCTCTGCGGTTTTCATCTCCGCATACTCAGGATTTAAGATATCCTGGGAATCTTCATAGTGTATCTTGGTTTCGCTGATCCAGGGCTCCCTCTTCTCGTCAAGATCACACTGGAAATTGATGCTCATACTATCGGCGTTCATTTCAAAGCCCATGCCGCCCAGTGTCTCAGGCATGGTAAGGCGTTTTCTTAAGATCTCACGGTATTCCGGACTCACCAGCTTATCATGCATGGGTCCATGAGAATATCTGCCGGAAAGCTTCTTTATCAGCAGATCGATAAGCTTTTCCGTATCCGTATAGAATTCTGCCACACTCATCTGATGACCGTCTTTTGTACTGAAACAGTAAGTCTTGTGATCTCCGTAAGGATCCGCATTTTGAAGCCCGCCTTCTATTGGCACATAATAGACCTCACCTCTGAGCATCAAAAACCAGAAAAAGCCCTTTCCGTACTTTGCCCGGAAATCACCCAGCAGGCGGGCTGCGTGGCACATACCCGTTCTTTTATCTTCCGGGACCTTTGCCATTGCGTCATAAAGCCACAGTCCCCTGGCCTTCTCTTCTTTATTGACCTGTTCCATCCAGAGATCCAGGCTGTTTTTCAGCGCCTCCGGCACCTCACCGAAGGTTTTCCATCTGCCGGCGGGATATTCCACATCATAATCATACACTTCCCCTTTAAGGGTGACGGTTTCCTTATCCCCACCTTCCTGGCTCAGATAAATACCGTAAGCATCATTATCTCTTTTTGAAACTATACGCAGCATAGGCTTTGTACTGTGAAATTCCATCCTGCCATAGTCAAGTCCCGCCTTTACCAGAAGGTTTAAGATAAACAGATGAAGTTTATATCCATCCTTTTTCCACTCCTTTGGAACAAAGATATGATTTGCTCTCGCATGATACGATTCTTTATAAAACTGTATTGAAAGATCGAAGCTCTCCGCAGCCGCAGGTACACCGTCCTGCCATGCATCAAGGCCGTTTAACTGATCCAGTTTTCCGTTGGCTATACAAAGAGCCAGCTTGTTCATGTCTTCAGGGCTTATCTCTACATCCGGAACCTTAAAGCCCCGCTGCTGCATCCCGGCCATCATCATCATCATACCGCCGGACATATTGGTATCTAAGGAACCGGGTGCACATCCCCCCTTATCCATCACAGCTTTTATGATACCGCCGCCGTCTTGTGTCCTCTCTATATCAAAGGTATAATACCCATTATAAGGCGGCATCGGCGCCATCATGCCGCTGCTCTCCTTAAACGGTACCTGGACTTTTAAACAAAGTTTTCTTACGCGGTAATCCTGAAACCACTTGATCGCTTTTTCATTTGTATTGATATGCACCTCACCGTATTTGGGAGCTTCATAAGGTTCTCTCTCAAAACACCTCGGGCTGTAATGCATATCATAGACTACCATGTTCATCCTGGTCGTCAGATGGCAATACTCGGGATTGACCGACGTATGATATACAAATGTGGTAAAAGAATCGGGAATATCATTTACGCACAGGATCCAGTCCGACTTACTGTCCGGATCCTGCATAAGAGCATACGAAGCCGTCTTCTTTTCCCCGTACTTTTCATATATCAGAGTTCTTTCTTCAACTGTAAGCACGGCACCGTTTTCGCACTGCTCATACCACTTCCCCAGCAGCTTTTCCTTTACCGTTTTCTGATCCGCTTCCATAACATCCCTCCGCCGCCTTCAGTCATTCTCTCCGGCGTTCCCGCTTTGCAGCACGTTTTCACTCAGCGGTCTTTTCGACCACCACATTTACTGTGATCGTCTTTCCATTTATCTTTGTGGTAAACTTTGCCTTTCCGGCTTTTCTTGCCACTATATGTCCGAACTCATCTATAAATGCGATATCAGGCTTGCTGCTCTTAAAGACTACTGTCCGCTCAAGGCTCTCAAACTCCAGATCATAGTCTTCTCCTTCATCCATGCTAAGCTTGTACTTATTCTTGCCTCCGTCGAGCCCGGTGATACCGCTCTTCTCAACAATGACATTAACCTTTATGCCATTATCAGCGGTAAGGACAGCAGTTCCGGTACTTCTGGCAAGGATCTTGCCGTTAATGACCATAGCCACACTATCCGAAGAACTGCTCCAGAGTGCTCCCTTCATGCCCTTCAAGGACAGCTTCTTTGATGTTCCGGCGTCTATATGGATGCTGCGGTTATCCGCTGCCACCTTTTCCTTAACGCTGACAGTACAGTTATATGCGCTGCCGTTTATATAGGCAGTGATCTTGGCCTTGCCCTGTGCCACAGCTGTCACATAACCGTTCTGATCCACGGTCGCAACATCGGGTGCTGCGCTGTACCAGAGAACATCCAGTCCGTCTTCGTTGACGATCTCTATCTGTGCTCCGGGTGTTTCGCCTGCTTCCGCAAAGGTCAGCTTCAATGACTTTGTCACGGAAGGTTTACTGATATGTACGGTAACGATATGATCTCCGTAGCTTATCTGTGCCTCACCGGTCTTCTTTGTCTTTAATGCACCTTTCTTACTGATGCTTAAATATTTCTTATCAGCCTTATTTACGACCCAGCCTGCACCGATGTTAAAATGCTGGCCTTTGACAAGATACAGATCAGTGGTCGACGCATCCAGCGAAGGATAAGGATCGAGCGGTGAAAGCCCGCCCTCAATAGGATCGGGGCCCGGTTCAGGTCCGGGCTCGGGTTCTTCAGACTCCTCACTCCAGAATGCATAAAGCGTGATATCCGCTTTTACAGGACTGCTAAAATCATAAAGAGCCGTGCAAGCTGCCTCTTTAAACCAGCCGCCGAAGACATATCCGTCTGCCGAAGGATCCGCGGGCTTAACAGCCTTTGCCCCATACTTAACTTCCTGATTTGCAGGCGCAATCCCATGTCCGTTGGCATCAAAAGTCACAGTTAATATAAGTTCATTCCACTTCGCGTACAGGGTTATGTCTTTGGTCACTGCCGTGCTGAAATCATATTTCTCAGTACCGTTCTTATCTGTATACCAGCCTTCAAACGAATAGCCTTCAGCTGAAGGTGCGGCAGGAGCCACTGCGGTCTTGCCTTTTTCTATCGTCTGCTGCGGAGGTACATTGCCGCTCTTTCCGTTAAGGCTGAAGCTTACGGTAAAGTATTCGATATCCGCCTTCTTCTCATCCCACTTCGCATAAAGCGTTATATTCGCGGTGATAGCGGTATCAAAGTCAAAACGCCTGCTGCATTCTTTTTCCGTATACCACCCTCCAAAGATATAACCTTTCTCCGAAAGTGCCGAAGGCTCTTTGGCTTTTTCTCCCTTTACCACCTTCTGTGCATCGGGCTTCTTTCCGTGTCCGTTATTATCAAAAGTTACGGTAAGGATCTCTGTCCACTTTGCATACAGGGATAGGTCTTCTTTTACCAGGGTATCAAAATCATATTCTTTTTTATAATCCCTGTCTGTATACCAGCCGGCAAACTTATATCCGTCCTTCTTGGGATCGTCAGGCCTGCTTACCTTCGTGCCCCACTTGACCATGACTGCGGAAGGCGCACTGTCATCGCTGTTGATATAAAATGTCACGATAAGCTCTATCTGCGTCCACTTTGCATACAGGGTGATATTACTCTTAACAGCGGTATTGAAATCATATGCATTCTTGCAGGATGATTCCGTATACCAGCCACCGAAGGTATAGCCGTCTGCCTTGGGATCTTCGGGTTTAGTCACCTTCTCTCCCCAGTTGACGGATACCGATGCCGGCGCGCTTCCGTGTCCGTTGGCATTAAATGTTACGACATATCTGATCTGTGTCCACTTAGCATATAAAGTGAAGCTCGATTTTACGAGATTATTGAAATTATATGCAGAAGTACACTTGCTGTCCGTATACCAGCCGCCGAATGTATAGCCATCCGCTTTAAGGTCTGCAGGCTTAGAGATCTTCTCTCCCCAGTTGACAGTAACCGCAGAAGGTGCCGTGCCGTGTCCGTTTGCATTAAACGTAACGGTAAACTGTATAACTGTCCACTTGGCATACAGGGTGATATCCTTAGTCACCGCACTGCTGAAATCATATGCATTGACGCAGGATGATTCCGTATACCAGCCACCGAAGGTATAGCCATCTTCCGTAGGATTTGTGGGTTTTGTCACTGTCTTTCCGCTCTCAACGGTCTGGGCAGTGATCGCACTTCCGTGGTCGTTCATATCAAAGGTCACAGTATAATAAACCTTTTCCGGCTCCTTCTGAGTCCACTTTGCATAAAGAGTGAAAGAAGATTTCACCGCCGAATTAAAATCATAAGAATTTGTACATGCAGCTTCCTTATACCAGCCGCCGAAGATATATCCGTCCGCAGCGGGATCAGTAGGCTTTGATACCTTTGCTCCCCAGTTGACCTTTACAGCAGAGGGAGCCGTTCCGTGCCCGTTAGCATTAAAGGTTACCGTATACTGTATCACAGTCCACTTTGCATACAGCGTGATATTCTTAGTCACCGCACTGCTGAAATCATATGCATTGACGCAGGACGATTCCGTATACCAGCCACCAAAGGTATAGCCGTCAGCCGTGGGATCTGTGGGTTTGCTTACTTTCGCGCCATAATTCACCTTAACTGCAGAGGGAGCCGTTCCGTGTCCGTTAGTGCTAAACGTTACGGTATACTGGTTGATCGTCCACTTTGCATAAAGCGTAATATCAGATGTTACCGCAGAATTAAAATTGTATTGATTGGTGCAGCCTGCTTCTTTATACCAGCCGCCGAAGGTATAGCCTGTAGCGGTAGGATCAGTAGGCTTGCTTACCTTTGCACCATAGTTTACCTTAACTGCAGAGGGAGCCGTTCCGTGTCCGTTAGCATTAAAGGTCACGGTGTACTGGTTGATCGTCCACTTTGCATACAGTGTGATATTCTTTGTTATCGCAGTGCTGAAATTGAATTTATTGGTACATGAACTCTCCGTATACCAGCCGCCGAAAGTATATCCCGTTGCCGTGGGTGCTGTGGGCTCTGTTGCAGTCTTTCCGCTCTCTACCGTCTGGGCGGAAGGTGCGGTTCCGCGGCCGTTTGAATTGAAGGTTACCGTATAGTATACCTTTGCATTTTCCGTCCACTTGGCGTACAGCGTGATATTAGCAGTTACCGCAGTATTGAAGTTATATGCATTGGTACAGGATGCTTCTTTATACCAGCCGCCGAAGGTATAGCCGGTTGCGGTAGGTGCAGTGGGCTGGGTCGCTGTCTTTCCGCTCTCAACCTGCTGGGCAGCAGGCGCCGTGCCGTGACCGTTTGCATTGAAGGTTACGGTATAATATACCTTATCGGGCTCTACAGCAGTCCACTTTGCATACAGTGTGAAACTGCCGGTCACTAAAGTATCAAAGTCGTAAGCATTTCTGCAGGCAGCTTCCTTGTACCAGCCGCCGAAGGTATAACCGTCTGCGCTGAGATCGGCAGGTTTGCTTACTTTCTCACCGTAGTTTACTTTTACGGATGACGGCGCCGTACCATGGCCGTTGGCATTAAAGTAAATGGTATACTGCAGCGGTGTCCACTTGGCATAAAGTGTGATGTTTGCTTTTACGGCTGTACTGAAGTTATATTTCGTAGTACAGCTTTTTTCCGTATACCAGCCGCCAAACGTATAGCCTGTAGCCGAAGGATTAGAAGGCTGGGTCGCAGTCTTTCCGCTCTCAATGCTCTGGGAAGCTATCTGCGATCCATGCCCGTTCATATCAAAGCTTACCGTATAGTAAACCTTTGCTTTTTCGGTCCACTTTGCATACAGGGTATAATCTTTCTTAATGGCTGTTGTAAAACTGAATTTATTACTGCAGGATGATTCCGTATACCAGCCGCCGAAATCATATCCGTCTGCCACGGGCGCTGTGGGTTCGCTTGCATACTTCCCATCTTCGATATACTGTGTAGCGGGTGTTGAACTGCCCTTCCCGTTCAGATCAAATTTCACCTCATGCATGCTGGTAAAGCCGGTAACCACCTCCGCTGCGGGCTTACCCGAAGAATCTGCTATAAACCTGCGCGCAGCATCGTTTCCGCCGCCGTCGACATTTCCGCCTTCGGGCTTTAATAACATTACACCGTTTGCGAGCGATATCGCAGACTTAACGTTCAAAACGCTGTCTCCTGCAGACATGGCCCTTGTATTGACAGCATTAGATTTGGCAGCAGCATGGAATTTACCGCCGATCACTATCTTATTATTACCGTCACAGTCAAAATCGCCGAAAAGACCGTTGTCATTGGCCTCGTAGGACGCACCGCCTCCGGCGCAGTCAACTTCACCGTTCTTACCCAGTACAAATGACTTTGTACAGCTTATACCACGGCTTGAATTAGCTCCTTTTCCCGCATAAGCGGTAAGTTTTCCTCCTGTGACAGTTATATCCACAGCTTCCAGCGAAGACAGATTATTGTAATTCCTGATACCGCTCTTTTTTAAAGCTTCGATCAGGACATCACCGCCGCTCTGTTCGTAAGTTACTGCAGATATGCCGCGTGCGGTACCGGCCGGGAGTGTAGTGATATCGATATCTCCGCCGGTAACACTGACAGTCCCGTCACTTCTTATGCAATAAGCCAGATAGGTCGTAAGGTTATCGGTAATATCAAGGCTAAGACTGCCCCCGCTATTTTCCTCTATAGTAAGATTACCACTGCAGTATATCGCATAGCCGTTTGATACTTTACCGCTTCCGCTGCCGTCGCAATACATATCCAGATCAAGGCTAGCGTTCTTTCCTGATACATTACGAATGGTAAGATTGCCTTTTGCAGCTATACCGTACTGATTCGTAACAGTATCGTTTGTCACCATTGGCAGTTCCGAATCCGATTCAAGCTCTATTATCAGATCGTCATTTGCATAGATAAGCGCCTGATCGCCTGCGGCAGGATTGAACGCACCGCTTATGGTTTTCACTCCTTTAAGAGTAAGGGTTTTAGTCTGCGGGTCATAAGAAGCACTGCCGCTGTCTACCGAAGGTATAGCGTTTTTATTGCTGTCGGTAAGTCTGATCCCGCCGACCCATATGGGATATCCCTCTTCTTTATCGGTCTGGACTTCCTTTGCCACATTTCCCGATTTATCAAATACACTGAAATACGTTCTGCCGTTTTCACTTAGTGCCGTTTTTACGGTTGCAGGTGAAGGTTTAACATAACAATAACCTATATTATCGATCTTGGATACCAATATAGCGTAATCACCGGCTTTTATCGTGCTCTTGCAAAGCAGTGAGAAAACGCCGTTATTTGCTTCGGAAAAAACACCGACACTCCTGCCGCCATCCGTACTTCCTGCTATGATCTGCGCTTCACTTAAGAATTTGATATCACTCTGGCAATAAACACCGTAGCTTATACCGCCTGAAGCAGCCGTTGCATTATTTGCGGTACAATCAAGGCTGCCGCCGGTTACTTCCACGCCAGAAGTTGCAAATATTCCTATAGTCTGCTTAGTTGAATTTCCGGTAGTCTGCGCAGGCTTGACCGTCACATTACCACCTGTCTGGAAATAATACTGACCGCTTATACCCTTGGTGCTCCGGTTTCCGGCAACGGTATAGATCGAGATATCTCCTCCCTTGATATAAACATTAGAGCCTTCCGATCTGATACCTAATGCTTCCATATTGTCTACTGTATTAGATTTAGCCACATTACCGTATACATAGACATCAAGGCTTCCGCCCTTTTGCTCCTCAATTGTCAGATTACCCAAAGCCGCATATGCCCCGCAGGTAGTCGGTGCATTTCCGCTTCCGCCTTTTCCGTTAAGATCTATCTTAAGGCTGCCATCCTTGCCGCTTACATTTCTGATCGTCAGTGATCCCTTGGCATATATACCGTACTGTGCTGTCGTTTCGGAACTAAGGCCCAGATCAAATACATTTTCTCCTTCAACTTCGATGATCAGATCACCGTCTGCATATATTCCGTAATAAGGATTTCCGGTAACTTCTCCGCCCTGATATATAGGTGTATATCCGCCGGAATTGTCATATACCTGATAGTTTTTAAGAGTAAGTATTCCGTTAGAAAAAGAGGCATTACCGTTAGAGTCTCCGGAACGCAGAGTTACGTGGGAGCCTCTTGTGACCACATTTACCCATGTAGCTGCAGCATGATCGATATCCTCTTCTTCAACAGGATGGTCGATCATCGCATCTTCCACATCCGTATCAAAGTCGTCAACGATGACATCTTCATCAGACACAGGCTCCTGCGCCGGCATATCCTCATCGGCCGCTTCCGCGATCTCTCCGGATATCTCCGCTTCATCTCCCGCCTGCTCCTCACCGAGATCGGCTTTCACAATATCACCTTCCGCAGCATCCTCATCAGAGCCGGCGATCAGTGCATCATCCTCATCCGCTAAAACACCTTCATCACCGGCAAATACCGTCATGCCGCCCGAATAGAATTCTCCGAACAGCATTACAAATGACAGGATCATCGATGCCAGTCTTTTTCTGATCATTTTACTTTTTTTCATTACTTACTCCTTTTTTATTGCTTTTTACTCTTTATAAGATCCTTCGCACCGCTTTGGATGACTATTTATCTGTTCTGTTCCTTCTTTAAGTTCTTATTGGCTGTCGAAAGCATAAGCTTGATACGGTTCAGCTGATTGACTTCGCTGGCCCCGGGATCATAATCGATAGCCACGATATTTGACTGCGGATAATGCTTACGCAGCATCTTTATGACGCCCTTACCCACAACATGGTTCGGCAGACAGCCGAAAGGCTGTGTACATACTATATTGGGCGTACCCGAATGAATCAGTTCCAGCATCTCACCGGTCAAAAACCACCCCTCACCTGTCTGGTTACCGATGGATACTATATCCTTTGCATATTCCACGAGCTTGAATATACTTACCGGCGCATCAAAATGCTTGCTCTTTTTGAAAGCTTCCGTAGGCGCTTTACGCACAAAATCCATACCTTTGATGCCCCACAAGGAATTACGCGCGGTCTTCTTGCTCATACCCAGATGTTCTGCCTTATATATCTGGTTATAGAAGCAGTAATACATAAAGTCTATAAGATCGGGCACCACTGCCTCGGCTCCTTCATGTTCGAGCAGATCTACCAGATGGTTATTGGCAGTAGGCGCGAACTTAACCAGTATCTCTCCTACGATACCGACCCTTGGCTTACGATTTTCATTGATAGGTATATTATCAAATTCCTCTATCATTTGGCGGCACATCTTCTTATATGTTCCGAACGAAGGATGTGAAGAAGTTATGAATGCGTTGCATCTCTTAAGCCACTTCTGGTGAACCTCCTCCACACTGCCCGGTGTCAGCTCATAAGGTCTCATACGGTAGATACAGCGCATGAAGATATCTCCGAAAAGCGCAGCGTACAGCACTCTTACGCCCAGCTTAAGGCTCAGCTTAAAGCCCGGGTTGGCCTCCAGGCCGCTCAGATTAAGCGATATAACGGGTATATGCCCGTATCCTGCCTTCTCCAGTGCACGTCTTATGAATCCCACATAATTAGTTGCCCTGCATCCGCCGCCTGTCTGGGTCATCATAAGCGCCAGATAATCCGTATCGTATTCACCGGACAGAACAGCTTCCATCAGCTGCCCCACGACACAAAGCGAAGGATAGCAGGCGTCATTGTTGACATACTTAAGACCTACATCCACGGAATGCTTATTATCATTTGTCAGTATCTTCAGATTATATCCGCAGGCGCCAAAGGCTGCCGCAAACATATCAAAATGCAGCGGCGACATCTGCGGTGCCAGTATGGTATAACCTGCCTTCTGCATATCCTCCGTATAGAGCACCCTCTCAAAATTCGTAGGCGCTATCTTTCGCTCCTTCTGTCTTTTTTCCTTTACTTCAAGAGCGGCTATAAGTGAACGTATACGTATGCGTGCCGCTCCCAGATTGTTGACCTCATCGATCTTTAAGCAGGTATATATCTTATCCGAACCGGAAAGAATATCATTAACCTGATCCGTGGTAACGGCATCCAGTCCGCATCCAAAGGAATTCAGCTGCACCAGATCAAGGTCATCACGGAGACGTACAAAACTTGCCGCTGCATAAAGCCTTGAATGATACATCCACTGGTCGGAAACGATCAGCGGCCTGTCCGGATTGCCAAGATGCGCTACCGAATCCTCGGTCAGCACAGCGATATCATAAGAATTGATAAGCTCCGGGATACCATGGTTGATCTCGGGATCTATATGATAAGGCCTTCCCGCGAGTACTATTCCTCTCTTTTTATTCTCAGCCATATACTTAAGGACTTCTTCTCCGGCTTTATGCATATCTTCATGCGCGGCAGCCAGCTCATCCCATGCCTTTTCAATGGCTGCAGCCACCTCTTTGCGGTCCAGCTCGGAAAACTCCTCCACAAGTGATGCCGTGATCGTTTCAACCGAAGAAAAACTCATAAAAGGATGGCGGAATATAACATCCCCCCTGCTGATCTCCTCCACATTATTTTTAATATTCTCCGGATAAGAAGTTACTATAGGGCAGTTATAATGATTTCCTGCTCCTTCCGTTTCTTTTCTCACATAGAAAAGGCAGGGATAGAAAATGAAGTCGGGCTTCTGCTCTATCAGCCACTGTATATGTCCGTGTGCCAGCTTTGCCGGATAGCACTCGGATTCACTGGGTATGGACTCTATTCCCAGTTCATAGATCTGCCTGGTGGATACAGGGGATAAGATCACTCTGTATTTCAGCTCTTTAAAGAAAGTAGCCCAGAAAGGATAGTTCTCGTAAATATTAAGTACTCTGGGAATACCTACAGTACCTCTGTATGCCTGATCCGCAGGCAGAGGCTCATAGTCAAAGAAACGCTTTAACTTATATTCAAACAGATTGGGGATATTATTGGCATTCTTCGGCTTCCCTATTCCCCTTTCACAGCGGTTACCCGAAACGTATTTCCTGCCTCCCGAGAAATTATTGATAGTCAAGCGGCAATTATTGGTGCAGCCTCTGCACTTTGCCATGCTCGTTGTAAACTCAAGACCGTCAATATCATCAAAAGAGAGCATCGTGCTCTGATATCCCTCTTCATACTTTTCCCTGGCTATCAATGCCGCACCGAAAGCTCCCATGATACCCGCGATGTCAGGCCTTATAGCCTCACAGCCTGCTATCTTTTCGAAGCTCCTCAGCACCGCATCGTTATAAAAAGTTCCGCCCTGCACCACTATGTTACGTCCCAGTTCGGATGCATCGGATACTTTAATAACCTTAAACAAAGCATTCTTGATAACAGAATAAGCCAGACCTGCGGATATATCAGCTACGGAAGCACCTTCTTTCTGCGCCTGTTTTACTTTTGAGTTCATAAAAACAGTGCAGCGCGTTCCCAGATCTATGGGATGCGGTGCAAAGAGAGCTTCCTTCGCAAAATCTTCCACGCTGTAGTTCAGCGACTTTGCAAAAGTCTCGATAAAGGATCCGCAGCCTGATGAACACGCTTCATTAAGCTGTACGGAATCAACTGTCTGCTTTTTGATCTTTATACATTTCATATCCTGGCCGCCTATATCCAGGATGCAGTCGACATCCGGGTCAAAGAATGCGGCCGCATAATAATGGGCAACGGTCTCAACCTGTCCGTCATCAAGAAGGAACGCCGCTTTCATAAGCTGTTCCCCGTATCCCGTAGAACATGAACGGTATATACGCGCGCCCTCCGGAAGCTTCTGTCTCATCTCCCTGAAGGCTTTGATCGCCGTCTCCAAAGGTGATCCGTTATTGTTGCTGTAGAAGGAATATAAGAGCTTTCCGTCCTTATCGACAAGCGCCATCTTGGTCGTGGTCGACCCGGCATCGATACCTAAAAAGCACGGTCCGTCAAGCTTGCCTATATCCGCCGTTTCAACGCAGTGCGAATCATGTCTCTTAAGAAAAGCTTCATGCTCAGCATGAGTCGCAAATAAAGGTTCCATACGTTCCACTTCAAATTCCATGTGGATGTCGGAATTAAGACGTCCGCACATTTCTTTTAATGTGCACTCTCCCTCCTGCGTAGCATTAAGCGCCGATCCCATTGCGGCAAACAGATGGGATTTTTCGGTATCTATTATGTGTTCGTCATCAAGTTTTAATGTTCTTATGAAAGCTGTTTTAAGCTCTGATAAGAAATGCAGCGGTCCGCCCAGAAACGCCACGTGGCCGCGTATAGGTTTACCGCAGGCCAGGCCGGATATTGTCTGGTTTACGACGGCCTGAAATATGGATGCCGCTAGATCTTCCCTGGTAGCTCCGTCGTTGATGAGCGGCTGTATGTCCGTCTTGGCGAAAACGCCGCAGCGTGCAGCGATCGTATAGAGTGATTTGTAACTCTTTGCATATTCATTAAGACCTGCCGCATCCGTCTGGATAAGCGACGCCATCTGGTCTATGAACGATCCGGTACCGCCCGCACATATACCGTTCATCCTCTGCTCTACAGAGCCGTTTTCAAAATATATGATCTTTGCATCTTCCCCGCCCAGCTCTATTGCCACATCCGTCTTGGGCGCAAAAGTCTCCAGTGAAGTACTTACCGCAAGTACCTCCTGTACAAAGTTTACTTTTAAATGCTTAGCAAGTGTCAGACCGCCCGATCCCGTGATGACCGGCCAGATCGTCATATCTCCCAGTTCATCCAGTGCCTTAGAGATAAGTCCTTTCAGGCATTCTCTTATATTTGCAAAATGTCTTTCATAATCCGAAAACAGAACTTCATTTGCCTCATTAAGTATCGCTATCTTTACCGTTGTGGATCCGATATCTATACCCAGACGGTATATCCCTTCTCTCATTACATCCTCCAAAAACTTATTTAAAACAGTATCCCTTTAAAACATATCTTGGGTTCTTCTTTCTCATAATCCCAGCTGTGGTAAGCCCCTCCCCTGCACCATCCGGCTTCAGGGCAGGATGAGCATTTCTCATTTCTTTCCGAAAGCGGTGTACGGTATATCTCAAACCGTTCATTCCATATATCTGTGAACCTGTCCTTAAAGACATTTCCCTGAATGGTCTTTTTATTCCGTGGTATATCAAGGCAGGCAGTCACATCACCGTTTTCAAGTATCCCGGCAACATATACACCTGCATTGCACAGGAAATACCAGTCACGCACTTCGGCCTCATATTCGATCCCTATAAAGTGCGTGCATGAATATTCTACCGGGAAGCCTTTTTTTCGCTTATCCCGGATGAATTCCATCATGTATCTGTTATCATCCGCTGTAAGATGCATATCGACCGCTTTTTCGGCCCGTCCTATCGGTTCGAGCCCGGTCAGTCGCCATTCGTTGATATCCATCCTGTCAAATATCTCAAACAGATCGTCAAGTTCTTTTATATTTTCGTGGTTTACCACGGTAGTGACCATGATGTTGAAACAGTTCTGATCGATCAGATTTTGTATTCCGCGCATGCCAAGTTCATAGGCATCTTTCATGCCCCTGTATCTGTCATGCGTTTCCTTAACGCCGTCGATGCTAAGCGATATGCTTCGCATTCCGTACTTCTTTAATTCTGCCGCTGTTTCTTTGGTGATAAGGGTACCGTTACTGGTGATCCCCCAGGGAAAACCCAGCTTCTGAATATAAGCTGTAAGCTCAAAAAAATCTTTATACAGCAGAGGCTCGCCGCCTGTAAGGGCTATAAATACGCCTGTGCCGAAATTCTCCTTTACCTCATCCAGTATCTCTTTATATTTATCAAGTTCTAGGCCGTCCGGCATATTTTCCGCACAGCTGCTCCCGCAATGAAAACAATGTTCGTTACACTTAAGCGTGAGTTCAAAAAACAGCTGACGCAGCTGCGGCTTGTGCCTTAATGTCTCATGATACTGTGCGAGCGTATCCAGATTAGATCTCTTTATCTGTTCCCGCGTCACGTTTATTTCTCCATTCGTTATATTTCTTAAGCTCCGCCCCCACACCTTTGTCCATCAAAAAACCTACTACCAGGATATCATCCAGAAAAGCCGGCAGTAAGTCTATGGGGCTCAATACATACAAAAGCGCTCCCAGTATCGCTGCCAGAAAGCGCTTTGGAATAGCTGTGTACTTTCCATCGGCATAATCATTTACAAGATCTATCATATCCATCAGATCCTGCGCCGTTGAACCTGCAAGCGGAACATCCTTAAATCTGACCAGCCATGACTTAGCCCCCTCGGAAAAGCGTTTAAGCTTCCCTTTATCATTCATAAGCATTTCCGCTTTACGTTTATATATCCCTGTCTTCACTGTATCATCTCCGTACGCTTCGCAGATCTCGGCTGTAATACATCAGCCGAAATTCGAAGCTGCGATCTCCTTTGCCGCTTCAATCTCTGCGAGTTTTTTGGCTTCATCGGCGGCCGCTTCGGCCTGCAGACGGTTAAATATCTCCATAGCCGCAGCAGCGGCTTCCTGATCCATTCCAGCCTCTTTTGAAAAAGCCCGCTGAGGATCGGGCAGATCCAGATCACCGCCCAATGCATCGGCAAGAAGTTCCTCAGCCATGGCATCGGCATCATATCCGTCCCGCTCCTGATCAAACAGATCATCGGGATCATCCCCGTCTTCCTTAAGCTCCTTAGCCTCCACCATGGTAAATGACCACCATTTTACCAGATTGGAATGCATAGCAGCGTAGAAATTGATCTTATCAAGTTTATCCATACGGTCTATGCGCATCAGCACTTTACTTCCAGATCTTTCTTCATGACCACTTCGTTACAATACATCTCCGTATCGGCATGCCTGTATATATCATTCACATCAAGCTCACCTTCACCATAGGCGCCGCCCCAGGACAGGCACACCTCAAAATTATCCGATCCCCTGTTAAGACGTCCCACACGTTTAACCCAGTGTTCAACAAAGGCAACGGCATCTTCTTCCGAATAGCCTACCAGTACCATCAGGAAATGATCGTCCACTATACGGTAAGTATGGATCTTGTCCGAAGTGATGCGTCTTAATTCCCTTGCGACCTTGGTAAGTATACTGTCACCGGCCTCCACGCCAAGTCTCTCATTCACTACATGAAGGTTTATAACATTCATACTCGCTATATAGAGCTTATCCACATACGGATATACATCTTCCGCACGCTTATCAAACTTATCCTTATTATCCAGCATGGTCATCACATCGTGTTCCTGTTCCCAGCTGCCTTTACGGATATCCAGCAGGTATTCCGATGTATCCACCTGGAATTTCTGTATCGCGCGATAAAGTTCCTCTATCTCATCTCCCGAGTCGATCCCTAAGTTCTTAAGCGCCAGACGGCTCTGTTTGCTGTCGCGCTCATCATAATCCTCGGCCTTTCCGTATTCAATGGATTGTATTGCTTTTGTCAGACGTCTGATCGGTTTTGAAACAAACATCTCCATTATAACGGTCCCTAAGATCGCGAGCAAAACAGCCGCAGCTGCCTGCGCCCCTATCACAACTACAAAGAAAACCTTTCTGTCGGTTTCGGGATCACCGCTGCCACCTGTAAGGGCGATGTTTGAGTAAAAAATATAGCTTATTATCGCAGAAAAAACCACTAAAACAAAAAAGGCTGACGACATCAGAAACAAGGTCTTACGTCTTATACTGGTCCGCATTTTCATTGCTTACTCTCCTGCAAATCCATAAGGAAACTTACCGCCATGTCCAAACCTTCCTGAGAAAAATCATATTCCTTCAATTCTTTCTTTTCTTCAGCTGTCTTTTCAAAGCATAACGGCCCCGGCCATAACCACAAACGGAGTTTAGGAGGCACTTCATCCGACTCCGAAAACTTCTCAACTTTAAAACGCTGTTCACCCATACTGCCGGTATACGGCTCTTTCTTCACATAATTAAAGCTTATCTTGTATAATGCCTCATTAAGATCAACAGCCATCATTCAGCCTCCCCGCTTTTAGAGCCGTAACCCGACATTGCAAGTCTGATCGCCTGCGCCAGACGTATCATACGGATCTCATTCAATATCTCACGCTCTTTTTTAGACCTTGCCAGATCCTCCTGGCGCTTTAGCAGTTCCTGCTTTGCTTCTTCTTTATGCTGTCTCTGCCTGCGGCGATACTCCTCATCGAAGCGTTTCTTCTTCAGTGCACTCTCAGCTGTGGATACATGAGCTCCCAGCGGACTGCCAAGTATTCGCCCTGTATTTTGCATGCTTGCGTCACCGCTTTTGGCTATATGTTCCTCTATATATGCATAGGCCTCGTTGACCAAAAGAAAAGCATCCCTGATCATCTCCGTCTGTGTCGGATGTGCATCAGGATGAAGCTGTTTCGATAAGCTTCTGTATGCTTTTTTTATCTCTTCCTTAGATGCTTCGGTACTTACGCCCAGTACCGCGCAGGCCTGTGCATAATCTTTTATCATAGGCTATATTCTCTCATTTTTCCTACTTCTTTGCAAGAGTTTTTATATTGTGATATACTAGTGCTTCGAAAGGAGTTAACAACTATGCCTATACGTGTACAAAGCGATCTTCCCGCAAAAGAACAGCTTGAAAATGAAAATATATTCGTTATGGACGAGAACCGTGCTATGCACCAGGATATCCGTCCCCTTAAAGTATGTGTACTGAATCTTATGCCCATCAAACAGGACACAGAGCTTCAGTTATTGCGTGCATTTTCAAATACGCCCCTTCAGGTCGACGTAACATTTCTCATGGTCAAAAGCCATGTTTCGCAGAATACTTCCGTAAATCATTTAAACAGCTTTTATACCACCTTCCCGGAGATAAAAAAGCACAAATACGACGGTCTTATCATCACCG
This sequence comes from Lachnospiraceae bacterium, assembly GCA_017437785.1. Lineage (GTDB taxonomy): Bacteria > Bacillota > Clostridia > Lachnospirales > Lachnospiraceae > NK4A136. The sequence continues at coordinate 40,729 of JAFRXH010000023.1, forward strand.
GCGCCCCCGTAGAGCAGATGCCCTTTGAGGAAGTGGATTACTGGGACGAGATGAAGGAGATAATGGCCTGGTCAAAGACCAATGTCACTTCCACCCTGCATATATGCTGGGGAGCACAGGCTGCGCTCTACTATCATTTTGGCATACAAAAGATCGCTCTTGATGAGAAGCTTTTCGGTATTTACCATCACAGGGTAGCACACAGACGCACGCCTTTGGTCCGCGGCTTTGACGATATATTCTGCGCTCCGCATTCAAGGCACACCACAGTGTCGCCTGCAGACATCCACGCCAATGAGCAGCTCACAGTACTGGCCGAATCCGATGACGCCGGTATACTCCTGTGCATGACTCTTGACGGCAGGCAGATATTCCTTATGGGGCATCCCGAATATGACCGTTACACCCTCGACACTGAATACAAGCGCGATCTTTCAAAGGGTCTGCCGATACATATCCCGGTTAACTATTACCCGGGTGACGATCCCGCCAACAAACCCGTGCTTTCGTGGCGTTCTCACTGCAATATGCTCTACAGTAACTGGCTTAATTACTATGTGTACCAGGTAACACCTTACGATCTGGAGGAACTCAGCTGAGGTACTCCTTTATAAAATCATCTTCAGTAATGATCCTTATCCCTATAGCCTTGGCGTCCTTATTCTTACCGGATGTCGAGGCTATATCATTATTGATCAGGCATTCCGTCTTCTTGCTCACCGAACCTGCGACTTTCCCGCCCAGTTCTTCTATCCGTGCCTTAAGTTCATTTCTGTTTTCGAAATGTACTAACGAACCGGTGATAACAAAAGTCTTTCCGCTCAGAGTCTGTGATGCCTCATCCTTTACTGTCTTTTCGATCACAAGTTCATGCAGCAGATCATCAAAGATCCTTAACTTATCGGGATCATGCATATATCCGTAAAAAGCTTCCGCCATCACGCTCCCGACGCCTTCTATCGCCGACAGTTCATCAACCTCCGCTGCCTTAAGCGCGTCCGCATCATCATCAAAGTGTGATGCGATGAGCTTCGCGTTGGCCAAACCTATCCCCGGTATGCCCACAGCATTAAGAAGACGCGCCATTGTAGTATTCCGGCTTTTTTCAACAGCAGCTATGAGTTTATCGGCTGCTTTATCCTTAAACCCTTCCAGCTGAAGAACAGCTTCTTTCTTGTCCTTAAGTCCATACACATCCGCAAATTCATGTATAAGACCCGCTGCGATCAGTTTTTCTATGGTCGCCTCCGACAGACCTTCAATATTCATCGCATCACGTTCCACAAAATGTACATATGCCTTTATATGTTTTGCCGGGCAATCCTGTGATGTGCATCTTAATACTTCAGAATCATTATCCTTTTCGATCTTTGCTGCACCGCCGCATACAGGGCAGGTCTGCGGTATCTGAAGATCATCGCTGAGTGTAAGATTTTCGGAGATCTGCGGGATTATCATGTTGGCTTTGTACACCTTTATCTGATCGCCGATTCCCAGCTTCAGCTGTTTAATGATGCTGATATTATGCAGGCTGGCTCTGGAGACTTCGGTCCCTTCAAGCTCCACCGTATCAAAAACGGCCACAGGATTGATCAGGCCTGTCCTGGATGTATTCCATTCCACAGCTCTGAGAGTAGTCTGCGCCATCTCATCCGCCCATTTAAAAGCTATAGCACCGCGCGGAAACTTTGCGGTACGGCCAAGTGAGGCTGCATATGCCAGATCATCATAAGCCAGCACCAGTCCGTCCGACGGAATATCATTTGACGCGATGCGTTTCTCAAACCTGCCCACTGCCTCAACCACGTTTCCCGCATTCACCCGTTCATGTTCAACCACGGTAAAGCCCAGTTCTTTAAGAAATTCAAACTGCTTTTCCATTGAATTGCCGAAATCCATACCCTCTGCACTGACAAGCGAAAATGCGATCACCTGTACACGCCTCTGCGCCGTGACTGCACTGTCTAACTGCCTTACGGATCCGCTGCACAGATTCCTGGGATTCTTATATTTAGCCCCTTCCTCAGGAATAGCCTCATTTATCTTTTCAAAGTCCTTATAGCTGATTACCGCCTCTCCTCTTATAACCAATTCGTTTTTGAAAGAAATATGTAAAGGAAGATTGATAAACGTTCTGGCATTGGCAGTGACCACTTCACCCACCTCTCCGTTTCCTCTGGTAACACATTGAGTCAGTTCCCCGCCGTTATATGTCAGCACAACGGTCAGTCCGTCTTCCTTCCAGGATAATAATCCCTCCTGATCACCCAGCCATCCTGCTAATTCTTCACGGCTCTTTGTCTTAGCCAGTGAAAGCATCGGAGAATCATGCCGCTGCTTGGGCAGAAAATCAACAGCTTCATATCCTACTTTATGTGTAGGACTTGATGCCAGAACGATCCCTGTCTTTTCTTCCAGCGCCACCAGTTCGTCATAAAGTGCGTCGTAAGTAACATTGGGCATTATCTCAGTATCTTTTGCATAATAAGCTTCTGCTGCTTCATTCAAAAGACTTACCAGCTCTTCCATGCGTTTCTTATCGTCCATAACAATACACTCCTTCGTTATTCCTTTCGTATGCTCTGCGATAATAAAAAGGGGCGCACGCGGCCCCCTTTAGAACAGATACGTATTTAAGCTTATCCAAGTGCGGCATTAAGCATTGCAGATGATTCCTCCATGCTTATCGAGAGAGACACAGCCAGTTCACTCATGACAATTCTCTCCGCATAAGTAAGGTATTTTGCATCTGTGATATTCAGACTCTTATGATTCTTTTTGTTGATGGCACGTACATTCCTCAGATGTCTGATAAGATTAGCCACCTCCACACTGTCGGCATTTCGGAGTATCACATCACAGGTCTCCCGGTCAGGCATCTGTCCGACCATCTTACTCTGCTCGATCTCCTTTACTGTCTCCTGAGCTTTTTTCTTACCCATAACTTTTCTGGATATTTCATCTTCCCTGGTAACAGGAACGTAAATAGTATCCCTTGAATCGTACACAGGCTTTAGAGAATAGTAGATCTTGTCAGGGCCGCCAAAAGCCAGCGGTCCTATCTCAACAATCTGACATGCTCCGGAAACACCATACATCACATGATCTCCTATATTATACTTCTGCATAAGTCCTCCATTTCCGGTAATGAACAGAAAATCACAGACTTATTTTATCAAATCATGCAGAATAATGCCAGTGAACAATTTGTGAACAAATGGCAATTTATGTAAACTAATAAGCAAAATCATACAAAAAGGCGCTACATTTACAGCAGCGCCTTTCACTCAAACATTTTTTTACAAAGATTATTTAGACTTCTTAGCTCCGTTAACAGCATCCTTGAAAGCCTTACCAGCTTTGAATCTAGGTGCCTTGGAAGCCTTGATCTTGATGGTCTCGCCGGTGGAAGGATTACGGCCGGTGCGTGCCTTTCTCTCAGCTACTTCGAATGTACCGAAGCCAACAAGCTGAACCTTGCGATCGCCCTTCTTGTTAGCCAGTTCCTTCTTAACAACATCAACAAATGCGTTAAGTCCGGCTTCAGCATCCTTCTTGGAAAGCTTAGTCTGCTTTACGATAGCTTCTACTAATTCTGCCTTGTTCATCTCTCTCTCCTCTCAAAATGTTTGATTTACGGCACTTTTACTACTGCCAATTGAAAGAATACCACTATTTTCAGTCATTTTCAAGAGTAAAACACTACTTTTTTCAAAAAAATCACTATATCTTGTGGTTGTCAGTCGGTAATGCCGCTCATCTTCTTGAGCTTCTCCCGCTCCCATTCGAAGATGAAACGGACAAATTCTTCTCTTGCCTCCTGCTTCATATCAACAAACTTCATGCAATGCTCATAACGGCCTCTCTGATTATTCAAAAGGCCTGTCCTGATGAGTTTTCCAAGAAATATATAATTCTTTTTCTGACCGGATGACGATTCCGCGACAAGATGCGTGATAACCATAGCCTCGGTGGCTATCTCATTCTTGGATGTAAAACGGATCCCGCCGCCGGATATATCCAACGTAGTGCCTTCAACAAAGCCCGCCATGCGCAAAAGCGTACCGTTCTTTGTAGCTTCTTTAAAATCATTGGCATTCTCAGCCGTCAGCACCAGATACCGCACAGGTATCGATGTCTCCAGTCTGAAAAAGGCCCGTCGCTCATACTTTTCAATATCAGCGGTCAGCTTAAGATCTACAACACGTATATTTCCCTCACTCCTGCTTTTTACTACTTCTACAGGTGCTGTGTAGATCTTATTTGTATAGAAATAAGCATTATAACGCTCACCCGAGTGAAGCGGTATCAATCGGGACTTGATCATAGGATTGGTGATAGTCAGTTTATGCTCACTTTCGATATCGTGAATAGAACTGGCCATCTTCTTCTCCTGAGCTTCAGGATCATCCAATTTGTATTTTCGCCCTACAAGTGAAAGCTGCATGCCGGGCTTTAATACTTTCTCTGCCATCAGTCCTTTCTATCACTCTCCCAGCAGTTTTTCAGCGCTTACTATCTTAACGCACAGAACAAAGAGCTCTGCTGCTTTTTTCAGATCCTCAACCGGAGGAAGTGTAGGAGCTATACGGATATTACTGTCTTTAGGATCTTTACCGTACGGCCAGGTAGCTCCTGCACCGGTCATTACCACGCCGGCTTTCTTTGCCTTCATTACTATCGCCTTAGCACATCCCTCAAGAGCATCAAAGCTGATAAAATAGCCGCCCTTGGGTTTGGTCCAGGTACCCACTTCAAGTCCGCCGAGATTATCCTCAAGTACCTTCTCCACAATCTCAAATTTGGGTCTGATGATATCGGCATGTTTCTTCATATGTTCAGTCATGCCGTGAATATCTCCGAAGAAACGCGCATGGCGCAGCTGGTTAACCTTATCGTGGCCTATTGTCTGATTCTTCAGCTGTTTCTTGATATCTTCCAGATTGTTTAAGGAAGTTGCCAGTGCAGCGATACCGCTTCCCGGGAAGGTTATCTTTGAAGTTGAAGCAAATTTGTATACCATATCCGGATTACCGGCTTTCTTGCATTCAGCCAGTATCTCTACGAGATAATCCTGGTCATCTTCATACAGATGGTGGATGCAGTATGCATTATCCCAGAATATCCTGAAGTCCTTAGCAGCGGGCTTCAGTCTTGCAAAGCGCCTTACTGTCGCGTCAGAATAAGAATATCCCTGGGGATTTGAATACTTGGGAACACACCATATGCCTTTGACAGCCGCATCCTCAGATACCAGCTTCTCTACCATATCCATATCAGGGCCTTCAGGGCTCATGGGTACAGGTATCATCTCTATCCCGAAATATTCGGTAATAGCAAAATGCCTGTCATAGCCGGGTACAGGGCACAAAAACTTAACCTTATCAAGTTTGCACCAGGGGGTATTGCCCATTATTCCGTGGGTCATAGCCCTTGCAACCGTATCATACATAACATTAAGTGAAGAATTTCCATAGATTATAATATTATCGGGATGATTCTCCATCATATCGCCCATAAGCTGCTTAGCCTCGGGGATACCGTCCAGGCAGCCGTAATTGCGGCAATCGGTACCATCCTCGCAACGCAGATCAACTTTTGAATTAAGAACATCCATCATTCCCATGGATATATCCAGCTGTTCCTTACAGGGCTTACCCCTGCTCATATCCAAAGTCAGATTCATAGCCAGATACTTCTGATATTCGGCATTAAGGCTTTCCAGCTCAGCGCTTAATTCTTCCTTTGACATTTCCTTGTACGACTTCATTATCCTTTTCCTCCTGAAAAATGCACCCGCTCATCCGGGATATTTTTCCCCCATAAACATAATATATAATAATACACTTTTACTAAGCTTTTGTAAAACTGTTTTTTACGTCCGGGCAAACAAAAAAAGAAGAGACCGGGCCCGATCGGTCTCTTCTTTGAGATTCAATAAATTCTTTGTTTGATTATGCGTTTACTATCTGGCCAAAATCAGCCTTAAGTGAAGCACCGCCGATAAGTCCTCCGTCAATGTCCGGCTTAGCTAAAAGCTCTGCAGCATTTCCGGCATTCATAGATCCACCGTACTGGATACGTACTGCCTCAGCAGTATCGGTATCATACAGCTCAGCGATCAGATCACGGATGAGCTTGCAAACTTCCTGCGCCTGGTCTGCGGTAGCGGTCTCGCCGGTACCGATAGCCCAGATAGGCTCATATGCGATGACAAGGTTCTTAACCTGGTCTGCGGTCACGCCGGAAAGATCCCAGCTGATCTGTCTCTTGATCCACTCCTGATAAGTACCTGCCTTGCGGAGTGCAAGTGACTCACCGCAGCAGAGGATAGGCTTAAGACCGCTTGCGAAAGCTTTCTTAACCTTTGCATTGATCAGAACATCGTTCTCACCAAAGATATCTCTTCTCTCGGAGTGACCGATGATGATATACTCAACACCTGCATCCTTGAGCATGGGAGCACTGATCTCACCTGTGAATGCGCCCTTGTCTTCAATGTAGAAGTTCTCGGCACCTACGTGTACGTTGGTACCCTTTACTGCTTCTGCAACAGGTACGATGTCGATCGCAGGTACACAGTAAACTACATCTACGTTATCATTCTTTACCAGATCCTTTAATTCTGCACAAAGTGCAACTGCCTCGCTGGGAGTCTTGTTCATCTTCCAGTTACCGGCAATAATTCTTCTTCTTGCCATTTTTTCTCTCCTTTTTATTATAGTATCACACCCCGGATGTGAACACATCACAGAGTGTGATACGTTTGATACTTTACTCTAACTTGCTGCCGCAATTTCCGCAAAATGCTCCCGACTGCCCTGTAGCACCGCATATGCTGCAGGTCTTGCCTTCGCTTTCTGCGGTCTTTTCAGGCTCTGATGCTGTTTCAGCTTCTTCCTTTTTTTCAACATCTTCTGCCTTATCAGTTTCAGATGCATTTTCAGCCTTATCTTCTTTCTTATCTTCAGGAGCTTCATCCTGCTTGATAGGAACTACGATCGGCTGCATAGGCGTATTCATGCCCTGGTTCATTGGCTGACCCATACCCTGGTTCATCGGCTGCCCCATCATAGGCTGACCCATGCCCTGGTTCATCGGCTGACCCATCATAGGCTGGCCCATGCCCTGGTTCATCGGCTGACCCATCATAGGCTGGCCCATACCCTGGTTCATCGGCTGACCCATCATAGGCTGGCCCATGCCCTGATTCATTGGCTGACCCATCATAGGCTGGCCCATGCCCTGGTTCATTGGCTGCCCCATAGGCTGCTGATACATCCCCTGCTGCGCATAATTAGGCTGGCCGATAGCGGCAGTCTCTGCCTTCTTGGCAGCAAGATCACTCTTAAGCTTATTCAGCTCAGCCTCTTTGTTGATAAGAAGCTGGACAAGGTTTCTGCACGCATCATCAGGATCATTCTTATGAATGGAGTAATATGCCATTCCAAGCTGTGCATAGAGATTATTCATCTCTTTTTCTTTAGAGCTGACCTGGGAATTAATGCTCATAGCATCAACATTTCCGGATACTTTAGCTCCAAGATTGTCTGCGGCATTTACAATACTGTCAAAGAACCCCATAAGAAAAGTCCTCCTTTGGTAAATTCACGCTTCACTTCGTTCGCGTTCGCATTTTAGTCTTTCTAACGCTACCCGACATCGCTAAACTCATGCTGCGCTTCGCTTGCATTCGTTACCGATTAGGTAAGTTCGTACTAAATTCGGCTTTGCCTCATTAAGTACTCACTTAAGCTCCTCGGGTAAGTTCGCACTAAATTCGCGCTGCCCCTTCGGCTTGCGCTCATATTTTAGTCTTTCTAACGCTACCCGACATCGCTAAATTCGCACTGCGCCTTCGGCTTGTGCTCATTAAGCTCCTCGGGTAAGTTCGCACTAAATTCGCACTGCGCCTTCGGCTTGCGTTCATATTTTAGTCTTTCTAACGCTACCCGACATCGCTAAACTCATGCTGCGCTTCGCTTGCATTCGTTAAGCTCCTCGGGTAAGTTCGAACTAAACTCAAGCTACGCTATCGCTTGCTTTCGTTAAGTTCTCACTTATCATCAGCTGCAACTACGCCGGGAAGCTCTTTGCCCTCAAGGAACTCAAGGGAAGCGCCGCCGCCAGTAGAGATGTGGCTCATCTTATCAGCGAAACCAAGCTGGTTAACTGCAGCTGCACTGTCACCGCCACCGATGATCGTGGTAGCTTCGGTCTCAGCCAGAGCCTTTGCAACAGCGATGGTACCCTTTGCAAGGGTAGGATTCTCAAATACGCCCATAGGTCCGTTCCATACAACGGTCTTCGCGCTCTTAACAGCCTCCGCGAACAGCTCCTGGGTCTTAGGTCCTATATCAAGGCCTTCCTTATCTGCAGGGATCTTGTCAGCATCAACGAAGGAAACTTCGATGGGAGCATCGATAGGATCCGGGAAACCGTCAGCGATGGTGGTATCAACGGGCAGAAGAAGCTTCTTTCCAAGTGACTCTGCCTTAGCCATCATCTCCTTGCAGTAATCGATCTTCTCATCATCAACCAGTGACTTACCGATCTCATAGCCCTTAGCCTTAAGGAAGGTGAAAGCCATACCGCCGCCGATGATAAGTGTATCGCACTTCTCAAGCAGGTTATTGATAACGTTGAGCTTATCTGCTACCTTAGCACCGCCAAGGATTGCTACGAAAGGACGAACAGGATTCTCAACAGCGTTGCCCAGGAAATCGATCTCTTTCTTCATCAGGTAACCAACTGCACAGTTGCCGCCCTTAGCACGTACCTTCTCGGTAACAACTGCTACGGAAGCATGTGCACGGTGAGCAGAACCAAATGCGTCACATACATAATCATCGCACAGATCAGCCAGCTCGCTTGCGAACTTATCTCCTGCCTTTGCAGGCTTGGTCTCTTCCTCACCACGGAAACGGGTATTCTGAAGAAGGATAACATCACCCTCTGCCATAGCTGCTACTGCAGCAGTAGCATCAGAACCGGTTACGTTATAATCAGCGATAAACTTAACATCCTTACCAAGCTTCTCGGAAAGACGCTTTGCAACGGGTGCTAAAGACTCTTTCTCATTGGGGCCTTCCTTAACCTTACCAAGGTGTGAGCAAAGGATAACCTTGCCGCCGTCTGCAATAAGCTTCTTAATTGTAGGAAGTGCAGCTACGATACGAGTCTCATCAGTGATCTCGCCGTTCTTTAAAGGAACATTAAAGTCACAACGTACCAGAACTCTTCTTCCCTTTGCGCTGAAATCATCAACGGATTTCTTATTAAGTGCCATTTTATATTCCTCCTAAAATAATTATTATCTTTAACAAATAAGGTCCGGCCGGCATATACCGGACCGGACCTCTATCGTGCTTCATAGTCTCAACCCATCACGCGGTATGGTAGCACATACATTTGTGATATGTTTCAACTGATGAATCGCCTGATCTTTCCTGGATTATACTCAGCCCAGCTCTGCGAAGTACTTAATGGTACGAACCATCTGAGAGGTGTAGCTGTTCTCATTGTCATACCAGGAAACAACCTGAACCAGGTTATCCTGACCAACCATGGTCTGGGTAGCATCGAAGATCGAACCATAGGTGCTTCCTACGATATCGGAAGAAACGATCTCATCCTCGTTGTAGCCGAAGCTCTCGGATGCAGCAGCCTTCATAGCAGCGTTGATCTCTTCCTTGGTAACGCTCTTCTCTACGGTAGCAACCAGAATGGTGGTAGAACCGGTAGGGGTAGGAACACGCTGTGCAGAACCGATCAGCTTGCCGTTCAGCTCAGGGATAACAAGGCCGATTGCCTTTGCAGCACCGGTAGAGTTGGGAACGATGTTGATAGCGCCTGCACGGCTTCTTCTGAGGTCACCCTTTCTCTGAGGACCATCGAGGATCATCTGATCACCGGTGTAAGCGTGGATGGTGCTCATGATACCGCTCTTGATACCAGCCAGGTCGTTAAGAGCCTTAGCCATAGGTGCAAGGCAGTTGGTGGTGCAGCTTGCAGCAGAGATGAACTTGTCATCCTTGGTAAGGGTGGTGTGGTTTACATTGTATACGATAGTAGGCAGATCATTGCCTGCGGGTGCGGAGATAACAACCTTCTTAGCACCAGCATTGATGTGTGCCTGAGCCTTCTCCTTAGAGGTGTAGAAACCGGAGCACTCAAGAACAACGTCTACGCCCAGCTCACCCCAAGGGCAATTGTTTGCATCGGGCTCTTTGTAGATCTTAAGGGTCTTGCCGTTAACGGTGATGGAATCCTCACCTGCGCTAACGGTATCAGCCAGAGCATACTTGCCCTGAGAAGAATCATACTTAAGAAGATGAGCAAGCATCTTGGGAGAAGTAAGATCGTTGATAGCTACTACTTCGTATCCCTCTGCTCCGAACATCTGACGGAATGCAAGACGACCGATACGGCCAAAACCATTGATTGCAACTTTTACTGCCATTGTTAATTCCTCCATAAAAGATATTAGTTGTGAACTATTCACATCGCTCACAATTCTAATACAAACGTTGCCAAAATTCAAGCAGATTTTTAATATTATTACTCCCCGAAGCACTATCGTGTTATTATGTAAACACGTTCCCGGCCCGTCCGCTTATCTCCTGTTCAAACCGTATACTTAGACAGATCAGAATTGATCTCATCCGAGTATTGATTCAGGCTCTCGGAAATACTGGTGATATTCTCGGTTTCCTCACGGAGCTTATTGCTCTCCGTGACTATCGTATTGCTGAGTCCCAGCACCTCGTTGATCCCCGCAGCCTGCTGCTGCGTAGTAGCAGCATTGTTCGAAGCCACGTCATTGATCCTTTCAACACCTGCAGCTATATCTCCGATTCCCTTTGTTGCCTTTGCAACGTCGCTGTAGATCTGTTCAAAGGATCTGTTGGCCCCGTTCACACCGCCCAGCGTTGCTTCCATATCCTTTAAGCATATCTCTGCCTTTTTGTTGATATCCGCTATATTATTTGTTACGCCTTCTATCAGATTTCTGATAGTCACCGTAGCTTCGGATGACTGATTTGCCAGAGAACCCACTTCGGCAGCTACCACAGCAAAGCCCCGCCCCATCTCTCCTGCCCTGGCAGCCTCGATCGAAGCATTCAGGGAAAGCAGGTTTGTCTGTTCCGAAATAGCGTTGATTGTATCGGTTATGCCGGTTATTTCTTCTATAGAGTGGGCAGTATCACGTATCAGAGCCGTAAGCTCGGATATAGTATCATTGAGTGTAGTCACGTTCTGCGTCATGGTCTGCATCTCATCCCTGCCTTTAGCCGAGGTATCGAGCATCTCCCTGCACAGGCTGCTTACCTCTTCCGCATTTTCTGCCAGCTGTCCGGATGTTCCCGCCAGATCGGTAGCCGCGCGCGCCACCTCATCTATGGAGGCATTCATGTCATTTAAGGTCGAATTAAGCTTTTCTATGGATTCACCCTGATTGCTGTTGGCATCAGATAATGTCCTCGAAATGTTATAGCACTCCCCTGCGCTGCTGTTCATTTTTCCCGATATATCCGCCAGGCTGTTTAAGGTCGAGCGCATATTATCGATATACTCATTCAGGCTTTCGGAGAGGGTTGTGATCTCGTTATTGCCTTCCGGCGTGATCCTGACCGTAAAATCTCCCCTGCTGATATCCGTGATCCTCTTTGTCACGGTAGTCACAGGATTGATGGCTTTACTGATTATGATATAGATCAGCACGGAAATAACGCCTATAAGCAGGATCCCGCTTATAAATGTTATGATCATGACCTTAAGTATCGCATTACCAAGCAGGGAACTGGGCGCAGCGCTTACGACCGTCCACGAAGTACCTTCTATATCCGTAGCAGTATACATGTACGCCCCGGCTTCACCTTTTTGAGTGACCACCTTGGCATTTGCCCGCGAATTGCTTTTATCCATTCCGTCAAATATCTTGCCCAGAGCAGCCGCCACAGGCTCGGAAGTACTGTCCAGGGTTTCGCCCACACAGGAAAGCTCACTGCTTATCAGGATATCTTTTGACTGTTTGTTTACGATGTAATACTTTGTTTCATCAGAGATGGATGAAAAGGCGCTTACCTTTTCAACAACCTTGTCAAAATTTATATCACTCGAAAGCACTACATTATCACGTATCATTACCGCGCAGGCCAGACAGGTCTTACCTGTCGATGCATCCACATAAGGCTCTGAAGAAAAGATATCCCCTTTAGCCGCCAGCGCCCCCTGATACCAGGGTCTGTCGGTGAATACAAAAGTATCATCGGGTATCCAGCCCGATCCGTCCAGAAAAGTCATCGTATCTCCGTAGGCCATATAAATATCCTGGGAATCCGGATCCAGCTCCGTCAGCTTGAGCAGCATATTACGTGCATCGTCATAAGACAGCTCCGGTGTATTTCTTATCACATCGGCCGTCTGTGCAACCCTGTCCTTAATACCGTTCCACCAGTTGCATATCTCACCGGCATATGCCGATGACTCTCTGATAAGTATCCCGTTTGTAAGCGACTGTATATTATCCACAGCAAGCTTGATACTTATCTGGGTGATGATCACGATAACGACCGCTACATAAACAATGATCTGTGTCAGCAGGCTTTTCTTAAGAGACTTCCTTTTCTTCATATAAATGATACCTCCTGTTTATCGGGTTATATACGTGTATAATATCACAGATTTTCAATGATGTTAAATAAAACCTTTTCGTCAGATAATTTCTTCTTAACAAGAAGGCAGCTGATGCGGATTGACACAGTATGGTATAATACCCTCAAAAAAAGGAGGAAATATCATGCCCATTACAGCGGATTGCCATCTGCATTCTTCAAATTCAAAAGATTCGGAAACTCCCATGAAGGATATGGTCGAAAAAGCCATATCACATGGATTTACCGAAATGTGCTTTACCGAACACATGGATTTTGATTTTATTTATATGCCGGACGAGGAACCCGGAAGCTGGGAAGTGAATACCGATGCTTATCTGTACGATCTGCTCCGTTTGAGATCGGAGTACGAAGGAAAGATCAAGATACTTTTCGGCATAGAATTGGGAATGCAGACGACCTGTTCCAGAAAGAATCTCATGTACTGCAAGCAGCACGAATTTGACTTCATCATCGCCTCATCACACCTCTGCAACGGAAAAGATCCTTATATTAAAGAGTCCTTCTTTGAAGGACGTGACGAAAAAGATGCATACCACGAATACTTCCGTTATATAGTCGATTGCATAAAGGGATTTCAGAACTTTGACGTATACGGACATCTTGATTATGTCTTAAGATACGGTCCCAATAAAAATGCAGAATTCTCCATGGCAGAATACGGCGAGGATATCGATAATATACTTAAGCTGCTTATCGAAAACGAGAAAGGTATCGAGGCCAATACCAGCGGTTACGCCTACGGTATGGGTGGCCCGCATCCTTCGCGCGATATATTGTCCCGCTACAAAGAACTGGGCGGCGAGATCATAACGATAGGCTCTGATGCACACGACTGTGAACATATGGGCCAGCACTTTAATGAAGTTACCGAAATGCTAAAAGACATCGGATTTAAATACTATTGCATATTTGAAAACCGTATCCCAGAATACAGAAGACTGTAACATAAAAACCGGCAGGCTCTTAAGCCTGCCGGTCTTGTTTTTATTCGACTGTTATCTGCGGTCCGGTATAAGTAAATTTACCCGTCTTGATCTTTCCCGCCACTTTCTCATTCTTCTTGTTGAGCTTATAAAGCTTTGTGCTGTCGCTTATCGTCAGATCACCTGTGAGTGTTATATCGCCCGTGAAGCTTAAGCTGTGTTTCTTTGCAGTGATCGTCATAGCTTTGTAGCCTTTCTTAGGCAGCAGGAATTTGCCCATCATATTCACATCGCCCTTAATAGCCACTTCAAAGCTTATCTCGGTCTTATTCTTCTTCGCTTCTTTGAGCAGGCTGTTCATTTCTGCAACAGCATCCTTCCAGACACCGTATTTATGGCCGTTAAATTCTATAACTTCTCCAAATATGCAAACCTTTGAGCCGCTGAGATAATACAGGTAGGTTGAATGAGTGTTAGCCGTAAGATCCGAGCAGTCAAAAACTTTCTTTAAAGTTTCCGGAGAGATCTTTTTTGCGCTGCAGGACAATATCTGTGTTCCGTCGGGCAGTTTTTCATCGGCGTGAAATTTTATACTTCCTGATACGCTTCCTTTAAGCGCTATAGGCTTAAAGCCCTTGTAAAGATTAAGCTGTGTATCCCCTTCACCCGACAGTTCTTTTTTGACAGTCATTTTACATCCGCTGCATAATGTAAGTGATGAGTCGGATTCAAGTTTAAATGTATCGGTGGTAAGATTGTTTACTGATATCGATCCAAGGAGACGCAGCTCGTTCTTAACCGTACACTTTGTTGAGAGTGCATCAAATACTACGCCTTTAGCTACTGTAAAACCTTTCTTTGCATTAATGTTAAGTTTAACGCTCACGCCTTCCTTCTTTGCATGAACCGCCTTGATGGTCAGATTCTGAAGTCTTAAAGGGCACTTAGCCGTAAGCTTGCTTCCCTTGATCACTATGCTGTGTCCATGTCCCATGATCATGACCGACTTGGCTTTTTTAGGGAATGTAAGCGGCTTTTCTCCTATCATATCGCTCTGAAGATCGATAACATAGTCCGTCTCTTCAGTCATATTCGCTATCGCTTCCCTGACCGAATTGTATTCTTTACCGTTCATGGTAAGCTTACCGGTGGCAGGATATTGTTCTTTAGCAGGTTTAGAACTTCCGCCGGGAGCTTTTATCTTAAACTCATACTCGCAATCAGCAACCCCCCTGATCTTTAGATAATACTTTCCTGGGGCAAGCTTTTTGCTGATGACGGTCGCACCTTTATTACTCAAATAGCTTTGTGCGATCTTATTTTCAAACTTATCATCCGAATATAATTCGGCCCAATCTCCTATCGATCCGCCTTTTTCATAAATCTTGACCGTACCTGCTTTAGTTACTTCAAATGAATAAAAGTCCGCATAATTTGATGCTTTATAATCTAAGGTTCCGTAGTATGTTGTATTGTTAGATATTGTCTTGTAGGATTCTTCGGAATCAAGTTCCTCTTCCCAGTATTCACTTTCCTTAAAATCGATCTGAAAAGCTCCTTTTTGCACACCTTCCGAAGCCTTAATGTTATTCATGCCCACCTGTACGATATACGTGGTTCCCGGTCTCAGCCCGGCCTTTTTTGCCAGTACTTTCTTTTCGCCGGCCTCTCCTTTGACAACTCCTACATTGTGAATATCCCGCGGATTATCTCCTTGATGTACTACAACCGTAAGATCATGATCCTTATTGCCCTGGACATATAACTCAATATAGCCTTTCTGCTCCGGAGTAAATATATACCACTGATATTCCAGTGATTTAGATATTGAAACAGCAACTTCCTTACCAAATTCGAGCTTTTCGGGCTTATCAAGGGTTCCGGTCACATCAGCGGACTCTCCCTCTTCCGGATCTGCTTTGTCAGATTCTGCATCATCCCCCGCTGTTTCATCTTCTGTTACAGCTTCTTCATCTGCTGCATTTTCCGATACAGCTTCTTCATCTGCTGCATCTTCAGATACGGCTTCTTTATCAGCCTCATCCTCAGAAACAGTTTCGTTTTCGGAAACGGCTTCATCTTCCGGTAAAACTTCGTTTTCCGATATAGCTTCGTTTTCGGATACAGCTTCATCTTCGGAAACAGCTACCACCTCTGTATCGGCACCATCAGACGCCAGTACAGCTGAATAGTTTCCAAGAAGCATCGTTGCAGTCATTAAGCCGGCAATACCTTTTTTCAAAACTTCCCTGATCTTCATCTTTATTCCTCCTTTTCTTTTTATGGTAAATACCATCATAGATCAGACTGCCTTGACTTTCTACCACGCCGTCTTTGCATTTACGCCACTCTATGTAGCATTATGATCCGGACTATCCATGAATAAAGAAGCTGATGAATTACAAAGAGCATGATTTCAATTTTATAATTTTATCATCATATCCGTGCAGCGGCAACAAAAAAGGACCTGCTAAATTGCAGGCCCTTCCATGAATAATTATCATTCTTCATCTTCCGAAGGCGGGAATTTCTCACGCAGTACAAACCACAGTGCGCCGGTCACACATACGGACGAATAAGTACCGCATACGATACCAATGATCAGAGGAAGTGCGAATTCCCTGATGGAACTTACGCCCAGTATAAAGAGCATGATTACCATTATGACCGTGGTCAGTGAAGTGAATATCGACCTCGAAAGTGTCTGCGTGATAGACTGGTTGACCACTTCGGTAAGAGTAAGTTTTTTCTTCTTTCTATTCTCGTTTTCAGTCAGATTCTCACGAACACGGTCGAATATAACTATGGTCGCGTTGATGGAATAACCTACTATCGTAAGCATACATGCTATGAATGTTGAGCTTACCGAATACCTTACCAAAGCGTAGAAGGTCAGGGTTACAAGCACGTCATGCACAAGTGCCGCAACGGCGCTGGCGCCGAAACGTATATCGCTGAACCTGAACCAGATGTAGATCAGCATACATACCACAGCAACCAGTATAGCCTTGATAGCCTCACTCTTCATTTCTCCGGAAATGGTAGAACCTATGGTCTCTGTAGTGATCTTATCTTCGGGCACCGCAAACTTGGAAAGCAATACGTTATTCAGCTGCTGTCTTTCGTCTACATTCAGTACGCGGGTCTTGAAAACAACCTGATTGGTATCATTTACGGTCTGCCACTGAACATTTGCATCATGTGTGATAGCTTCAAATTCAGGTATAACATCAGCTTCTATCTGCTCGCGGCTCATAAGCTCGTTGAAGGCAACAGTTGATGCGGTACCGCCCTTGAACTCAAGGCTGTAATTAAGGGCATCGCCTGTGGTAGCCTTAAACACGATCATGGCAATGATACCTATCACGATCACGCCTATCGAAATACCAAAGTAGAGCTTCTTCCTTCCAAGGAAGTTGATGGTCTTTTCCTTTTCATCGCCAAGCTTCTCCTTCTCCTTACTGCTAAGACCATAAAGACCGGGAGCTTTAAGACCAATGGCATAGAATGAACTGACTAAAAGTCTGGTAACAGCCAGTGCCGTGAACATCGAAAGCACGATACCTACAGTCAGTGTATAAGCAAAACCTTTGATCGAACCGCTGCCCATTATCATCAGCACTATAGCTGCGATAAGAGTTGTGATGTTACCGTCGATTATAGCCGACAGAGCCTTTGAGAAACCTTCCTTTATAGAAGCCTTAACATCACTTCCGGCTTTAAGTTCTTCCTTGATACGGGCGAATATGATAACGTTAGCATCCACCGCCATACCTACAGACAGGATGATACCTGCGATACCGGGCAGTGTCAGCGTCATCTCAAAGAGGTTCATTACCAGGATCACGAGCAAACAGTACAGGCACAGTGCCAGTGAGCTTGCAAAACCGGGCAGACGGTATACAACACACATAAGCAGGACCACAAGGATGAGTCCGATAAGACCTGCGATAAGCGAAGTCTTGATCGCATCAGATCCAAGCTGCGCACCTACAACGTTTGAACGCAGTTCCTGCAGCTCCAGCTTAAGACCACCTATACGGATGTTCTGAGCCAGGTTCTGCGCTTCATTAAAGTCCCTCATACCGGTTATCTGAGCCTGGCCTCCGGATATACGCTCGGTAACATTGGGAACACTTAATATCTCATTATCATAGTAGATAGCGATCGTTTTCTTCATACCGCTCTGGGTGGTAGCTGCTCCGGTAGCTTCGGCAAACTTGACAGCTCCTTCTGCGTTAAAAGTAAGGCTTACTATATTCTGGGTCTGATTGTACTCATCGGTATAAGCCTTAGCCTCCGAACTGGAAACATCAGTACCGGAAAGAATGGCACTTCCGTCTGCCACTATCTCATTTATGGGACGTGTCAGCTCATATACAGCCTTGCCTTCTTCCGTATAAACCTGCATACCGTTCTCATCAAGCTTTGCCTGATAGTTCATGCTGCCATCGGCACCGGTAGCCTTTATAAAATACAATGATCCCGGGCTTCCCAGATCCTTAAGTATAGCATTTGCATCCGTAACACCGGGGATCTCTATACTGATACGATTGCTTCCCTCGGAATATACGTTAGCTTCTGTAGAATACTGGTCGATACGCTTCTTTAATTTGAACACCGTATCATCCAGATCCTCTTTTGAAGGATTCTCCTCACCGACAACTTCGTAAGTGATGGAAACACCTCCGGCCAGATCCAGACCAAGCTTGGTCTTTGCTGCCGATCCGACTCCCGTCTCATCCACACCATACATAACGAGATAAGCACATCCCGCTACAGCTGCGATAAAGATGAGAAGGCTTAAGAAACCCTGCCACTTTTTCATTATCTTTCCTCCGTATAACTTTATAAGATCCCCGCGAAGAAAAATCCGACTACGCTGATCACAGACCGCTGCTTCACTTTTTTCTCCGCTCAGGATAACCTACTATTCTTCCATGGCCTGCGCCACTTTAAGCATTATCGCACATTCAATACGCTTGCGCTGTAATTCGCACCCTATCTCGTATGCGCCGTAAATGTCACCGGTAAAATGCTTCGAATTCGCCATGCATCCGCCGCTGCAATAATACTTTGCAAAGCAGTCCTTACATGCAGGCTTTGAATATACATTACAATTATGGAACTTGTCCCTCAGCTTAGTATTAACGATACCGTCAGTAACATTCCCCAGCTTATAATCTTCCTCCCCGACAAACTGATGACAGGGATAGATATCGCCCCAGGGCGTAACGGAAACATACTCACATCCGGCGCCGCAGCCCGAAAGTCTCTTATAAACACAGGGGCCGCATTCAAGATCAATCATGAAATGGAAGAAATTAAAGGGATTACCTTCTTTTCTTCTCTTTAACATTTCATCTGCCAGAATATCATACTGCTCTAAAAGCTTAGGCACATCCTCCTGCGTGATCGCATAATCCATCTCCGGAGGTGCGACCACAGGTTCAACCGAAATCTGCTTAAAGCCCAGATCAGCCATATGTTTTACATCTTCGGCAAAATCCGTATTAAAATGCGTATACGTGCCGCGTACATAATAATTCATCTGATCACGGCTTTCGGCTGCCTTTATATACTTGGGAACGATCTCATCATAGCTTCCGCCGCCCTTTCTGTAGGGGCGCATACGGTCATGCACTTCTTTACGTCCGTCTATGGAAAGCACCAGATTACTCATTTCCTTATTGGCAAATTCAAGTATGTCATCCGTAAGGAGCGTACCGTTGGTCGTAAGAGTAAAGCGGAAATTCTTACCACGCTCTTTTTCTATCGAGCGCCCGTACTCAACCAGCTGTTTTACCACATCCCAGTTCATAAGCGGTTCGCCGCCGAAGAAATCAACTTCCAGATTCTTTCTGCTTCCCGAATGAGCTACCAGGTAATCGAGCGCCTGTTTTCCGACTTCAAACGACATAAGACCGCAGGGGCCGTAATACTCACCCTCTCCGGCGAAACAATACTTGCATGCCAGATTACATGCATGCGCAATATGCAGACACATTGCCTTTACGACAGTCTCTCTGCCCGTGTATGCCTCTATCTGCTTCTCATAATCATCTTCAGCGAAGAGTCTGCCGGCATTTTTCAGTTCCAGTATCTCCGCTAAAGCTTCTTTTCTTTCGATATCGGCGAGTCCTCCCCCAAGCTTTGATGCAATAGCATCATCGGAAAGCCCTTCTTTAAGTGCTTCCTCAACCTGCGGGATCAGATCATAAACAACATCATCCACAACATGGACACTTCCGCTGTCTACATCCAGGACTATATTATAACCATGACTTTTATATCTGTGTACCATATTTTTTCACAACAAAACACGGGAACAGTGGCATTCCACCGCTGTTCCCCGCTTTATAACTCTCCTGAAAGCGCCTTCTTACTTAGAGCTCTTAACCTGCTCGCAGCTCTGGTTGCCTACTGTGCAGCTGGTCTTGCATGCGCTCTGGCATGAAGTCTGGCACTCACCGCAGCCGCCCTTATTAAGGCTCTTCTTAAAATCTCTGGTATCAAGACTCTTGATATGTTTCATCATTTTTTCCTCCGTATAAATAAGTACTTGTTGTCAAACAACGCACACTATAACATATTTCATTTCATTATGCAAGCTTGCATATCATCAAGATATCTGATAATATTATCTTCCATGGAAACACCGCAATTGATAAAACTCATAATACTGGTAATACTTCTGCTTTTGTCTGCTTTTTTTTCGTCCGCTGAAACGGCCTTTACCACAGTAAAAAAGGTACGACTCAATGTTTTAAAGGAAGAAGGCAGCAAACGTGCCGCCCTGGTACTTAAGATACTCGAAAATCCGGGCAAGATGCTCTCCACTATCCTGATAGGCAATAATGTTGTTAACATTTCCGCTTCCGCCCTGTCCACTATGCTGGCCACAGAGCTTTTCGGAAACATGGCTGTAGGTATCGCCACCGGCGTACTTACGCTTCTGGTACTTCTTTTTGGTGAAATCCTCCCTAAGACTCTTGCTCTTCGCAGCAATGAGCGTTGTGCTTTGGGCTATGCTCCTTTTATCAGGGCTTTGTCCGTCGTACTCACCCCGATCATCTTTCTTATAGATAAGCTCTCCAACGGCATCCTGCGCCTTTTGGGCGTAGATCCCAACCAAAAAGTCATACGTATAACCGAAAGCGAGCTTCTTGGTTATGTGGATGTGGGCCACCAGGACGGTGTCATCGAAAGCGAAGAACGCGAGATGATCCATAATATGTTTGAATTCTCCGACGCTGTAGCCAGGGATATCATGATCCCCAGGGTTAATATGGTCATGGCCGATCTGCACGATTCATATGACGATATCCGCACTCTTTTTAAGGAGCATATGTACACCCGTCTTCCAATATATAAAGACGAACCCGATAATATCGTGGGTGTTATCAATATCAAGGATTTTCTCTTTCTCGAGGATCCCGAGCACTTTCATATAAACAAGATCATGCGCGAGCCTTACTATACTTATGAGTCAAAAAAGATCGCCGATCTGTTAAACGAAATGCGCAAAAAGAACCAATCTGTCTGTATAGTACTCAATGAGTACGGTACTGCCGAAGGAATGATAAGCATGGAGGATATGGTCGAAGAAATAATAGGCCAGATAAGGGACGAATACGATGCCGATGAAGCCGAACTTTTAAAGCCGCTTTCCGACAGAGAATATCTTGTGGATGGCACAATGAACCTGGATGATATTAACGAGCAGCTTGGTACTTCTTACGAAAGTGAAGATTACGATTCGATCAGCGGTATCATCATAGAACAGCTTGATGACCGTCTGCCTGTTGAAGGCGAGACTGTCTCTCTGCCTGACGGCACCGTACTCAAGGTCGAAAAACTGGATAATCAGCGCATCGAGACTGTAAGGCTTACACTGCCGGAGGAAAAAGATACCGATAGCAGCGAAAACGAAGAATCTTGAAAGAGGTATAGCCTTCCACAGAAGCACATGCCTGTTTTCTCACGACAGCGCCACTACCAGCTTAACCCGATCATGTATCCCGGTCTTGTCATAGATCGAAGAAATATAATTCTTGACTGTCCCCTCTGAAATAAAAAGTTTATCGGCTATCTGCTTATTGCTCAGACCTTCCACGAGCAAAGAAGCTATCTCCCGCTCCCTGTCCGTCAATTCCTCATACAGGGACTTATTATTATTCTTACTCATCATTGCGGTAAGGCGCTGCATGACCTTGGGATCGAGCACGCTTACACCGTTCATAAGCTGGGATATAGCGCCAAGTATGGCATCTTTCCCCGAGTCCTTTAAAAGATATCCGTCAGCGCCGTTGCTGATCGCCTCGGTGATATTTCCGTCATCATAAAATGTGGTAAGCACCAGTATGCGGATACCGGGATATTTCTTTTTAAGATGCCCTATCAGTTCGATCCCTCCCATACCTTTCATGTTCAGGTCCACCAGGGCGATATCACACGATACATCTTTAAGCAGCTTAAGGCATTCATTACCGTCGTGAGCTTTCCCCACTATCTCCATGTCATTTAAAGACAGTATTATCTCCAGACTGTCAAGGAGCATTTCTTCATCATCTACAAGTAAAACCCTGTACATAAGCTTTTCCTTTTCTTTCATTTTATCTGCATAGGCAGTTCTATCATCGAACAGAATCCGTTTTCATTCTTAAACTCTGTATTTCCGCCGCAGCGCTGTGCGTAGGACGCAAGCTTCTTAAGTCCGAATCCGTTTCTGATCAGTTCATCAGCATTCTCTTTGTTAAAAACACTGTGCCCGTTATCCTTAACTTCCATCCGGATGTGAGTCGAATCCGCCGTTATCTTTACGATAAACTGTGTTGCTTTGCCATGTTTTACCCCGTTGGTAAGCATTTCGCTGAGCGCCCCGCTTAAGAATTCCGCATGTTCCTTCGGGAGCATCAGACTCTCCGAGTACAGATCCTTTATCAGGTCGCAGTTTATCTGCGTATCCATGGTAAATTCATTTATGATATTGTCAGTATAGCATAAGAGGTCTTTGATGGAAACATCCTCATCCTCCGTATCCAATGCCCTGACAGCGCTGCGTATCGCTTCCAGGCTGCCGCGTATGCGTCCCGCGGCATCATTCATGCGCTTATGTGCCTCCTGCGGATCCTTCTCAAAGAGCATGTCCGCGGCATCCAGTGTCATTATAGCGGCCGTGATCGAATGCCCCACGCTGTTATGGATATTACGGCTTATATTCTCACGTTCCATCAGCCGCGCGTTTTTGTTCTCATAAAAGCTCTGCCTGACCATTTCATTATTCCTTTTTATTTCATGCATTTCCGATAAGCTGGCACGCTGAAGTCGTTCCCTGTCGGTTCTTCTTCTCTTTTCTTCCTTCTGCCATGCTGTTTGAATAAGCAGGATAATGACAGCAGCTGCTGTCAGCATCATGATCTCTGCCAGCTTATGTGCCAGAAAGTTTGCAATGTCAATATCAATGCTCATATGCATCATCAGTCTTACGGCAGCCGAACATATAAAGGCTGCTTCGGCAAGCGCCGGATCGATCCATCTGCGCTTTAGAGGCAGCAGCATAAATATAAGGCAGCTATACCACTGTCCAAGCGCAAAAGCAAAAGACAATACCATCTGCAGGATAATGACACTCTTATCCTCATCATCCTTCATATATGACATCGTGGCAATGATCATAATAACGCTGCCAAGCAGCAGTACCGGAAATGTATGTTCCGATACCGCTGCCGAGATGATAGTCAATATCATAATGCTTATGTCTTTAATAATGATACCTGTCATTAAAAAGCTTCCTTTAAAACTCTGTAACATCCGCCTTTGACATCGCTTTTGATCTGCTGATCACATTAGGTATCAACACACACAGATCCGATATCGCAAATGCTGATAGTCCCAGCTTTGAAAAGTACGGAAGATACTGTCCTTTGGGTATATAATACAATTCATTCATCATAAATGTGAAGACCAGACTTATCAATATGCCCGCAGCTATCCCGCACAGATCCATTACCAGCATTTCTGAAGCACACTTTCTGAATATCCTGCCTTTACTCATGCCCAGTGCCCTGTATATGCCAAACTCATATGTCCTTTTTATAAAGTGCCCGGTCAGCACCGTACCGACTGTTATGGCATGTATCACCGAAAGCAATACTATTATCGCCAGGAAAATATAATCAAAAGGCTTCAGCTGTTCATCTATCGTTTCCGACATCATCTGTTCTACCCAAACCATGCGGCTGCCGGCTTTTTCTTTAAGATACTCACGAAGATCATTTCCGGACATCTCATCGCTCATCACATAGGCCCGAAGAAGCGTATCGTTATCATTTATCACATAAAAAAGCATGTAACTGTTATCATCCGTAAGGGCAGCAACTTTATATGATCCTCTGATATTCTCACACGTTTTTTCATCGATCACATCGCCTTCTTTAAGACCGTATTGCGCTGCCAATGCTTTCGACATTATCACACTCCGGTTACCTGCATTGGAAAGATCACAGTCTATCCCCAGATGATCAAATGCTGTCTTAAGATCCCCGACACTGTTAAACACCATTGAGCTGCTGCCCATTTCAATGCCCATTGTCGTCATCCAGTCAAGTCCCGAATATCCTCTCGAAGTACGCATCAGCACAGTCAGCTTATTGTCATTCTTAAGCTCTGCGATAAATGATCCGAAGTCTTTGAAATCTTCATCTTTTGTCATTGCATTTATCAGGCATATCTTTGAATCATACTCTTCGATCTTATCCCAGTAATACTGCATGCTGCTGATATAGTTTCCCGCAACAAACAGCAGCACGGTACACATAAACAGAATGATCAGTATCCCCGATCTTAATTTATTCTCTTTGATGTAATAAAAAGATGATAATGGATTCATTCTGCTTCTCCGTTCACACTGATCTCTCCGTCCCACATCTCTATGACCGAATCTGCGTCCTTTAATATGCTCTTATCGTGTGTTACTACCAGCACCAGCCTGTCTTTTGAATGCTCCTTTAAGATCTTCATAACATTGTACGCGTTCTCATGGTCCAAGGATGCTGTAGGTTCATCTGCAAATATGACCTTCGGATCGTTAATGACCGCCCTGGCTATTGCAACCCTCTGGCATTGCCCGCCGGAAAGCTTTGCCGGCTTTTTGTTAAACTCTCTTTCGCCTATGCCCAGCTCTTTAAGTATATCTTCAGCCCTTTTACGAAGCTCTTTATCTTTCCCGTTAGCAGCAACCATAACATTATCTACAGCTCCCATATACGGTACCAGATAGTGTTTCTGAAAGACAAAACCAAACTCACTGCGCCGTAGCTGTTCTCTTTGCGCATTGCTACATTCACACAGCTCCCGGCCATTATAGACTATGCTGCCTTCTGTGGGTTTCTTAAGAGTCGAAATACAATACATGAGCGTACTCTTTCCACTGCCCGAAGGTCCTATGATACCTATAAGTCCTTTATCGGGAAGTTTAAGGTCAAAGCCCTTTAAGGCATACATCTTTTCTTCTTTTTCCATGTCGTAGATCATACAGATCTTTTTTATATCGAACATAGATTTCCTCCCTAGTCTTCTATTGCATCTATAGTTTTTACTTTATTTATACCCAGTATCACCGGTATCTGCAAGGCCCCCATGATCATTATGTATGCTGCAGCTATCTTAAATATCACTTCCGGCATAAATATGCGGCAGTATAGTCCCTTTGCCTCTATGAGCAATTTAAATATGATCCATCCTCCGCACAGACCAAGTACCATTCCTATCAGACTTCCGCTCAGGAAGATAAAGAGCATTTCCCTCATGATCATCCCGTAGATCGCGCTGCGGCTGTATCCGATCGACATATACAGACAGTATTCGTTTATACGGTTTCTGATATAAGCAATATAGGCGGTCAAAACCGTAAAGGCCAAAAACAGCATTGCTGCGAGGTACATAACATCAATAACTTTGTCTAAAACGCCTTTTACCTCTTCATCATAGTATTTTTTATAATCCACTTCGTCTGTTACTTTATCCGTATCCGATGCATTTATTCCAAGCTGCTTAAGCACAGCTCTCATATCATATATACTCTCATCTTTTTCTACTGCGATCGCCCAGCCGCTGTTAGTATATCCGTTAGGGGTGCCGACTCCCATCATTGTGGGCGAGCTTATTATCCCCACTATCGTAAAGGTCTCATTGTAAGCATTGGGGTTAAAATGATCACCTATCTCTTTGCCATTATTCTTCATCACCGTTTCATCCACAAGCACCTCTCCGGCACCTGACGGCATCCTTCCCGCTGTAAGGCGCGCATTTAGATGGTCCAGAAAGCCCGGTATTTCTTCCGGCTCCAAAAGCGGTATCTCATAACCTATCATCCCGAATACAGCCTGATAGGTACACATTATTACCTGCGTGTAATACACGTCCGTAATGCCGTCAACGCCTTTCAGCTTTTCTATCAGTTCGTTCCGCTTCTCATCGTAGGCCGCCTGCAGCGCCCCGGTATCGGTATAGTTATCAGGATCTATGCCATAGCTCTCAAGTGACAGAGAAAGATATGCGATCTTCTTCGGAAGCGTAAATACTATCGGTTCAAAGCTTTCGATCGATGAGTTTAAAAGCATCGCTATCAGATACATTGCAGCAAATACCATCATCAGTGCCACTACCATCGCGCCTACTCTCTTTTTATTATTCTTAATGAATTTCCATGCGGATAACTCTGCTTTCATCGCCGCTCCTTTATCTGTACCGATCATTCTGACATTATAATAAAGCATCCTCTCATACAAAAAAAGTGACCGCGGTCATATCTTTGTATGACTGCGGTCAGATTATTAAATGTTCGTGTTTATTGGGTGAATATACTCAGGATAACTTGGGGTTCTGATAATCCCTCTGCCTGACTATCTCATATGCAAGTACTCCGGCAGCTACCGATGCATTAAGCGAATCAAGCTTCCCGATCATAGGAATGGATACTTTATAATCACACTTCTCCTTAACCAGGCGGCTTACGCCTTCTCCTTCAGAACCTATCACCAGACCGATCGAACCGGTGAGGTTTGCTTTATACATCACATCCCCGTCCATATCGGCACAGGCAAACCACATTTCTTCTTTCTTAAGACTCTCTATTGTCTGTACCAGATTGGTAACTCTGGCAACAGGCAGATAATTAAGAGCTCCTGCAGAAGTTCTGGCAACCGTAGGCGTAAGTCCTACCGCTCTGTTCTTGGGTATCACCACACCGTGGGCTCCGGCCTGATAAGCAGTACGTATTATAGCGCCAAGGTTATGCGGATCCTCTATGCCGTCCAGGAAGAAAAGGAAAGGCGCGCGTCCGCTTTCCTTTGCCGCTTTCATAATATCTTCAAGCTCTGCATATTCATACGCGGCAGCTATTGCAATAACTCCCTGATGCTTTCCGGTCTGTGAAAGCTGGTCCAGGCGTTCCTTAGCCACATACTTGATAAGGCAGTCATTCTTTTTGGCTTCTCTTTTGATGGTCAGTACCGGACCATCCTGGCAGCCGTCAAGTACATATATCTTATCTATTGTCTTACCGCTGCGGAATGCTTCCAGCACCGCGTTGCGGCCTTCTATCTGTGATTCTGAATATCCCATGATAAACCTTTCATTCTTTGGCTATTGTGCTTCTGTCAGGATGACCGGGGTGTATCCGTCTCCAGTAAGTCTACCGCTGCTTTCATGAGCTCTTTGACGCGCTCTTCCCTGCCGTTAATGCTTAAATATCCTATCAACGCTTCAAATCCCGTAGCTTTTCTGTATTCTCCCGGACTGGAGCTTTTGGGTGCCGCATGTGCCTTGGCATTACGTCCTCTTCTGTACACTCCCTCTTCTTCCTCGGAAAGAGTTTCCATAAGGGTTTCGACAGCTTTAGCCTGTGCAGCTGCACATACAAAACGTGTAGCTATTACATGATACTTTTCGACAGGCATATTGCCACGGCTCTCCATTATATACTCACGCACATAACGTTCATATACCGCGTCACCCAGATATGCATATCCGAGTGCCGAATAATTCTTTAAATCTTCTCCCACTTAACGCCCTCTCTGGTATCCTTTATTGCAATACCTCTGGCAAGAAGTTCATCCCTTATGGCATCAGCCCTGGCAAAATCTTTATCCTTCTTTGCCTGTGCACGTTCAGCTATCTTTTCATTAACGAAAGCTTCCAGCTCTTCATCGATCTCTTCAGCAGGAAGCGCCTCAAGAAGCTTTAATGAAAGCACCTCGTCAAAGCTGCCGATCAGTTTACGCTTTGTAGCATCATTTGTATCTGCCTTGAGCACATCATAAAGCACCGTAAATGCCATAGATGTATTGCAGTCATCCGTAAGCGCATCTTCAAATTTCTGACGATATTCTGCAAATACCGCTTCATCAGCCTCTCCGTCAGCTGCCAGCTCCGAAGTACGTTTACGGAGCTTTTTATATGCATCACTCATCTGATCGAGTACTTCATAAGAGAATTCAAGCGGTTTCCTGTAATGTGACTGCAGGCAGAAATACCTGTAAGCAAGCGGATCATAACCTTTCTCCTCAAGCAGTGATACGGTAAGGAATTCCCCGCTTGACTTGCTCATCTTTCCTTTATCTTTTTCAACAAGGTGATGAACATGGAACCAGTACCGGCACCAGGGGTGTCCTAAAAATGCTTCGCTCTGGGCTATCTCATTTGTATGATGGGGGAAAATATTATCTACACCGCCGCAATGGATATCCATATATTCACCCAGATGCTTGATACCTATGCAGGAGCACTCTATATGCCATCCGGGATATCCCTTGCCCCAGGGACTGTCCCATTTAAGCTCCTGGTCTTCAAATTTTGACTTGGTGAACCACAGCACGAAATCAGTCTTGTTGCGCTTATTGGTGTCTTCTTCAACATCATCACGCACTGCAGTCTTTAATTCGTCCTCGCTCTGGTTAGAAAGCTTGTAATACTTTTCAAGCTTTGATGTATCAAAATATACATTTTCTCCTGCCTGATATGCATAGCCCTTTTCAAGCAGGACCTCTATCATATTGATGAATTCCGGTATGCAATGGGTTGCCGGCTCTATAACATCCGGCATACGCATATTGAGCTTGTTAAAATCACTGAAGAAAGCTTTGGTATATCTTTCCGCAATATCCAGAACCGTAGTGTGTTCACGCTTAGCACCTTTAAGCATCTTATCCTCACCGGTATCGGCATCAGATGAAAGATGGCCTACATCAGTTATGTTCATAACACGCTTTACATCGTAGCCTGCATAGATCAGCGTCTTTACCAGTACATCTTCGCAGATATAACTGCGCAGGTTACCGATATGCGCGAAGTGGTATACTGTAGGGCCGCAGGTATAGACTTTTGCCTTTCCCTCTTCATGCGGTTTAAAATCCTCTACCATTCTGCTTGCTGTGTTATATATTCTCATAGTTTTCCTCCCATGGTATAAATTCCTGTTTTTCAATTCCCTGTGTTATTACGCGGACAGGCGCTACAGCTTCCCGCTGCCGGACATCCGCCGCCGGTAACATCCATTGAATACATCTCGCGTGCGGTATAAAGCATACAGACAGCTTCAGCCGCGATCCCTTCTCCCCTGCCTGTAAACCCAAGATTTTCCTCTGTGGTAGCTTTAATATTGATCTGATCAAGCTCTATATCAAGCGCATTGGCAAACTTATCACGCATATCATCTATATACGGTCTCATCTTAGGTGCCTGTGCGATTATCGTCGCGTCGATGTTCTCGATAAAATACCCGGCCTCCTGCAGCGCTTCCTTTACTTTTTTTAACAGGATAAAACTGTCAATGTCCTTATATGCATTATCCGTATCAGGGAACAGCTTGCCTATGTCACCCATGGCTGCTGCGCCTAACAGTGCATCCATTATCGCATGCGTAAGCACATCAGCATCCGAATGTCCTATCAGACCGTATTTATATGGAATTTTAATGCCGCCTATTATAAGATCTCTGTCCGGTCCCAGCCTGTGGACATCATATCCCATGCCGACTCTCATATATACCTCCTGTAATTTCCCTGTGGTCTTCTTTCCACATTTCTGCCGCTTTTGCCGCGGCCTGTGCCATCGCTGCCCAGTATACGCCCCACTTCGGAATCATCCTGTTTTACTATCCTGCCCCTTCTGTCATAATGTGTAAGCAGCGTAGTGCTTCTGGCCGGATGTTTCTTTCCTCCCTCGGTAAGTTCATCAACTAAAGCGTCGGTATCCTTTTCATCTATCGCTTTTTTTATACGTTGTGCACTGAGCGTTCCGGAAACGTCCGTTACAGCCTCTTCAGAGCTATTCTCCGTACCGGCTGTAATATCAGGCGCTTCATGATCATTATCTTTTTTATCTTCCGCCTTATCTCCGCCGTACCAGAGGCTCAAAAAGAAGCTTTTTATCGCTTCCCCAATGCGTCCTAACAGTTTCCCGAAGCCCGACTGTTTAATTTCCTCTTCATCGGTATCCGCAGATCTGTCAGTCTCGTATGTACTGCCTGCGTTGATATTCCTGTCTTTATTCTCCTCTTTTTTCTGCTCCCGGGCCGCTGATCGCGGTATATCATCTTTAGGCCCTCTGTCCCAGATAACTCCTCCGTTTTCATCTTCCCCGGGTAATAAAAAAGCCGGCGCGTCACCTTCCACACGCGCAGCTTTTTTTCCGCCCCTATCATAAGGCGGGATGTATGAATTTCCGTTTCCTACACGGTCTATCATGCGTTAAGCACTATGTCCGTCAGGTACCACCGCCCAATAAAGGATTAGCGTTTCCGCCCAGTATCGGGTTCCCTCCGCCACCTAACATAGGATTAGCTCCGCCTGCAGGTGTCTGGGTAATATACGGTATAGCTCCGTTAACAGGTGCATAAGGATTGCCCATTCCGGGGCCGGCTGCAAATGCAGGAACCGACTGTGCCTGGCTGGGTGCGGGAGCATAAGCGGGTGCAGCAGCCTGAGGCGCATATGCCGGTGCCCCTGTAGAAACAGGTACCTGGTATGCCATACCTCCGGGGCCTGCTCCCTGCTGTACTGCATAAGGAGGTACAGATGACTGCCCGCTTCCTCCGGCAGCACCTGCAGCCACATAAGCTGCCTGCTGTATCTGATAAGCCGTAGCCTGTCCAAAAGATCCACGCTCGGGGGCTATATAATTATCAAAGGAGATCTCACCGTGAAGACCGCCTGCCGGCTGACGTGTACCGTTCTTTAATTCTTTTTCAGCAGCGCGAAGATTAGGAGACTCGAATATTGATGCATTAGCCTTCTTCTCTTCTTCCTCTGCACGAAGCTTCTCAAGAATAGTAGGTCCGGAAACCTCACCCGAGATTGCTCCGCCTCCGCCGACGCCACAATTAAGCGCAGCAGATTCGAATACGCCTGTTACTGCAGGAGCAGGCTGCTGACGCTGAGCGTATGCTGCAGGTGCCGATGCGGTCTGTATAGGTCTTGCGGCCTGATAACTTGCGGCCGGACGGGCAGGTGCTGCATTCTGGGCATAAGCCGGCTGTGCACTCTGGTAAGCCGGTGCCGGTGCCTGATAAGCAGCTGCTGCTGGAGCCTGATATGCAGGCACGGGTGCCGCAGGCTGATAAGCAGGCTGTGCACTCTGATAAGCCGGTGCTGCAGGCTGCTGATATAATAAAGCCTCAGGCGGGATAGCCGCTGATGCTGCGGCTGCTGCAGGAATTGCTGCTGCAGGAGCTGCGGGCTGCTGATATAATAAAGCTTCGGGCGGAACTGCCGGTGTGGGTGCTGCAGGTACAGGCGTTGCCGGTACAGGTGCAACGGGTACAGGTGTAACCGGAGTCACCGGTGCTGCAGGCATAACAGGAGCTGCAGGTGCAGGTGCCGCAGGCGCTTCATATACAGGCGCTGCGGGTGCCGCAGGCTCATACGCGGGAGCTGCGGGCGCAGGTGCCGCAGGCGCAGGGTTCTCATAAGCTGCTGCAGCCTGAGCCTGTTCTTCATGTTTTTTATAGTTTGGATCATATGCCGGCGCAGAAGCAAGTACTCTGGGCTTGTAGGCCGGTCTGAACGTAGGTATGGTATCCTTAGGGAATAATGTTCTGGGGTCTACAGTGGATACCCCTCTGTTTTCGGTAACTGCCGGTGCCGGCTCTTCATATTCAGGTACCACAGGAGGTTCGGAAACCGAATATGCCGGAGCAGGTTCTTCATATACCGGTGCTGCGGGTGCCGCAGCCACTGTTTCGGGTTCATAGGTCTGTATCGCAGGCTCTTCATAAGCAGGTGCCGCAGCCACCTCAGTCTGGGGAACCGGCTTTTCGGGAGATGCTGTCTGAGGCTTTAAGAACTCAAGTTCCGGTACTACATCCGTCCCCGCAGAAGTCTTACTGTATACACTTCCGAAAGAGATGGAACCGCTCACGGTGCCACCCTTTTTCTTCATTTCTTTAACATATTTTTTTATGTTATACTTACAGCCGGGACAAAACTTTGCACTGTCATCTACGAAACGGCTGCACTGCGGGCAGGTGATATTTGCCATTGAAACTAACCTCCTGATTTCTTATGAATAGCAACAGCAAAAAAAAGCATTTAAAGTCGCATAAAGTGATTATACACTAATTACATGCATTTGCAAATAATTTTATACAATAAATCTTTACAAAAAAGCATATATAACTTTATGCGTTAAAAAAGCCCCTCTTTCGAGGGGCTTAAAACTTGACTCAAACCATCATTTTTGCTTTACCAAGGAATCCCAGATACTGAACAAAGACAACTATCATGATTATGGAGCCGGCCAGATCAAGTATGCCTCCTATTGCAGGAATAAACGCAAAGAATTTCAGAATGATAGCAACAATATAAATAGTCTTGAAAGAATTTGCTCTCTGCTGGCCCAAAGAGAACACTTCCACATTTCCTATAGCCTGCGCAACATTCACGGTTGCATTGATAACACTGTAGATCACCATAAAGCTGCAGAAACCTTCAGCCGCATCAAATATGGATCTTATCAGCTTCCAGATAAACTTACCGGAGTCCTTGATAAAAAAGCCCAGGATCGTAATTACAATACCGATCACCAGCCACACCAAAGCATTCTTATAAAGTATTTCGTCCTTCGATGCATTAAGTATTCCGAGCAGACCCAGTATAAAATCAGCAATAGCTGCAATCACCAGCAATACGCCAAACAATCCGGTCAGTACACCGAACAGCGTTGCCAGCACGCTCGAGAAAAGAAATGCGGATCCCACCGTAAGTGCGGCAAACAAAGATGTCACGATCGTAAGGATAACCTCTACGATCTTAAGGATCTGCTGCAGATACAACAGGTCTAAACCTTTTTTTACATTCTGATACATTTACATACCCTCCCTTTTATAAATACTTGCGGCGGTCCGCTGCGGACCGCATAACGCACTTTTTTTACCGGCAAGAAAGCCGGAACCGCCCCCTGCTTAGGAGCCGGCATCTGCCTTCGGCAGCTCTGCGAAAAAAAATGCGGAAGTGCACCTTAAGGGCTCTTCCGCAGGATTAAGTTCGTAGCGAGGGGGGGACTCGAACCCTCGACACCGCGGGTATGAACCGCGTGCTCTAGCCAGCTGAGCTACCTCGCCATCTCTATCGTCTGCTCTAACAGACGAAGGTTATTCTACTCCAGCGGAGCCAAATTGTCAAGATAAATTTTTTATCACTTTACAAAATCATCATAAATGGCTACATGATCATATATAGCGCGCCATGCACTGTGCGAATCCCCGGTAACACAGATGTAGCTGTTACCGTCATTTGACTTTTCATAGCTGACCGCACAGTTTCTGGATTCATTAACAAATCCTGTTTTTGCTCCCAGCACTTCACCATGGGTATCCTTATCTTCTATCCTGCGCAGAAACCAGTTTGATATAAGCAGCCCGTCAGGATGAAAATCCGTAGGTGCGGTCTCATATTTCTTGGCTCCCAGAGCTTCCCTGCAAAGGTCGTTCTCAAGCGCCGCCTTCATTATCATAGCCATAGCAACAGGCGTACAGTAATTCTGCTCATCAAATACTCCGACAGGATTGGTAAAATGCGCCACATCATCCAGTCCCAGTTCAGCCACCTTTTCATTCATCATATCAACAAAAGCTTCCATACTGCCTGCCGTATAATACGCAAGTGCCATAGCAGCATCTCCGCCGCTGGGCATTATTGTACCGAATAATAACTCCCTCACGCTCATGGTCTCACCGACCATATATCCAACCTGCGAACATCCGTTAGAAAATACATAATCGGTTATTTCCTGTGTCATGGTAAACGTATCATCAGGATCTTCCATATGTTCTGCAGCCACCAGTATGGTCAGCACCTTGGTCATGGACGCCGGATACATACGCTCAAATGCATTTCTCTCAGCCACCACATGCCCATCCTTAAGATCGATCAGCACGCCGTAACTGCTTATGACTTCCTGATTTAGGATCTCCTTTGTTTCACTGTCCTTAAAGACTTCATATCCCTCATAAAACATATCGGGATGTTCATATTTATTTATCTCCGGTTCCGGTACCGGCGTCGGTGTCGCTGTCGGTTCGACAGCCATCACAAGCTTTGTTGCAGCCATCTCCGGCTCTTCAACAACATCGCGAGCTTCAGCCTTTCTTCCCTGTCCGGTCACGATACATATGATCAGGACCAGCGCGATCACGAATGCACTGCCGGCTATGCCGTAGCGTATACGCATCTGTCTCAGCCTTTTATAATACCTTTCCGAACGTCTTCTTACTTTTCCTTCACTATCTATATATTCGCCTTTTTTAAGCCTGTTATTATCCATATTCTCAGTATTTCCGCATCTGTTCTGTAGAGGTTAACATAACGTAATAAAGTGTAACATAAAGCCCTGAAAATTTCCAGCACAAATTTTCCCGGTCCCGGCGCATTCATCAGCCCGCCCTTTCGCCATATAATACCTTTGCCCCCTTCACATCAGGCAGTAAATAATCCGTGAGATTTTTTACATCTTCATCCGTTCGCCGGATAACGACCTGCGTATCGGGATCATAGTATTTTTCAGCCTGTTTGAGCGAAAATATCATCAGATGAAGCAGGTCTTTCTTAACGTCGTTTCCAAGAGCCGTAAACACTTCTACCTTAAGCCTGCCTGCAGGGGTTTTATGCAAAAGCAGAAAGCCGCTGACGCGGCCGTTTATCTCAACATAGCCGGACACACGCTGTTCAAACCAGCTCATGGGTATCGATCCCAGGTCTTCCATCAGCTCACGGTTGCTCCTGAATACGCAATCCATCACACCACGCCTGAAAGGGCGTATCATAAGATTTCCCAGTTCCTGTACGTAAGAAGGGGGCCGCCCCGCTCTGACAGGAGGCATCTCCAGCAGGTCCTTTATCGTACATACGATCTCACTGCTTTCCGCCTCTTTTATCTCATAGCCCGCATTCTTAAGTATTTCACGCTTTATACCCTTCTTACCGACAGGCATCTCAAAAAAACTGCGTTTTACATCTTCATTTACAAACATAAGTGTGCATGTTTCCAAAAGCTTATCAGCCTCGGCGTCATTATTTGCCTTAAGACAGACTATCCTGGCCTGTGTATCCATCTCCTCTTTGTCCGCGTGAATTAGCTCCCATATACCGGCGGACAGCGGATCATCTTTATCGTCTATGATGACCACACCACGATAATACTCACGCCCTATATTTTCTATATCCTCCATTCCGACGAAGTCGGCATATTGCTCCAGATTATCCTCTGTGAGTTCAACAACAGCCATCATCTCTCCTTTTCAGAGCGTATGTTTACTGAATGTAAGGATATTCTTTCCGTCCTTATACTCATAACGCACATCATCCATCATCTCTTTTACCAGAAAGATCCCCAGTCCGCCGATCTCGCGCTCTTCCAGAGGGGCATCTGTATCCGGTTCATCCGCCTTAAGAGGATCAAAAGGCACTCCACGGTCTTCAAACCTGATCGTGACATCATCATTGATAACGGCAACCGAAACCTTTGCATCACCATCGCCATCAGGATAAGCATAAGATGCGATATTAACAAAAACCTCTTCCACCGCCAGTTCGATACGCATCATTTCAGCATCGGGAACTCCGTGCGAAGCCAGCTCCGAAGAGACAAAATCCCACACAGCCGCCAGCTCCGGCGTCTTTGCGATAAAGACCTCAGTTTTAAACAAACCTTCTTCGCTCACTTAATCCTTCTTACCGACACGTTTAACAATGGTCATCTCCACAATGTCACCGCGCACGCCCACACGTACGTCATCGGCTATATTGCCCACTATCGATTTTTCAAGCTCATCCCAGGCTTCGTCTACCTTTTTATGCGCTTTTTCCTGTTCTACCATATTCCTGTATTGCAGCAAAGACCATTCAAAATCCATAGCGTCGATACTTCCGTCCGCCCGCGCCCCCATCATGCCATACATCACGCTGCTGTCATCATAATCATTCTGCAGTTCATCCACGCTGTCCGGATCATTTATGGCATTCACGATCACATTACGGATCATCTCCATTATGCCCACACTGCTCTCATTCCTGCCTGATGCAGAGAGCGCTATAAGCTTCTTTTTCTTCTTCCGGTCGATATACGCATCAGCCCTTAAACATATGCGGCACTCGTCGTCATCGCTCTCAATCCAGAACTGTCCCTCAAATCCGCCGGTTATGCCACGCACCATTCCCATCATTTCTTCGCTCAGAAGGCGGATATACAAGCCGTCTTCATCACTGAGTTTTTCATAGCTCGCAAATTTCTCAGCTTCCAAAAGCGCCTTCTCTATCCCTGCGCCTTCACTGTATACCATGATCTTATCCGTTATCATTTTATGCTCCTTCTTCACTCAATGGTAAAAAGCTCTGAAAATCCGGTAACTTCAAATACTTTCATCACCATCTCTTTTGCATTTCTGATCACCATCCTGCCTCCGTTAGCCTTGCATTCCTTCTGTGTCGAAAGAAGGGTACGAAGTCCTACCGATGAGATATATACCGTATCATTCATGTCGATAACGATCTCATAATTTCCCTCTGCCATCAGTTCTTTCATATCCTCGGAGAAACCCGGATTAGTACTGATGTCGATCTTTTCTGCTGTTCTGTAAATCACTGCCTGACTCATGATAATTCTCCTTTCTTTATAAACCCAGGGGCATTAAGCACCTTTGTATTCAATACACAGCATTGTAATATCGTCCGACTGCTCTGTTCCATGAGCAAATTCCTTTATGGACTCGCTTATATTTGCTACCACTTTCTCCGGATCCGCACCGGGGGCTCTGTTCAACTCTTCTATCAGACGTTCTTCTCCGTACAGCTCACCTTTATGGTTCATAGCCTCGCACACCCCATCTGTATATACATATAACTTATCGCCCCTCTCCATCTTAAAGGCGTGCTCGGGAAACGGAAGACCGCCCATAACAGCCACAGGCGGCGAATGCTTGTACTTAAGCATTTCATATCTGCCTCCTGCACGCATGAATGCAGGATATTCATGCCCCGCATTTGCAGCCACACCTTCACCTGTAGAAATGGTAAGTACTGCAACCCATATGGTCACAAACATCTCCAGCCCTTCCTTTTCGGTCAGCAGGGTATTTACACGCCTCAGAGCTTCGGAGGGTGATGCTCCCGCCTGGAGACTTATCTTTAACAGGGACTTCGAGATCATCATAAATAAAGATGCCGGAACACCCTTGCCGGATACATCTGCTATCACCAGCCCAAGATGATCATCATCGATCAGGAAAAAGTCATAAAAGTCTCCGCCCACTTCCTTTGCCGGATTCATTGAGGCATAAAGTTCAAATTCATGTCTGTCAGGAAAAGCCGGAAAATCATCAGGCAATACACTCTTTTGTATCGTAGCCGCCATAGCCATATCCCTGGCTGCCGCAGCCTGCTCCCTCGCCCTTGAAGTATTGACCACGCAATACATCAAAAGCATGATACACATCATTACCGGATATGCTATGGAAAGCCCGTAGAATGTAACCGTCAGTATACTGACTGCCAGAGGCGCCAGCACGTACATAGCCATCGCCATCAGCTGATACAGCCTTAAGCTCTTACGCCGTCTGATCATCAAGCAAAGGCTGATGAGTATCATGAAGAATCCGTAGATCTGGTGAATGGGATAAAAAGCAGATCGGTGATACTCTCCCAGTTCGTTCACGGTAAAATACTGGCCGAAAAACAGATTGGCCATGCAAAGGATAACACTTACGATCATCCCCGCTGATACGATCAAATCGGCTTTTTTCCGCATCTTTTCATTGGGCTTTAATATTTCGGATATATAGTGCCAGAAAAAATTACAGGATACCGGCATGCATATATAATAAATGGTGTTAACAATGATATTTGCTAAACGCTGCTGCGGCAGGCCATTGACCAGCCAGGCGATACCATCGGTAAAGATCGCCAGATAAACTACATTGAGCAGATATTTATAATACTTAATGCGGTTATTAAAGAGCGTCCCGTCGATCATGCAGAATATATATATCATATAGCCGATGACCATGGTCACAATATCAAAGCAGATATTGATAATATATACCGTTTCCAGCCCTGCTGTCGTCCGCTTTGCGAACACGGATGTCAGCACGATGAAGAGCGCGATACATACCAGGCTGTCTACTATCAGCCTGATCTCCACTTTCTTATCAATAGCACGTCTTTTATTCTTTTTTTTCACATTTTCAGCGCTTTTCATCAATAAACCATTATACATAAAAACAGGCGCGCCCGCAAGCACGCCTGTTTCCGTCTTTTTACATCGCTGTCATTGTTTATTTACAAATACAGGATAGAGTTTAACAGTCTTTCCTTTATCCGGGATCAGATCTTCAAGCGATACACTGTCACCCGTTGCAAATTCTGTCTCCGTACCATATTTAACTCTTGTCCATCCGATAAGCTCCAGAGTGGTATCCTTAGCGGTTATCGTACTTCCGTCAGCTATCGTCACATTCTGTACTGTCTCATTATCCAGCGAATATGCTCCCTTCCAACTCTTTGCCTTACCTTTCATCTTTACCTTCTTACCGTCCAGTTTAGCTGTCTTGTAATATTTTACGGTATACTTATTGGGATTAAATTGAGCTTTAAGGATCAATTCACCATCCACAGCATACTTGGTAAGTGTTGTTGCGGTTAAAGCTGATAGCTTTTTGGTCTTTTCCTTTCCTTTTTTATCCGTGTAAGTGCAATACCATCCCTTAAAAGTATAACCCTTTCTGACAAGCTTATGAAGAGACGCCTTATTCCCCTTCTTATTGATTGTGTAATAACTATCCTGTTCATCCCCGCCATTGGTCACAAAAGTAACATAAGCTGTAACAGGGGCTTTCTTCTTTCCGGGAAGGGTTATCTCCACTCCATCACCACCGCCGGAAGAATTCTCAACAACAGTCACTTTGCATTCAGCACTGAATCCCCCATCATTGGAAACAACAGTAATAACAGCTTCACCAACCGCAATTCCCTTAACCTTACCGTTATCTACAGTTGCAATATCGCTATTGCTGCTGCTCCAGTTCACCGTTTTATCTGTAGCGTTCGACGGTTTAAAGTTTACTTTAATCGTAGCGCTTCTTCCTACTCCAAGTTCAAGCGTGGATCTGTCTAATGTAATTCCGGAAACAGGGATCTGGCGTCCTGCCTCAGCAGTCCATGTAATAGTTCCACCGTAATCCTTCTTTACCGAAGCTGTCCACCCACTTGCCTTTTCAGGATAATATGCGGTAGTTTCAATTCTATAAAAAGCATTTTCGCCAAACTTCTTGGGAGCGTTACCGTCAAAATGGATCTCTTTAAGAGAATGGCAGTTAGCAACAGTATAGTCTCCTATCTCTGTAACAGTAGCAGGAATATTAAGAACCGAAACCTTACAATATCCCTCTCCTCCTTTATCATATCCTGTCGCAAAAAGATATGCAGGGATTCGTTTAGCGCCATCTCCAAATGTAACTGTCATTCCACCCGAAGCACCAGCCTTAAAGAATATGGATGATTTTGCATCATCTTCACTCCAGTTGTATTCTGCATCATCTCTTTTTACGCTGGCACTCTCTGCATCCGCAAGATTCACTGCATTTATCGTTACATCTTTTAATCCGCTGCATTCACGGAATGCCCCTGCGCCTAATACTGTCAATGTAGACGGTAATATCACATCTGTAAGGGCAACATCACCCATAAAGGCTCTTCTTCCTATCTCAGCTACAGGCTCATTTACGGTAACGCTTTTTAAAGTAGTGCATCCGCTGAATGCCAGGGCTCCGATACTGCTTACTTTTCCGCCTATGGTAAGCGTCTTAAGCTTTCCGCATTTTTCAAATGCACTGTCTCCTATAGTTGTAACTACTCCGCCTATTTCCGCCACACTCATATTTGCATTTGAATAAAATGCATTTGCCCCAATGGTTTCAAGATTCTTTAATGCAGGGCACTCTGTAAATCCACAGTATGCGAAGGAGTTATTCCCAATCTCCTCCAGCTTTTCCCCACCTTCTATGCTCTTTAATCCGTCACATGAATAGAAAGCATAATCACCTATAGCGGTAACACTATCTGCGATCACTATCTTACTCAATTTACAGCTTACGCCTTCTTTATTCGTATCGCCCGTCGCAAAAAGGTATGCCGGGATCCTTTCTACACCTTCCCCGAATGTAACCGTCATTCCTCCCGAAGCACCTGCTTTGAAGAATATGGAAGACTTTGCATCATCTTCATCCCAACTGTATTCCGAGTCATTTCTTTTTATACTGGCACTCTCGGCATCCGCAAGGTTCACCGCATTTATGATGACATTCCTTAAACCGGTACATTCGCGGAACGCCCCTGCTCCCAATTCATTCAAAGTGGACGGCAATATCACATCCGTGAGCGCAACATCACCCATAAAGGCTCTTCTTCCTATCGCGGCAACCGGCTCATTTATCGTTACTGTTTTCAATGATGTACAAGCCCTGAAAGCTTCTGCTCCTATACTGCTCACATTACCGCTGACACTCAATGTCTTAAGTTTTCCGCAGTTTGAAAAAGCAAGATCACCTATAGTAGTGACCATATCTCCTATTTCCGCCACGCTCATATTAGCATTTGAGTAAAATGCGTTTGCTCCGATAGTCTCAACTTTCTTTAACGCGGGATACTCGCTAAAGCCACAATAGGCAAAGGAGTATTTCCCTATTTCTTCCAGATTATCTCCGCCTTCTACGCTCTTTAATCCGTCACATGAATAGAAAGCATAATCACCTATAGCGGTAACACTGTCCGAAAGTATGATCTTACTTACTTTACAGCTTATACCCGCTTTTTCCGTATCGCCTGTGGCAAAAAGGTAAGCAGGGATCCTTTCTACACCTTTTCCGAATGTAACTGTCATTCCTCCCGAAGCACCA
The DNA here is from genome assembly GCA_017437785.1 of Lachnospiraceae bacterium. Taxonomy (GTDB): domain Bacteria; phylum Bacillota; class Clostridia; order Lachnospirales; family Lachnospiraceae; genus NK4A136. The sequence continues at coordinate 81,777 of JAFRXH010000023.1, forward strand.
GCCTTAAAGAATATGGATGATTTTGCATCATCTTCACTCCAGTTGTATTCTGCATCATCTCTTTTTACGCTGGCACTCTCGGCATCCGCAAGATTGACCGCGTTGATTGTTACCTCTTTTAATCCGGTGCATTCGCGAAACGCTCCTGCATTTATCTTTCCAATCGTAGCAGGGATCGTTACCGATGTTATCTCGGCTTTTCCCATAAATGCCCTTCTGCCTATTGCCGCTACATCAAGTCCTTCAATCGTTTCGGGTATATTCAGAACCGAAGACGTCCCCGTATATCCCGTGATCGTCATCCCGTCAGATGTAGTTTCATAGGTAAAACCATCTGCCGTTGTTCCCGAAGCATATGTCAGATCTTTCTCTTCGGCTTTTCCGTCTTCTGTATCTGCTGTAGCACCGGCCTCAGCGGAGCCTTCAACAGCTTCATTCTCTGCACCGTCTTCTGCTGCACTTTCTTTCTGAGCAGCCGTCTCATCATCCTGTACCGCCTCATCCTCTGCCGCGGTCACAGTCTGTTCTTCACCCGCTGCCAGCACAGGCAGATAGGCTGTATCAAGACTGCCGACCGTAAGCACTGCACTCAGCACCAGCGCCATCACACGTTTAGCTTTCATGTTTTCTATTCCTCCTGTTTTATTATATAAACTTCTATAAAAAAACACCGTCTGTCATGTATTCTACACCAACAGACGGCGCTCTTCAATTTTATAAAAATACTTTATTTCTTCTTAGCTGCTATAGCTGCCTGAGCCGCTGCCAGTCTTGCGATGGGCACACGGTAAGGTGAGCATGATACATAGTCAAGGCCGATCTTGTGGCAGAACTCGATGGATGAAGGATCACCGCCGTGCTCACCGCAGATACCGCAGTGGAGATCGGGACGTACGCTCTTGCCCTTCTTGATAGCCATATCCATCAGCTCTCCTACGCCGTCCTGGTCAAGACGTGCAAACGGGTCGTTCTCAAATATCTTTCTCTCGTAATAAGCCTGAAGGAACTTGCCGGCATCATCACGTGAGAAGCCGTAGGTCATCTGTGTAAGGTCGTTGGTACCGAAGCAGAAGAATTCAGCTTCCTTAGCGATGGTATCAGCGGTAAGTGCAGCACGGGGGATCTCTATCATGGTACCTACTTCGTACTTAAGATCGCTCTTAAGTGCTGCCAGCTCTTCATCAGCTGCCTTTACAACTATATCCTTAACGAACTTAAGCTCCTTAGCATCACCTACAAGAGGGATCATGATCTCGGGAACTACGGTCCAGTCGGGATGTTTCTTCTTGGTATTTACTGCTGCACGGATAACAGCGATGGTCTGCATCTTAGCGATCTCGGGGTAGGTTACATCCAGACGGATACCACGGTGACCCATCATGGGGTTGAACTCTACCAGCCCTTCGATGCGTGCCTTGATCTGCTGTACGGTCTTGCCCTTTGCCTTTGCAAGTCTGGCGATATCTTCCTCTGTTTTGGGAACAAACTCATGCAGAGGGGGATCCAGGAAACGGATGGTAACAGGGTTGCCTTCCATAGCCTCAAAGAGCTGCTCAAAGTCGCCCTGCTGAAGGGGTTCGATCTTCTGCAGTGCTTCCTCACGCTCTTCAACAGTATCTGAAACGATCATCTCACGGAATGCTTCGATCCTGTCCTCATCAAAGAACATATGCTCTGTACGGCAAAGTCCGATACCTTCTGCTCCCAGCTCACGTGCCTTCTTTGCGTCATGAGGGGTATCTGCATTTGTACGTACCTTAAGGGTACGGTACTTATCTGCCCATGCCATGATACGGCCGAACTCACCTGCGATCTGTGCGTCAACGGTAGGTACAGCGCCGTCATAGATATTTCCTGTAGTACCGTCGAAGGAAATGATGTCGCCTTCGTGATACTCCTTGCCGCCTAAGGTAAACTTCTTATTCTCTTCATCCATGATGATATCGCCGCAGCCGGATACACAGCAAGCACCCATACCACGTGCAACAACTGCTGCATGGCTGGTCATACCGCCACGTACGGTCAGGATACCCTGAGATACCTTCATACCGGTGATATCTTCGGGAGAGGTCTCAAGACGTACCAGAACAACCTTCTCACCTCTTGCTGCCCATTCTTCTGCATCTGCAGCGGTGAACACGATCTTTCCGCATGCAGCACCGGGAGCTGCGCCAAGAGCCTTACCGATAAGACGTGCACGAACGATAGCGCTCTGATCGAATGTAGGGTGAAGCAGAGTATCAAGGTTACGGGGCTCGATCATTGCAACAGCCTCTTCCTCAGTTCTCATGCCTTCATCTACCAGATCACATGCTATCTTAAGTGCTGCCTGAGCTGTACGCTTACCGTTACGGGTCTGTAGCATGTAAAGCTTTCCGTGCTCAACGGTGAACTCCATATCCTGCATATCGCGGTAGTGGCTCTCAAGCTTCTGGCATACATCCTTAAACTGCTCAAATGCCTCAGGGAACTTCTCCTCCATCTCGGCTATCTTCATAGGTGTACGTACACCTGCAACCACGTCTTCACCCTGTGCATTGGTAAGAAACTCACCAAAGAGGCCCTTCTCACCGTTTGCGGGATTACGTGTGAAAGCAACACCTGTACCGCAGTCATCACCCATATTACCGAATGCCATTGACTGTACGTTTACTGCGGTTCCCCATGAATAAGGGATATCATTGTCTCTTCTGTATACGTTAGCGCGGGGGTTATCCCATGAACGGAACACAGCCTTGATAGCACCTACCAGCTGTACCTGGGGATCGGTAGGGAAATCCTCTCCGATCTTGTTCTTGTACTCAGCCTTGAACTGGTTAGCCAGCTCCTTAAGATCATCCGCATCAAGCTCAACGTCCTGCTTAACACCCTTGCGGCTCTTCATCTTATCAATAAGCTGCTCAAAGTACTTCTTGCCTACTTCCATAACGACATCCGAATACATCTGGATGAAACGGCGGTAGCAGTCCCAAGCCCAGCGGGGATTCTGTGACTTCTCAGCCAGTACGGCTACAACGTCCTCATTAAGACCAAGGTTAAGTATTGTATCCATCATACCGGGCATTGATGCTCTTGCACCCGAACGTACGGAAACCAGAAGCGGATTCTCCTTGTCTCCGAATCTCTTACCGGTTATCTCCTGCAGTTTCTCTACGTACTCATTTACCTGAGCCATTATCTCGTCATTGATCTGACGTCCATCTTCATAATACTGTGTACATGCCTCCGTTGTGATAGTAAAACCCTGAGGCACCGGAAGACCCAAATTGGTCATCTCTGCAAGGTTTGCGCCTTTACCGCCCAGAAGCTCGCGCATGTCTGCCTTGCCTTCTTCAAACAGATAAACCCATTTTTTTGCCATGTTCTCTTTTCTCCTTCTTATATGTTGTATTATTTGGTTAACATTTTTATATATTACCACTGTGTGGTAAGTTACACTATCGCATCCCTCTTGGTTATGTATGTTGCTATATTAACGGCATGGTCGGCCACACGCTCAAGCGCTGCCGCAACATCCGAGAATATCATACCGGCATCCGGAGTGCATTCTCCCCTGGTAAGGCGGTCTATATGATTCTGCTGGAGCTCTCTTTCCTTATCATCCACCTTGTTTTCCATACCGTTCATTTCCTTAACGAGCTCCGCACCGTTGCTGCCCAGTATTGCCTTTAACGAGCGCTCCAAAAGCGCATTGACCAGCTCCATCATCTCGGTAAGTTCCTTTATGGCAACCGGCGAAAAAACCACCCCGGTCTCCTTACGCCTGGTAGCCATATTTGCGATATTATCCGCATGGTCGCCTATACGCTCTATATCATTGGCCACATGGAACAATGCACCAAGTCCCTGCAAGTCTTCTATAGGCAGGGTCGACTGGTTTATCTTTATAAAATAGGATGTGATGGAATGGTTCAGGAAATCAATGTTCTTTTCCATCTCATGCACGGATTCTATCTCTTCCTCATCCAGAGTGATAAGCGCGTTCATCGCACGGTTTAAGTTATCGTTTGCAAGGGAAGCCATTCTCTCCAGCTCCTTCATACCGTCCACAACAGCGGTCGAAGGATTGAACAGCACCTTCTCACCTATATACTTAAGCTGGAATGTATCGAGATATCCGACCTTCTGATCCTTTCCGGGAACCACCAGGTAGGTAAGCTTTACGATAAGATCCGAGAAAGGGAAAAGCACGATAACCTGTACTATCTTTATGATAGTATGTGCGTTTGCTACAAAGCGGCCGTCGTCTGCGGATATAGAATGCAGGAATCCCGATACCGGATCCATGGCGACCAGAAATACCATAAACATCGCTATCGTACCTATAACATTAAAAAGCAGGTGTATCAGGGCTGCACGTTTTGCATCCTTCTTACCTGCCATGGAAGCTAAGAGCGCTGTGGTACAAGCGCCTATATTACATCCCAGTATTATGAAAAGGCAAATATTAACATCCTTAAAAAGTCCCTGCTGCGCCATAAGAAGGGTAAGCGAAACAGTTACCGAAGAGCTCTGTACTACTGCCGTGATAGCAAGACCGGTAAGTACGGCAAGCAACGGATTGGTAAGACTTGCCAGGGCATTGACTATTTCTTTTGATTCCTTTATAGACGCCATGCCTGATGACATGGTTGAGATACCCAGGAAAAGCACACCGAAACCGGCTACAACATCAGCGATCTTCTGAGCCGTCTGGTTCTTGCTGATCATTCCGGTAATAACACCTATAAGCAGGATCAATGGAGCATATTCCGATAAGTTAAAAGATACCAGCTGGCTGGTAATGGTAGTACCGATATTGGCACCGAAGATGACTCCCGCCGCCTGGAAAAGGCTCATGAGTCCCGAGTTAACAAAGCTGACGACCAGTGTGGTACATGCGGATGACGATTGCATTATCGCCGTGAACAAAATACCAACCAACAGCCCCTTAAAGCGGTTGGTTGTAAACATCTCCAATATACCTCTGAGCTTGGCACCGGCTGCTTTCTCAATGCCTTCACTCATTATCGTCATGCCCAGCAGGAACAGTCCCAGACCGCCCGCCAAAGATAAGATTTCTTTAAGCCCCATATAAGACCTCACTGTCTACAATGCATACCATATAATATTAGCAGACTGCCGCCGCATCTGCAAGTAGCAAATAAGACAAAGCCTTTGTCAAAAATAGGCCTCTTTTTCGTTGAATGTAATGATTGTTTCTGTTATACTGCCATAAAGAAAACCAACGGAGGCATACACCATGAAAGACGAAGCACAGCATATGATCAATCAGGAAGAACACAACAAGGAAATGGCCCTGACCGAAAAAGCCCAGCTCAAATATCAGAAGCTTTCCTTTGTTATGTCCGCTTTAAGCGCCGTGATAATGGCCGTAATACTGATAATAGTGATCGGGCTGGCATCCTATATCGTCCCCAAAGTGGACACCATCTATAACAGCACAATGAAATCCCTGAACAATCTGGAAGCGCTGACTACCGAACTTAACGAAGCCCATTTAAGCGAGACGATAAACAATATCAATAACCTTACACTGAATGCCACCGGCGATCTGTCCAAGGCTATGTCCAAATTAAACAGCATCGATCTTGAGACCCTTAACCAGTCAATACAGGACCTGCATGACATAATCGAACCTATGGCAAAACTGTTCAAGGTAGTCAGATAAGCGGTATTCAGCCAAATATAATATTCATATCGGCGGCCAGCTGTGCTTTTAAAGCATCCAGGCCGTCGAATTTCTTTTCTGAGCGGATAAAACGCTTTAACCCCACCTTTATCCCTGCTCCGTATGCTTCATCATCAAAATCATCCAGATAGGTTTCCAGATTGATCCGTGCATCACTCTTGACAGTAGGCTTGGTCCCTATATTGGTCATGCCCCTGTATTCTTTTCCGTCCAGAGTCACCACGCTCTCATATACGCCTTTAGGCGGCATTACCTTATTTTCATCCGGAGACAGATTCAGCGTAGGGAAACCGATACTGTGGCCTATACGCGCCCCCCGCTCCACAACTCCTTCAAAACTATACTCTCTGCCCAGGCAGATAGCCACATCCTGCATCAGCCCCTCTTCGATCATGCTGCGTATACGGCTGGAACTGATGGCACTCCCCTGATAATGTACTTTATCCACCTGTACCGTCTCATACCCCAGTCTGTGCCTGCATGCATTTAGCAGTGCAAAATCCCCTTTGCCGCCTGCGCCGAATGAAAGATCGGCACCTGCTGCTATCACTCCGGCTTTCAGCCTCCTGCACATAAACTCCGATATAAACTCTGCAGGATCTATCGCGGCAGTATTCTTATCAAGGGGATATTCAACCAGGATGCCTATTCCCAGTTCTTTAAGTATCTCTCTCTTTTCATCCCTTGTTAATATAGCTGCACAATTACCGCCGAAGAGTTTATCCGGCGAAGGCTCAAACGTAAAAACACAGGGAACTAAGCCATCCGCCTGTGCCTTAAGTATCTGCTCAAGGAGCTTACGGTGACCGGCATGTACCCCGTCAAACTTGCCTATAGCAAGTGCTGTCGGCTTATCTGTATAGATTGTATCAAGCGTATTAAGGATCTCCATGGTCACTGCGGCAGTTTATATATAGTCTCTGCCTTAAGGCTCCCTTTCTGTTCATCATATCTGTAAACAGCACAGAACATCTCCCTGTCATCATATACCCTGAACAGCTGCCCGCATCCTTTTTCACGCACATAAGAAGCCGGCAGCGGATTTCCGTTTTTAAGCAGTTTCATATCTTCCGTCCGCACAAATACCGCCGGACACTCATTATAAAAATGTTCTACCAGCACTATGCGGCTTTCGATCTCTCCGCTTTTTGCCAGTTTCTCTATCTCATCCAGCTTAAGCGCGCTGTCCAGAGTAAACTCACCGCTTTTACTTCTTAAAAGTTTCTCCATGGCCGCTCCACAGCCCAGTTTATCACCTATATCCCTGCATAACGACCTGATATATGTGCCTTTACTGCATTCAACGCGAAACACGGCCAGCGGCAGCCTGCTCTCGATAAGCTCTATATCATGAATCTTTATCTTCCTGGCGGGGCGCTCGACCACTACTCCTTCTCTGGCCAGTTCATATAAGCGCCGTCCGTTCTGCTTAAGAGCAGAATACATCGGCGGTACCTGATCGTAATCTCCGGCAAATGATAACAACACATTCTTGAACTCATCTTCGCTGCATGTAACATCACACGAAGATATCACTGTGCCTGTCATATCCTCTGTGTCCGTAGAGACCCCCAGTCTTATAGTACAGATGTATTCCTTGCGCTTGTCTGTAAGATGATCGACCAGCTTTGTCGCATAACCCAAACATACCGGAAGCACGCCCTCAGCTTCAGGGTCGAGTGTTCCGGTATGTCCTATCTTCTTCTGACGAAGTATCCCTCTGAGCTTTGCTACCACATCAGCCGAGGTAAATCCTTTTTCTTTATATACGTTTATTACTCCGTTGATCACTTTCCCTCCAGCTGGGCTCCCACTTCTTTTGCCAGTCCTTCGATAAAATCTTCCAGATTACCGTTATATTCACAGCCCGAAGCCCTGTTGTGTCCGCCGCCTCCATAGGCTTCACCTACTTTGGCCACATTCACAAGATCAGAGGATGATCGCATGCTGGCTTTCCATTGTCCGGGCTTCTTTTCGTAAATATACATTGCACATTCCACGCCCATGGTAATACGCAAACGCTCAACAATACCGCCCGTATCGTCTCTTGTCGCTCCCACTTCACGCATAAGCTTGTACGTTGTATATGCTATCAACAGCTTTCCGTCGTAAAAGAAACGCTGGTCCATAAGAGCATGTGCCAGCAGCAGATTTGTCTCCTTCGGTCTTGAGAAGAAGGTATCATCCAGCATTTTGGAAAAATCAAACTTATACTCTAAAAGCTCTGCTGCGATCCTCAAAGTATCGGGAGTGGTATTGGCGAAATGAAACACACCCGTATCATGGGCAAGAGCCATATATAAAAGCTCCGCGATCTGTTCATCCATATACTGCTTTTCTATCAGCGCGTATATCACCTCTCCGGCCGCCGCCGCATGAGGCACCACCAGATTGATCATCCCTGTACCTTCGGCATTGCTTATATGATGATCGATATTTATAGTCTTTTTAGCGCTCTTAAAGTACTTACGCGCCTCTCCCACACGCTCGGCATTGGTATCGCATACTATAAACACATCAAACGGCTCTCTTTCCGGGAAATCGCTGATGATCTGATCACGAAGAGGTATCCCTGCCAGAGCCTTTTCCGGCTCTTCAAGAAAAAGCTCAACGGTCTTTTCCGGAAACATTTTCCTTAAATACTGCATAAGAGCCAGACAGGAGCCTACGCAGTCCCCGTCCGGCTTTATATGTCCGGTAATACCTATAGTATCAGCATTATTACACTCGGCAAATAGATCTAATGTCATATCAGTTTTCCTGATCTCCTTCTCCCTCACCGCGCGCCGCACGTGCTGCGTTATCAGCCTTGCTTACCTCATCGATGAGCTGTGACATCCTGTTACCGTATTCTATCGAATTATCCGGCAGGAAAATAAGCTCGGGTGTATTTCTGAGATTAAGTTCATGTGCCAGCTCTCTCCTTATATAACCCTCTGCACTCTTTAACCCTGCCAGTCCCTCGTCCATGCTGTCGCCATCAGTGAGCATCGATACCCATACTTTGCAGGTCTTGAGGTCCGGTGCCACTTCCACATCTGTCACTGACGTAAACTCAGGCACTCTCGGATCTTTTATCCCGCTTCTTATGATCTCGGCCAGCACTTTCTGGACTTCCGAATTTATCCTTGTATTTTTAACACTTCCCTTACGCATATTATGTCCTGGGAACCTCCACCATGATATATGCTTCAACCTGATCCAGTTCCTGCATCTGATCAAAGCCGTCAAATACCAGACCGCATTCGTAGCCTGCCTTGACTTCCTTCACATCATCCTTAAAACGTTTGAGTGATGAGAGTGCGCCTTCGTAGATCTGCTCGCCTTCGCGGCTTATACGGATCTTGCAGTCTCTCTGGAATGTACCGTCCAGCACAAATGCACCGGCGATATTACCGACTGCCGAAGCCTTGAATATCTGACGCACTTCCGCATGGCCGATGATCTTCTCTTCGAATACGGGATCCAGCATACCCTTCATGGCTGCTTCTATATCCTCTATCGCCTGATAGATCACCTTGTACAGACGCACATCAACGCCTTCGCGCTCGGCGGTCTGTTTAGCCACGGCATCGGGACGTACGTTGAAACCGATTATTATAGCATTTGATGCGCTGGCCAGGACCACATCGGATTCATTGATCGCGCCAACACCGCCATGGATGGCTTTAACGACCACTTCATCATTGGACAGCTTGAGCAGTGACTGCTTAACCGCCTCCACACTACCCTGCACATCGGCTTTGATGATCAGGTTGAGTTCCTTTAAGTTACCTTCCTGTATCTTGCTGAATACATCCTCAAGGCTCATCTTTGCCTTGGTATCCTCAAGCAGCTTCTCCTTGTTCTGTGCTATAAAGGTATCAGCAAAGTTCTTTGCTTCCTTATCATTAGGATGGCAGATAAAGATCTCGCCCGCATTAGGCACATCATTAAGTCCCAAAATCTCTACGGGAGTGGACGGACCGGCATCCTTAACCCTCCTGCCCTTATCATCGACCATGGCACGTACTTTACCGTGGGATGCGCCTGCAGAAATGAAATCTCCTACATGAAGCGTACCCTTCTGTACAAGCACTGTAGCCACAGGACCGCGTCCCTTATCAAGTTCCGCCTCGATAACCAGACCTCTTGCCTGTCTCTTGGGATTAGCCTTAAGTTCAAGCACATCCGCAGTAAGCAGTATCATCTCGAGCAGATTATCTATACCTTCGCCCGTCTTTGCTGATACAGGTGCAAATATCGTGCTGCCGCCCCAGTCTTCGGATACCAGTTCATACTCGGTAAGTTCCTGCTTAACCCTGTCGACATTGGCTCCGGGTTTATCTATCTTGTTAACCGCAACTATTATCTCTATACCTGCTGCTTTAGCATGATTTATAGCTTCTACGGTCTGCGGCATGACACCGTCATCTGCAGCTACTACCAGTATCGCTATATCCGTAGAATTGGCACCACGCATACGCATGGAAGTAAATGCCTCATGACCGGGTGTATCCAGGAATGTAATGGATCTGCCGTCTATCGATACGGTATATGCACCGATATGCTGTGTGATACCGCCTGCTTCCTTATCGGTCACATGCGTCTTACGTATTGCATCCAGAAGCGAGGTCTTACCATGATCGACATGACCCATAACGCAGATAACGGGAGGTCTGGGAACCAGCTTGCTCTCTTCCTCTTCATCCTCCTTAAGGAGTTCGGCGATAACGTCTACCTTCTCCTCACGCTCGCACATGATCTCATAATCGATAGCGATCTCTTCGGCCTTCTCAAAGCTTATCTCCTGGTTGACCGTTACCATCTCGCCCTGCATAAACAGCTTCTTGACTATCTCAGAAGGCTGTATACGCATCTTCTCTGCCAGGTCTTTAACCGTTACGGAATCCGGAAGAGTTATCACCTTGATATCATCTTCCTGCACTTCCTGCTTCTTGGCTACAGGCTTTTGGAACGAACCTGCACGGTTATTCCTTCCCTTGCCCAGATTGTCCTCATAGATCGAACTGTTCTTCTTCTGCTCTCTGTCACGGTCTTTATCGGAATGGCGTCCTCTCCGGTTATCATTCTTTGTCTCGGGTGCAGGTGCAGTAAAGCCGCCGCCCCTGCCTGCGGGAGCAGGACGTCCGCCCTGCGCAGGTCTTTGGCCTCCCTGATTATTAAACGGTCTTCCCGCCCCGCCTAATTGCTGGGGCCTTCCCTGGAAACGGTCTCCCGAAGATGCTACTCTGTCACCTCTGAAAGGACGATCCCCGTTATTGGCAGGTCTGTCATTACGGAAAGGACGGTCCTGTGAAGGAGCCACTCTGTTTCCGTTCCCGTTAAAATTCCTGCCCTCTGCAGGCCTGTTATTCTGCACAGGTGCTACTCTGTTCTGATTTTCGTTATTAGCATTCTGGTCGGCATTGCGTGCAGCTTCGTTTGCTCTTTCTTCAGCAAGTCTGCGTTCATTCTCAGCATCTATTCTCTTCTGTTCCTGTGCAGCTCTTGCACGCTCCTCTTCCATCCTTCTGTTAGAGATGGCAGCGGCGCGGTCTATCATATTATCCCTCGGTCTGATGGGGCCTCTGTTAAAGCCACCCTGATTATTGCTGTTATATGCACCTCTGTTAGCCGGATTCCCCTGCACAGGACGCTGCTGCGCATTACCGCCAACTATTATTATGCTCTTCTTTTTCTTCTGCGGCTGCTGGGACTGCTGCGTATGCTGGGGCTGCTGCGTATGCTGGGGCTGTGCATGCCCTTCCGGACGTGCATTTACCTGGGGTCTGTCAGCTTCTTTCTTAAGCTGCATTTCCTCTTTCTTTACAGGTGCCGCTTCCTTTACAGGCTCCTTTTTCACCGGAGCTTCCTTCTTTTCATCAGGAACTGCTTTTTCCTCTTTCTCAACATGCGCCTTGGTATCGGGAGCAGGCTCAGCCTCTGAATTACCGGAACGCACAAAACCCAGCGCCTTAAGATCCGCTACCACAGCGCTTTCAAGTTCCGCAGGAAAAGTAGACGATGCTGTCTTTCCTGCCGCACCGTGCTTTTCCAAAAGCTCTATGATCAGATTGTTCTTGGGTGAACTTCCGTCCTTACCCGTAAATTCCTTTGAAAAATTACTGATCCTTGCCATCTGTCGCACTACCTCCCTTTATATCTCCGCTAAGGAGAGTCTTAATCTTATCAGCAAAGCCCTTATCCTCTATGGATAACACGCTCCTGAACTCTTTGCCCAGCGCGTGTCCCAGGCCCTCCTTAACGGAATACTCCATGCATTCCACCTCATAGTAGCTGCACATATCCCGTATATTCTTTTTTGACGCATCGGAAGTATCACCAGCGGTCAAAACCAGCTGTGCTTTTCCTCCCTTAACGCTCTGTTCCACGGTAAAGTTACCGCTTTTGATCTTTCCCGCCCTCTGGGCCAGTCCCAGCAGGGACAATATCTTATCCTGCTTCAATCCGCCGTGCACCTCTTTTTCAGTTCCTCATACAGCGTCATATCCGTCTGCGCGTTCAGGGACTTTCCGATACTGTTCTTCTTTGCTGCTTTTGTGATACAGCTTTCGTTGCGGCAAACATATGCCCCTCTGCCGTTTTTCTTTCCGGTCTCATCTATCAGCACATCACCATCAGGCGTGCGCACTATCCTTATCATGTTCTTACCGGGACCGCTGACGCCGCATCCGCAGCACTTACGCTCGGGGATCCTTTTTACAGCAGGCAATATTTACTCCTCTCCTTCGTTTCCGGTTCCTTCTTCGGAAACATATCCTTCTTCAGCATAGCCTTCTTCGCTATAGCCGCCTTCATAAGACTCGTATCCTTCTTCATATCCGTCATCAAGATAATCTTCTACACGGAAACCTACGGCATCCACAGCCTGGCTCTCGGACTTGATATCGATCTTGTATCCGGTAAGCTTTGCAGCCAGTCTTGCGTTCTGGCCCGACTTACCGATAGCCAGTGAAAGCTGATTGTCGGGAACAACGACATTAGCACTCTTCTCATCGGGATCCGCAAATACGTTTACGATCTTTGCGGGTGAGAGCGAATTCTGGATCAGCTCACCGGGGTTATCACTCCAGTTGATTATATCTATCTTCTCGCCGTAGAGCTCGTTAACGATAGCATTTACACGGCTTCCGTTAACACCTACACATGCACCTACGGGATCCACATTGGGATTGTGAGACATAACAGCCATCTTGGTACGGCTTCCTGCCTCACGTGCGATATTCATTATCTCAACGGTTCCGTCTTTGATCTCGGTGACTTCTTCTTCAAAAAGCCTGCGTACCAGTTCGGGATGTGAACGTGATACGGTGATCTTTGCTCCCTTGGGAGTACTGGTCACATCTATAACATATACTTTGATGCGTCCGCCCTGCTTAAGTCTCTCGCCGGGTACACATTCCTGATCGGGAAGCAGCGCATCGGTCTTTCCGAGATTTATGGAAAAGCCCCTGCCTACCCTGCGCTGTACTACGCCTGTTATTATGTCATGGCGCTTATCCGCAAACTGCTTATATATCACGTTACGCTCCTCTTCGCGAAGCTTCTGGGTGATAACATTCTTTGCATTCTGGGTAGCGATACGTCCGAATTCTTTTGAATTGATCTCTACCTCTACAAAGCCGCCGGGCTTTACATCCGGATCGATAAGCTTGGCTTCATCCCAGCTGATCTCTATAGCCGGGTCCATAACATCGTCCGCAAGCTCAATAACTTCCTTGGTGGCTATCACGTGGAATGCACATGTCTTTTCATCTATATCCACTCTGATATTGTCTGCCGATTTAAAATGATTCTTGCAGGCTGTTACCAATGAATCACTGATTGCCTTAAAGATCGATTCCTTGCTGATCTCCTTCTCGCGTTCAAGTGTCTCTAATGCCTCCCACAGATCCGAATTCATCTTTTTTCCCTCCATATACCGCCTTTGCGGTTGTGTTTATTATTACGGAAAGCTTTTAGCATTCCGCTTAAGTACCTTACTGTCACGGCGCCGCTTATGCCGGGCCGGTTTAAACTCAAAAGTCCAGCTTAAGTTTTACCAGCGCAAGTGCGGACCTTTCAAACTTCTTATCTTCATCACCTATCGTGACTGTGATGCTGTCTTTATCAAACGACTTGAGCACGCCTTCGAATTCCTTGCCTGCATCGGTGGCCTCAAACAGTTTCAATTCCACTTCTTCGCCGATGCTGTTTTCAAAATGCCTGTCCTTTTTAAGCTGCCTGCCCAGTCCGGGGCTTGATACTTCCAATATATATGCATCATCTATCAGATCAGCTTCATCCAGCTTGTCCGATAAAGCGCGGCTCACATCCTCACAATCCTGGATGTTTACTCCTCCATCCTTATCTATATATGCACGAAGGTAATAATCGCTGCCTTCCTTAACATATTCCACATCATAGACAGAAACACCCTTATCTGCAGCTATGGGCTGTAATATCTCTTCTGTTTTAAGCTCGATATCCTTCCTTGATGCCATAAAAAAAGCCCTCTTAAATACATAAGAGCAGGTGCACGACCTACTCTTACTAAATCACACAATAACAACATAGAGTACTTTAACATCATTTACATAAAATTGCAAGCTTTTTTTATAAGGGTGGGTACAGAGAACCGTCCCCTGTCCCCATCACCCCATATCTTGCGTTTAAAGCAAATTTGCTATATAATATGCGGGTTGCGTTAAAAAAAAACATTTACGGAGGTTGTTATGAGCGAAATCCCTTATAAGATCTATCTTGAAGAAAATGAGATGCCCGACAAATGGTATAATGTCCGTGCAGATATGAAAAAGAAACCTGCACCCATCTTAAATCCCGGCACCTTAAAACCCGTCACCTTAGAAGAGCTTTCGGGCATATTCTGCGAAGAGCTGGCTAAACAGGAACTGGATGATACTACCGCATACTTTGACATTCCCGAAGATATAAGGAATTTCTACAAGATGTACCGCCCCTCTCCCTTGGTAAGAGCCTATTGCCTCGAGAAGAAGCTCGACACTCCCGCTCATATCTATTATAAATTTGAAGGTAATAATACATCCGGCAGCCACAAACTCAATTCTGCCATAGCACAGGCTTATTATGCAAAGAAACAGGGCCTTAAGGGTGTGACCACCGAGACCGGAGCCGGCCAGTGGGGTACCGCACTCTCCATGGCTTGCTCTTATTTTGATCTGGACTGCCAGGTATACATGGTTTAGGTCTCCTACGAACAGAAGCCCTTCCGCCGCGAAGTGATGCGCACTTACGGTGCCACCGTAACTCCCTCACCTTCCATGAACACGGAAGTCGGCCGCAGGATAAACGCAGAATTTCCCGGTACGACCGGAAGCCTGGGCTGCGCTATCTCCGAGGCTGTCGAAGCTGCACTCTCACAGGAAGGCTATCGTTATGTGCTGGGATCGGTCCTTGCCCAGGTACTCTTACATCAGTCCGTGATCGGTCTTGAAACAAAAGCTGCACTTGATAAATATGGTATAAAGGCAGACATGATCATCGGCTGTGCAGGTGGCGGATCCAATCTGGGTGGTCTTATCTCTCCTTTTGCCGGCGAGATGTTACGCGGTGAAGCAGACTACGATATCATCGCCGTAGAGCCCGCATCATGCCCCAGCTTGACACGTGGCGTTTATGCTTATGACTTCTGTGATACCGGCAAGGTATGCCCTCTTGCTAAGATGTATACGCTCGGCAGCAGCTTTATCCCTTCGGCTAACCACGCCGGCGGCCTGCGTTATCACGGAATGAGCAGTATCGTTTCCGAACTCTATGACCAGAAGATCTTAAGCGCAAGAAGTGTGGAACAGACCAGCGTATTCGAGGCAGCAAGGACCTTTGCCCGCGTAGAAGGCATACTCCCCGCTCCCGAATCAAGCCATGCAATCAAGGTAGCAATAGATGAAGCACTCAAATGCAAGGAAACCGGCGAAGAAAAGAACATCGTATTCGGCCTTACCGGTACAGGCTACTTCGACATGGTCGCATATCAGAAATTCAATGACGGTGAAATGAGTGACTACATCCCTACGGATGAAGACCTCAGGAAATCCATAGAGTGTCTTCCCAAGGTATAATCAATACAACGGACAGGTAAAAGAGGATGTGTACAGGGGACGGTTCTCTGTACCCATCCCCCGTATCCGTTTATCCCGCTTTAATTCTTAAGCCAGCCCTTTTTCTTAAATACAATAAAGCAGGTGATAACAATCAACACACAGACTCCGATCACGATAGGATATGAATAATCAAATTCAAATTCCGGCATCTTCAGATTCATGCCGTACCATCCGGCAATAAGCGACAGCGGCATAAAAATCGACGTGACCAGGGTGAATACCTTCATCAGTCTGTTCTGTTCAATATCTATCTGGGCCTGATAGGACTCACGTACCTGGACAATATACTCCCTTAAGTTCATAACCTCTTTAGAGATGCGTTCTATCCTGTTATCAAGTATCTCAAAGTATTTTACAAACTCATCTCCCAGCACATCATTGTCATTATCTATAAGTTCCTCAAATATCCGTTCAAACTGCTCATAGTATTTTTTCAAATGAAGGATATGATAACGCATATCCACTATCTTCTCCCTAACCTTATCCGAGATCCCGTGGATCACTTTATCATCCAGATCGGATATCGCATCCTCCAGCTCGTCGAGATATTTACTGTCTGAGACAAACAACTTCTTAAAGAAGTTATACAGGGTCCTTTCGTTGCAATCCGTCTGCGCAAAACACCTGCACGCTTCTTTATACGACATCTCATTTTCGCATATGACAAACACATCATCCTTATCTATATAGATAAGGATCTGGGACGGTTCCGACTCGTCATCCTTAATATCATACCAGTCAAAAGCGATGATATCGAACTTGTCAAAAGCCTCAAAAGTTTCTATCTGCCCCTCATTGATATGAGCAATGACAGGCTCCTCCATCTCTTCCAGATAATCATTGACATCAGCCCTGTATATAACCTTCTGCAAATCAAACCTCCCTCCAAGCCGCGAAAGCCCCCCCGGCTTAATAACTATTTATTTAATAAGACAGCGCATCCTCCCTGCCTTATAAGACCGATCCGAATATAAGATTAGCCGCCAGTGCAGCCAGCCACGCCACCGCACATTGCCAGAGTACCACAAACACCGCCCATTTATGCCCCAGCTCACGTCTTATCGCAGCTACTGCTGCCACGCAAGGTGTATATAAAAGACAGAATACCAGAAGTGACAGCGCCGACGCCGCGTTCATCATGTTTCCCGCTCCGCCCTCTGTCCCAAAGAGCACCTCTAGGACAGACACCACACTTTCCTTCGCGATAAAGCCGGAAAACAGCGCCGTTACTATCCTCCAGTCGCCCAGTCCCACAGGCTTAAATACCGGCACCAGTATTCCGGATATCATCGCCAGTATGCTCTCGTGCGAGCTTTGGGCAAATTCCAGCTTAAGATCAAAGCTCTTAAGAAACCATACCAGCACCGATGCCACCAGTATCACGCTGAAAGCCCTCTGCAGGAAATCCTTGGTCTTTTCCCACATAAGCAGCATCACACTTTTAAGTCCGGGCATACGGTAATTGGGGAGCTCCATGACAAAAGGCACCGCTTCCCCTTTAAAAAGCGTCTTTTTAAAAACAAATGCCACCGCCACAGAGAAAACTATGCCCAGTACATACAGCCCCACCATGACCGGCGCCTTATATCTCGGGAAGAACACATCTACAAAGAAAGCATATATCGGCAGTTTGGCCGTACAGCTCATAAAAGGAGTCAGCAGTATGGTCATCTTTCTGTCGCGTTCACTGGGCAGCGTCCTGGTGGACATTACTGCCGGCACCGTACAGCCGAAGCCCAAAAGCATAGGCACTATACTGCGCCCGGAAAGTCCCAGCTTACGGAAGATCTTATCCATAAAGAAAGCAACACGTGCGATATATCCGCTGTCCTCTAAGAGCGAAAGGAAAAAGAACATGGTGACTATTATAGGCACAAAGCTCAAAACACTGCCTACTCCTTCAAATATCCCTTCGGTTATCAGGCGGTGGAATACTTCGTTAACCCCGGCATTAGCCATTGCGGTATCAGCCGCCAGGGTGAGCGCTCCTATGCCCTCCTCAAGTATCCCTTGCAGAAAAGCCCCTATAACATTAAATGTCAGGAAAATACCATTCCCATAATAGCGATAAATAAAGGGATCGCGGTAAATCTTCCCGTCAGTACCTTATCGATCCTGCGGCTGCGTATATGTTCCCGGCTCTCATGAGGTTTATTAACACACTCCTCACATACTTTAGAGATAAAGCAGAAACGCATATCGGCTATAGCCGCACTACGATCCAACCCTCTTTCCTTCTCCATCTGAAGGACTATATGCTCAAGCGTCTCGGTCTCATTCTTATCCAGGCCCAGCCGCTTTAATACCTGATCATCCCCCTCTATCAGCTTGGATGCCGCAAATCTGAGAGGCAGCCCATGCTCCTTTGCATGATCCTCCACCAGATGTGCCACCGCATGCAGACAACGGTGAACCGCGCCGCCGTTATCATCCTGACTGCAAAAGTCCTGCTCAAGGGGCTTCTCACGATACCTGGCAATATGAATCGCATGCTTTATCAGCTCGTCGATACCTTCATTCTTAGCCGCGGATATAGGAACTACAGGTGTCCCCAGCATATGTTCCATCCTGTTTACATCTATAGATCCGCCATTACCCGTCAGCTCATCCATCATGTTGAGTGCCACCACGACAGGGATATCCATCTCAAGAAGCTGCATCGTCAGATAAAGATTACGCTCTATATTTGTAGCGTCCACTATATTGATAACGCCGTGCGGTTTTTCGTCCAGGACGAAATTTCGGGACACCAGCTCCTCTGCGGTATAAGGCGACATGGAATAGATGCCCGGCAGATCGGTCACAAGCGTGTTTTTATATCCCCTGATCTCACCGTCTTTTTTATCAACGGTTACTCCCGGGAAATTCCCCACATGCTGGTTGGCACCTGTCAGCTGGTTAAAAAGCGTGGTCTTTCCGCTGTTTTGGTTCCCTACCAGGGCAAAACTCAATATCTCCGTATCCGGCAGCGGATCACCGCTCCCCTTTGGGTGAAATTTGCCTTCCTCACCCAGTCCCGGATGAGGCGTGGTATTCTCTACACTTCTTGGCTTATTCTGCTTCTGTTTTGACTCAGAGGGCGTTATCCCGATCTTACCGGCATCGGCGAGACGCATGGTCAGCTCATACCCATGTATCCTTATCTCCATGGGATCACCTAAGGGTGCGAATTTGATCACGCTCACTTCTGCTCCGGGTATCACTCCCATATCAAGGAAATGCTGTCTTAATGCGCCTTCCCCGGCCACCTCTGTTATTATGCCGCTTTTACCGATTTCCAGATCTTTAAGTGTCATTGCCCTTCTCCGCTCTAAAGTGCTATATCAATACAGCTTCTTTAAAGCTTCCAGTTCCTGTTTGAATTTGGTCACCACGGATTTAGGTCCCGTGATCTTTATATTTTTGCCCAGCGCAAATATCCATCCGAAGAACTGATCGCTAAGTGCCACTTCGACATATGTTTCGTACCAGCCCTTCTCTTTTGTCTTATTGATCTTTATGTCCTTTCCGAAGCGGTCGATCAGTACGCCAACGATCTCTTCCTTAAACATCAGCTTGACCCTTATTTCTTCTCCGGCATACATGCCAAAGTTCTTCCTGCTGTAGCTTGCAGGATCGAAAGCTTTAAAGCTGTCGCGTCCCCTGCGTTTTTCATCCGTCAGTTCTATATCCTGCATCTTGTCAACGCGGTAATGTCTTATCGAATCGGATTCCTCATCGTGCGCTATAAGATAATAATTCTCATCATCCCATATCAGAGCCCAGGGACTGACCCTGTAAAAGCCCTCACGCCTTGGCACCATCTCTTTATCCGTATTCCACTTCATATATCTGAAACGTATCACACGGTTATTTGCGATAGCTCTGTGGATCTCATCCACAATATAGTAGATGCTCTCGTTCATGGTCTTGATCCTGCCCTGCACCATCACCTGTCTTTTTAGCTGCATGGCTTCATATACACTCACAAACGATGTAAGCTTCTTTATCAGTTCATTTGACTTTTTCTCGGTTATGAACTTGGAGGACTGTATGGCATCTACCAAAAGTTTAAGCTCTGCTATCTCAAAATGCTTATTACCGACATGGTAATAAAATCCGCGCCCTATCTTTTCACCTATTATGTCCAGCCCCAGGACGCTTAAAGCCTGCAGATCATCGTAAAGGCTCTTACGATCCGCACTCACTCCGTACTCTTCAAGTTCCGTGATCATTTCGGCCATGGACATCATATGCTCGTCATCCGTCTTTTCGAGCATGATCTTTGCAAGATAATAAAGTTTCAGTTTCTGTCCGCTTCCCTTTGGCATGACTAAGTCCTCCTTTTACCTGCCGTTTAGCTCTTTAATGATTTTTTCTGATATTTCGCCGTACTTTTGCTTGTATTCATCAACAGCTTCTTTACCGCTGCACTTACCGTCCGCCACTTTATGTATAAGATCCACTCTTGCCTTTACCAGCTTTTTAACATCAGGATCCGCAACATCTATAGGCGCACTGATGGGCTTCTCCGCACTGTATCTTCTTAAGAATTCCTTGCTCCGCTCAACCAGCTCATCTTTTCGGGATGCGTCTGTCTCTACCGGCGCTATGCAATACTCCCAGTTAACATTCTTTGTATTCTTCATCCACAGCTTCTGAACCGCATCGCCATCAAGCATGGTCTCAAACAGCACATTAAATACAGCCTGTTCACGGGCGCTGTTTCCGTCTCCGTCATCAACGATGACCCAGACCGGCGCTTCCCCTCTTAAATAGCCGCCCCTGCCGTTTACTATCTCTTTTATCGGCGGAAGCATAAGCAGCCTGTCATCTTCAAGATCCGTATCGACCCCGTTTTCTTCCATTTTGGCCGTAAGCGTTCTCATCCAGTCACCGGCCCAGTAGTTCAGGCTCATTTCCGATCTGGACCTCGCCGCTGATGTAAATTTCTCCCTTGCTGCCTCGACATCCGCTTCTTTTGTGTCGCTGTCGATGACACCTTCTTTTACCGCAAGCGCTATCCTGTCTAAAGCAACTATATTGGCCTGCTGAGTAAATCCATCCACCCATTCATCGCCGTCAAGATAGAATACCGGATATGCATCCTGCCAGAATTCGGGCAGCATATCAATATACGGCTCATCTTCAGTAATGTATCCGGCCGCTATCACTCCCGATACATTACCTGCGCTGAAATACTTAAGCATGTCGTAATACTTGTCAAAAGTATCGATATCCTCTATCTTATCAATGCCTTCGGTATTTTTAGCATATATATCAAACCACGATGCCTTCACATAGGTGATACAGCCATTTCCGTAGCAGGGCATGAATCCATACATCCTGCCGTCTTCATCCTTAAGATCCTCATTCACATCCGGCTGCGCTATCCTTTTTTGAAAGTCTGCCGCATCATAAGCACCGGCCATATCCCATAAATAACCGGCATCGGAATATGCTTTAAACATTGATGCAC
This sequence comes from Lachnospiraceae bacterium, assembly GCA_017437785.1. Taxonomy (GTDB): domain Bacteria; phylum Bacillota; class Clostridia; order Lachnospirales; family Lachnospiraceae; genus NK4A136. The sequence goes on from JAFRXH010000023.1 coordinate 103,051, forward strand.
TCATTATAAGCGCATCCGGAGCCTCAGCCCCCTCATGCCGGGCGTTAAGCAGGCTGCCCACTTCTTCCACATACTCATCACGGCTGTAGCTGTTCATCTCAAGCTTTACATTTATGCCGTGATTTTCAGATACAGTCTGTTCCCAGCTGCTTATGAAGTTCTCCATCGCCTTATCGCTGCCGGGGCCGAATCTGCTGTCCACAGCTATCACAATGTCCGTAAGCTCATACTCTTCTTCTGCCGCCTGTGCTGCATCGTCATCATCTTTATCCGTATCCGGAATTTCTTCAGATATTTTTTCAACGTCCGCTGTGCCAAAGCCGTCATCCGTATCTTTAATAAGCTCCTCTTCCGGCATTATCTTTTCCTCACCGGCATCTGCCATATCCGCAGGCGTATTGCCTGCGGTGATAACAGCTTTAGAGCAGGAAGATGCCAATACCATAACAGCTGTCAGCACCGGCAAAACCCATTTCAGTCTGTTCTTCATGTTGTCTTTTGCCAAAGCTCGCTTTTTGTTATCCGAAAAGCGGATTGTACTCCTTTTCATGTCCTATTGTTGTAGACGGTCCGTGTCCGGGATATACTATCGTATCGTCCGGCAGTACAAAGAGCTTCTGTTCAACCGATTCGCGCAGGCTCTTTAGCTTGCCTGTAGGGAAATCGGTCCTTCCGTATGATTCCGCAAACAAAGTGTCCCCGCCAATAAGTATCCCCGCTTCTTCAAAATAAAAGCAGCAGCTTCCTATCGTATGACCGGGCGTTGCGATCACGCGGCATTTCTTATCTCCGTACTCAAGCACATCACCGTCGTTAAAAAAGCCGTCGGCTTCAAGTGTTATGGGCCGGTGCATCTGTGCAGATACATTAACGTAAGGGTCCTTAAGCAGCACCTTTTCGGCTTCCATAGCCAGTATCTTTGCACCGCTTTCTTTTCTTAAGGCATCCGCGCCGCCGATATGATCAAAATGCCCATGTGTTAAAAGTATGACTTCCACCTCAAAGCCTTTTTCTTTAAGTTTGTCATTTATATATTTTCCCTGTGCCGCAGGATCAAAAAAGATGATCTTTTCTTCACCTTCTCTGTATACAAAAAAACAATTGGTCTGCATATTGCCTACGACCATCCTGCCAACCTTAAGCGCTGCGCTCATCACATTTCCTCCTTATCGTCACTGATCTAAACCGTCTGCGTCTGTGGTTTTTTCTCATCCGCAGAATGCAGCACGGTATACGTAAACCAAGCATAAACAAACAATTCAATAAAGGCGTCCTCCCTGCCCAGGCCATTGGCGTGTACCAGGAAAGGCGCATATGCCATAAAGCTCAAAAAGCCGGAAAACACCGCAAATCTGATATAACGCTTATCAAAAAATGCCGTAACCACCAGCAGTATATCAAGCGGATACGCATAGCGCTCATGCATGTTGGGCAGGAAAAAGATACATGTCCAGGCAAAATATGAGGCAGCCGCAAAGAACTCCCCGGGCTTATCAAGTTTTACACGTTTAGATGCGATCATATAAATGCCTATACCGCATAATGCCACACTCAGCATGATCGCAAATGCACCGAAATCCGGATATTCGTTCCCGAATACCAGCCAGATGCTGCGGGAGTTCATATACATGCTCTTGTAGGTGGATGTCTGATCGATATACACCTGAAACGGTGCCAAAAGATCACGTCCGAAAATATAAGCCACTATGCCGCTGCCCCAGAACGATATAAGGCTTACAGCAAACATCATGATCGTAAAACGCTTCTTAACCAGATAGCACGCCAGAAAAAAAGGAACTATTATTATGGTCTGAAGTTTGAACGCAAAAGAAAGTCCCAGGAATATAAAGGATAAAAGATGTTTATCCTTATACAATAAACATACGGCTATCAGCATGCAAAATGCATACATTGAATCGCACTGTCCCCAATAAGCCGAATTCAGCGCTACCGATGGCATAAAAAGAACTACGGTCAGGACCGCATTAAATGTTCTTCCGAACAAAGGCTCATCAAGTGATCTGCTCACAAAAAAAGCCGCCGTAAAAGCCATGAGAAAATCAAAGATGATCGAAAAAGCCTTGAACATTGTCATCGGATTAAGCGGGATATAAGTCATCAGCGCTATAAAAGTCTGATAAAGAATATTATAATCCCCTATCTGTTCTTTCAGTCCGCTAAAACCTCCCGCTTCTTTCATCTGATCGTACCAGCTTAGCAGGAATACCCTCATATCTTCCGACAGAAAGTGCCTGCCGATCAGACGGATATAAAACGCAAGACCGACGATAGCTGCAAAATACAGTATCGATATGTGCTTTTCAATGAACTCTATAAATTTTCGCTCCAACGCGGGCATTAACTATATTCTTCCTTTCAGTTTTGATCTCTATATCCGATCGGGATCCGGAATGATGATCCCTCCGAAATATTCCGGCTCCCCATTTGCATCATTTAAAATGAAGCATCTGGTATGAAGGGCCACGTAGCTCCCGTCCCTCCTGCGCGCACGGTAATGGATCGCCCTGGTCTCTGCGCCGCCTCCAAAAACCGCCTCAATAGCTTCCCGGTAAACAGCCAGATCATCAGGATGTACATACTCATCCCATATCTTTCCGGCATGGTACATATATGTCGATTCAAGGCCAAAATCATGTATAAGCGAAACAGACCAGCGTGAAAAATCGTATCGCATGTCATTGATATATACGTATCCCTCTCCCGCTATAGTATACAATGCCCCGAACAATCCATCCAAAAGGCGCCGCCTCTCGTCAGGTATCATTTCATCCAGGACATCCATCTTGCGGTATCCTTCCAGCATTTTGCGGGATTTTATCGCTTTTTTATTTTCATACATAAACTGATCGGCACGCTCAAATACCGATGAGAAATCTTTATCCCTGCCGCTCTCATATACCGCAAGCCCACTGGCAACAGTAGGCCCCGTACGTGAACGTTCATCAGCGTCCGATTCATCCCTGAGTTTTTTAAGCAGTATCTCACGATTCTCGTAATCATTGCCGGTAAGTATCACAACAAACTCATCCCCGCCTATACGGTATACGGGACTGTGCTTGAATATATCGCAGATCATGCGGCTGGTTCTCTGCAGCGCCTCATCTCCGTAGCTGTGACCACGCGTATCATTGATCAGCTTCAGATCATTCATATCACACATGACCACGCCGAAGCTCTCACTTAAGTCTCCCGACGTTATCTTGGCGTCAATGCCCGCGGTATGCTCTGCAAAAGCATTCTTGTTCTTTATTCCGGTCAGCTCATCACGTCTGGCCATTAACTCGGCATTGCGGATGATCCTCTTCTGTTCTTCCTTTTCCTGAAACTCTTCTTCAATATTCTCAAGGCAAGCTATTATATGCTCTCTGTCATCACACATTATAATAATGTGCCGAAAATGCATCAATTTACCGTTTAAAAGGCTGCGACAGCTTACCGAATAAGATCTTTCCTTATCCAGCAGCTCCCTCAGCCTTTTCCTGTCATATATTGCCAGCACCTCATCAAGATCAGCGGGATGTATGAACTTGCCCGCATTCTCGCATGCAAGTTTAAAGAAATCCTCTCCGCTGTCGGGAAACTCGATCATCTCCATCTGACGCGAAGGAATAAACTGAGTGAACCTGCCCGACTCGATCTCGATATAATAGAGGCTCTCAAAATGTCTCGCAAGAGCGGCCGCGATCTGATCTATCAGAGTATGATCGAAACTCACATGATCCTCCTTAAGTATCTGTGCATATACTAAAATTTCCACAAGATCGAACTTATTTTATCAGAATATGCGGCCAAAAACAATATTTTCTATTCTATTGTATCAAACCCACCCGGCGTATCATTAAAGCAGTGCTTCAACCGCCGAACGTACCTCATCCATATCCACGGTAGGCTCAAAGCGCGCGAGCACCTTCCCTTCGCGGTCAATAAGGAATTTTGTAAAATTCCACTTGATGTATGCCTTATCACCGAACGCTTTATTGTTCATATCCGCAAATTTATTAAGCGCTGCATTCTTCAGACCTTTCCCGAACCCTTCGAAGGGCTTTTCACCCGCAAGATATGCAAAAAGCGGATCGGCATTATCACCGTTTACATCTATCTTTGCAAACTGCGGGAACTCAGTCCCGAATTTCATCGTACAGAACTGATGGATCTCATCATCCGATCCGGGAGCCTGGTTAGCGAACTGATTACTGGGAAAATCCAGTATCTCAAAGCCCCTGTCCTTAAAATCCTTATACATCTTCTCCAAAGGATCGTAATGAGGCGTAAATCCGCAGCCCGTCGCGGTATTGACTATAAGCAGTACTTTTCCCTCATAATCATTCAGACTCACTTCATTTCCTTTTCTGTCCTTTACCGTAAAATCATAAACACCTGCCATTTGATCTTCCTCCTTTTTCTTTTTGTTCTATAATCTTTTAAGCATCGTTGTTGAATTAATTATATCAGCCATTTGCTTTCGCGCTATTATCTTTTGCGCAATATAAACATATCAAAATATAAGGTATCTGTCAATACCTTTTTTTTTACGGCGGGTACAGAAGCCGCTTCCCTACCCGCCGGCATGATATCACATTATCAGCATCGAATCATCAATATCTCTAACAGTGCCAAATCCGGTACAGCTCATTATGTATCTGAGTTCGCTGCTCACTTTACGTAAGAATTCCGCAACGCCTGCCGCTCCATCCTTTTCAAGAGAGGGCAGCATGGATCTGCCTACTGCCGCTGCATCCGCACCGAGCGCCAGCGCCTTATAGACATCAGCTCCGCTTCCGATACCGCAGTCAACAAAGACCTGCACACCGGTATCCTTAAGCGCTTTAACTATATCCGGAAGCACCTTAAGCGGAGGTACCGCATAAGGCAGCCTGCCATGATGATGGCTTACTATTACCGCTGCAGCTCCGATATCTGCGCATTTTAACGCATCTTCCACCCCCAGCACTCCCTTTACGACAAAAGGCAGTTTAGTGGATTCCACATATGAACGCAGCATATCCGTGGTCTGTACAGCCATTTCTTCGCCTATCACCACATCCGTTCCGTTTTCTCCGAATATATGATCGATATCCATACCTACGCCAAAGGCCCCTTCTGCCTCGGCAAATGCAAGCTGGTCCCTGACCTTGGCATTATCCGCATACGGCTTTACTATCCTTACCGTCTTTGCCCCGGTATCTACGATCTTTTTAAACATATCGTTTTCCATCATACCGCAGAAATTAAGTATGTTGCATTCTTTCGCGGCCAGCGAATACTCTTCAAGACCGGTAAGTTCACGCCCGTTCATATTTCCGAGATGGGAAAATGCAGGTGTCATCACCGGGCTGGAAAACTTTTCACCAAGCAATACAGCCGACTCATCCGCGACCACCGAATCTATCAGCCGTTCACCGATAAGGATCGAATCCATATATCTCGCTGTTATCTCGTTCGCGTCAGATACTCTTGTATAAGCCATTTAACTCCTCCTTAAGATAATCCATGAACCTGATATATTCCTCATCCGTATCAAGATGTTCCAGTATAACAGGCATATCAGGATCGATATCATTCATTTTTTCAACATAATGCCTCAGCGGAAATTCTCCTTCACCCGGACCGCATTCATTAAGCCTTAAAGTGTAACGCTCATCCAGATGTACATCCTTTATATGACAGCTCCTTATCCGGCTTCCAAGGATTTCGGCACATTCATCAACAAACTCTTCCGGATGGAAATACCTGTCCGCGGAATTTATCATATTGATGATATCCATATGCACCGCAAATCTGTCCCTGTCAACCGCCTCAAGAAGCCTGATATACTCCCGCGGGCCCGTAGGAATCATCCACGGCATGGGTTCCAGCGTAAAATAGGTATTCTTAACATCTGCCCTGTCAATGATCTCACGGACCATTTCCACGGTCTCCTTAAAAGCTTCAGCAGTAAAATTAGCCCTGTATCCGCCATCCCAGCGCTCGCCGAATGCACCTGCTACATTTACGGCACATCTTGCCCCCAGAAAATCCGCCAGCTTAAGCTGCTCCACACAATAATCTCGGTTCTGCTTTCGCTGTGTACTATCGGCCGCCATGGCATTTCTCCAGATGCCCACTTCGGCTATGCTAAGCCCGGCTTTGTCAGCAGCATCCTTATATGCGATTATCTTTTTTTCATCCTCATTGCTCTGTACCGGGAATACCACAGCAGTACATCCAAGCCGCAGCTGGTTCTGCGCCCACTCCTGCGGAGTCGAATGCACAAGCGGTGAAGAAGTCCCCAATCTCATTATATCAGCTCCTTTGCCTTATCATATTTCCGTTTTCGCTTTTTCCAACGCAGCTATAACGCGGTCGCACCATTCGTCGAATTCCGGATCATCACACTGGCACTCTTCCGGATGGGACAGCACATAGTCCAGAGCTATCTTCACTCCCATATCAAATCTTACATTTGTCCTCATATCCGGCACCACACGCTTAAGCTTTGAGTTATCAAAGATCACCGATACCGACTTATCCCCTTTAAGAGTTCCGGTAAAATCATAGCCATACTTTTCTCCGGCAGCGATCAAAAAATCTGTGGATACATGATACGCCTTAAGCTCTACTCCCAGCACGTCAGCAATGGTTTTGTATATCTGATCCCAGCTTAAGGCTTCATCGGATGTGATCTGGAAAGCTTCGCCGATCGCCTGCCTGTTGCCCATAAGCCCAGTATAGCCTATTGCAAAATCCGCATTCCAGGTAAGCGTCCAAAGACTGGATCCATCCCCCTGTATGATGACCGGCTTACCCTCCTGCATTCTTTTTATGACCTGCCAGAATCCTTTACTGCCCTCGACTCCCAGAGGAACATTTCTCTCATCATAAGTATGGCTGGGACGTACGATAGTAACCGGGAAGCCGGTATCCTTATACATCTTCATAAGGAATTCCTCGCATTCTATCTTATCCCTGGAGTACTGCCAGTAAGGATTGGCCAGAGCCGTTCCTTCAGTTATGACATATCCCGATGCGGGTTTATGATAAGCCGAAGCAGAGCTTATATAGATATACTGCTTTGTTCTGCCTGCAAACAGTCTGTAATCGCGCTCAACCTGCGATACATGAAAGCCTATAAATTCGCATACACAATCAAAGCAGGCATCTCCCAGTTTATCAAGGACTGCCTGCTCATCATTAATATCCGCGGTTATCTGTTTAACCCCTTCCGGCAGCACATGTGACCGTCTGCCACGGTTCAAAACCCATACTTCCCAATCCAGTTCGCATACCAGCCGCTTTACCACGGCAGTACTGATAGTTCCCGTTCCACCTATGAACAACGCCCTTTTTTTCATGAGATCCTCCTTAGCCTGTGATACTACGGCGGACCAAAAGCCCGCCCAACTGCAGAAACTTTACAGACCGATCGTATCACCTGCTGCGCAAAACAGCTTCTTATAAAACGGTACGCCTTATTATCATATTTTGTTCAAAGCATATGCCCGGCATACGTCCGGATCTTTTCGGATATGATCACATATCCTATGTTATTATAACTCTTTATAATTTAAGCTTCTTAACCCTCTCCTGCATATACAGAGCTATCTTCTTCCACAGAGAGTTAAGCTGCTTTTTGTGCGTACAGAGCTTTTCGGTACAATTGGCGCAGTTCAGATACCCGTTGGTATTCTCCGAAAACCGCTCCGGATAACGGTAAAAAGTGATCTCCCATCGCGCCAGCAGCGCCACGGACAGCACCAGAAGGCTCCAGGTATACGTCTTCTGCACGAAAAACAGTGGCGTAAACATCATCGCATAGTCCCAGTTATAAATACGGCACGTGCAGCAGCATTTATTCTTAAGAAGCCACGACTGGAACGGGCAGAAAAACAGAATACATATAAGATCGCACACGGAATAAAACGAACACAATAACATCATTATGCCGTCATCAAGTATCCCCTTCATATGCAGCATACCAAATACCGCATTGAAAGCGATCCATATCAGCGCCACAAGCATAACGGCATTATCATCCTGTATCCTGATCTCGGTCTTTCCCGTTTTGATATAATTACGCGCAAACTGCTTCTGACAACCGGGGCTTTCTATCTTTGAAGGGAAGAACCGCAGGATCATCTCTATCAGAAATATCATCCATATAACGCTCAGGATCACGGGATGGCTTTCTATCAGCGTCCCTATGTCCTCACCATTCTGCAGACGATACATGATATAAAGATATAACAGTACCAGAAATATTACAGAACGTCCTATCAGCCTGACATAATGATATATGCTGACCGCAGTCAGCCTAACTTTTCCTTTTTTCTTTAACTCACTCACTGCGTATCATTCTTTTCATCCGGATCTTCGGATATGACGATATTTTTTCCGTGCTGTTTGCCGTAATACATCCTTCCGTCCGCAACCTTTATCATTGCTTCCGGCTCATGATAATCCTCACTATATTTCTCAAGGCCGATGGTTATGGTAGCCGAAATGCGTTTATTATAAAATGAAGTGGGTGTACTCTCAACAAAGCGCCTTATGTATTCCATCTTTTCTTTTGCAACATGAAAGTCGTAATCTTTGAGCAGGATCACAAATTCTTCGCCGCCCCATCTGCATATATCACAGCCCGACATCTCCTTTTTTACGATCTCAGAGATATGTCTTAGTACTTCGTCTCCGCAATCATGCCCGTAAGAATCATTAATACGCTTAAAATTATCTATATCCAGAAACGCTATGCAGAAATGCTTTATCTGTTTATCGTCCTCCATAAGGCTTTTGACTATAGGAAGGAATCCGCGTCTGTTAAGCGCGTTTGTCAGTATATCTATATGCGCATCGGTTGATAACTGTTCATTCCTTTTTGTAAGACTGCTCATCTCCACTTCGCTGGAATATATATATAAGGTCGTGTAAAAGATCATTGAAAAGATCATGACAAATGATGAAAAGATCATAAGTACGTTACGTACGGCATTTGTCACTTCAACGGCCGGAGGCGTATCGACAAATCTCAGATACAGGACTACATATACGGCAAAATGAAGCACGAGGATCAGTACCAGATTCCGCCTTTTAGCCCCCTTAAAAAGGAAACAGCCAAAATACAGGATTATCGGGACTATCGAACATAAGAAACACCAGGATCCGCAATCCCAGCCGATATAATACGTTGACAGAACAGAATAAACGGTAACTTCCAGCAGGATGCTGATATATACCGGCATGATATGCCCGAACTTGCACAAGAGCACACAAAAGAGGTAAACAATAACACTGATCGTATTCAGACTGACCAAGGCTGTTACCCCGGCATATAATAATATGCCCAGCAGAGTAACATGAACAAGCCCCATGACAGCCACGGTAAACATAAAACCGTTATGCACGATAAAATGCATGATCTTTTCGATCGACAGCTTTTCTTTCATATCTGAACTTCTCCGCGGATCAGAGTATTCTATACAAGCATATATTTTACCATTTGTTGAAACTAAAGTCTACGAAATACCGGCAGATCCACCCTCAGGAAATCACATCCCGTTTAACATCCGCATTTAGCAACGCCAGTACCTGATCCCTGTCTTTTAAGGCTGTGGTCGCCCCCACCGCACACGTACATACTGCCCCGCATCCGTTTCCGAACCTTAGGGCAGCCTCAACACTCTCTCCCCTTATCAGTTCGCTTGCAAATCCCGCAACAAAACTGTCTCCGGCCCCGGTAGCATCGACAGGAGTTATATTACATGCCGGCAGACGTATCTCCATATCGGCATTTTTGAAATAGCATCCTTTGTGCCCAAGCTTGATGATCACATTCTTTACTCCATGATCGAGGAACACCTCTGCCATATCTTCCGGTTTTTCTTTTTGGGTATAAAATGCAGCTTCATCTTCGTTAGGGGTAATGTAATCAACATAAGCAAGGCAATCTCTTATATCCGCAAGCGACAGCACACGGAAATTGGGAAGCTTTGTATCTGCCAGGACAAGAGCACCGGCCTCTTTAGCTTCCTTAACCACCTTAAATATGATCTCCGGGGTGTCAAAAGGCGCCCTGAAAAGCGATCCCAGTATGATCGCAGATGTCTCTTTAAATCTACCGGTATAAAGCTCAGGGTGGAAGTTATAGCGGTGGGCATTGTTCGTAATGGACCTGCGGCTTCCGTCATCATTTACAAACATTGTAGTTACCGGCGTAGAATGATCATCCTCTCTGATCACGCACGAGGTATCCACTCCCCATTTATCCAGAGAATTAAGGATCATATCGCCTGCCTGGTCTTTCCCCAGAAAACACATGATCCCCGTTCTCATCCCAAGTTTGGCCGCAGTTGCAGCCTCGTTTACCGCTTCCCCGCCGATGTTTAAAGTACCCGATACCGCCCTGTATCCCGTCGCAGAAACAGGCTTTTCATCAAAGCCTTTTATGATCGAATCCACAAGCGCAGTACCTATACACAAAATATCCGTCTTTTTCATGACTTATCAATACACCTTTTTCATTACCGCCACGGATACAGATACATACTTCCCGATGTTTTCAGCCTATACCGGATGAAACATACCTGATCCCGACTAAATCTTTATATTCCGAAGTCTCCCATATATCAATAACCCGCTTCATAACATCTTCTATGGTCTTGTCCCCCATCTCCGGCAGCAGCAGGACAAAACAGTTTTCTTTATATTGCATGATGATGTCACTGCTGCGGAACGATCGTTGTAATATCAAGCCAAATTCTTTAATGACCGCCCCCATATCTTCTTCTGCGGCATCCTCTTTAAAATCCAAAGATATTATCGCTTTATCCGCACGTTTTCCGTAACGGTGGATATAACGCATGATATACCGGTAAGTGATGATAAAATCTTCCATGCCAAGCAGAAGCGCTCCGCTTCCGTCTCCGCGTTCTTCCAGTATCTGCGTCAGCCTCAGCAGCTCAGTATCCAGTTCCCTGCCTTCTTCGCTTTCCCCGCTATGCGGTCTGTAAACACAGTAATTATGCTTACCCTTGTTTTTTATACGGTACATGCTGCTGTCAGCAAATTCGAACAATTGAACATATTCGTCAGAATGTTCCGGGGCAAATGCCGCTCCCACAGAGGCACCTATCGGGATATCAAAATCCGCTCCCATAAGTTCCCTGCATTTTTCATCCAGGCTTTTATTAAGCTTTTCGGTATATATGCCCACGGCATTTTCAGTAGTTATACTGCCGCAGAACGTCATAAACTCGTCTCCGCCGATCCTGCACAGCACATCACGTTCAGCGCTCAGGCTTCGTAAAATATCCGCAAAAGCGCATAATACCTTATCTCCCATATCATGCCCGTACAGATCGTTTACCAGCTTAAAATTATCCAGATCGATCACCATCAGAGCCCCCTTATGGGCCTTACATAATTCACCGATCTTTTCGCTTCCATTCATTTTATTATAGAAGCCGGTAAGCTTATCCTGCATCACCTCTTCGGTCAGATTCTCTATCTGTTCATTCATGCTCTTAACTGAATTAAGGGTAGACGACAGCTCCGAAGTAAGGCGTCTTGCAAGGTCCGAACGCCTTTTAGACATTATAAGAATGATACATATAACAGTCACCATTGCTATTACGACAACAATGGTACCTGCCAGGAAAAGATTAAGCGATTTAAATGTATCCGTCGCATCTATGACGGATATGCACTTCCAGCTGTCTCCTATATCAGTGATATAAACGATATAATGACTGCCCTCATATATGCATTCAAAATAATCATTATCCTGCTGTTTGATGGTATTAAAGATCACATCTCCTACAGAATCCCCGCCGCGGCCATACTCTTTTCCTATTTCGTTCCTGTCGGAATGTGTTATGACCATACCGCTCTGATTAAGTATCATCTGTATATCAGTCGCTTTGCTGTTGACCGCATCTTCCGTGATATCCTGTATCCTGTCCAGCGACACATCTACGGATATGACACTCACTCCATCACGCAGAGTTTTTCCTATAGCCAGCATTACAGCACCTGTCTGTGCATCCTGATACGGCTCCAGCATGGTCAGTACGCCCTTTTCCGACATAGGCTTTAAATACCAGGGCCTTTCTGTCGGAACGAAATCCACGGGCGGTTCCCATCTTGTCCCGCTGAAGAACCTTCCGTTGATATACCCGTAAAGCCCTGTGGCATTCTCCGCAACTACGCTTCTTATGGCCGCAGTCTCACCTACCAGGTATTCCTGGATCTCCTCATCACTGCAGCCTCTTTCTATCATATCTTCAACAGCCAGAGCCGAGAACCTTACAGAGTCGAAATTGACATCGAGATATTTTTCGACCTTGTCTGCCAGTTTCAGGGCGCTCTTTTCGCCGTTTAACAAGATCCGGCCACGGCGTTCGGAATAGACCATCCTGTAATATACAAATACTATGCTTACAAAAAAGATTATCACCAGTATGCTGAGTATCAAAAAACGAAGTCCGTCTGATGAGGTCTTGTTATTTTTTGACTCTGAACCCATTAAATCTCCCCCGGTTTGATCAGATCTCACGAACTGTAAAACATGTTTTCAGATTTCAGTCTTCCTGCATAAAATACTGTAACAGTTCATATTTCAGTCTTGAACCCTCAGTGATCTCCGGAGGCAGCAGCGCTCTTGCCACCAGCTTAAGATCATCCGATTCTATGTCAGTCCTGCGCAGATTGGCATAGTCCCCTTCTATACTCTCAACAATATAATAAAATGTTTCCATAGATCAAATCTCCCCTTTTCACCGAAGCCGTCACCGGCAGCAGCGTCTCTTATATCATTCCCAGTATTATATTATAACATGAGTTGATATATATGACAAAAGAAAAACCACGGGGTGATCCCCGTGGCTGATAAAACTATACATCACCGTTAAGCAGCTTAAACAAAGTCGGAGAAAAGGAAAATTCCTTCATTAACGCCTCAGCTTCAGACCTTGCTCTCTTTTTGACAGATTCGGGCGTTATGGGTCTTCGCACGGCTCTGATCAGGATATTTTTGGGCGTGTGGTCAAAGTCGATGAATTCCAGCAGCTGGGGCTTGTATCCGCAGCATTCCAGCAGGTTTGCCCTCAGCGCATCGGTAGCCAGAGCAGAAAAACGCTCTTTGATAATGCCGTATCTCGAAAGTATCCCCAGAGACTCTGTCTTTAGCTGTTTATTAAGTTCGTGCTGGCAGCATGGCACGGAAAAGATCATCTTTGCATTCCATTTTATCGCATTATATAAGGCATAGTCGGTAGCCGTATCACATGCGTGCAGAGTTATCACCATATCAACCCCAAACGGAGCTTTATATCCGTTTATATCACCCATCTCGAACTTAAGACCATCATAATGATATTTCCCGGCTGCCTCATTGCATTTTTCTATAACATCCTTCTTCAGATCAAGACCTATAATATTGGCTTTTATCCCCTTTATCTTCGTCAGATAATAGTAGACCAGAAAGGTCAGGTATGATTTTCCGCAGCCAAAGTCTATTACATTAAGTTCCGTTTCACTGTAATCGTTAAGCTCATCGTTTATTATCTCGATAAACCTGTTGATCTGCTTATACTTATCGTACATGGAGTTGACCACTTTACCTTCTTTTGTAAAGATCCCCATGTCGATCAGCGGTTCAATATCCGTTCCTTCGCTGAGTATGTATTGTTTTTTCCTGTTGTGCCCCGTATCATGACCTGCATTTGCCGCGGCGGAATTAATCCTATCCGGTCCCTTTGTAACAGCATCCGCGGTCTCAGAGGCATTTCCGGTATTTTTCTTTACTTTATAACTGCACTTTCCTTTTTTCGAGATAAGGATTATATGCTCCCCGCCCCGGGAAAAGCCGTTGATCTGCCTGAATTTGCCATCGGTCAGCAGACTCAGATCAAAAGCCGCTTCTTTATGGTCTATATTCTCGTGAAAAACCTGTTTTTCCGTATATTTGGACACGTGAAAGTAGCCGGCTTTCTTTTCGGCAGTTATTTTCTTATACTCCGACTGCTTAGAGGCCGGATTGCTGATGATGATCTTTTCCACATCCGCATCGATCATCATTTCAATATATTTTTCCGCTTCGCTCATGTTTTTCTCCGTGCTTCTATGGCTTTTTGCCGATCAGCTTTATTATCTCATTATCGTCTGCTTCTTCATATAGTTCCTTTACATGATCAAACAGCCTCTGCCAGGATCGCGCAGGCTTTTCATCATATGCAGAGCAGACCTTTGTGTATCCCCAGAGCTTCTCGGGTGGGAACATTATCGACACTGCCATGCCATATTCATCGCCCTTCTTATTCACACGCCTGCGGAAATCTGCTGTCATCAGATACATCTGCATCTGCAAAGCGGTTATGATCCCCGGATAATTCTTATCCCCTTCTTTTCCAAAACCTGCTCTCTTTTTCAGATCAGTGGAAAGTATCTCTTCTTCACTGTATAATGTATCGCCGTCTTCATCCGTACGTAAATAAAAATCCATTATCTTCTTTTCACGCCGGTTGGCAAGACCGTCTTCCCAGCGCGCGTCAAAATCATATCCGTCCCTCCGGTAATTCACAAAATACGGAAGCCATTTAAGCGATATATAGCCGGCCTTCTTATCAAAGAACTTGCCATAGGCTATCTTATGTTTCCGTGATATCTGCTCCCTCCATATCCATGGATCACGCAGCGCATTGTCTGACCACCAGTACTTTGGATCAGTCCATTCCTCAACAGAAAAGCCTTCCACCCCGTTTGCAAACAAGGGCAGAAAGCCTACTCTCTCAATATATTCTTCCAGTTCTTCTATCGTATGGATACATTCGGGATGCCGGGAACTGACACCCTTCATCACCCATTCGCCGTTTTCCACTGACATAATCCACCTCTTTGGGGTCTGACTCCATTTTAAAGAAAGCCTTAATATTCCTCACCTTCCGGCTTATTCGGTTTGCCATTATACAACAATCGCCCCCATAATGCAAAACCCATGGGGGTCTGACCCCATGGGTTAGTCGGAAGCTCAATATCCGAAAAAGCTTTTCAGTTCTTCATCCTTAAGCAGATCTTTTTTAGTCAATCCAAACGATTCACCCGGAACGATCTTAAGATAACGGTCAAGGAACTCATCGTAAGAAGCAGCTTCAAAACAGTCCGGCGTTATAAAAAACTCCCTGCTCCCGCCTGCAACGCGGTCTCCTGCCGTTACATTTACCTTATAGTCACCTGTCCTCATCCTGGAAACAGCATATCTTTCCAGATTCCATCCATGGATCTCAACATGGCCGAAGGGTACTTCATATACAGCTGCAACCTTATTGGCCTGAAGCGCTATCTGCCTGTAATCATTCTCCACTTTTTCTATAAACTCCTCTGCAGAACCGCATTCACATTCCGAAAAGCTGCCATTCCCGTATATACTTACAAATTCCCAGTCTCCGTCAAGCTGCATGATCGAATAATAACAATATTGATCTTTCTTTATCATGTCTTTATCAAGCCAGTGATACTGCTTTTTGACATTTTCATATGCCTTTTCCAGATATGGCTTTATTTCCCTGCCATACTTAAACTTTTTCTCCGGATCGGAATTCGCTACCTTGTCTTCCGCGTACTTATAAAGAAAATCTATGAATTCTTCGGCGGTACTTCCGTCTTTCCATTCATGGACGATCTTTCTGCCGTCATAGATCACTTCCACCTGTCCGAAAACATATTTCCCGCATTTAGGCGTGATCTCCCATACTGTCTTCTTCTTCATCTGTGTCAGTGTAGCCCAGGGATAGTCTTTCTTAAGCTTTTCGAGGGCTTTTTCGTAGTATACGCTGATATCGGTCCCGTACTTAAACAGAGTGCTATCAGTTGTGGGATTTTTGTTTAGTTCCTCCTCTTTCAGCCTCTCATTTTCATTTTCTTCCTCCGCCAGGAAGAACTCGTCATCCCCCAGAGCCGTCCATGCCCACACTTTCTCCTTGCTGATGTTGAATCCGCCGGATGAATGTTCAAACTGCCCGTCATTATCATCTATGCGCCATCGTTCCCATCTCCCACCGGACAGGCTGCCATCCATCAGTATCAGAAGACAGTATTGTTCGCTTTTGGGAAATTCTCCATCCCGCCAGGACTTAAAATCCTTTACCTCCACAGAATAACCCTTATCTTTGTCCGCTTTTAGATTTATGATCTCGGTATCATCTTCTTCCATGCACTTTGACAGATCGTAGCAATTAAGGCGGTGCCATCTTGCCACATCATCGCTTAGGACTTTATCCGCCAAGCCCCGTAAAAAATATCCGGAAATCTTTTCCCCCTGTTTTTCATTGTCAGAATGCCAGGCTCCCGCAGTCAGGCGGCCGTCTTTCAGTTCAAGGAGACAGAATTCTCCATACTGCGGCAGGTCCTCAAATACGAGATCCCGGAAGTCTTTAAAAACAAGTATAAGTCCTTTTATATCGCATTTATATTTTTCCATGCATATATTCTCCGTTCCTTAAAAAATACGAAACCTGTAGATCATGTTCCCGACCGGGATCGGCAAAGTTTCAGGCCATATGCCGTCTCTTATAATCTGCCTGGATGGGCGCAAGCAGCTCATCATTGTCGAAAACTTCTTCCATATCCTCCGCACTGCTGCAGGCCCTTGCACAGCTGACCATCTTAGACATTACGCTGAAGTTAAGCGCTGTACCTGCACTGTCACATTCATACCGTACAGCCCTGTTTGCAGAAACGCCGAACCTTCCTGCCACCTCGACCGCATCTATGTTGGCTCCGAGAAATACGAACTCCCAGTGCTGCTTCTTTTTCTTTTTCTCCACCATCTTTTTCACTTTATCGTACGAATACTTTTTGCTGGCATTCTCCATGCCGTCGGTTGTGATGATGAATAACGTCTTTTCCGGTCTTTCTTCCTCCGGTGTTTCTTTCTGAATACGGCTGATATGATGGATCGCGCCGCCTACCGCATCCAGAAGAGCCGTACATCCCCTGACATAATATTCCTTATCGGTGATCTTCTCTACTTTATCAAGTTCCTTTCTGTCATGAAGAATCTCTGTCCGGTCGTCGAAGAGGACAGTAGAGATCAGTGCATCTCCCTCTTCCTTCTTCTGCTTATCCAGCATGGAATTGTATCCCCCGATAGTGTCAGCTTCAAGTCCCGACATTGAACCGCTGCGGTCCAGTATAAAAACTATCTCTGTTAAACCTTTTTTCATGATACCTACCTCTCTTTCTCTTTGAGCCGCTCACCGGCTGTTTTTTTGTTCTGAGGTAAGTATATTAGATTAAATTATTCAAGTGGTCGCTTAAAAAGCGACATTATATGCCCTGCTGCAAGAGGTATAGATCCCCGGCAGATCCCGCTCACTCTCCCAAAAGCGGCTGCTCATGCTCAAATAATGCCAGGTTTATGGTGTAAGTATCATATACCTCTTGTCTTATAAAATACTCAATGATCAGGTCAAAGCGGCTGCTGGGAGAAAGCGCATAACCCGCACGCCCCAGCAGATCCTTAGTCTCATCAAGACTCAATTTCAAAGCCAGAGCAAACGCCACCGCTGTGATCTTCTTGGGCTGATACTGCGTATTGCTCCTGATCTTTGAAAAAAGCTTCCTGTCCACATTTGCACGCTTATAAACTTCCGTATCCGTGAAGCCTTTCTCATCTATCAATCTGAAAAGACTCTCCTGCCATGTTTCGCTCACATTAGCCATAAGCTCATCCAGCGATCGTGGCGTCCTCCCGGCCTCAGCCGCCGCCATGGGTGATGCCATGACCGGTTCTTCCGCATATTCTTCATCATCGCAATATGCTTCAGCAGGAGCATTAGCCATCGTGGCTGCATCGGGCATAGATTCTTTCCGTCTTGAATGATAAAGCGTATCTGCAAACAGTCTTCTGCCCCTTCTTCTTTCTTTTGCAGGCTCATCATTTGTAAAAGATCCCGCTAACGGACTATATTCGGAATCCATCTTTTCCGAAACATAGTTTTCATCAATGTAGGCATCTACACCTGCAAATATCTTCCCGGACAGCACGAAAGAATCATCATCAAAGACAACCAGTATTATCTCCAAGTCATTTTCAGTCAGAAACTCACTGAATACCGATACTGCGATCTGAAGTGCATCAGCCTTCGGAAAACCATAAACTCCGGTAGCGATCAGCGGGAATGCTATGCTTTTGCACTTAAGCTCTGCAGCCAGCCTTAAGCTGTTTATGTAACAGCTGCGTACAGCCTCCTTTTCCCCATGCTCACCATCGATCCACACCGGACCGACGGTATGGATGATATACTCTGCATTCAATGCAAAGGCAGGCGTTGCCGCTGCCTGCCCTGTTTTAATGTTTCCTATCTTTTTTCTTTCTTTAAGAAGCGCCTCCGCTCCCGCCGCCTTGTATATGGCATAGTCCGTCCCACTCGCATATACCGGCTCAGGATTTGCCGTATTCACTATGGCATCCGCAGATACCTTGGTTATATCATTTCTGATTATCTTAAACGCCATAACAGTTCCCCCGGTCTTCTTTATTTAGTATTCTACCACAGCCATGACAATTTGTCTTCAAAGCATTCCAAACGTAAATATCCGGTCATAAAAATCCCTTGCCTCCTCAAAAGTTCCATGACCGAGTCCATCATATACAAACAGTTCACTGTCATTAATCCCGTCTTTCAATTCCCCCGGAGCATCATTTCCTACAGTTTTATCATCACTCCCGGCAATGATCAGTGTCGGACAGCTTATCTTTGATAATTCCTCCCTTGCATCAAAACGCAGGATCGCATCTGCATTTTTCAGGAAACGGTCATACGACGACGGTTTTGTAAACTTAGCGATCAGAGGAAAATACTTTCTGTTCTTATCAAGAAACCGGTCCGAATACATTTTTTCAGCGGTATCTACCATAAGGGCAGTGTGATCTCCGCGCTTTACCATATCGATCCAGCCTGAAACCGCATCTTTCACAACCTTGTTTGCATATGGTGCCGTAACAGCCAGGATCAGACGTTCCACTACCTCCGGATGTCTTATGGCAATGCACTGGGCGACCATCCCGCCCTGGGATACTCCAAGTACACAGGACCTGTCGATCCCAAGCTTCTTCATTACCGTCACCTGGTCATCCGCCATATCCTCTATGCTATACCCTTCCGGCATGACATTCTTTCTGCTGAACATATAAACCGTAAAGTTACGTAAAAATCTTTTATATGGTGCAGAAAGTATCAATGCCTTTCCTTTAACAGTTGCAAGCCCATCCGATAATCCCGGCAGAACGATCATCTTTTTCTTGCCGTTTCCGAAAGATACATAATACATTTCGGTATCACCGATATCCACGCATCCGTTAATAAGTTTTTTACCCATTTTTTCTCCTTTTCACTTTCTTACGTTTTAAATATCAGACTGAAGCTTACAGCCCGCTTTTAAGCACCTGTAGATGTCGCTTTAATTGCCTGATATAGCTTTTCTTCAATGTTTCAATATCATTGTCACTGTCGCTAATGCTCTTAAGAAAACTGCTGTTAAATCCCATAAGGACCCACCTCAGTATATCTGTGATCTCTCTTCTGCTGTTATGAAACCCCGACATATCAACTTCCTTAAGCAATGTCTCATAAATGTCCTCACTCTTTTCCCCATACCTGTCAATGATCTTCCTGCCTATATCTGATCCTGACTCGGAAGCGATCCCGATAAGAAATCTTCCCTTCACGGGATTTGCTGCATACCAGGATATCTCCGTTACAGAATACGCGATCACTCTTTCATATAAATCTTTTGATAATCTGTTTATATCAAGCCGTGTCTCTTCAGCCATCCGGGCTGATACTGTATCGATCAGATAGAAGTATAGCTCTTCTTTATTCTCAAAATATTTAAACAGACTGCCCTTACTTACTCCGCAGGTCTTTACGATCCTGTTGGTAGAGGCATTTTCATATCCGTACTCTGCAAATTCTTTTAGTGCAGCATCTATTATCCGCTCCTGCTTTTTTTCATCAAGCTCTGTAAATATCTTTGTAGGCATAAATCCTCCCCTTCTGGTGACCACATGGTCACCGCAAGTGTTAAAATACAGTGACCACGCGGTCACTGTATTTAATATACACTTTATCCTATCGATCTGTCAAGAATCACCGGCTTTCAACCGCTTTACAGATTCTTTTTTCTTCTGTCCCGCTAAAATATATCCCAATCATCTTTATTTGTTTACAATGATCTGTGTATCATACTCCTCATGCATTATATAATCACACATTTCATCATGAGATAATAATTCCGGATACTGTTCATTGGTTTCCAGATACACCCTCAGCCATATATGTCCGCCTCCGTCAGGTATCTCCTTCTCCAGCATGTCTTCCAATTCCTCCGGCGATAAAGCTCCGGCAGCATTACAGTCATAATAAACGATCAGGCTCATCTCTGCTGCCCCATGCTCCATATACTCATCCAGGTCAGCACAGACCGGCCAGTCCGTACAATCATACTCCGATTCCGCAAGTTTGTACTTTTCAGTAGGAAAGGCCTTTTTAACAGCATTCTCCACCAGTGCCAGCATATCCTGTTCAAAATATATCGCCTGATAATTGTCTGAAATATCATAACTAAAAAGTCTATACGGATCATCATCAAAAGCTACTTTCACAGCATAACCCGGAAAATTGGCACTTTCGAACTCGTATACCTGATCCGCTCTTGGAAAATCATCATAACAGCCCTTATAGATAAACGTATCATCATATCGATCTTTCAAACGCTTAGCGGCTTCAGCAGATTTTCCTTTTGAACATCCCGTGGCTATCAACATAAAACACACGGAAGATATTAATATGCCTATAGCATTCTTGTAAGATTTCATTTGCTCACCCCAAATAATCACACAAGCTTTGCTTCGTTGATAAGATTATCACACAAAACGCTTGAATTTTCCATTTTAAATTTCCTATAATTGATTTAAGTTTTAAATAGCTGATTCCGGGGGGATTTTTCGATGACTACCAAACAGATTGATTATTGTATAGAACTGGCACGTACGCTTAACTTCAGCCGTGCCGCAGAGAATGCCTTTGTGAGCCAGCCCACATTTTCTTATCAGGTAAAACTTCTGGAAGATGAAGTTGGTTTCAAGATATTTGAAAGAAACGGCAAAGGCGCCGCACTAACTCCTGCCGGAGCGCAGTTCGTAACATATCTTTCCGGTATGCGCGAAGACATGAAGAGAGCTATAGAACAGGGACAGAATTTCAGTGCCAGGTATACTGACAATATAACGGTTTCCATGATGGTCCGTCAGGCAATTTACTTTCTGCCTGAGGCTATCCGCATATTTGAAAAGGAGCAGCCCGGTGTCCAGGTTACTCCTCTGTTTCAGTACGATAACGGTGTGGAAAGTTTTTTAAAGGATGAGTCTGATGTCCTCTTTGCTCTCATTGAACAGACGAAACATATCCCGGGGATCAACGTCCACAAGCTCTTTGACTCCGGAATCTATCTGATTGCCGATAAAAACGATCCGCTGGCAGAAAAGGACATCATCACGGATGAAGATATCTACGGACGCACGCTCATGGTAGGCGGCGGCTCTCCGAACGTTTTACGATCCGTCCAGCAGAAGCTCATCTCCTCCGGGAAGATCGAATACTTTAACAGTCCCGATCACGACACAACTCTTGTGAATGTTGCATCCGGTAAAGGCATCTGCCTTGCTCCCGGATTCCTAAACGACCACAGCGGACAATTTGCGTGGATCCCTTATGAAAGCAGGGAATGCTTCCACTGCGTACTCTGTACCCACAAGGCGGATAGCCGGGAGAGCCTTGCCTCATTTATCAAGACGCTTCAAAAGCTATACAAGGATGCAGTAGCTTTCCCGCTTTAACCTCCGGTTTTATTTAGCTTAAGCTGCAGATCTGCTATAGATACATAATGTTTCACCGGGAATTCTCCCGGTGCATTTTTCATGAGCATCTCCGCATGTTCCTTATCCCAGGCTGCAAGATCCGCCTCTGACATGGAGGCTCCAACTCCTCTGCAGGCACGCATTCTGCCATGCCATGATTCCCGCGTAAATGTAACATCTACTCTGAACTCATTCTGTGATACAAGATCAAAGAAACCCAAGTATTCATCCGGTACCCAGACTGGGTGTACAGTATCACCACACCCAGTCCATGTCGGATTATATTTAAGAACAATCTCTTCA
>JAFRXH010000024.1 GCA_017437785.1 Lachnospiraceae bacterium
GTACGGCCAAGGCTCATTGCTGCACCGTTCTGCTCCTTAACTGCGCACAGATAACCGAAATATGTGAACTGGATAGCTTCCTGTACGTTTGTAGCGGGCTTGGAAATGTCGATGCCGTAAGAAGCAGCCATTTCCTTCATCATCTTCAGAGCTGTCATCTGCTCGGAAAGTTCTTCACGAAGACGGATAACATCATCGGTCATTACACGGCCGGTGGAATCCTTCTGAGCCTGCTTGTCCTCGATCAGACGATCGATACCGTACAGAGCCACACGACGATAGTCACCAATGATACGGCCACGGCCGTAAGCATCGGGAAGACCGGTGATAACATGGCTTGAACGGCATGCTCTCATCTCCTGATTGTAAGCATCGAAGCAGCCTGCGTTGTGTGTTTTTCTGTGAACTGAGAAGAACTCGCTGATCTCGGGATCTACGGTATAACCGTTATCTGCGCAAGCCTTCTCTGCCATACGGATACCGCCGTAAGGCTGCATTGAACGCTTGAAGGGCTTGTCGGTCTGGAAGCCGACGATCTTTTCCTTGCTCTTGTCCAGATATCCGGGGCCATGGGATGTAATGGTGCTTATCACCTTTGTATCCATATCAAGCACACCGCCTGCTTCGCGCTCCTGACGCTGCAGATCGAGTACCTGCTCCCACAGTTCCTTAGTTGCCTGTGTGGGACCTGCCAGGAAGGACTCATCACCGTCATAAGGTGTGTAATTCTTCTGGATGAAGTCGCGCACGTCGATCTCGTTCACCCACTTACCGCCGGTGAAGCCTTCCCATTCTGATCTGATTTCCTGACTCATTGCATTGCCTCCTATAAAAAAAGTATTGATGATAACGGTCATATGGCCGTTAAGAGTTAATGTACGGGGTCAAACCCCAATTACCCACTATTATATAAAAATGACCTGTGGTAGTCAATAATAAAGAGGCTCATTTTTGGAATTATTTATATGTAATTGTGCCTAAATTATTATGTCTACCGATCGCCTCATACCGCCCGGGCCGCCCTTCCGGCTCAATGGCGATACCTGCTGCTTTTAATGAAATGATATTACTGCGGGGGTGCTTTGTATGTAACAAATGTTACGTAGCATATTTATAAAGTATCTTGTAACATTCGTTTATCTTTTTGCACATCTCCTCGGATCCTCCGGGATTGTCCGGATGATACTTTTTGATCAGGATATTGCGTTTTTCCTTTATCTCCTCCTCCGAAAAGGGAAGTTCCACGTTAAAGATGGATTTTGCCTCATTAAGCGCCGCGCTGTCAACATGCGGTTCCTTATCCGTCTTAACATGCGGCCCGCCGCGTTTTTCACGCTCACGCTCCGCCTCCTGCTCCATACGGCGGCGCTTTCTCTGTGTATGCTCACGCCTCTTTTCCTGCCTGGCCTCCTGCCGCACGCGCGACCATTCCGCCTTCATGCGCTCCTCACGGGCTTTTGCTTCCTCAGCGCGTTTCTTTTCACGCTCCCTGCGCAGTTCCTCCTCACGCGCTTTAGCCTGCCTTGCCTTCTCCTCATCCTCACGCTTCTGCTGCGCGCTGCGGTGCTCATAGTCATACTTCTCTATGGCGCTCTTGCAGTCATCATAGCTTTTAGCAAACATATGCGTTGCGGCTTCCAGGAAAATAAAGAATGTGGCAAAGCCCTTCATCACCGGCTTATACAGCAGAAAAGCAACGACTGCAAGCGCACTGCCTCCCGCAATAAGGAGCACGGTATTTTTTCGCATGAACCACAGCCCCAGGCCCACTATAGCCAGCACAAAGAGCAGAAAAACAACGCGGCCTATATCCCTTCTGCCGCGCAGTTTCTTAAGCAGTACATGCAGCCCCTTTCCCGGAGCCGCAAGTACCATCTCTGCTTTTAACATAAAACGGCTGACCCGTGTCTTATCATCCGGCACGCACACATACCTCCGTTTATAAGCGTATGCTTTTTTACTCTGTCACATTCACTGCGACCGTTACTGCCTTGCCATCAAAGAATACACTAAAATAAGCCCAAATTCAACCTTTCCGCCCGACGGATGGCAAAACGCCGTATAGCCGGCCCGGTGTTTACAAGTATAAAAATAAATGATATCATTCTACATCTGAAATATATTATACGAGGAGAACCGCTATGAAAAAGAAAGTATTCATCGACGGAAGTGAAGGGACGACAGGCCTGCGCATACACGAGCGCTTAGAAGGCCGCAGCGATATTGAGATACTTAAGATCGACAGCGATAAGAGAAAGGATCCGGATGAAATAAAGAAATTCCTGAATGCATCGGATATAAGCTTCCTTTGCCTGCCGGATGCAGCAGCGGTAGAGGCCGTGGCATTATGCGACGATCCCGATACGGTGATCATCGATGCTTCCACCGCGCACCGTACGCTCCCCGGCTGGGCCTACGGTTTCCCCGAGCTCTCCGCAGCACACAGATCGGCAATAGCAAACGGAAAGCGCATAGCCGTTCCCGGTTGCTATGCCAGCGGTTTTATAGCTTTGGCATATCCTCTCATCAGCGCAGGTATAATGCCTGCCGATTATCCTGTATCGATATTTGCCGCATCAGGATACAGCGGAGGCGGCAAGAAACTGATCGCCGCTTACGAAGAGGATGGCCGCGATAAGAAATTCGATTCTGCCAGGATGTATGCCTGGGGCCAGACCCACAAGCATCTTAAGGAAATGAAGATAATAAGCGGTCTGGATGCAGAACCTCTCTTCCTGCCCTTTACCACCAATTACCACAGCGGCATGATAGTACAGCTTCCGCTGTATACGCGCCTGCTCAAAGATAAAAAGAGCCCCGAAGAGCTCCGTGAAGTACTGGCTGCACACTATGCAAACGAGAAATTCATACGAGTGATGCCTCTTGGTGCGGATGTCGAAGCCGGCGGCGCGCTTTTTTCCGATGCATGCGCAGGCTGGGACGGTATGGAGATCTTTGTTACCGGTAATGAGGACCGCGTGGTGATCGCCAGCCGCTTCGACAATCTGGGCAAAGGCGCATCCGGTGCTGCCATCCAGTGCATGAACATTGTACTGGGCGCGGACGAATCCACCGGTCTTAATATCTGAGAATGATCCCTATCGTAAAAAAATGCCAAACGGCTTCGCTCATCGCGAAGCCGTTATTTTAAATTTAACCGTTTTCTGACCGTTATACTCACCGCGGCCCCTTATCGTGAATGAAGCGGTCCCCTTGTTGATATTGTTGGAATAGCTTCCGGGGATCACCGTAAAGTCTTCTCCCAGCAGCAGTTCCACATCTCCGATCACAGCGCGTTCTATCTGGTCCATGGAAGTGATCCTTATCTCTCCTCCCGTATATACCTGATCCCTTATGACTATCTTTGCCTTGGCCAGGCTAGTGGAAGATTTGATGATACTGTACTTCGTATACAGGGTTTCCTCAGTATAATTACCGCATCCCGTAATACATACATACACTTCATCTCCCACCTTGGGCACATCGCTGTCCTGTATGGTGATTATCTTTTTGCCGCGGCGTATGAAGTACTTAAGATCCGTATAATCCCTTCCTTCCTTAAGGGCGAAGCCGTCTATATCGGTGACCCACAGTTTCTGCTCATAATCACTGCCCTTTGGCTTATCCGCCGCATACATCCTGATATTGTCGGAAAAATCCCTCTTCCTTATGGTGTATCTGGTATTTATATGGTCATCGAACTTTCCGATACCCTTTATCGTGAGCGTTGCCTTTCCGGCCTTCTTATGATCGCTGTATTTAAGCTTATAGTCCGTACCTTCCTGCAGAGTGCTTCCGTTAAACGAAAGGCTTACTCCGATATAAGTACCGCCACGTTTATAATCCGTCTTTATCTCATTTTCGCTCACTTCGCTGCCGTCTTCATAATAGTAGGTTGCCACGGCGCCCCTGATTGAGATGCCGTCTATCCTGAAGCTCTTTTTCTTAACACCGCTGTAGCGGCCGCGTCCGGTGATCACTACGCTCGCCTTGCCAGGCATGATATTATCCTCATAGCTTATCACGTAATCATCCGGCGTAAGGCCTGCGATCCCGTCGAGCTTCGGCACGGGACAGATCTCTTCTCCCGTATAAGCATAGCTCTTCTCTATCCCGCTTATCTTAAGTCCTTTTAAAGAAAGGCCGCGGATGTTAAATGCAATACGCTTTTCGCCCACAAAACTGTAGCCGGTGGCGGATCGTTCCTCATTCCTGCCCCTTACGATGATATATGCCTTTCCCGGCTTATCACCGCCTTCTATACCCAGCACTTCCACATCATTTTCGCTTAAGGTCTTTCCCTTATACTTAAGGGTGATAACATAAGCTCCGCCCTTTTTGGCTTTAAGATTGTTCTGCGAAAGGCTGACCGCTTCATATCCGTCGGGATCATACTGCTGGCGTGGTATGGAAGAAGCCTTTACCTTATCCATCATGACCTGCTGCAGCTTCTGACCGCTCACGGTCTGCTTACCGATATAGTTTATCGATATGGTCTTAACACCGCTGTAATTTCCGCGTCCGCATATATCCACGCTCACGCTTACATTTCCGGCCTGATTACCCGTGAATCCGCTTTTGGAATAAGCCGGTATCGTAAAGTCCCTGTCATACTTAAGCGCCGTACCATCAAGCGTTACCTTTGGTATGGGCTTTTGTTCCTTTCCGTTATAGTTAAGCGTAATGTCTTGTGCTTCCGCCTGCGCTATATCAAGCGCATTTATCTTAAATTTCTGTGTGTAAGTGCCGCTGTAGTTGCCTTTTAATATGATGGTCATCACACAGACGCCGGCTGTTTTATTATTGAAGTAGTCGACAGTATAATCCTTTTTCTCTTTGAGCATCTGATCCGAATGATATACGCGGAAATCCTGCACTATCTTCTTTCCCGTATAATCCATATCGGTGATGCCCGCAAACCATATTCCTTCGGGAATGATGCCGTCCTCGGGGATATCGCTCTCAAGCACCGTGGATGCCGGTTCTTCCGGTTCCTTTTCCTCCTCCTGTGAAGGCTGCAGTTCTTCGGGGACCTTACGTTCTTCTATAGGCTTCTTCGGTACTTCCGTAGGCGTGGGCTCGGGCTGCTCGGGGTTCTCTCCGTCAGGCTCACCGTAGATGGGCCAAAACGTATCGCGTGCCAGATCACCGCGCTGTTCGGATTTGGCTATGGTATCTGCAGGCACTTCAAAATTTTTGCAGAAAAGATATGCGCTGCGCCATGCACCGTCCGCATTATTTTCCGTATCGCGTATTGCCGCCATTGTATTGGGGTAGAAATTAGCAGTCTCATACTGAAGGTAATGAAGCTGACCGTCAAGAGTCTCCCAGTTATATCCGTTACTGTTGCAATAATTCTTAAGCCTGTCCCACCTGCCCGCATGCCACTGGCAGATACCGTAGCTGGTACCGCCGTCACCGATGGCGTAAGGCCTGAAAGACGATTCCGCAAAGATGTTCGCAAGAATACCTACCGCAGCCGCAGAATGCAGCCCCATTGAGTTTCGCAAAAAGCCGTAAATGGTATGGGCATTATCACCGTCGATACCAAGCTCCCCGCCGCTTATCTCTTCTTCGGGGATCGTTCCGTCTTCGGAAAAAGTATCCGTATCCACGCCATATCTCGCGCACCACTCAGGTGAATATGCTGTAAGCTCTCCTTCGTCAACTGCTTCATCCGCAGCATATACGGCCGGAGCCATATTTAAAAACAACATAACGGCACAAAGTATCCAGGCCGTTACCCTCCTGCAATCCTTCATCATAATCCTCTCTCCCTTTTACTACAGATCCTTCCTGTCCGGATCCTATGCCTGCGCCCCGGTGTAGAGCTGGTAATACTTGCCTTTTTCCGCCAGCAGTTCATCGTGGGTACCTCGCTCTATTATACGGCCCTGCTCAAGTACCATTATGCAGTCGCTGTTACGTACTGTCGAAAGCCTGTGTGCTATAACAAAAGTTGTACGCCCGCTCATCAGGCGGTCCATGCCTTCCTGTACCAGCTTCTCTGTACGGGTATCGATGGAAGATGTAGCCTCATCCAGGATAAGCACCGGCGGATCCGCGATCGCAGCCCTTGCTATGGATAAGAGCTGTCTCTGGCCCTGGCTCAGCGCACCGCCGTCACCGGCCAGCATCGTATCATATCCTTCGGGAAGCCTGCTGATAAAGCCGTGTGCATTAGCCAGCTTTGCTGCTGCCTCCACTTCCTCATCTGTTGCATCCAGTCTTCCGTAACGGATATTTTCACGCACGGTACCGGTAAACAGATGGGTCTCCTGAAGCACTATCCCCAGCGAATGGCGCAGATCGTCCTTTTTGATCTTGTTTATATTGATGCCGTCGTAGCGTATCTTACCATCCTGTATATCGTAGAAACGGTTGATCAGATTGGTGATGGTAGTCTTTCCCGCACCGGTGGAACCAACAAAAGCTATCTTCTGGCCCGGCTTTGCAAAAAGCTTGATATCATGCAGCACCATCTTTTCATCGGTGTATCCGAAATCCACACCGTCAAATACCACATCACCCTGAAGCTTAACATAGGTAGTGGTACCGTCTGCCTTGTGGAAATGTTTCCATGCCCAGAGTCCGGTACGCTCGCTGCTTTCCTTGAGTTCGCCGTTTTCTTCCACTGCATTTACCAGCGTTACATAACCATCGTCAACCTCAGGCTTTTCATCCAGAAGCTTAAAGATCCTGTCTGCGCCGGCCAGAGCCATTACTATGGAGTTAAACTGCTGGCTTACCTGGTTGATGGGCCAGTTAAAGCTCTTGTTGAAAGAAAGGAAGCTTGCCAGATCACCTATATTGATAGCCATAGCCGATGTGGGATCCACAGCCAGGGCCAGGATGCCGCCCACGACAGCGCAGAGCACATAGCTTAAGTTGCCCAGCTGCGCATTGATAGGTCCCAGGATATTTACATACTTGCTGGCCTTATATGCGGAATCCGTAAGATTCTCATTAAGCTCATCAAACTTCTCGATATTCACTGCTTCGTGATTGAAGACCTTTACTACCTTCTGGCCTTCCATCATCTCCTCAACAAAACCGTTAAGCGCCCCCAGCTGCTTCTGTTGCTGTACAAAGTAACGGCTGCTGCCGCCGGCTGCCTTTCCCGTTGCAAAAAGCATAAGCACTACCATGAACATGGTGACAGCTGTCAGCACGGGGCTTAAGATGATCATGCTTATGAATACGCTCACGATCGTGATCGCAGAGTTTAATATCTGCGGAAGGCTCTGGCTTATCATCTGCCTCAAAGTATCGATATCATTAGTATAGATACTCATGATATCGCCATGGGCATGTGTATCGAAATACTTTATAGGCAGGCGCTGCATCTTCGAAAACAGCTGGTAACGCATGTTATTGAGCGTTCCCTGAGTCACATAGATCATCAGCTTATTCTGTACATAACCTGCGACCACGCCGATCAGATAAATGACTGCCATGAAAAGTATGGCATACAGAAGACCGCTGTAATCCACGCTCTCTCCCTTAAGCGAAGCATTAAGCATGGGCGTGATATGATCGTTTATCAGCGTACGTAAAAACATCGTTCCCTTTATGGAACACAATACGCTGGTAATGATGCATGCCACCACAAGTATTACATGTATCAGATAATCCTTAAACACATAAGAAAACACCCTGGCCAGTATCTTTCCGGGGTTTTCCAGCTTGGGACGGGGTCCCCTGGCCATGGGCCCGCGGCCCATCTTGACTTCTTTGGGTTTACTCTCTGCCATTACTCTCTCCTTCTATACTCAGGAACCCTTAGCGGGGCTCATCAAAGTCACCGTTTCCTGAAGTCTGTGACTCGTATACATCTCTGTAAATATCATTACCCTTAAGCAATTCTTCGTGGGTTCCGAAGCCGTTGATCCTGCCTTCTTCAAGAACGATTATGCGGTCCGCATCCATAACGCTCGATACACGCTGCGCGATGATCAGCTTGGTAGTGCCGGGTATCGCCATTTTAAAAGCCTCACGTATCTTTGCATCCGTAGCGGTATCAACCGCGGATGTAGAATCATCAAGTATAAGGATCTTGGGCTTTTTGAGCAGTGCCCTCGCTATACACAGACGCTGCTTCTGTCCGCCGGAAACATTGCTGCCGCCCTGTTCTATGCGGGTATTGTATTTCTCCGGCATCCTTTCTATGAATTCATCGGCGCAGGCCATGCGGCAGGCTTCTATGCATTCTTCTTCGGTAGCATCAGCCTTGCCCCAGCGCAGGTTCTCCAGTATCGTTCCTGAAAACAGCACGTTCTTCTGCAGCACAACGCTCACCTCATCGCGTAAAAGCGACATGTCATAATCACGCACATCAACGCCGCCTACTTTTACGGATCCCTGCGTCACATCATAGAGTCTGCTGATAAGGTTGACCAGTGATGTCTTCGCGCTTCCGGTACCGCCTATGATGCCTATGGTCTCGCCGCTCTTAATGCTCAGATTCACATCCTTGAGCACAGGCGCGCCGTTACCGGTCTTGTCATACGCGAAGTCAACATCATCAAATACTATGCTGCCGTCCTTAACTACGGTAACGGGGTTCTCGGGATTCTTGACATCAGGCTCCTCATTGAGCACTTCACAGATACGCTCGCCGCTGGCTATGGACATTGAAGACATAACAAAGATCATGGAAATCATCATGAGACTCATCAGTATGTTCATACAGTATGTAAGAAGGCTCATCAGATCACCGGTCTCCAACACGGTGCCGCCGCTCTCTACTATGATATGGGCACCGAACCAGCTGATCAGCAGTATACAAGCATTTACTGTCAGGGACATTAACGGCCAGTTGATGATGACCTTGTTCTCTGCCTTTACAAAAAGCTTGTAGATATTATCGCTGGCTTTCTTCATGCGTTCCTTCTCGTATTCCTCACGCACAAAAGCCTTTACCACACGGATTGAGGAAACATTCTCCTGAACGGTATTGTTCAGATCATCGTACTTCTTAAATACCTGGGTAAAATATTTCATTGCCGATCTCATGATAAAGAAAAGGCAGATAGCCAGAAAGACAACAGCGACAAGATAAACGCTGGCTATCTTCGGAGATATTACAAATGCGGCCGTCATGGCCATCACCATATTAAAGGGTGCGCGGAAACACATGCGCAGTCCCATCTGATATGCATTCTGTACATTATTAACGTCTGTGGTAAGGCGGGTGATCAGACCTGCCGTTGAAAACTTGTCGATATTTGCGAACGAAAATGTCTGGATGCGGTCGAACATGCCCTTACGCAGATTCTTTGCAAAGCCCGTTGCAGCCTTTGCCGCAAAAACACCGCCCAGTATACCGCTCACCAGACCGCCTATAGCCAGAAGCACCATGAAGAGCCCGGTAACATAGATATGGTTAAGATCCCCTTTATTGATACCGTCATCCACGATCGATGCCATGTAGATCGGGATCAGTATCTCAAAGAGTACCTCAAATATCATGCATATCGGCGTTGCTATGGAAGCCGCTTTATACTCACGCACATAAGAAAAAAGTTTCTTGAACATAATTACGTCCTTTCAGGATACACGAAAAAATACCCGTATATTTTATATCAATAACGGCGATTATGTCAACTTTTCAGAATTGCTTGTAAGCCAGAGTCTTATTGAGAAAACGATCGTAAACCGTTATGGCCAGACCATTATCGTTAGCGGCATAGTTCGACCTGTTGATCATCACCGTGCCGTTTTCGATCTTTAACGTCGAATACTTATCAAGCTCCTCCAGATAAGTGCCCTCCACAGGATATATCACCTGATCCTTTAAGACCCAGATCCCGCCGCCGGCTATGTCCTCTTCACTGAGCCCGTATTCCGTAAGCACTTCATACTTTTCGCTCTCATATTCACCGCTTAAGTGTATCACTGCCACCGTATCATCAAGGCGCAGCATCATAGGAAGGAATTCGTACATATCCTGCGACGATGCCATGGCATCCCCGTCACGTCTGTGCTCGTAGTATTTAAGATCTTTATCCCATACCTCATAGGCCGCATCCCCGCGGTGATCAGGCATATCATAAGTATCATCCAGCCACTGCGCCATAAAACGCGAGAGCTTCTTTGCCCCCAGCGCATTGACATGCGTCTCATCAAAAAAGTCCGTCTGCGGATCTATTTGCAGCTCATCTGTCATACGGTTAAAGTCAAACATGGGTATACCGTGTTCATCCGCATATATCACCGCATGATCGATATAGTTCTGTTCGTCTTCATAGGATCTGAAAGGCAGCGACATAAACACGAGCTCACAGTTATTCTCTTTACACAGACTCACCAGATCATCAAGCCACTTTTCCTGATCGGATTCAAATATTTTGGGCGATGCCTCATCCGGTCTGTACAGCCATGTGGGCTGGCATTCCCAGTTGGGATACTCACCCCTTGCGAAATAATTGGGCGCATCCAGCTCAAAATCGTAACGTGTCAGTTCCCTGTACCTGGTATGGATGATGGGCCAGCGCGCCACGTAATCATAGATATTTGCCGATACGCTCTTATCCTTTGCGGCATATGCCTTAAGCTGAGGAAGCGTGTCTTTTGATAAAGGCAGTGAAATGTAGTTACGGTATACATTTCCCGCCATCAGATGCGTATCAAAACTCAGAGCGAACATATCCACTACAGCCACCTTAGGCGACTGGGTCTTAAACATATGCTTCATATAATAATAAGCGGAATCCCTGTCCATTCCCGAAATGGATAAATTAAATGCGGATATCCCCCAGTCACTCC
Organism: Lachnospiraceae bacterium; assembly: GCA_017437785.1. GTDB lineage: Bacteria > Bacillota > Clostridia > Lachnospirales > Lachnospiraceae > NK4A136. The sequence goes on from JAFRXH010000024.1 coordinate 10,768, forward strand.
ACAGATAGGAAGGGTAGATCCCGGCGTATACATGGGAACTGCCCACAAAGACCACATCCACCGTATCATCCGGAGTATTCTTAAGCTCCGTGACCGATGAGATATAGTCTCCCTGCGTATCCTTCCAGCGCAGCACTTCATATACGCCGGACAGCCACACAAAACATATCGCTATAAATGCCGTTATCCTTACTGCCTTCTTCATTTCCCGTCCTAAAAATTGAAATATATAAACTGTGCCGAATCAAAGTCCACGCCGTATTCTCCCCATACCAGCACCGCCGTGATGAGAAAGATATACACTACCCAGCGGAACCACAGATTCTGCTTCAACAAATAAACGCCTATATCGACTTTCTTTATCTCTCTGACCAGGGATACCGCTAAAAGCAGCAGCAGGCCGAAAAGAAGTATGCCCATCTCCTTACGGTCCAGCCCCCACTTGAACATACTCTCGTCAAATATCACCCAGGGGTTAAAACGTGTAAACATACGCTTTATTAAGCTGAACGAAAGCCTCATCGACCTTGCCCTGAAAAAGATAAGCGCAAACGCCACCAGTGTGGTTGTCCCTATCTTCCTGCCCAGATGAAAACTGAAAGCATCCCTGTCCACCTTAAACAGATCAAGTATCTTCTCCCTGACAGGTCTTAAGATATCGCCTACAACCTGATAGACGCCGTGCAGTCCGCCCCAGAACACGTAATTCCAGGATGCTCCGTGCCATAATCCGCTCACGATAAAAGTGATCATAAGGTTGATATACTTGCGGATACGTCCCTTCCGGTTTCCTCCGAGAGGGATATACAGATAATCCTTAAACCATCCGCTTAAGGAGATATGCCATCTGCGCCAGAATTCGGCTATGCTCTCTGCAAAGTGTGGACAGTTGAAATTCTCCATAAGTGTGAATCCCATCATCCTGGCCGCTCCGATAGCGATGGCCGAATATCCCGCAAAATCGGCATATATCTGAAACGCAAAGCCAAACATCGCCGCCAGTGTTTCAAAGGTCCCCACCGCATGGACATTGGCATAGACCGTATCGATAAATATCGAAGCCCTGTCCGCTATGCACATCTTCATAAAAAAGCCCCAAAGCATCAGCCCCAGGCCGGAAACTATCCCGTCGTAGGTCCACAGGCGCTTATCGCCCGATTCCTTGACCTGCTTTAGGAGATTGCCGCTGCGCTCTATCGGGCCGGCTACCAGCTGCGGGAAGAAGCTTACAAACAGGGCATAATCCAGGAAATTCTTCTCAGCCTTTATCTCTCCCCTGTATACATCGATAGCGTATCCCAGGCTCTGGAAAGTATAAAACGATATACCTACCGGAAGCAGCAGATCAAAGGGCTTTGATACAGCTTTGATATGCAGTACTCCCAGCAGATGATTGAAATTTGCAAGGGCAAAATCAAAGTATTTGAAAAAGAAAAGAATGGCCAGGTTCATGATAAGAACCGATACCAGGAACTTCTTCTTATACTTAGGGAACTTTTCCATCAAAAGGCCGGCCGCATACGTAGCTATGGTCGAAAAAAGGATGAGCACGACATACTCGGGTTCCCAGCACATATAAAAATAATAGCTGGCCGCAAGTAGCCAGACTTTGCGCAGTTTTCCCGGCAGGATAAAATACAAAAGCAATACCACCGGGAAGAAAACAATAAATTGCAATGAATTAAAATACATAAACCATTTTTCTCCCGGCGGTATATTATACAGTAATGTTCAGATTATAACAAGGGCGATTTATTCTGTCCTTAGTCTGTCTACCACGCTCCTTCTGCGAAGCTTTTTATAAGCCAGCGCCGGTATCGCAAGTACAACGCCCAGTATCACGGGAAGACATACCATAAGCGCCGAAAGGCTGAAATGCCATGTAAACATAGGCAGCTCATTTACAAAGGTCTTTACAGCCGTTACATTTAAGATCGCCGATAAAAGCACAGTAAGTACCGAAGTATAAGTGAAATATCTTAATCCTTCCTTTATAAGGCTTCTCTTCTGCTGCTTTGCAGTCATGCCTACAGCTTCCAGCATCGCAAGTTCACGGCTTCTGGAGATGATGGAAGCGATCATGGTATTGCCAAAGTTCATAACACCTATCATTCCAAGGATCACCGAGATCAGGACACCCGCCGTCGCAAACAGTTCTCCAAACGATCTGTTATCCTCTGTCACGCTCTGCTTTGAAATATAACTAAGCGCCGTTTCCCCGGTATAGCTGCTTATCCATTTCTCGAAAGCCTGTTCCTTATCATCCGAAACATCGATAAGCGTACGCATCGGGCTGCATTCACCGTAAACTTTAAGGTACTCATCCTCGGGAAGTATAAGGTTACACTCGATCGGAGCATATACGGGATACTCGATCACCATAGGTATATCGACCAGCGCATATACGGTATATTCGCGCCCTTCTATCTCAACCTTATCTCCGGCGCTTACTATATCAAGGAATCCGTCACTCGCATACTGCCATCTCTCGGCAAGGACATAATCTCCCGAGCTAAACTTTTTCCAGTCGATCTGCGACGTTCCGTCCATGGTCCGTATGTCGTTGAGTTTTTCCGCCACAAGCTCGCCTATACCGTATGTGTTGCCTTCCATGCTGCGTTTATCACGCAGCTCTTTAATGTATTGGTTTACGGAATAACCCCCGTCTGCATAGAAAGTCTCTATCTGCATCTTTACCGTCTCATCCGAAAAGAAATATCTCTCGATCCCGCTCCAGGTCGCCTGCGGGAATACATGATCCCCATGATGAAGATACAGATTACCGGTTTTCTCTACGCCTTCCTGCTCAGCCAGTCCGGCAAAAAAGGCATCGTCAACCGCATTAACATTTTTATCCCTTGCTCCCGCATTATCAAGGAGCGCATCCTGGACGCAGAAATCGGCAGCTATAAAATCCTCTGCAAAAGCTTCTGTACTGAAGCTGTTGATTATCGTATGGGCGCTGTTTAGCATCACAAGTGACAGGGTGAGCGAAAGAACTACCAGAATGGTTTTTCTTTTAGGTTTGCCCTTCTTATCAAGCCTTCCAGTAAAACGCTCCGCTTCGACCGGCGATATCTTAGCCGCCATCCTGCATGGCCTTGTGGAACTGATCACTACTGTTATATAGGAAAACACAACGGTAAACAGGATTATCCATATGCTCATATGAACGTGCCCTTTGCCCACGCCCACCGTGTTGATAAATCTTCCGATCATCGGAAGCAGCCAGCCGCCTATCCCGCATCCTATAGCCAGACCTGCAGGTATTGCAATTATGCATATACGTTTTGCTCTCTGCTTTACCATACTTCTTATCTGTTTTCCGGTAGTTCCTATCGTTTTGAGAAGTCCGTATTCCTTCATATCGGATATTATGTTCAGATCAAAAATATTATAGATGATAAGATAGCCCGAAAACATGAATATCACCAAAGCAGCTGCGCATACCAGGGCTGCTGCCGGGTCCAGGTAGTTGTACTGTCCCATGGACGAATCCCTGAATTCGCTCAAAAGACTTCCCATCACCGTAAAAAGTGAAGAGAAAAGGACCGTTGTGAGTATGACCGAAAACGTCAATACCGAATACTTGCCGCCATTCACCTTCAAAGAGCCTGTCGCAAGTTTCTTTACCGCTTTTTTACTTATGTTTTTCATTGATCTGCCCTGCCTTTTATATTTTTTCTATCTGAAGACAGGGTAACATATGATTCTTTCCAGATCGTTTCTGAAATCTTTCATGTTTGAAAGATTGGATGCTTGAAGGATCGGATGTCTGAAAGACCGGGCGCGGCGGCCCTGTGCGTAAAAAAGCCCCGTAAACACGAAGTTTACGGGGCCTTAATATCTTATTTCTTATATATCAGTCCTGCTTTAGCATCAGCATACGCCCTGAGCTATCATTGCGGTAACAACCTTCTCAAAGCCTGCGATATTAGCACCTGCTACATAATCGCCTTCCTTGCCGTACTTCTTTGCAGCATCGTCGATAGCATGATAGATACCTACCATGATGCCCTGCAGCTTGGAATCAACTTCTTCGAAGCTCCATGACAGACGCTCGGAGTTCTGGCTCATCTCCAGTGCGGAAGTAGCAACACCGCCTGCATTGGCAGCCTTGCCGCCTACGAACCATACGCCGTTTGCCTGCAGATACTCGGTAGCTTCCAGAGTAGTAGGCATGTTAGCACCTTCACAAACAGCCTTTACGCCGTTAGCAACCAGTGCCTTTGCATCATCCAGATTAAGTTCGTTCTGGGTAGCGCAGGGAAGAGCGATGTCAACCTTGATGTTCCATACGCCGTGATCGTTAGCGTCCTTCTTGTCATGATACTCTGCAGAAGGTCTTGCAGCCGCATACTCGGACAGACGTGCACGCTTAACTTCCTTTACTTCCTTAAGAAGAGCAATATCGATGCCTTCGGGATCGTAGATCCAGCCGGTAGAATCGGAAAGGGTAACAACCTTTGCGCCCATCTGCTGAGCCTTCTGAGCTGCATAGGTAGCAACGTTACCTGAACCGGAGATAGCTACCAGCTTGCCTTCCATGCTCTCACCGTGGCACTTCATAAGCTCCTGGGTAAGATAGAGCAGACCGTAACCTGTAGCCTCGGTACGTGCCAGTGAACCGCCGTAGGTAAGACCCTTACCGGTGAGAACGCCTTCGTACAGATCGCGGATCCTCTTGTACTGACCGAACATAAAGCCGATCTCTCTTGCGCCTGTTCCGATATCACCTGCGGGTACGTCGGTGTCAGCGCCGATATATTTGTACAGCTCTGTCATAAAGCTCTGGCAGAACTTCATTATCTCGTTATCGCTCTTGCCCTTGGGATCGAAATCGGAACCACCCTTGCCGCCGCCGATAGGCAGTGTGGTAAGGCTGTTCTTGAATACCTGCTCAAATCCAAGGAACTTTATGATGGAAAGGTTTACTGAAGGATGAAGACGGATACCACCCTTGTAAGGCCCTATAGCATTGTTGAACTGTACACGGAAACCTCTGTTGACCTGAACCTGTCCCTTGTCATCAACCCAGGGTACACGGAACATGATCTGACGATCGGGCTCGGTGATACGCTCAAGGATAGCAAGCTTTCTGTACTGCTCCTCGTTAGCATCCACTACGGGACGGAGAGAGTTGAGCACTTCGGTAACTGCCTGCAGGAACTCGGGCTGGTCAGCGTTCTTTGCTTTTACTTTCTCAAGTACTTCATCAACGTAAGACATTTTTATTTTCCTCCTTTGTTGTGTAGGTGTTATGCCTGCTCACTAATTAACAAAGCGGCATTTATGAGCGCATTAAAAACGCTATAAATACCGCCTTTGGTATCAGTTGCAAGCTCTTTTAAATTCAAACCTTGATTATCCTATCAAATCTGCAATTAAAATGCAAGTACTTTTTTATTTCTTTATAGTGATACTGTTTATCACCGGCTGCGCTTCTGGAGGTATGGTGCCGTTGTTGTCTATGGGCTGTGCAGCTTCACATACCGCATCTACTACCTCTATACCGCTTACCACCTCGCCGAAAGCAGCATAATATCCATCCAGTGAGGGATAATCCTGATGCATGATGAAAAACTGTGAGGATGCGCTGTCGGGATCCTCTGCCCTGGCCATGCTTATAGTGCCGCGCTTGTGTAAAAGCGGATTGTCAACACCGTTCGCCGGGAACTCTCCTTTTATGGTAGTATCGGATCCGCCAAAGCCTGTTCCCTCGGGATCGCCGCCCTGCATCATAAACCCATCCATTATACGGTGGAAAGTGAGTCCGTCATAAAAGCCGCTCTCTGCGAGATTCACAAAGTTTTCCACAGTTATGGGCGCGCACTCCGGATGAAGCAGCAGATCTATCGTTCCGTAATCCTTAATGTCGATGATCGCGTGGATCTCTTCCGGACCGCCCTCCGGAGCCTGAGTGGGTTCAGCCTCCTGTGGCTGCTCAACTTCCGATCCCGCCGGTGCCTGGGTAGTCTTTGTACCCGTGCATGCACCCAGCAGCATAACACAGCTAAGCATCATTAACAGTAACTTTTTCATATTCTGTTTTCCTCCATAAAAAAAA
>JAFRXH010000025.1 GCA_017437785.1 Lachnospiraceae bacterium
CTTCTTCTTGAAGATCATGGATATGAGCCGGAAGGAGTATGTCAGGAATCAGCCATCACATAGAATTTGTGATTGAGCCAATATAATTAAAACAAATTGATAAAATAATCGTAATAAAAGTCAAAAAACTTATTATCCTCTTTTTCATACACTTAATCTCCTCTATCTATCTAACAAACTCACCACTAAGCAACAACCAAAAACTATCCTCCCGGCAATTCCCCCGAACATGCTGAAACGGAAATACATTTCATTACTAAAAATATAACATTCACTTTATAATTCCTCATTGTTCTCTCCTTATTCATCCATATTATCTGTATATCTATCCGATAGATTCGCGACTTTATTATTCGTATGACCTGATTGTCTTTCGTGTTCTATATGGTCATTTCGAATCTTATCCTCAGCTTTATCCCATACCACATTTAGTATTCTTCGTAATATATAAGGCGCTGCGGCTATTCCAACGATGATTATTAATAGCAAAAATCCCTTCATCATTTTAACCTAACATAATTGATAGGATCAAACCAATTATTCGATTGAGTATTTTGTTCATAACCATGCACCTCCAATAATTCTTTTATTTGATTGTTTATTTATCCTTAGCTATTTTCTCTTTGACTTTCTGCTCTGCTTTTCCCACACGTGCAAAATCCCATGAAGCCCGGATTATCTTTTCCGCAAAAAGCGCACTTCCATCTGGCATCATTCCTTAATTTACTCCCTTCTGTCTTTTCTGTTGCTACTGTTGTTCCCAATGATTCTGTTTTACCCATTGTTTCAATTTTATCCGCTATGCTTTGTTCTTTTCTCTTTGAATAACTCTCCGTTCTACTCTTACCACAAGTACAAAATCCCATAAAACCAGCATTCACTTTTCCGCAAAACGCGCATTCCCATCTAACATCACTCCTAAATCTTTTTTCGGGAATCACGTTATTTTCTTTTGTCTCCTTCTTATTAGGTATAGCTTCTTGATCTTTTTGAACTGATAATTCTTTTTCTTTGCTTTCTCCCCTGCTCTTTCCGCACGAACAAAATCCCTTATCCCAGGGATTTACGTTGTTGCAAAAACGGCATTTCCATCCGCCTTCTCTAAGAATTCTCTTGTCCGCCTTTTCTTTTTCTTCTGCTTCACGTTCTGCAGCAGCTCTCATTAACGGATTATTCGCGTATGCTTGACTATCATTACTCTTTTTCGTTGATCCCACAGCTCCTTTCAAAGCATCATACGCTTTATCGGTACCTGTAAGAATACCATTTTCAATAACCCTGATAATAATATATCCGATAAAAGAAACCGCTAAGAAAGTAATTACCATCAATCCTGAAGACCCTGTTTTTGCCAGAACCGCAAGCGCAAGAATAAATGCTATGGTTATAGAATTTATAGCATATGATCTTCTATATCCCGAAGGCGGAGCGACTATAGAATCAGCTATTGGCGCACCTACCTTCTTACATATAAATATCATGACCGCTAATACTATTATAAGAATAATAAATCCCTTCATAATCCCTCTCTTTCGTTAAAATATATATTAATTACAACGGTTGGAAGCTAATCAGCAATTGGCACTTATTCATCCATATTATCTGTATATCTATCCGATAGATTCGCGACTTTATTATTCGTATGACCTGATTGTCTTTCGTGTTCTATACGGTCATTTCGAATCTTATCCTCAGTTTTATCCCATACCACGTTTAGTATTCTTCGTAATATATAAGGCGCTGCGGCTATTCCAACGATGATTATTAATAGCAAAAATCCCTTCACCCTTTTAACCTCCTATCTTACAGTGCTGCATGCATCTTACCAGTATAATTAGCTTTCAACGCATCCCCCTAAAATAGTTTATGCTTTGTTTCAATCTTATTCTCCACTGTTTCTACAACTGTGTTAGGATCCAATTTCAAAAAAATTTTTTCTATCTTAGTTTCCATCATATTCATCGTATCTGATCTCATCGGAAGCCCATTGTATGTATTCCATGTTGTAAATTCAAACCGAAATTTATTCCTTCCTTCACTTTCGCCAAGGTAAAGTATCCTAGCATTCCATTCATAACCGGATTTAAAAAGAATCTCAGACTTGCCACCATTATCTGGATATGAAGTGATCTTAAACTCCGAAAAATCCATATCGTTGATCTCGGAACGTAATTTTTTATAATCTACGGAAGACAACGTAAATATCTCTGCAAAATTCCAAAAATCCATATCCCTTTTAATCATTTTACCTTCAGCTATCAAACTATCCGCTCTTTTTTGACCAAAATACAAAGCTCCGCCCAATAATGCCGCTGATACTAATACGATCCAAAACAAATCCCCCATCTTATTGCTCCTTTCCAATAGGTTTACTACAAGTATATGTATTATCCAACAGTTGTATTAAAAGCTTCTCCGCACATAGGGCAGGTCAATCTATCAGTTTCCGTTAGGAATTGCTTTGTAAATGCCAGTTTCTCATTGCAATACGGACATTCAACATCCAAATACTCATCTGTATCTGTATCCGCCGGTATCTTTATATCAACTTTTTTAAGCTCTATCTCTTTCTCGGCTTTTCCGGGTCCATTTACCTTATAGGCAAGCGGAACTTGTTCATTATTGTTTTCTTTGATATGTTTAGTTTCCGATACAATTGATATTTCTTCAAAACGCCGAGCTATAGAATTAGTGTTTTCTATCAATTCACCAAAACCATATAAAAATAGAGAAAGAAGCCACGATAAAAAAGCTCCCCCTATTGCCGTCCCAAAAAAAGTTCCAAAACTAAACTCACCGGTTAGGCCGCCTATCAACCGTCCCGCTTGGATCCCGGTAATCACTGAAAATGCTATCCCAACCCAACAAGCTACTTTAGCTATCACTTTAATTTTTTTGCCGACATCATCATACATATGAGTTTCCTCCTATCCATATTCCCAGCGCAAATGTTAATCTCACCGTTTTTTGTGCAAAATCGACAATTATTCTGAACATTTGACATTCAGTGAATGTCATTATGTCTCAAATTTTAGCATAAACTATATAAAATGACAAGCAGTGAATGTCAAAAATGAGGATATCATGTTTATTAATAAATCTACTAACGGAACAAATAATTTGTGTGGTAAAAATGTCAGCTATTTCCGAAAGAGAATTCACCTCTCACAACGACAATTAGCTGATAAGCTTCAGATAACAGGTCTTGATATAGACAAAAACGCTATTCAGCGTATTGAAGCTGGCAAGCGCTTTGTTACCGATATCGAGCTCAAAAAATTATCGGTTGCACTTGATGTGAGTATCGAAGAACTATTGGAAGATGATAACATGAAAATTGTTAAAGAAAATTAAAAGGGACAGCGACCGGCTGTCCCTTTTGACACATGCTTTCCTATATTTTATCCTATCACTACAGTCGCTTCACTGTTATCAGTGAGCTTAGCAGCAGTACTCTTACCGTCGGCGCTTATCTCGTATTCACCTTTGAAAGCTTCTACATCGGCGTATCCATTGGCGTCGGTCTTAACGGTGATATCGGTGTTCCACTCCTCATGGATCAGCTTTTTAAGCATGGTGTAGGAAGGTTTCTCACTGCCGTCTAAACGTACAAAGCCGCTGGGTGCCTTAAGCCATGCCCCGTCCTTGAAATCCCAGGTGGTGATCGCTTCTACCAGAGGATGTGAGAAAAGTATGCGGTACATCTCTTCTATCTCGCGTGCCTGTCTCTCCTCTCCCTCGGGAGTGGTGGGCCATTCATCAACCTGCCAGTCGTTAAGATCCACGATATGCGCAGGCATTATCTCACCGGAGATAAGGGTATTTTCCGTAAAGTGGATAGGAAGCCCGAAATGTTCAAATCTCTCCAGTACTTCTTCCAGCTTCTCCCTGCCCCAGTAGCCCTGGTGCTGATGTGACTGGATACCGATCGCACTGATGGGTACGCCGGCATTAAGACAGCCGTCTATCAGTATCTCATAACTGATGGAAGTATTAAAATCGTTAAGCAAGAGTACTGCATCGGGATTACACTCATATGCTTTGTCAAACACTTCCTTGATCATCTTAACCCTGCCCTTTTCCTTGCAGACGCGGGTGATGGCGTTATCATATTTATCAAATATCGGCATGATGACCACTTCATTGATAACATCCCACATATCGACAACGCCCTTAAATGCGTTCACATCACGCTCAATACGCTCAAGCTGCTTGCGCATTATAGTCTCGTTATCATATTTCATGAGCCAGTCCGCACATACGGTATGCCAGCAAAGAGGATGTCCCTTAACCTTTACATTTCTTTCCTGAAGATACTTGGCTGCTTTCATCATGCCTTCGGTATTGGGCTTGCCTTCTTCACGCTCAAACATGCCCCAGTAAAAAGGCAGTGTGCCGTAGTTAAAAACCTTAAGCCACTTATCAGTAAGCTTTTTTGCTTCTTCAAAGCCGTTAGCGGCTCCCATGAAATCAAAGGCACCGCAGCCGAAAAGGAAACTATGGTTCGTCTGCTTTATGCTTATCTGCTTATCAGCCAGCGCAGCTCCGGCTGCATCCGTAAATCTTATCTGCTTTTTGACTTTCCTGTGAGAAATATCCATTAGGTCACCTCTTTCTGATTTATTGATGATCAAACCATCATCTTATATATTTTAGCACAATCTTCTTCATTCAGGGTAATAAATCCTGAGATCGTTCCGTCTCTTCCGTCACCGCGGCATAGCACCTCTACCAGCTTGGGGATATCTTCTTCCTTAGCGCCAAGTTCTTCAAAGTTCTTAGGCATGCCGATGGAAATAAGGTAGTTCCTGAACGCCTCTATACCTGCCTTAGCCGTCACTTCCGGATGGGCAAAGTCCATCTGGCAGCCCCATATCCTTACCGCAGCCTGTGCAAAACGCATCACATTATGCGAAAGCTCGTAAGTAAATACAGCCGGCATTGTAACCGCAAGCCCCGCACCGTGAGCACAGTCATATAGAGCAGAAAGCTCATGCTCTATCGTATGGCTTAACCAGTCCTGGCTCCTGCCTACGCCCACAGCGTTATTATGTGCCATGGTTCCGGCCCACATTATATTCGCCCTTGCCTCATAATTATCGGGATCGGCTATCACACGCGGGCCTTCATGGATCATGGTAAGAAGCAGGGCTTCTATCAGTCTGTCGGTAACTTCTACTTCCTCTGTATTGGTCAGATAACGCTCATACAGATGCGCCATTATATCGGTGATACCTGCAGCGGTCTGATAAGCCGGCAATGTCTGGGTAAGCGCCGGATTAAGTATGCTGAACTTAGGCCTTATCGCATCGCCGCTGGCTCCGCGCTTAAACATCCCCTCTTCTTTTGTGATAACGCTGTCGGGACTTCCTTCACTGCCTGCTGCCGCTATGGTAAGAACGGTACCCACGCTTAAAGCCTTCTCTATCCTCTTGCCCCTGTAGAAATCCCAGAAGTCTCCGTCATAGACCACGCCTGCCGCGATAGCCTTTGATGAATCGATAACGCTTCCGCCTCCTACAGCCAGCACAAAGTCCACGCCCTCTTTTTTGCACAGCTCTATGCCTTCGTATACCAGGCCGCTGCGGGGATTGGGCTTTACGCCGCCCAGTTCCACATAAGATATAGACTCGGCATCAAGGGATCTCTTTACGCGCTCAAGTAAGCCGGAACGTACCACGCTGCCGCCGCCGTAATGTATCAGTACTTTGCTGCCGCCGAAACGTTTAACATATTCTCCTGCTTTATTTTCCGTATCTTTTCCGAATACAAAACATGTAGGTGAGTAGAACTCGAAATTATTCATTGATGCATCCTTTCCGCCTGTCCGGCTCTTTTCTCATTATTACACAGACCATAAGCAGTCTGCTTTACGATCTGGGAATGGTATCATTATAAGCCCGGCTGTGCATCTTATAAAGCGTTCCGGTATCTATCATTTTTTGATGTTTCCCGGATCTACAGATAATATGTCTTCGTCAAAAATATCGTAAGGATGCCTGATAAGACATTTCTTTAGGCCGCGCTCAAGGCAAAAAAGGAGCTGTCACACCATAGTGCGACAGTTCCTTTAATGATTATGAATATTACCCTTTACTCAACTTTCACACTGATGGTCACGGTCTTTCCGTTGATCTTGGCAGTGAGCTTGCACTTACCGGAAGTCTGGGTAGTAATGTTAAGTTTCTCATCTGCGTATGCCACAGCGCCGTTACCCGATCTGAATATCACAGGCTGGTCCATACTCTTGAATTTAAGTTTGGTTACTTCTCCGACTCCCAGCACAAGCTTGTATTTGTTTGATCCGGGTTTATGGAGATCTTCGGTAAACACCGGTTCCGCTATCTCCGGATCTTCCACTACGAGCCTTACAACATATTCGTTTCCGTCCTTATCCTTACCGATCAGCACATATTCACCGGTCATGCTTGCCTTTACCGTGCTGTTTTTGATCGTCACATACTGTTCTTCAGACTCAGATGTAGACCACTCCTTGATCTTTACACCTTTAATGCTGATCTTCTTCTTCACATTGACGTTTATATGTATCTTACGATCCTTAAGCGGTGTGGGCTCAGTAACTTTAACCTTGGTCGTATAAGCTTTTCCGTTTACAAACGCCGTAATAGTTGCTGTTCCGTATGTCTTGGCATAGATCTTACCTTCGTTGCTTATCTGTGCCACATCATAAGCGCTGCTGTAATATGCTACAGGTACCGAATCATCCCCAACAATGAATCCGCAGGATGCTGCTTCATATGTCCCCTTTGCCTCAAGCTTGATAGTCTTCTTTTCAAAATGAGGCTTGATGATCTTTATCTCTATGGTCCTGTTTCCGTCCGTGATCTTTGCCACAGTTCCCTCAGGAGTTTCTTTCTTGGCACTGACCTTACCCTTTTTGCTTACCGATACATACTTCTTGGAATCCTTGTCAACGCTCCATCCGTTTGTGGGCATGTTGAACTTCTGTCCTTTAACAAGGATAAGATCGGTTACTTCCTCAAGTCTCTCGGGAATGGGATTAAAGGGTGAGCCCTCTACCCAGAGCTCATATTTCCCATTAGTGAGCTTAACTTTCTTTGCTGCGTTGTCACTTGAATCCACGATAGTCGTCAGTTTTTTCTTTCCCTCTTGTATGCTCTTTACTTTCCCTCCCGTGGGTTCTGCTATCGTAATGCCATCTGCAAGAGTTATCTTTTTATTCTCTCCAAAAGCTTCTATCGCATATTTTCCGCCTTCTGCTGTAACATCACCGCCGTTTATCGTGATATCGCCATCGCAATAAATTCCGGCACTGTCAGATGCAGCAGCTTTAGCTTCTACCCTGCCGCTATTTATAACTATCGCACCCGAGAATCCAACCTCGATCGCATTCTTTTTATCACTCTGTGCTTTTAGTACGGTCTCCTCTCCTTCTACAGTGATGGAGGCTCCTCCTGCATACACAGCAATACCATCGGCTGACTTAAGGTTTAAATCCCCCTGTATGTTTATATCAGCACCAGACGTAGAAATGATCTTCCCATCGTACTCTATCTTTGTATTATTTCCTTTTATGGTGAGGGGTACCTTGGTATATATAGCCGGCTTGTCTGAAGGAACCGTTGGCGATCCGTTATCAAAGTAGCTAATACCGTCTACATTATTCAGCTCAAGTGTATTTGTCTCAGCATCAAAAGTACTGCTGTTGAGTTCAGCCGGAGTAAACAAGCCACGGATATCCTTATCCCAGGTTCCCAGCCTCTTTCCGCTTACCCATATATCCAGATAATGGCCTTTTTCTATCCGGACATCAGTGACCTTAGTACCTTCCCAAGTTACTATCTGTCTATTGTTACCCGATAACTTACCCTCTGCCGGTGTTGTGATCGCTGTCCCCTCACCAAGCACTATCTCTGAGTTCGCATATATCGGATCAAATTTACCTGTTGCATAAACCGTTCCGTTGATAATAACCTTTCCTGCAGAGCTGAAGATACCAAATCCGTATTGTCCGCAGCCGGTAGCCGAAACTTCCGCTTTTTCACCTATGCTGATATTACCGTCTGCTTTTATCGCATATCTTCCGACCTCTGTACCGTTCCCATCACTTTCTGCTTCCACAGTGCCGGATTCAATGCTGATATTTCCTCCACAATTTATTGCCTTAGTATTTACACCATGATCTGCCGCCTTCACGCTGATAAGTGCATCTTTAACAGTCAGATCCCCGGCACTGTCTATCTCTGAACCATCAACATATCTGCTAACATCACTTGCGTCAGTATCAAGCTTCAGCGGAGCATTATCGTCGGTATCAGCGGATCCATGCACTCCTTCGACAGTCAGATTGCCGCTGCATTTTATCGAAGATATCCAGTTCGCATTACTTGCAGGCAGGATACCTAATGATCCGGGGACCGCTTTTCTGTTCCGTGTGGTATTACGGATGATAAGATCACCATCTGCGTTGATACCGTAAGCATCATCTCCGGCGACTCCATCCTGCGCTATCCGGCACTTTCCGATGACCTCAACTATCAGTTTGTCACCGGCAAACTCGATACCTGTCGAGCATCTGCCATCGCTCATATCGCCATATTTACCATCAAGCGTGATATCATGCAGCAGAAGCCTGCCTTCGCTTGTATCGTAGTACATATACGGCTTTTCCATAGGCTCCGCAAAGCTTCCGCTATAATGCTCACCGTTAGGCTTAAGATATTTCCCGGCTTTGGTTAGCATATTCGTGCCGTTAACGACCAGCTTAGTCACTGCGCCGTCATCAGCAGGCTCATCGGCAACAGGATCTTCATCCTCATCTGCCTGCTCCTTTGCAGGTACAACAGTTTCTTCCGAGGTTCCCTCCTCATCTGCGGCATCTTCGGCTACCGCTTCATCCTCTGCATCCGCCGCAAACACCGTAAGCCCGGTATCCGCGAGCGTGCCGACGCACATTATCACCGTCAGCATCATTGCCAGAAACTTTTGTAATCTCTTCATGATTACCTCCTCATATAATGGTATGTAGCAAAACTACTACAGATTCTATCATACAATAAAAAATATTACCGGACAAGCTTTCTTCGCATCAGTCTCGGTATTTTTCGGCCGAAAAAAAGGCGGCTTGAAAGCCGCCTTAAGATCCTTCGCTTCGCTCAGGATGACAGGAAATATCGCTCAGGATGACATGAAATATCGCTCAGGATGACTGGGATGATTGCCCGGGACGCTTACAGTATCTTCCTTATCTGTGCCAGATCTTCTATGCCTTTTCTCTTCATATACACCTCTATGCCGTCGATGACCTTTGCCGTGGCCTGCGGATCGATAAAATTAGCCGTTCCCACTGCAATACCGGTCGCTCCGGCCATGATGAATTCTATAGCATCCTCGGCGCTTGAGATACCGCCCATTCCGATGACCGGTATGTCTACGGCGTGCGCCACTTCATATACCATGCGAAGGGCTACGGGTTTTACCGCGGGTCCCGAATAACCTCCGGTCCTGTTTGCCAGCACAAAGCACTTTCTTTCTATATCTATCTTCATACCGATAAGCGTATTTATCAGCGATACGGCATCCGCTCCGCCTGCCTGCGCCGCAAGCGCCATGTCTTTTATGGATGTGACATTGGGAGAAAGCTTCATGATAACGGGCTTTTTCGAAACAGCCTTTATCGCTTTGGTAGTCTCTTCCAGCACCTTTGCATCCTGCCCGAAAGCCAGTGCCCCCTGCTTAACATTGGGGCAGGATACATTTATCTCATACATCGATACATATGTGTCATTAAGCTTCTCTACTACAGCGCAGTATTCTTCAACAGTGTGTCCGCACACATTTACTATAACAGGTATATCAAATTTCTTAAGAAAAGGAAGGTCTCTTTCCATAAACACATCCACACCGGGATTCTGAAGCCCTATGGCATTAAGCATCCCGCCGGAGGTCTCGGTTACTCTTGGCGTAGCATTCCCCTCCCATGGAGTGATGGCCACACCCTTAGTGACTATAGCACCCAAACGGGATATATCTGTAAGCTCCGCATATTCCATTCCCGATCCGAAGGTTCCCGAAGCCGTCATCACCGGGTTTTTAAGCTCTATACCTGCAATACTTACCTTTGTGTTCATCCTTTACACTTCCTTTCGAAGAATTTTAACATTTCCGTGTTTGAGATAAGGCTTTCCCTCCACTCCCAATGTGAGATATTGAATACGTGCTGAAGATGCAGAGCCTCCTCTTTTTTCCATATCAGAGCCTCATACGGCCAGCCTGACTTCTTAAGCTGCTTTTTTAAAAATACGGTCTGCTTATACAGTGATTCGGTCTCTGATCCGATGATAAGCTCCGGCGGCATCGCTGACGGATCCGTATCCAGTGCCGGGATTGTCTCATCTATCCCCATCAGTTCATGCCATGCCGCTTTTTCTCCTGCCTCTCCCAGCATCAGGCTCTTGTAGGCTGCTGCCGTACCTTCCCCAGCCTCAGTCCCCGGTTCTCCGCTTATATACAGCGCATTCGTATCCGCGCAGGGACAGCATACACAGAGCGCCTTTATATTAAGTCCACTTCTTTTAACCCCGTAAGCCTTACGCAGTTTCTTACTGTTTTCTATGCAGGCCACCAGATTTGTCAGATGCCCCCCTGCGGAATCACCGGTAAGCAGCACATTATCAAGATCAAAGCCCCTGTCCGGCCCGAATCTTTCAAGCCAGCCGATAGCATCATATATATCCTGTACAAGTCCTTTAAGATCGGTCTCCCTTAACAACCTGTAGTTCATGCCCATTACCGCATAGCCCTGTGATGCTATCCATCCCAGATAACGCTCGGAAAGATCCACGGTACCGTATAACCAGCCGCCGCCGTGTATGTCTATAACGGTCTTTAATTTCCTGCTGCCGTCATAGTCTTTCGGATAGTACAGATTAAGCACGTGCATGGGATCATAATCCCCAAGATAAGGTATATGGCTTTCCTTTCTCCATCCTTTGCTGTCGGGATTGTACTTATCTGCAGCATCATTACCTTCTTCTATCCCGTCCCAAATCTTAAAGAGTTCATTTATCCATTTATTCATGCCTTTGTCCCCGTTTCTTTTGATCGATACCCGCTGTTTTATCCGGAAAGATCTTTTTAAGAAGCTGTCTTGTTTCCGGTCGCTTCATTCTTATGGCAACCTCCGTCTTCTTGGGGTATTTGCTAACCAAAACCTTAGCCGTACGATTTAGCATGGCAAGAAGCCGCGGGCCGGGATTTAAGCTTCCGTCAAAGAGATAATCCGCCCAGATAATGCCGTTTTTATCCGGATGCAGTAAAAACAACCCCACGATCTCCCCGTTTTCCACATACGCCGATGACAGCTCCTCATCATAACACTCAGGCGATATGCACAGAAGATCCCCATCGGCATATACATCATAGGGATGCTTCTTAAGCAGTCTGTTCAAACCTCTGCCTAATACAGGTATGGTAAGATTTCCCAAAGCTATCGCATTTTTCCCCTTATCGCCGTTTCCGAGTACACTCCCTGCTATGTCGGATAAACCCAGCACCAGATCCTCATCCGTAAGATCGCGTTCCGGGAACTGATCCTTAGAAATGTCCGCAGTGATATCCAGAATACTCAGTCCGTCCACACCTTCAATATCCTGCGGCAATTCAGCCGCTTCCTCCGCGCCGGTCACCTCTGCCACATAAACCTTCGCTTCATCCGTATCATAGACAAGATCTTTTGTGAAACCATTTAACTTAAGAAAATCTTCAGCTCCGCCGCAGATATAATCCTTTCCGTAAGCATTGGGGATAAAAGCACGCACATATCTCTTAGCACCGTTTCCCGCCGCCCTAAAAACCGCATTTAACAGTTCATCGCCATATCCCTTAGCTCGGTAAGAGCGCGACACATATATCCAGCGTAAGCTCACCGCGTCCTCATCCATAGTACACACCGCAAGACCTGCCGGTATATCCTTCTTATCCTCTGTTGTCACTGCCCCAAGGAAAAAGGCGTTTGACATATCTCCCTTATCCATTACCCCCAGAGGATCGAGAGCCGCAAAAAAGTCTGTCTGTGCTTCATTTAATATGACTATCTTCATTTATCCTGTTCCTTAACTGTTCCTTAACTATTCCACCATATCTTAAACGATGTCGTAATATCCAGCCTCAGCAAAAGCTCCTTCTTTTTTCGGTTCATAACGCCGCCCATTATCGAAAGAAAGCTGTCCGGCTCCTCATCCTCAACCTTCACTTTATCCGTTACGCTCCCCTGCAGCTCACGGATCATCTGCGTCTGCGCATCCCATAAGATCGGCATCACCTTGGCAAACTGCTTCTTAAAAGCTTCGATGTTTTTATTGTAGCCTTCAATATTTTTGGTTGTATCATCCCAAAGCTTCATTAATTTATCGCCCTCTGTTTTAAGCTCACTTCCGTTAAGCTTATTGTTCTCGCAGGTCTTTATAGCCTTGGACATTATATCCATGGAATTACTCCTGTTCAGCGAAAGCAGCTGCTCGGGCGGCAGATTATTATCCGCATCCGGATTCGGTATGTATTTATCCATTTCTTTTATATCATTAAGTCTCTTTTCTTCTCTCCATATAGTCAAGTGCTTTTTTCAGTAAAATCAGTACTTTTCTGAGTCCTCGTAATGAATGAACTAAGGTTATGGAGTGATCTTTACCTCATACAGGGCAGATATATAGTGGCTTTGGGTATACCAAGTAAAACGTC
>JAFRXH010000026.1 GCA_017437785.1 Lachnospiraceae bacterium
ACATTCTCTGGATTGTAGCTGGCCTGTTCTTTGCCAGTTGCCGTGATTGTGGTCAGCAGTTCTTCAGTCTGTGTCTGTGCCTCATTCACCGTCACATCGCAGCTTGCGCTCTTTGTGCTGTCTGCATTGCTGGTAGCGGTGATGGTCGCGCTACCCGCTGATATGCCCTTAGCATAGACGGTCAGGGTGGATGTGGCGTCCGTACCGACCTCAGTAGTACAGTTTTCGTCGGAATACAACGTCACAGCATCCGCATTCGTCCCACCAACACTCCACTTTACGGTCTTGTCCGATGCGTTATCGGGAGAGACGGTGGCCGTAAAGGTAACTTTATTGTCCACGTCGATCGTCTGCGCAGTGGTCTTGTCGAGGGTCACACCGGTGACTGCAACAGACGAATTCACCACCGTGAAAGTATTGCTTGTTGAATCAAATGTCACCTTGCTCAGATCAAGTTTTAAAGCGGGGCGGACACAATACACGCTTCCCGCATTGAAGTCGCTGATCACTTCACCGTAATAGCCGTTCACGCCCGCCACATAATCAGAATCACCGGGCGAGCAGAGCCACCATTTGTCTTCTCCATTATACTTGGAACATTTTCTGGTATCCTCTGTCATTGCATCTGCCTGATCTTTTGTCAGAAGAAACATTTTGTTGTCGACTACTGCCGTTTTTGCATTACTTGTAATATGGTTATTATACCAATTATCTACTGCTGTTTTTACTGTCGAAGAAGCATATTCAACATAGCTTCCAGAAGAATTATACTGCGACGCAGCAACACATTCCTTTGCAAGCAGGGTAACTGTTCCTGCATTTGTGGCCGTGGAGTTGTTCTCGATCAGATACCATTCTTTGCCATCAAAATTTACTGCTGTTGTAGTATTCAGCAGCGCGGCATAAGGATCACCATCCCACGCCAGTGCCGTCAAACTCATCCCCGGCACCAGCCCGGCCAGGTTACTGATTATCATAACCAGTGACAGCCAGAGGCTTAGCAGCCGCCTTACTCTTTTCTTAATCTTCATATACATTCCTCCTTGAATATATTTTTTTATATAAAAAACGCCCTGTTACGGACGTTCAGTACATAATAAAAAAACAGCCCATAAAAAGGCCGCAGTTAAGCTGTTCTGTTCTGTCAAGATTATCCTTGTTTTATACATTAGCTGTCTAAATCCTTTTAGCATTTTCTTATATAAAACATGCAAGCCGTTATTAAATCCGTTTCCGACGGTATTATTATAGCAAAAATTGTATGATTATTCAATATAGTTTCTTGGTACCGATAGTTTCATCAAGATTCTTCGGGCTGCGCCCTCAGAATGACAGAGACGGCCGACACTCCTCAGAATGACAGGGATGGCCGACACTCTTCAGAATGACAAGGAAGGCCGACACTCCTCAGAATGACAGGAAAGGCTGACACTCCTCAGAATGGCAGGAGGCAGGCTCATCTCACTTCCCAGCCGTTTATGCTGCGCTCCTTTGAATCGAAATTTACACCGATCTTTAAAAGCTTGCGCTTATCTGCAGCGTAGGGCTTTGCATAGTCCATATCCTCGATCTGCTTAAGGGCTTCCTGCGCACTCTTATCGCGCTTGAATTCAAAGATGTAGACATAATCATCCGTCTCGACTATACAGTCTGCCCTGCCTTTGGCACTGTGGATCTCTGTAAAGGTATATTGACCCAGCAGCATAAAAACGATATAGATCACATTCTGGAAATTCTGCTCCACTATCTTTTCATCTGTCGGATACGGAAGGCGGGCAAAAAGCGCAGTAAAGCGATCCCGAAGCGAATCCGTATTACCTTTACGTATATCCAGCACAAAACTACGCACATCCAGCGGATTTGTCTCTTTCTCCGCACACAGATAATAAGGAGCCAGACTCTTTAAAAAACCGTATTTCACTTCTTCATTCGGATAACCCAGAGCATAGCTTCGGAATTCCTTATCAAAGCCTTTGATCGTCAGATATCCTGTCTGATAAAAAAGAGGTACCGGGTCATCACTCTCCACCCTGTAGTCTGTAAGGCTTCCCTCCTCTTCATAGAATTCTTCGCCGGTAAATCGCTTAGCATCAAAACCGGATTTCTTCAGTTTTTCGATCAAAAAAGTCGGCGTACCGGTAGCAAACCAGTACATGCCGAAATTCTTATCGGCAAATGCATTTAACAGGCTGAACGGATTGTAAACTCCATCAGTATCAGGCCCAAAATGATACCCGTCATACATTTTTTTTAGTTTCATAAGACAGTTTTCCCGGTCTATTCCATTTGCTATCGCAAGTTCATTTATCTCCGGTGCAAAATGCTCAATAAGCTCCGACTGCATGATCCCGCAGATCCCGTTGTACTCGGGAATAAGCGATATATCCCTGAGCTGATTCAGATCACTAAAAATACTCACCTTTGAAAATTTAGTCACTCCGGTCAGGAAAACGAACTTAAGATAATGATCATAACTCTTAAGCGTGCTGAAAAAACCTTTGAAAACAGCCTTGTTATGTTCAAGCCTCTCATCATCAGTTTCCAGAAGGGCTTTGTCATATTCATCAACAAGAACGACTACGCCCTTTCCGCTTTCTTCATATGCCTTTTCGATCAGCTTTTGAAATCTGCCTGCCAGTGAGCGTGATCCTTTATCCACCCGGTATTGTTCTTCCCATTTTTCCAGATGACCTTCAAGGACACTTTCTATTGCGGCTTCTCTTCTGTATTCATCCTTGTTGAAATCAAAATAGAATACCGGATATTTCTGCCAGGCATCCGGACCGTCCCCCTCCAGTTCCATGATCTTCAGCCCGGTAAAAAGCTCCCTCCTGCCCTCAAAATAGGCGCGAAGCGTCGATAAAAACAGGCTCTTTCCGAAACGACGGGGGCGGCTCAGGAAATATGGTTTTCCACTATGCACCAGCTTGTATATATATTCTGTTTTATCCACATAAACATAATTATCTTTCCTGAGGCTCTCAAAATCCTGTATCCCGATCGGAAGTTTTCTGCCCTGCACCATCAGCCTTTCCTCCTGCCTTTCATCATGAGTCTTTCATTAAACATCCCCGTAATGAAGCTCTCCTGTGAGCAGCCTCATTATAACAAAAACGGCGGCCTTAAACAAGCCGCCGAAAACTCCACACTTCGGTTAACACGATCCTTACTTGCATTTTGCCAGTAACTCTTCCCACTTCTTATCAACATACTCCTGTGCCGCTTCAATGGTCCACTCGTTACCCTTTGCAAAGCAGTGTTTAAAGCGTGTCTGCCTCTTCATGAACTCTTCCACAGGCAGCTTTTTCTTAGGCTCGTAAGTGAGTCTGTATTCACCGTTCACCACTTCATATATCGGCCATACACAGGTATCGATCGCTGCCTTACATATAGCTATCAGATCCTCTGCGGGATAGCCCCAGCCTCTGGGGCAGGGCGTTAAGCAGTTTACGAAGGCAGGACCTTCGGTATAGATAGCCCTGTGAGCCTTTTCATGAAAGTCCTTCATATTACCGAAAAGTGTGGTCTGTGCCACATAAGGCGCTCCGTGCATCACCACGATCTGAGTCAGGTCTTTCTGATTCTGCTTCTTACCTACACTCTCCACACCGGAGGGAGTGGTGGTAGCGGATGCGAAACGGGGTGTTGCTGATGAACGCTGCGTACCCGTGTTCATATATGCATTATTATCATAGCAGAAATAGGTAAAATCGTGACCGCGCTCCAGCGCACCGGATAAAGACTGGAAGCCTATATCATAGGTACCGCCATCACCACCGATAGCCAGGATCTTGATATTCCTGTCCGCTTCGATCTTTCCTTTTCTCTTTAACACATTATATGCTGCCTCTACGCCGCTGGCTGTAGCGGAAGCATTTTCAAATGCCGTATGTATATAGGAATCTTCCCATGCGGTATAGGGATACTGAAAGGAAGATACCTCCAGACAGCCCGTAGCATTGCAGATAACTGCCTGATCCTCAGGCTCCACCGCGCGCATCATGGCACGGCATACTATACCGGCGCCGCAGCCTGCGCAAAGCCTGTGCCCCGAGTGAAAACGCTCGGGCTTGTTCATTTCCTGCTTAAGATTATATGCCATCTTTCTTTACCTCTCCCTCTGTCCCATGTGGGTGTAGAGCTCGCCGGCCTCGCCGGTAGCTGCAATGTTCTTCAGTCTGTCATAGACGCTGAGCGCTGCCTCTACCGTAAAGTCACGGCCGCCCAGACCAAAGACTATATCCACCATCAGCGGACGATCCGGCATATTGATGCAGGCGCCTGCTGTCTCTGCGAAGAGAGGTCCGCCGCAGGCAGAGAATCCTTCGCTCTTATCCATCACTGCTAAAGCCTTAACACCCTTAAGCGCTTTAGCCAGTTCCTCTCCGGGGAAAGGTCTGAATACGCGGATCTTGATGAGTCCGGCTTTTACGCCTTCTGCGCGCAGCTTATCAACTGCCGCCTTTGCGGTACCGGCGCTCGATCCCATGATCACCATGGCCAGCTCAGCATCTTCCATCTTATATTCTTCGAAGAATCCGTACTTACGGCCAAAGGTCTTTTCGAAATCAGCAGCAACATCAAGTATGACCTTCTTTGCATTCTTCATAGCCTGAGCCTGAGCCACACGCGCTTCCATATAATAATTTGACACGCCGTAAGGGCCCACTGCCAGGGGATTTTCTTTCTTTAACAGATAATTTTCCGGATGATACCCACCCACAAATTTCTTTACAGCCTCGTCATCTTCCAGCTCGATATTCTCGATAGCGTGAGAAGTGATGAAACCGTCTTCACATATCATAAGCGGCAGACGTACATCTGGATGCTCCGCGATACGGTGAGCCTGCAGATAATTGTCATATACTTCCTGATTATTCTCGCCGTAGATCTGGATGAAACCGCTGTCGCGCTCAGCCATGGAATCAGAATAATCATGATTGATATTGATAGGCCCGGTAAGCGCACGGCAGGCAACAGCCAGCACGATGGGAAGTCGCGAAGATGCCGCCACATACAGCACTTCGTTCATGAAAGACAGACCCGCGGATGATGTAGCCGTTACGGCTCTAACGCCGGCAGCCTCTGCGCCCAGACATGCGGAAAGGGATGAATGCTCACTTTCCACGGTGATGAACTCCGTATCAACTCTTCCGTCCGCCACGTACTGTGCATAGTACTGGGGGATCTCTGTCGAAGGAGTAATGGGAAACATCGCAAATACATCCGGATTGATCTGGCGCATAGCAGTAGCTATAGCCTCGTTACCGGAAAGTCTCTCTCTTATGCTCATGCCTCCTCCTTCCAGACTATGGCGTCAAAGGGGCATGCATTTATACAGATACCGCAGCCCTTGCAGTGATCATAGTCAAAATCTTCTCTCTTTCCGTCTTTTACGGGAATGGAGGCATCGGGACAGAAAGGCGCGCAGAGCACGCACTGCTTACACTTATCCTGAAGCCACTGTGGTGTGCGGCTGCGCCACTCACCTGTTTTTGTCAGGCGGGAGGTACCGGGCTCGTATATCTCACAGCCGGTAGTCATGTCCTGCCAGGCGATCTTTTCGTTTATTTCTGCTGCTGTTAACATCTTATTTCCTTCCTAAATCTGCTTTAATAAAGATTCTTATGACTCCTTAACTTCATCCATAGCTTCCCGCAGGCACTTTAAGTTGCCTTCGACCACCTGGGGTTTCTTTGCAAATTTATGGCGGTAAGAACCTTCCATATCTTTAAGGAACTGCTCCTTATCCACACAGCCGCTCACTGCCACCACTGCTGCCAGCATGGGAGTGTTGGGGAAATATGCACCCAGGTTACGCAGCGATATCTCTCTTGCATCAATGGTGCACACCCTGCCTGTATAGCCTTTGAGCAGGGGCTTTAATTCCTCGGGACTCTTTGCGGAATTGATTATCACGGCTCCTTTTTCCTTAATTCCGGCGCATACATCCACGCTCTCTAAAAGAGTCTCATCCACTACTGCCACGTAATCGGGATCGTAGATATTGGAATGCACGTTGCAGCGCTCATCAGATATACGGTTATAAGCCGTGATAGGCGCGCCGCTTCGCTCGGGGCCGTACTCCGGAAAGCTCTGTACGAACTTGCCTGCCATGAATGCGGCATCAGCCAGCAGCTGGCTTGCTGTCTTTGCGCCCTGACCGCCTCGGCCATGCCAGCGCACTTCGATCATGTCACTCATTTAAAACCTCTCTCCTTACTCATCAAAATCTTCCGGCGGACCGTATACCGGCTCCGGTATATTATCTATCACATCCGGTTCATCACCATCGAACCACTCGGGCGGGCCGTATACGTCTTCCAGCTCGTTATCCGCAGGCGTCGGTCCTTCATCAAACCACGAAGGCGGACCGTATACGCCTTCGATCTCGTTATCCGCAGGTGTGGGTTCATCATCGATCTGCACAGGCGGACCGTAAACATCCTCCAGCTGATTATTTGTCACATCCACATCTTCCGGCTCCTCATACTGCCCCCTGTCGGGCGGACCATACACGGTATCCTCCTGATTAAAGGGACAGCCCGTTACTGAAAAAAGCGTGGATGCCGCCAGTCCCAGCAGCATTTTTTTTCTCCTGGTTATCTTCATGGAATACCCCTCTTAATTCTTGAGCGCTACCCAAAGCCCAAGGGCTGCGTTAAAGAGCATGATAATACCTGCAACACGTATCATCATAGTATCGATACCGAATACCCTGACTATCAAAAGGATACCGAAGAGGATTATGATCCCCGCGATGATGACCGGGATTATTCCGTTGTTTCCCGAATCCTTTTTATTCAATGCATCGAGCAGTATGCTGGCTCCGTGCAATACGATTATCACGCCAAAGAATACATTAAACAGATGTGAAATGGCAGGTGCATTAAACAGCATTACCACACCTAAAACAGCTATCAGTATATTGCCTATCATCCCGGCTGTAACGGTGAGCTTAAAATCGTGCTGCATAAGTGTCGATATCACAGCACCCAATCCGTAAAGTATCAGCGCTATACCTACCAGTTTGATACCGGTATTGACAACCCAATAAGGATTCAATATCAGTACCAGTCCAAGTGCAAACATTACTACCAGCGATACATACGATCCTAACTTCTTAGCCATGTCTTTTTCCTCCCTTCCCGATGATCCCGGATAAAGTACGGGATTATAATACCGACCCATAAAAAAGTCGCTATTTCTATTATATACCCAATAAAAGGGATTGTCTATGCAAATGTTTTATGTACACCGCCCGCTTTCAGGTCGCGCTACTGCGGTAAAACGATCTTTATCAAAAGACAGCTGTCTTCGTATTGTGCCGTGATACTTCCATGCATACGTTCAATGAACGTGCGTGCTATCGAAAGCCCTATCCCGGTGGAATTATGCGCGGCTTCCACCGTATAGAACCTGTTAAAAAGCTGACCCACCGTAGCGGCGGACAGCCCTTTTGCATGATTCTTGAATATGATCTCACCGTCATCGGCAAGTGTGATATACAGATCCCCGTCACTGTATTTGACGGCATTGTTAAGAAGATTGGTGAATACTCTGGTAAGCGCCGCTTTGTTTACTTCCCTCTCGATGCGCTCATCCGTGATACTTATCTCCGGCGTGATCCCCTTTTTTGAAAGGTCCGGATAAAAGCCGCTGATGCTCTCCGCCAGCAGCTGATTGATGAATACCGTTTCCGTCTCAAGCTCTCCTTCATCCGATAATATTACCGAATACTTAAAAAGCTCTTCCGTAAGCTGCTTCATCATGCCCGCGCGCTCTTTTATTATCTCGATATAATGTGCCTGTTTATCCTTATCATCGGTCTTAGGCAGCATATCGATATATCCGCAGATCGCAGTAAGGGGAGTACGCAGATCGTGTGATATATTGGTTATCGCCGCCTTAAGCTCCGCATTTCCCTGATGATACTGCAGGTGCTCTTTTCTTAGCACCCGCAGTCTGGAATTCAACGTATCTGCCAGCATGATCATATCCTTATCACCCGTGGATACATCTATAAGGGTATTGGTATCACTCTCTACCCTGTCGGCAAATTCACCGGCTATCTCACGTACCGATCTTTTTATCAGCACCAGCTTTATGCACAGCATTGCTACGACGATCACCAGTATCCCGGCAATAATATATATCATTATCCGCTCCTTTATTGTTTCCTTTATACAGGCCGTGATATACCGGTCTTTATTTCAGGTCACGCTTTGTGAATATCACCATTCCCGCTGCCATCAGTACCACTGTCTCCGCAACAGGGACCAGCACATCCCCGGCATCTATGGTGTCGGAGTATCCCAGTATCTTTGATACGGGGCAGAGCATATGTATAGTCTCTATGAGCTTTCGTTTGCTGCCGCCCACATAATCAGGATTCTTCATCAGTGAAGGATCATCCTCCGAAGGCTCGTATTCCAAAAGCCTCTGCGCCGGTATCTCATCTGCCGGAATGTATTGCGGCATGGAGAGTATCTGCACCGTCATCACGCCGGTGAGCATGATCATGAATGCCGCGATCACAGCCGCTACGGAAGACATGCTCTTAGAGTGTATGCACATCCCGATCAGCACATACAGCGCAGTCAGCATGGTAAAAGCCAGAAACGATATCAGTATCAGCACTAACATCTGTTTTGCGCTGCTTCTAAATCCTCCCAGAAGAAGTGTTCCCAGGATACCGACCATCAGCCACACGAAAACGTACATTATCATGACGGCTGTATAACACACGATAAAACTGCTGATATACAGCTTAAGCCTTTCATGGCCGACCGCTATCTTGTTCCTCAGCGTACCGTATTGATGTTCACTGCCCAGAAAAGATGAGATGAATACAGCCGCAAGCAGTACCACTACCAGAAAACCTGATACGACGTATCCCTCGGGACTCGGAAGATCCCTTCCCGGCTCGGGGAACAGTACTTCTTTTATGATATCAAGGCCGTCTATAAAAAACAGCACTGCCAGACATATATATAAAGTCTTTATCCTGAAGGTTCTTTTGATCCCTGCACGTATAAGTTTATTCATGGCTGCCACCTCCCACAAGTGAGATGTAGTAGCTCTCAAGGCTCTCATCACGCTCCGTCGCCGTGATCAGGTCACAGCCGTGTTTATCGAGCTTACGGACTATCTCCGACAGAACAGGACTTGCGTAGACATCTGCATTATGATCATCCGTTACCTTATATTCAATGCCCATGTCATCCAGTACCATCGCCAGTGCTTTGACATCCGTAACCGTCAGCCTTATGCACTTCCTGCATGCGCTCTCCAGTTCTTCGGCGCTCATCTGCCGTACTATGCGGCCGTGATCTATAAAGCCGTAATGCGTTGCCAGCTTTGACAGCTCATCAAGTATATGTGATGAGATCAGCACAGTGATCTTTCTCTCACGGTTTAATTTAAGTATGAGCTCGCGTATCTCGATTATACCCTGCGGGTCCAGACCGTTTATCGGCTCATCAAGTACCAGGAAATCGGGATCGCCGCAGAGCGCTACCGCTATGCCCAGTCTCTGGCGCATGCCCAGGGAAAAGTTCTTTGCCATCTTCTTTCCGGTATCCGTAAGTCCTACCAGCTTAAGGAGTTCGTCGATGCCCTCATATGTCGGCATGCCCAGCACATCATACTGCTGCTTAAGATTATTCTCTGCCGTCATATCCAGATAGATCGAAGGTGTCTCTACGACTGCCCCCATCCTGCGCCTGGAGGCGCTGATCTTACTGCTGGTGTTCTTAACTCCGTAGAGCTCAAAATCTCCGCCGCTTGGTTTTTGCATACCGCAGATAAGACGGATGAGTGTGGTCTTTCCTGCACCGTTTTTTCCGACAAAGCCATAGATCGATCCTTTGGGAACGCTCATGGTAAGACCGTTAAGTGCCGCGAAACCTTTATATTTTTTTTCGAGGCTGTTTGTTTTCAGAATGTATTCCATAATATGTCACCTTCCTTTCTGAAAACAGGATAACACGGAGCAGTTAAGAAAACGGTTAAGAGAATGGTTAAGATACGGTTAAGATGCGTCAGTAAGCATAAAGCCTATGCCCCATACCGCAGAAATATGATCCTTACCCGAAGCAGCCTTAAGCTTGCGGCGCAGATTATGGATATGTATCTTTAATGAATCCTCTGTACAGTCCGGTGTATCGATGCTTATATCCTCAAGTATCGTAAGCTTTGCCACCACCTGTCCGGGCCTTAGCATCAATAGCCTGAGTATCGCATACTCCGTCCTGGTCAGTCTGATCTCGCTGCCGTTACATTCGACCATATGGGTATCCTGATCAAGTGATATATCACTGTAACGCAGCACATTTTTATCCGCAGCAGTCTCCTGCTTCCGCAGCTGTACATCTATGCGCGCCAGCAGCTCCTGCATATCAAAAGGTTTGGTCATGTAATCGGCTGCACCGTTTCGCAGAAGTCCCACCTTGTCAGCTATATCGGCCTTAGCACTGAGTACGATGACCGGTATGTCTTTTATCTTTGTGATCAACTCTTCTCCGCTGATACCCGGCAGCATCAGATCCAGCAGTATCAGGTCCGGTCTGGTACCGGAAAGAAGCAGCAGTGCTTCGGTACCGGAATAAGCCGCCACCACTTCATAACCTTCTGTTGAAAGATTTTCGACCAGCATATCGCTGATATGCTGGTCGTCGTCTACTATCATTATCTTTTTCATCTGTGAAACCACTACTTAAGTATTTCCATCAGGTAAAGAGATTTACTATACCCGATATCTTATCAAGCTTATCCGTTACTCCGCTGGCTGCGGATCTTCCTGTCTGAGAGGATGATGCATTCTCTGCCGAATTGCTCATGCCTGCGGAACCGAAACCGCTTATCACGGGAGCCATCCATATCCTGCCGCTGCCGCGATATACATTTACCAGGCCCTCGCCGGATACTGCCGATCCAAGAAGGCTCCTGGATGATTTCTCAACCGTAAACTGAAGGGAAGAAGACCATGCGATAGCCATGTTCCCGTCTATCTTCATACAGTCGTTATCAAGTACCACTTCGATAAGTTCTTCCATGGGTACTATGCTCTCAAGAGCAGCTATACCCTGACCCATCAGGCACAGATTGAAAAGCCCCTCGCCGCCGAGCACTGCAGAAGATAAATTGCTTCTGGCCGTAACCTTCTGCTGTATCGAACTATCGCATGCAAGGAAAAGACCGTCATCCAAAACGACACTGCCGCCCCAGCTACCCACATCCAGAAGGATTATGTGACGATAGGTAGGCTCGAGCATCAGCTGGCCGTTTCCGGAATATACGGGTTTAACCGCGGACTCGCCGGTCATCTTGGAAGCCACCATCTTTCCAAGAAAATCACCTGCACCCTGGACACCGCTGCTCATCTGGACATTTCCTGCCGTCCACTGCATGGCACCCGCCTGAACAGTCACACTGTTATTGTTTAAGTTTACCAGCAGCTGGCGCCTCTGCACGTTCATCTGCGAACAGAAGAATTCCGTTCTGGCCGTGAGTGTACTTACACTCATATCCTTTGTGTATTCCACTACCTGCATGCAGCCAAGCTGGGATTTAACAGATACATTCTGACTGCTTAACATTGAATTCTGTATCATATCTCTGCCTCCCTTACTTTGCTGTAGGTGCCATCAGGATGGAACCTGTTCCGCGATATACGTTTACAAGACCTTCACCGGATACTGCCGATCCCAAAAGGCTCTTTGAAGATTTTTCAACCGTGAAATCAAGTGAACCCGACCAAGCGATGGCCATATTACCGTCGATCTTTACCACATCATTCTGCAGATTGAACTGTACGAGCTCTGTTCTGGGAACCGGGCTTTCAAGTACAGCGATACCCTGACCGGACAGGCAGAGGTTAAAGAGTCCTTCACCGCCCATCACTGCGGAAGAAAGATTCTTTCTGCTTACAACCTGCTCCTGCAGCGACTTATCACATGCAAGGAAAAGGCCGTCCTGCAGTACTATCGATCCCCACTGTGATACATCCAAAAGAATGATATGCTTGTAAGTAGGCTCCAGCATCACATAACCCTGGCCGTGGTACTCCGGCTTTGACATCGATTCACCGGTCACCGCACCGCCTACCATCTTGCCAAGGAAGTTCTTTCCGGTAACGCCCGATGACATCTCGACATTGCCCAGTATCCACTGCATCGCACCCGCCTGAAGCTTAACGCCAGTATTGTTAAGCTCGCAGAGCACCTGACGGCGCTTTACGTTCATCTGGGCTGCGAAGTACTGCATCTCTGCCGCATCGGGTGATACCGACAGATCGCGCTGATGCTCAAATACCTTAAAGCATCCCGCCTGATCGATGCAGATCATGTTTTTGTTGTCAAAAAAATTGTTTAACTGAAACATTTCCTTACCCCCTTTATTATATTAATGATATTAAGGTCCATTAGTTTTTTATTCTGTTTTTTATTCTGTTTATGATGCTTACGGATTGCTCCGTGCTTCGCACTCCCGCAATCCTACGACCATTCGCAATCCGCAAGAATGCCTAAAAATCAGGCATTCTGCTACTTGCTCATGTTCGTGCGGGTCCCAAACTCATGAGCCGAATCATGCAAGCATGATCGTCGCATGAGTTTGGACCCTTGTATCATATTAATATCTAGGCAATCCGTCCCTTGAGTGGACTTCCTGCTTTATCTTATACATAAGGTTATCCGCTTCCTTGACATAGTCCTGCAGGGAACCGGTTTTTTCGGGATCGGTGATCACATATCCGCAGCTTGCGGATATCTCGTAGGGCTGCGATCCATCGTGGTTCTTTACCGAGAGGTAGGATAAGATATTGTGTCTTACCTGTATAGCCGCTTCTTCATCACAGTCTGTCGCTATCAGAAGGAACTCATCACCGCCGAAACGTACTGCTATCCAGTCATCCTTAAGTACGCTCTTTATGGATTCCGCAACTGTCTTGATCGCATTATCACCATGCAGATGCCCGAACCGGTCATTGATACGCTTCATATAATTTATATCCACGAACATGACCATCATGCTGGTCTTATCCTTAAGGCTCTGTTCATACAATACCGCAGCCTTATCCTCATAGGCCAGACGGTTATACAATCCGGTCATTGGATCGCGGTTATAGATACGGGTCAGGTCTTTGTTAAGTCCGTCCAGACGCAGGTTTATGCGCAGCAGCTTAAGCGACTGCTGAAGTTTTTCAAGATAAGGATACAGCATATCCTGCATCATGATGGGCGGGTTATCCTTAAATATCATATACCCATAGTTATACTGGAAATAATGTAAGGGACAGAAAGTATATACATGCTGCTCCCCGTCAACCTTAGTATATCCGGGAACCAGTTCATGACGGTCGGTCATCCTCTCGCTCATGCTCTTTTTGTCCTTAAAGGTAACCACCGATTCCATCTGTTCCTTATATCCGTTTACGAACAGCTCTTCTTCCTTCGCGATCACATCTTCAAAATATTCGGGATCGATCACTATATAAAATTCCTTACCCTCATATGTATTATTACGCTGGTAATGGCTCTGCATCTCTTTTTTCAGCGAACTGTAATCGGCTGTTTCCGATATACGCGAGCGCAGTATCCTTTCATACATTTCAAGGGACGTGGAATCCAGATGATGCTGATAGGAAAAACGGCAATACTCATTTCTAAGCTTTGTAAATGCAGGCATATCCTTGCATCCGCAGGTCTCGGCATGTACAAAGACAGACGGGATGGTATAAAACTTCGGTACCTCACGACCGCTTATCTGGTCAAATATCAGCCTGCTGCACTGATAACCTATTTCTTCAAAATTGGAATCCACGGTAGAGAGCGCCGGATAAAAATGATTACCGTAGGAAATATTATCAAAGCCGGTAATGATGATATCTTCGGGTACGGAGTAGCCACGGGCAAAGACCGCCGTCATAGCTGACATGGCCATTATATCATTGGCACAGACCAATGCATCCGGGAAATTGTTCTCATCCGCAAATTTGTTTATCGTGATCTCGGGGATCGTATTTCCCCATTCACCATATATTATATCTTCATCTTTAAGCTCCAGGCCATGCTCTTTAAGTACCTGCCTGGTAGTCTCAAGTCTGGCTATACTGTCCACATGATCGGGCGTTCCACCCATAAAGACGATACGCTTAACACCATGTTCTTCCACAAGGTGCGTGATCTGTGCCCTCATGC
>JAFRXH010000004.1 GCA_017437785.1 Lachnospiraceae bacterium
CAACGGAATAGCAGGCCTTTGAACGGGCCATCTCAATTCCAAGCTCATTCATGGTCTTCTTGAATTCCGTCCTGTCCTCTCCACGCTCAATGGCATCCACCTGGACTCCGATGACTTTTACGCCGTATTTTTCCAGAACTCCCTTTTTATGAAGCTCCGAACAGAGATTAAGTCCCGACTGTCCGCCGAGATTCGGGAGCAGGGCATCAGGCCGTTCCTTTGCGATTATCTTTTCCACCCGTTCTGCGTTCAGGGGCTCGATATATGTTTCGTCCGCCATTTCCGGATCCGTCATTATTGTGGCGGGATTCGAATTCACAAGGACCACCTCGTAGCCCAGGCTCCGTAAAGCCTTGCAGGCCTGTGTTCCCGAATAATCAAATTCGCAGGCCTGACCTATGATGATCGGTCCGCTTCCGATAATAAGTACACTTTTAATGTCTGTTCTCTGTGCCATTGTTTTCCCCTTTCTTTTTAACCGCCCAAATATGCTTTCTTTATTTCTTCACTCTCCGCAAGCTCCCCTGCATCACCGCTTGCAGTGATGCGCCCGGTTTCCAGTACATAAGCCCTGTTCGCCACGGAAAGTGCCATCTGCGCGTTCTGCTCCACCAGAAGTATCGTGGTGCCCTGTTTGTTCATATCTTCTATTATGCTGAATATCTGCTTGACCAGTATGGGTGCCAGACCCATTGAAGGCTCATCCAGCATCATAAGCCTGGGCTTTGACATAAGCGCCCTGCCCATGGCCAGCATCTGCTGCTCGCCACCGGATAATGTTCCGGCTACCTGACGGTATCTTTCCTTAAGTCTGGGAAAAAGCTCATATACCTTTTCCAGTGAATCACTCATCTCCGAAGCAGGCCTTGTGTATGCGCCCATCTCCAGATTCTCAAGTACCGTCATATGCTGGAATACACGTCTTCCCTCGGGACAGAGTGCCATACCCTGCGCCACGACCTTATCTGCGCCTATCCCATGCAGATCTTTGTCCATAAAAGATATCTTTCCGCTGCGTGCCTTTAAAAGACCGCCCACGGTGTTTAAGGTAGTGGACTTACCGGCGCCGTTAGCCCCTATAAGCGTCACTATCTCACCTTCATTAACCTCGAAGGAGACACCCTTTATCGCATGGATGCTGCCGTAATATACATGCAGGTCTTCGACCTTAAGCATAGTGCCCATGCCTAGTCCTCCTCCTTCCTTCCGCCCAGGTATGCTTCGATGACCTGAGGATCATTCTGTATCTGGGTGGGAGTACCTTCGGCGATTATCTTTCCGAAATTCACCACCACGATATTTTCGCATATACCCATGACAAGGTTCATGTCATGCTCGATCAGCATAACGGCTATCTTAAACTCATCACGGATCTTCTTTATATTGTTCATAAGCTCTTCCGTCTCGGACGGGTTCATGCCGGCTGCAGGCTCGTCAAGCAGCAGGAGCTTGGGCTGCGTAGCCAGGGCACGCACTATCTCAAGACGGCGCTGGGCCCCGTAAGGCAGGCTGTCGGCGCGTACATTGGCTTCATCAGCCATGCCGAATATGTCCAGAAGCTTAAGCGCTTCCTCATGCGCACGTTTCTCTTCCTTCCAGAATGAAGGCAGACGGAATATGCCGGAAAACATACCGTACTTTATATGATCATGCAGGCCTATCTTTACATTTTCCTCAACCGTAAGCTGGTCGAAAAGACGGATATTCTGGAAAGTCCTGGCAATTCCTGCGTGATTTACCTGTACAGGGCTCATGCTGCGGGTATCCTTACCGTCTAAAAGTATGGTACCGCGGCTGGGCTGGTAAACCTTTGTCAGCAGGTTGAATATCGTAGTCTTTCCCGCACCGTTAGGTCCTATGAGGCCTTTTATCTCGGTGGGTGCGATACTGATATTGAACTCATCAACAGCAGTAAGTCCGCCGAAGTCTATACCCAGATGCGAAGTCTGGAGAACGGGAGTCTGCGCTTTATCACTCATTTTTCGCTTCCTCCTGTTTAGGTTTCTTTTTAAGGCCGTTTATGAAAGCACGAACTTTCTCGTTATTGGTCGTGATCATGACGATGATCAGGACTATTGCATATATCAGCATACGGTAATCCGCAAATTTACGGAGCAGCTCGGGCAGGATGGTGAGCAGGGCTGCGGCTATGATCGAGCCAGTCATGTTTCCGATGCCGCCCAGCACCACGAATACCAGCACCAGTATGGAAGTGTTGAAGTCAAACTTCTTAGGTGCGATGGTGGAATAATTAAGTGCATATAAAGCACCTGCCGCACCTGCGATGGCTGCGGAAGTCACAAAAGCGATGAGCTTGTGCTTGGTAACGGGAACACCCGAAGCCTCTGCCGCAATACGGTTATCGCGGATAGCCATGATCGCAAGACCTGTACGGCTGTTGACAAGATTCTGGATTATCACCAGCACTACGATCAGCAGGATAGTGCCTGCCATAAACGTCGAAAGCTTGGTCACACCGGTAGCACCCATGGGACCGTTGATCAGTATCTTTCCGTCTGCTGCCAGATTAAGTGATGCGGTATCTTTAAATGACATATGGATACCTGCGCCGTCCATGCCTACGTAAAGGCAGTTTAAAACATTCTTTATTATCTCTCCGAAAGCAAGTGTCACTATAGCCAGATAGTCACCGTTAAGACGGAGCACGGGTATACCGATGATCACTCCCGCGATGCCTGCCAGTAGCGCTCCGACAAGTATAGCGCACAGAAGCCTTAATCCGGTAGACGGTATGGTCTGTGCAAGCGACATGGAAACCACCACGCCCGAAAACGCACCTACCGACATAAAGCCGGCATGTCCAAGGCTTAATTCGCCGGAGATACCCACCACCAGATTCAGTGCCAGTGCCATTATAACATAAGAAACTATGGGGATCAGCTGTCCCTTCAGACTGTTGGTAAGATGGCCGCTCATGGCCACTACCTGTATGATGAAATAGAATGCTATCACTATCCCGTAATTAAGGAAGGATATCTTAGTATGCTTTTTTATCTTCTTGAAGAAATCCATCTGCCGCATACCCTCCTTAAACCTTTTCCCTGATCTTATGACCCAGAAGGCCGGTGGGCTTAACAAGCAGTACTATTATCAGCACCGCAAACACTATCGCATCCGATAACTGTGTGGAGATATAAGCTTTGCCGAATATCTCTATCACACCGAGCAGGACTCCGCCCAGCATTGCGCCGGGTATCGAACCTATACCGCCAAATACGGCTGCGGTGAATGCTTTGATACCGGGCATTGCGCCGGTAGTGGGCATAAGCGTGGGATATGCACTGCACAGCAGCACTCCGGCTATAGCGGCAAGACCCGAGCCTATGGCGAAGGTCATTGAGATAGTACGGTTTACATTGATACCCATAAGCGTAGCTGCACCCTTATCCTCGGATACGGCACGCATTGCCTTTCCCATCTTGGTCCTGGATGTAAAGAGGGTAAGCGCGATCATTATGACTATATTCGCAAGCACCGTTATGACGGTAACCGGCGCGATCTGCGTACCGCCAAGCTGGATAGCCGGCAGGTTTGCAAATACATTGGGGAATACCTTCGTATTTGAAGTCCAGATAAGCAAAGCTGCATTCTGAAGAAAATAGGAAACACCGATCGCGGTGATAAGTACCGCCAAAGATGTGGCATTACGAAGAGGCTTATAAGCCAGGCCTTCTATCACGATACCAAGTATCGTACAGACCACCACCGAAGCTAAAACCGCCAGTGCCGGCGGCCAGCCAAGATACGAGATGGAACAGAAAGCAACATATCCGCCCACCATGATGACATCACCATGGGCGAAGTTAAGCATCTTCGCAATACCATATACCATGGTATAACCCAGTGCTATTATCGCATATACACTTCCTAAACTTATGCCGTTGATCAGATTGGCTAACATTAAATGATTTCCTTTTGTATAAAAGATCGATGCTTCATTTTACAGGGTTTCCCCTCATCCGGCCGCTTCGCGGCCACCTTCCCCCAAGGGGGAAGGCTTAATGCAAAGCAAAGATTTAAATTAGAGTCCTACATAAACGCCGTCTTTGATAACAACAGCCTTGGGAGCCTTGTTAACCTCGCCGTTAGCGGTCCATACCATGCCGCTTCCGGTAACACCGTCGTAAGAGAAATTAGGATCGGTGAATACAGAGATCAGTATGCTGCAGATCTCGCTTGCAGGCTTGCCGGTAACATCCAGATCACCGTTCTTGTCTGCATAATACTCAAGTGCCTTATAGATAGCGTAAGGGCAGTCATAACCGTCTGCTGCGAACTGGTTGGGAGTCTCACCGTAACCGCTGTTGTACTTGCTTACAAAGTTCTTTGTCATATCATCGGTAGCATCTGCGGAGAAGGGTGTAAGAAGGATAACGCCCTCTGCAAGAGTGGTGTCAAAACCTTCCATGGTAAGGATACCGTCCATACCGTCCACACCGAAGAACTTGGGTGCATAACCCATGTTGTTTGCCTGCTGAAGGATCAGTGATGCAGGCTGATAGTATATAGGCAGGAATACCAGATCTGCGCCTGCGCTCTGTGCCTCACCAAGCTGTACGGAAAAATCGTTAGCCGTATCATCGGTGAAGGTTGTGGTAGATACAACTTCAAGTCCCAGCTCACCGGCCTTTGAATTGAATGTCTGGTAGATACCGGTTGAATATGCATCGGAGTTATTGTAGATGATGGCAACCTTGGTAGCCATGCTGTTATCTACGATATACTGTGCGGATGCAAGACCCTGGTTAGGATCGGTAAAGCATACCTGGAACATATTGTCCTTGCCGTTTACAACATCAGGTGATGAAGCAGAAGGTGTGAGCATGAACACTCTGTCTGCGTTTGCCTCTGCGCTTACAGCTACGCAGGGAGTAGTGGTAACGGTACCTGCGATAACCTGTACGTTCCAGTCCTTTAAGTTATTGTAGGCATTAACGGACTTCTCAGCATCGTGCTCATCATCCTGGGGATTGTAAGCGATCTGGAAATCAGGGCTGATAGCGTTGATCTCGTCAACTGCGATCTGCTCGCCGTTCTTTACTGCATTTCCGTAGATAGCTGCGCCACCGGTAAGGGGTCCGATCATACCAAGATTAAGGGTACCTGTAAGCTTGCCGCCGGTGCCGGGCTTCTCTTCTGCACCTGCATCGGTGCTGCCTGCGTCAGTGCTGCCCGCATCGGTGCTTCCTGCATCTGCAGTACCTGCATCGGAAGTTCCTGTGCTTCCTTCGGTAGTACCGGTGGTAGCGGGTACATCAGCGGTTGCATCTGTGCAGCCTGCCATAAGGCCAATGCCCATTGTTGCTGCCAATACCATTGTTACGAGTTTCTTTTTCATAATTTTTCCTCCTTTTAAAGATCCTTCGCTTCGCTCAGGATGACAATAAAACGATCTGCGGGTTTAATATTATGACCCGATGTCATAAAAAAAGGGAGTCACAGGATCCGATGGCGAATCTCTGAAACCCCGTTGTTCCCGCAATCTGATGTAGTCTAACACAATAACGCGGAAAATTCAAGTTTTTTACTATACAAAATACCGTTATAAACTAAAGTGTTTTTCATCAATTTACATAATCAAGATCCTTCGCTTCGCTCAGGATGACCGGGTAGCAAAGCGCGTTCTCAGGATGACAAGACTGCTTAGTCCGTTCTCAGGATGACAAGGCTACTTAGTCCGCCCTCAGGATAAGCTCATCATTTTTACAAAATCTCTCCGAACTTAACCTTAAGGTAATCTACGACCACCTGCACGCACTGCTCGTAGGTGAGTTCGCCGGTATTTAAGCACAGATCGTAGTTATAAGGGCTTTCCCATTCCTTGCCGGTGTGGTACTTATAATATGCCCTGCGGTACTTATCCATTTCTATGATATGCTTCTCCGCCTCTTTGCGGCTCATGTCCAGGCGCGCCATCTCGGTCTGTATACACTTTTCAAGGGGCGCATATACAAAAATGCTCACTACATGGGGGAAGTCCCTAAGCACATAGTCGGCAGCCCTGCCTATGCATACAAAGCTCTCGCGCTCGGCCAGTTCCTTTAAAACCTTGGCCTGAAAAGCAAAGAGGTTATCGTTCTTTGTATAATCCGGACTCTCCGGAGGGATTATCTCCCCGTTATAAACCTTTTTCGTAACATTATAGAGAAGGCTCTTCTTCATGGTCTCATCAGCCTTGGCAAAGAGCTCCTCACTTATACCGCTGTCATCACTGGCCATACGCAGTATCTTTTTATCATAGAAACCTATGCCGTATTCTTCGGCCAGCATCTTTCCTATTATAGTAGCCCCGCTGCCGCAGGTACGTGTTAAAGCCAGTACGAATCTATCATCTGCCATGATGTGCCACCTCCCCAATTTATATAAAAAGATCCTTCGCTTCGCTCAGGATGACACCTTCTGATGACATCTTATCACGACAAAGGATCTTTATCAAATGCATTATTATTTTTTTGCTTACTCCCGTACCCTGTTATCCGATGGCCCGGGTGCCGCTTCCGTAGGAGTAGGCGTATTTACGGGGACCTCGGTGGGTGTAGGTGTCTCTGTGGGCGGAGCCGTAGGCTTGGGCGTCACTGTAGGCAACGGCGTAGGCGTAGGTGTTGATGTAGGTCCCGTTGCAGGCTTAGGTGTGGGTGTTGCCGTAGGTGCGGGTGTAGGTGTTGCCGTGGGTCCCTCTGCAGGCTTGGGCGTAGGCGTTGCCGTAGGTGCGGGTGTAGGTGTCGCCGTAGGTCCTGCTGCAGGCTTAGGCGTAGGTGTTGCCGTAGGCTTGAGAGTAGGTGTCGCCGTAGGTGCGGGTGTAGATGTCGGATCGTTTCCTGCACCGGACCCTGCTGCCGGTGTGGGGGTTGCCCCTTCCAGTGCAGCCTCCGTAGGCGTTACCTCATTTTCATTACCTGCATCATTTCCCGAAGGAGTAGGCGTAGCTTTCTTTTCGGGCTTCTTTGCCTGGGTGGGTGTAGCTTCCGCATCGGGCGGCGTGGGTACGGATGTTGCCGCGATCTCGCCTTGTGTAGGGCTTAAGCTTTCCGATGCCGCCTTTGCAGCGGCAGCTTCCTCCGTGCTCACCTGCTGTAGCGTTGTGCTCTCCACCAGCTCTCTGACCGAGCTTTCCTGAGGTTTTATCTCACTGCTGCCGTTTTCGGTCACAGCTTTCTTCGAAACCTCATAACGGCCTGCGCTTACGCCCTGCTGCCTGGCCTCTTTACGCTCAGACATGGTCGATTCCACCACATATACCGCTATATCTTCCTGAGCTGCCACTGTCTCCGCAGCCATCTTAAGATCTTTTCTGACTGTGATGTCGTCCGATACCACAGATACCAGCATCACATTATCCTTTTCATCTCCCAGATACCCGGCCATGTACAACTCAGTCTTGGTATTCTCAAGCGCCGTCTTAAGGTCTTCGCCTTTAACTCCGATGTTCTTTAATCTATCAGCGATCTCCTTTGCATCATCATTCAGTGCCGTAACCCTCAGTACCTTGCATTTGGCATTCATCGCATACTCAAGCGAAGGATTCACATCTACAGTTACATAGGCGCTTTCTTTTAAGTTGTATCTGTAAGTAATGCCGGCTGTGAATATCACTAAAACAAGCGCCGCCGCTGCCGTAAAGATACGGAAAGCACCGCCGCACTCTATTATCTTCCGTGGCATTTCTATTTCCTGCCCCGGCTTATATCCTTTGTCACGGATACGCTCTATACTGCCGCCTTTGACCAGCACTGCAGCATAGCCGTCCCTGATCTCCATTACTACCGCTTTCATTACATCAGTCCTTTATATAGTCCCCAAGCAGGGGATAATCACCTTTAAGTATTTCCGCAACCGCTATGATATAGCGTCTGTGGCGATCAATGAGCTTCCGCGACAGGCCCGATTTGTCGCAGAGCTCTCTGATCGGCAGGTTCCGCCCCCTCTGCATCTTCTCGAAAAGATCTTCTCTTTCAAGAAGGAGCTTTACTGCATTTTTGCAGGCATCCTTGGTCTTACGCGACCTTGGCGAACATTCGGTCAGGTCATAAAACGAAAAACCATATCTGCCTAAAACGGACCTGATCGCATCGATCTCGTCCTGCAGAGGTGTGCTGCCTGCCGTTTCACGGCTTTGTCCGCCTCCGCTGTGCTTTATACGGCCGCCAATATGCTCATCGTCTTCCCCGTCATCATCATCCCCGTATTCTCCGGATAACACTTCAGGTCCGACCGGTATCTCCACGTCATGAGCGATCCGCCGCCGTTCCTCATCCATCAGCCTTCTTTTGATCACTACCGCGGCAAAACTTCCGAATTCTCCCTTTGCCGGGTCATAAACCCTGAGCGCCTCGTTAAATGCGATAAGCGCTACGGACCATTCGTCGTCTGTGTCACGTACAAATCTTTTCAGACTTTTGGATGCGCAGCCCAATATATAACTTTTGTTGTCGTTGACAAAGCGTTCGAAAGCCTCTTCACTCTCTCTCGCACGCAATGCCTGAGCGGAAAAATCATCCATCCTGTAAATGGTATTCCTTCAAATCTTTTCTAAAAGCCGGCAGAATCCCGATCTTCCACTCAATTATAATATGACAGGGGGCTTTTGTAAATCTTAACCCCTATCTATATATTCGTAAATGAGCACAAAAAAAACGGGGCAGGATGAAAAAAATCCTGTCCCGTTGATAGTTTTTTGATATTTATGCTTTCTTTGACTTCAGATATTCGTAGATCGGCGCTCTTGAGCTGAGCTCTTCGTTGGCAGCCACCACCTGAACACCCTTGTTGGTATCGGTATTGATGATAATGGGCGACTTCATGTTAGCTGTCATATCTTCGATCTTTTCGGGGATATTTACCGTAACCAGGATGATAACGTTATCCTCTTTGATCTCTCCGATAGCCTCTACGTCCTTTTCCTCAATGGCAGGATCGTAGGCATCTGCTAAACCAAGCGGAGAAGCAACCGTGATCGCTACATCCTTGTCTTCGACCGACTGCAGATACAAAAGCGAAGGGATACCCTTTTCTTCATCATGGATGAGGATAAAATCCTTAAGCTCCGGAAATCCGGGAAGACCATCTTCAAAACGGATCTTCTTGCTTTCATCCACCCCGACAGTACCGAATTTGAAAGTGTCAATCTGTGCCATGATACCTTACCTCCTGTCATTATATAGTTTTTTTGCTAACCTTGTTCTGATTATAACATCCAATACAGCATTTGTCATCACATAGCGTATCTTTTTTTACTGCAGATACTCTGCTATAAGCTTTATTTTATCTTCATTTCCGCCGGGAAGCTTTAAGTAAGCCCCGTCTTTTATCATGTTATCAAAATACTCTTCATCATCCTTATTTAGCTTATCGGACTTCCTTAACTTCTCTCCGAGGCAGTACAGGAAATACGCCAGGGCTGCATTCCCGCCGATCTTATCTCCGGATACGGCTTTTACTGCCTTGGATATTTCGGTACTCTCCTCGGATAAAGGCGCTTTATAGCGGATCTTTACAGTACAGAGTTCGTCGGAATCCGTCAGTACGGCCGTCTGGTATTTAAGCTCCTGCTTAAGCTCCCCGTCGTTTCTTACTATCTCGTACAAAGCCACACCGTGACCGCCGGCGCCGTAAGGCTCGCTTATAACCTTATCGTTTACGAAATCCTCATGTGAGAGGCTGCGGTTTTCATAGCCCAGCAGACGGTAGCTTGCCACATAGCGGGGATTGAACTCAACCTGCGCCTTAACATCCTTTGCCACAACATTTGTAAGGCTTACATAGCGCTTCTTTACCGATTCCTCTACATCCTCCTGTTCATTCACCACACAGTAAGTACCGTTTCCGTGTTTTGCAAGGACTTCCAGCTTATCGTCCTTATAATTATAAAGCCCTGTTCCTATCACCGACAGAAAGATCCCTGTTTTTTTCTTTTCTTCAATTAGTTTCTTAAGGCCGTCCTTTTTAGTGATGCCGAAATTCAGATCACCGTCCGTGATCAGTATGACCTGGTTATTACCGTCTCCTTTGTAGAATTTTTTTCCTATATCGTATGCTGTTTCTATTCCCGCGGACCCGTTGGTGCAGCCGCTTATCACTATGCTTAAGATGCGGCCCATCACATCTTCTTTATCACCTTCACCCTTTATCTCAAAGCCTTTATAGACTGTCTCGTCATTATTGCTGTATGTTATCAGGCTGAAACGGTCATTCTTCTTAAGGCGGCTTACCACAGTGGCAATAGCCTGCTGGGTAACGATCTTCTGCGATGACATACTGCCGGATACATCCAGAAGCAGCACTATATTCTGATGATCTGCCACCCTTCCGCCGGCACCTGCGTATACATAAAGCAACTGCCTGTTATCACCGGTATCGCAAAGCTGCGTACTGATCTTAAAGCATTCCTCATCCGAAGGTGATTCCTCATCATAATCAAAATAATTAAGCAGCTCCTCTATCCTTACCTGTGAGATATCGACGCTGCGGCCTTTTCTAATCTGGTTGAGCACCACCCCCATTGAAGCGGTATTGGTGGTCATGCGGAAAGTGGATGTGGGAGCCGTGAGCGGACTCTTCGCGTCTTTTTCTTCTATCTCTTCGTAACTGTCCGTAGCGCTTGCTTCCTGAAGCTGTCCCGGTAATACTCCACCGGCAGGAGGAGCGCTCAACCCGACGGGTGCAGCTGCTGCCGGCGCAGGCATTGCAGCATACATGGCAGCCGGCGGAAGCCCTCTCGCTGGCTCAGCAGGTTCCGTACATTCCAATTCTTCCATGACTCTGCCATTGCCTTTTCCATGTCCGTCAGGCATACTCTTAGCCCGGCCCTTTCCCCTGCCGAGATTTGCGATGCCTCCCACAAGACCTTCAAAAAAACCGCCACCACGGCCGCCTCGCAGAGGCTCATCGCAGATCATTTCAGGTCTGTTACTGCGGAAGTATTCCCTGACCGCCTCTTCCGGGCTGCTCTGCGTACTCTCGAGCAGAAATGCGTAAAGCTTATCGATCACCTGCTCCTTACCCAGCTTATCGATCAGCATTTTAAGCTCCCTGCCCCCGTACGTAAAAATCGAAAGAATGACCGATGCCTTCTCGCTGTATCCCAGCGAAGTATAGAACTCAAATCTTTTGTTGTAGTCAGCGTTATCCTTAACTACAGATACCGGATCCATGACATATACCCCCCTTCCCGGATATGCAGTTTTTTCATTTTATGATGCCAGCATCATTATGATATTAAGGTCCATTAGCTTTTGACCCTGGCATCATCATTATATCATTTTAAAGAATAATATGATAATATATATTTCATGGAGATCGTAGAATTAAAAGCGGGAGAACTGCTGCACAGCCCCGTAGATAAAGTGGAATATCTTGAACTGATTTCTTCCGGTAGCATAGAAGTGATATCGGCAGAACAGCGTATCACGGCCTCAAAGGGCACGATACTGGGATTATTCGAATCTCCCGGCGATTATTTCAGTTTTACATATAC
Organism: Lachnospiraceae bacterium; assembly: GCA_017437785.1. Classification (GTDB taxonomy): domain Bacteria; phylum Bacillota; class Clostridia; order Lachnospirales; family Lachnospiraceae; genus NK4A136. Next base: position 11,495 of record JAFRXH010000004.1, read on the forward strand.
CGTAAAAGAGGACAGCCGTATAGAGCGATATCCCTTTAAGACGCTCTCCGATGCAGACCGTATAATACGTGACGATCCGTCAAAGTGCGATCTGTTGGTCAGCGCAAATGCAGCACTCACGCTGTCTCTTCTGGGCAATTATAAGAGAAGTTTAAAGCGCTGCGAAAAACAGATAAAGACCATCAGGGACGGATATAAGGATTATTTAGGTATCTGCGCGGAAGCCGGAGCGGAAGTACAGGCCTGGCCGCTGGCAGACGACCTTAAGCCTTTCAGGCCCGATTCCGATCTTCCCGACTGGATAGGCGACTACTATGATCACCTGGGACTTATGCCCACTGATGTCAAACGCGCATATTATTCCACCCATACCAGCCTTACCACAGCCGCGATAATGGAAGCCGCCGGGCACATGCAGCTGATCTGCAGTCTGCTCAAGCAGCTTTCCCTTTATAATAACGATCTGTGCGACCGGTATCTCTCGTCGGTGGATCTTTTCGATCTGTATCTTAACCTGCACAACCGCTGCCTGGATAAGGAAGGTATGCCCGAACGGATCGATGCTGCCGCAGAGGAATACGAAAAACAGATGAGAAAGGCCGGCCTGCTGCCGGATGATGCGATAAACAGACTGCATACACGCTACACAAACGGCGCTGTAAGCGACATGCTGATCATGGGAGATACGGTAAACCTTCCCGGAGCAAACGATACTCTTACGCAGACGGTCAAACCCTCAAAAAAAGAGACCACCGATCCTTACCTGCCTGTACGTAATTCCCTTGATAAGATCCTGGCCTTTTCGGAAATGGATGCTTCGGAAGAAGAAAACATCCGTGATCTGGTCAGATTGTATAAAGATGTAAAAGACAAGAACTCATCGGATGATGAAGTACGTGATATAAGGCACGCCATAAGCCGCAGCTTTTTTGCGCTGTACGAAAGCATCACCCTCTCCATCATCGAAAACCACAAAAAGCCTTCACCTGCTGTTAAGATGTTCCTTTATTTCGGCTTTATCGATGAGGAACTGGCAGGACTTGATAATTCCCTGCAGCTTTTCAGACTGCTTGATCAGATCGACCCCGACAGATATGCCGCCATGAATGTTTACACTCTGTTTGACTGGCTGTGCATGGTATATCGCAAAAAGCGCATACCTTCACGTAACGAATACGATCAGGAATACAATATCTGGCTGCGTTCCATGCGTCAGTCCGGTGAGATAAGCATGGATCAGGAAAAGAAAATGTCGGATTCGCCGAGGGATCTGATGCATTTTGAGCTTAACAATTTTATGAAGACATCGATGCGTATCTCCAGCGGCCGCCCTTCCTCCTTCTGTCCCGCACTCTCATCACATAATTTTGTGCGCTCGCCCGACCAGACCCATGTTTCCGCCGAAAAGATCGATGACAACTGGAGAAAGATAAAAGATAAGGACTTCTCCCTGTTTTTCAGGGAAGTGCTTTATCATAATGACGAATACCGCATCCCCAACGAAAGCATAATGCTGGAAGTAGCGCCCGATGTGATATTACTGCCTATCGCCGGCAGCCGCGGAGGCCTGTGGCAGGAGACCGCAGGCACACGCAGGGATACCCCGTCCCGTATGTACCTCCCCATCTTTACCGATGAGGATCTTAACCTGATGCAGCTGCGTCTGGCCGCACAGTTCCGCTGGCAGATATGCAAGCGCATCCTTGGTGCACACTGGGACAGCGTACTCTATCCTTCCCTTACCGGAGAATACAGCGAATACCTGCGCAGCTTTAAAAAGAACAGCATGCTCTCGATAGAAGCAAAAGAAAAGCTGCGTTCGCAGATACGGACCTGCCACAACAGTAGCGAAAATGTCTTTATGCTGGATTATATACAGTGGATACGTTTTGAGGCCGAAGGCCTTCCCAGACTTAACAAGGCTGCCAGACGCCTGCTTTTTACCTATTGTCCATTATCAGAAAAGGTATGCAGGGAACTGGAATCCAATCCTATATTTACCGATCTGGTAAAACGGCGTGAGGCAGATGCGCAGAAGAATCTAAAAAGAGTTACCATGCGCTTCTCAAGATATAAAAAGGACGATAAACTTCCCGATGAGATAAATGCCTATATTGATTTCTATAAGAGCTGACTGTCAAGCTCATCTACCCAGTGAACGGGTGAGAGCTCACCGGAATACGGCTTTCTGCCGGTATCTCTCCTGAAGATATCAATATCTATATCCTGCGCCTTTTCTATATAAAGCATACTTTGCGGATCATAGCCCCGCATATCCTTTATCCGGGGATTATTGCTGATAAGCTTCTTTCCGTATGCCAGAGCCTCGTAATAACGCAGGGATACTCCGCCTTCTCCTGTTATCACATCCAAAAGCACACCGGCTCCTGCTATATCCTTAAGCATTTCATCATAGGTTTTCGGCCGGTCATATTCTATACCGTCGATATAAGGCTCACCGCCCTGGGCATAGCATATCCCCATCTTTACGGATACCCCCAGCTGCGTACATCTGTTATATACTCTCTCAAGCATCTTTCTGCGGCCTGTATCCGATCCCCAGAAGTATACACCGCATTTCTCATCAGTCACGGGCAGCTCCTGTTTTGAATAATAGCAGTCAAAATATTTATAGCCCGCGCTTTTTGCATCAGCACGGTAATAGCTGTATACCCGGTCGAAAGGAATGTTCTTTTCGTACATAAGCGCTTCGGCCGCAAAATACGAGCTGAGCCTGTCTATAAAACAAAGTACCAGCTTAACTCCGTACCTGCGCTTCCAGGCCCTGATCTGTGATGGCTCAAAATAGGGAAGAGAGAAATTATTAAAGACTATGCACAGGTCTTTATGCTTATCCGCCTCAAGGCGTACTATGGCCTCCATCCTGCTGCTCTCCCATACATACCTGAAAGGGGCGGGATGTTTCCTGTTAAGACTGCGGGCGTGGTGAAGCTTATAAAGCGTCTTATGATCATGCCGGGGCAGATCACTCACCATGCTCACACGCTCATCTTTATTCAGATCCGAAAACATGCGGTCAAAGAGCTCGTTACTGCTGCCGCCTGTAAAGAAAATATAATGCATAGTATATAAACAGACTCAGGATGACACTGTTCATGTCATCCTGAGTTTTCCTGGTTCTTATTTATCTTCTTTCTTTTTCTTTTCGATGAAAGTAACTACAGCAAGGGCTGCTAATGAGATCATACCTGCTATTGCAAATACTCCTGCAGTATTGTGATCTCCGGTCTGGGGTGAACGGTCAAGGCTGCCTCTGCCGCCGTTTCCGTTATTTCCGCCGTTACCACCATTTCCTCCGAAAGGAGTAGGTGTAGGTCTTCCGCCCTTTCCGCTTGAAGGTGTAGGTGTTACCTTGCCGTTTCCGCCATCACCGGGTGTAGGTGTTACCCTGCCGCTTCCACCGCCATCGGGTGTGGGTGTAGGTGTATTTTCCGGAGTGGGTGTAGGTGTTACCTTTCCGCTTGAACCGCCGCCGGGTGTAGGTGTTACTTTCTTCTTGCCACCCTTAGGTGTAGGAGTAGGTGTACTCTCCGTAGTGGTGGGTGTAGGAGTAGGTGTATCCGTAGGCGTAGGCGTTACGGTCGGCTGATCCGGTCCGGGTGTAGGTGTCACTGTAGGTGTGGGTGTGGGTGTGTCTGTAGGCGTAGGTGTAGGTGTTACAGGGAAGGGATCATCGATCATAACGACCACTGCTCCATCCATCTCTCCGTCACAGGTCACGTTTCCTTCATCATCTACGGTGATCTTTATATCCGGTGCTTTCTGGTAACCTTCGGGAGCACTTACTTCGCTCATGACATAGGTTCCGGAAGCTATACCGGTGATCACGGTTATGCTCTTGGTAGTGGTAAAGGATATATAATTTCTGGTCTTCTTAAGATCCTTTGCCGTCTCGCCGTCCTGTGTAGCACTTACACGGCTGTCACGCATATCAAAGTTTCCGTCTTCTCTGGTGAACTTAAGTACTGCGCCCTCAAGTGAATCACCGTCTACCTTGCTGATAACCTTGTTAATTGATACATCAAATCTGGTAGGTATATAGCTGTACTTGTTGTTAAATACTATCTCACCGGTAGGTGCTGTGACAACAGCCTTTCCGTCCTTAACGGTAACCTTGCCGTTTACTACGGTCTCGTCATAAGTCATACCCTTTACTTTAGGCTCAGGGATAACTTCCTTTAAGCTGAATTCGTATTCGCCGTCTCCGCCCTTTATAATGATGTCGGTAAACTCAACTGTTCCGTCAGCCTGGTTTGACTCGTAATACTTCTTATCCTGAATGGTCAGCTCGAAACTGTAATCGCCTGCCTTTAAGTTCTTCTCATTTGTCCAGTCACCGCTTAACTGCTTCTTGAACTTAAGTGAGAACTTAACATCATTCTCGGATACCGTAGTCTCATAGCTGTTCTTGAACTCACGCTCAGCAGCACTGCCGCTTACGACTGCCTTGAGAGTACCGCTGCCATCATCGGTCACGGTCACGCTTACTTCGAATTCGCTCTCATCGTATGTAACGCCGGGCTCACTGCCCTTTACCTCACGGATAACATATTCATATACTCCGGGAGCATCATACTCAAGCTTAAATATCACGCTTCCGTCTGCTTTATTACGTGCGGTTGCGATAACGGCGGTCTCGCCCTTCTTTGAAAGGGTGAATCCGAACTGTCCGTCCTTAAGTGCAGCACCTTCTCCGGTATAAGTCTTAACTGCAGGTATCTCTGCCTTTACGGATGATGCCTTGTAATGATTTTCAAACTTGACCGGCTGTGTTACTGCAGCAGTATCACCCTTCTTTGTGATCTCTACCTTAGCAGGATTTACAAGCTTGTATTCTTTTACTTCAACGGTAACTTTTACAACATATACCGTCTTGTCATAGGTGATACCGTCCTTAAGGCCTTCGCTCTCCTTAAGCTCATACTCGTAAGTACCTGCTTCCTTGTAGTCGCTTATCTTTATGGTGAGCTTTCCGTCAGCATCTGTAGTTCCCTTGTAAACTTTACCTTTTACATTCTTTGATGTTCCGGTAAGAGTGAACTCAAATCCTTCTTTGGATATTTCTGCATTGCTTCCGGTGGTATCGTTGATAATGCTCTTTTCAATCTCGATAACTGCTTCACTGCTGCCGGTGATAGGCATAGCCTCATCGGTCATCGTGATGGTGTACTTTCCGCCATCCTCACTCAGTACCTTTGCATCGGAGCTGGTGATCGTTATCTTTCCGTCTTTAATAGTGAACTTGATATCGGTCGCTACCTTGTAGCCGTCGGGTGCGTTCTCCTCATGGAGTACGTATTCGCCGTCAGGCAGATTCTTTATAAGGGTTGCACTCGATCCGGATGTAAACTTGATCTCCGTAGCCTTTCCGGTCTTGGGGTTCATCTGTGCATCCGTTCCAAGTTCTACATTTGAAAGGTCAAATTCGATGGCGTTGCCTTTTGCATCCTTACCGGTCAGTGTAAGTTCTGCTCCTGCAAGCTCCTTGCCGTCTACATCCTTCTTGCTGATGTTAAGATCGGTCCTGGGCTCTGCCTCATCGATCACGGTCAGGGTGTACTTTCCGTCTTTTCCTGAGATCACTTCCGATCCGGTACTTATAAGTGTTGCTACCCCGTTCACTACCTTGAACTTGATGGTGGTAGCTACTTTATATCCGTCGGGAGCATTGGTCTCTTCAAGAGTATATTCTCCGTCGGGCAGGTTCTTGATCACAGTTGCGCTGCTTCCGGATGTAAACTTGATCTCCGTAGCCTTTCCGCTGGTCTTGTCCATCTTTGCGCCTGTTCCAAGTTCTACCTTGGAAAGATCGAACTCGATGGTATTGCCGTTTACGTCTTTTCCGGTCAGCTTAAGTTCTGCTCCTTCAAGTTCCTTGCCTGCTACGTCCTTCTTGCTGATGGTTAAGTCGATCTTCTTATCAGCTTCATCGGTCATAGTAATGGTGTACTTGCCGTCCTTATCATCCAGTACCTTTGCATCGGAGCTGGTGATCGTTATCTTTCCGTTCTTAATGGTGAACTTGATATCGGTCGCTACCTTGTAGCCTTCAGGTGCGTTCTCCTCATGGAGTACATATTCACCGTCGGGCAGATTCTCTATAACGGTATCTTCATCACCGGAGGTAAATACGATCTCGGTAGCCTTTCCGCTGGTCTTGTCCATCTTTGCGCCTTTGCCGAGTTTTACCTTCGACAGGTCAAATTCGATGGCATTGCCGCTTTCATCCTTACCGGTCAGCTTAAGTTCTGCTCCGGCAACTTCCTTGCCGGCTACATCCTTCTTGCTGATGGTAACGTCGGTCTTAGGCTCTGCCTCGTCGGTCATCGTGATGGTGTACTTTCCATCCTTATCATCCAGTACCTTTGCATCGGAGCTGGTGATCGTTATCTTTCCATCCTTAATAGTGAACTCGATATCGGTCGCTACCTTGTAGCCGTCGGGTGCGTTCACCTCATGGAGTACATATTTTCCGTCAGGCAGATTCTTTATAATGGTATCTTCATCACCGGATGTAAATACGATCTCAGTAGCCTTTCCGCTGGTCTTGTCCATCTTTGCGCCTTTGCCGAGTTTTACATTCGACAGGTCAAACTCGATGGTATTGCCTTTTTCATCTTTACCGGTCAGCTTAAGCTCTGCTCCCGCAACCTCCTTGCCGTCTACATCCTTCTTGCTGATGGTCACATCGGTCTTAGGTGCTGCCTCGTCGATCACGGTCAGGGTATACTTGCCGTCCTTGCCTTCAAGGACTTCGGATCCCATGCTTATAAGAGTTGCAACACCGTCTACTACCTTAAACTTGATAGTAGTTGCTACCTTGTAGCCCTCGGGTGCATTTACTTCTTCAAGTTCATATTCTCCGTCAGGGAGATTCTTGATCACGGTTGCACTGCTTCCCGAAGTAAATTTGATCTCTTTTGACTTCCCGCTGTTAGGGCTCATCTTCGCATCCGTTCCAAGAACTACGCTTGAAAGATCAAATACTATGGCATTACCGTTATCATCCTTACCGGTCAGCTTAAGTTCTGCGCCTTTAAGCTCCTTGCCGGCTACATCCTTTTTGCTTATGGTCAGATCAAGAGGCTCTCTTACAAGGTTAAAGAACTCAAGCAGTGCGAATTCAACACCGGACATATTCACTTCATCATCCGTCTTAAATACGCTGCCATCGCCCAAGTAGGTCTTTGATGTTACCGTATAGCTGAGCTGCCCATTTGTATTATGTACGACCAGTTTTACCTCTATACGCCCCCTTGAGATCTGGATACCATCCTTATAGGTACCTGCTCCGACCTCGTTGATCACATAATAGAATGTTTTCTGGTTGTTTTTTCCTATATACTTACTGTCCCGACTGTACGCAGGATCGGTATAGAAATGGATGGTAGGGAACTTGATGTTATTTGTAGCCTGGTTATAAACCACTACAGGCTTACGCCCTTTGGTGCTGTATGTCTGATCAGTCTCGTACCAGTTAAATCCGTAGGTATTGGGTTCTGTAAATACGCTGGTATCTTCCTTTGTATTTTCCCCATCCCATTTGTGTGTATAAACTTTTCTTGCGGAGAAGTGGATCTCACCCTTTCCGTCGCGCATCACTTCCTGGCTGCCGCCCTTGTAGATGTAATGCCACTCAGCATGGTTGATCATCTTGCCGCCGGCTATTGCCCAGCCTGCGGATGAACCGGTCACATCAACGGATGATCCGGTTCCTGTTACGATAAAGGTACCTGCATTATTGATCAGCTCAACCTTTGCGTCGTTTGCATTGACATTCCAGATAACCTTCTGGCATATTTCCTTATCAACCTGGTCATTGGTATGTCCGTCAGCCTCAGTGGCTCCCGCACTACCTGTAGTTGAGGTTATCCAGTTCTTACCTTTGTCAACAGATACGCTTATCTTATTAAGCTTCAGATCCTTCATGGAATCGGCAAAGTTAAATACAACTATCGTAGTGGTATCCTTGATTATCTGGATACCTTCGCTGGCAGCAAAGTAATTGCTGATCTTTGATGACGGAGTTACATTGATATAGACAACCTTATTTACAAACTCACCGTTATCAAGATCCATGACAAAGTGAGCCGTATCCTGATGACCGTTGCTGTCGGTTACGCGATAGTCATCCGGATTAATGGCGTATGAGCTGTCATTTGCCTTTCTATTGATCTCGACGCCCTTTTTTCTGGCATCGTTTATGATAAGCGCTATATTGTCGGATGCAGTTTTTTTGGCAACGGGATATATGAAAAGCTCCTGATCGCTGTGCGCGCCAAAATTGTAATCGATCCAGAAATTCCCGTAATGTCCTACATATACGTCATGCCCGTTCTGATCCTTCCAGGGGTATGTAAAGTTACCGTATATTTCCTGGGCAACTTCCATGTTGTATGTATTGGCAGTCTGCTTTGAACCAATGGCCACTTCGCCGGAAACCAGCTCTGCAAGAATAAACTGTGCCGTTCCGGTTATGAAGTCAACATCCGTAACGTTTGAATTGACCTGGGTAAGCTTGTTGATAGCATACGTGGTCTCCATATGGTTTGCATGGGTGAATTGATCGGCAACGATTCCGAAATCGGTGCCTCTGCCCAGAATAGTGGCATAGTTTACAGCACTGGATGCATCCTGGTTGGCAGGTGTAGCTGCGTAAGCCTTCTCCGAAGGCATGACCGCCAGGGTGCTGACCGCTAAAATACCGGCCATTGTTCCCGACACAATCCGTTGAATCAGTTTTTTGAGTTTCATAAGCCTTTCCTTTCCTGGTACCTTGTTGCTTGTTGTCTCCACTCTTTGTAAACGCTTTCATGCGCTGTACGCACAAACTTGTGTGTTATTATAAAGAAAAACCACCCGTATTACCAGTGGTTTTTCATGAATAGACATAATTTCGTCACTATTAACATAGTTATGATTACCACATAGTATTGTACTCTTTATAATGTACAACATGTGGGGTTAACATAAATCACAACAGCTTTTTTCCCTAAAGACCGGCCTCTGTTTTCGTCAATTTAACCGAACTATAAAAGTGTATGTGCCGTCTTCCTGCACGGGACCGGTGTAGATCACTTCACCCAGGTCCATAAGGGCTGCAGCATCCATGCCTTCACCGGAATACTTTTCGTACTCACAATGTCCCACAAAGACGTAGTCGACACCATATTCCTCCATCAGCGCCTTATCCGCATCCACATACATACGGCGCACTATATCCACACGCTCATCCACAGGGGTGAGGTCGTTATGCCACAGCCATTCATGCGTATGCCATCCCAATACCGTAGGCAGTCCGCTTATAACGGATACACGGTTATATATAGTATAGCTGTCGCCGTTAGCTTCCAGCACCACACTGCCGGAGGGGATATTATCCCTTACCCAGTACACGGCTTCGCTGTCCATGGGGTCCTCGCGCTCGATATAAGCATCACCGCGCAGCCCCTTATAATTCTCCCTGTCCTTTATATCCCCGGCACTCATTCGCAGCGCGGTGACAAAATAACCGCAGCAGAGTACCAGTATCACCCCGCCTATGCTTCCCCATTTCCTCTGCGTCTTAGTCTCCGGCTTCATGACAAAGCGTCCCACAACATAACACATCATAAGGTTCAGCATTATAAAAGCCTGATAGCTTAACTTAAACATTGTATTGAAGCGCTTGAAATCACCGGAATAGATATCTTCTATATAAATGATCTCGGGTATCAGTATCAGTCCGGCCCCGCAAAGCCCCATCAAAAGCACATACAGATCGGTCTTTTCAAAAGAGCGCAGCCGGTTCCTTATGCTGTCGCCCCTGCATCTTGAAATGACCGCTACGGCGAAGCCGGTCAAAAGACTAAGAGGCAGCGCCCATAATATAGCCAGCTGGTATAAAGGCGTATGGTTTTCCGCAAAGCATATACCGTTGGCCATAGCCTTGAAACTCAGCTGGAAAGGCAGGCTCACCGCCAGACTCATAAGCAGCACCACGGCTCCCTGAAGCGCCGTTACCGATACCACCTTTAAAGGATTTATCTGCCTGCGCATATTAAGAGCCAAAAGTACCGCCCCGCTCACCACAAAGTAAATGGGAAAATCCCAGAAATTCTCCATGACACAGATACCGGTAAGGAAGGAAAGCACCCATAGCCGGGGTTTCCTGAGTTCAGAAGCAAAGATCGACGACACTATCACCGACTCTTCCGCCTCCTCTTCATTATCCTTTATCCATGCATAGAGTATTGCCAGGATCGTAAGTACCACGAAAATATTGATCACATGGGCGTGAAGGTCTCCCAGCAGGAAAGAATATGCCGGGTATTCATGCGCGGTCCTGTCGTTGGTCTCGGGATGATACCCTATATAACGGGTAGAATCCGCATACCAGTAGGAAGGTTTATCTCCGGGTATCGCCAGGATATCCCAGGTCCAGGGTACTAAAAAGTTAAAGATAAGATAGTGCACGCTGGCAGCTCCGGGAAGCACCATTGCCGCAAGGACACCCGCCACCGCAGCCTTTTTCTTATCGCTGCTGTTTCCGAGCATCAGCTGATATACCAGACTGAAGGCAAAGCTTAAGCACAGAGCAAAGCACATCACCAAGGACAGATTATAGCCGTAGTCTACACTGTTAAGGGACAGCTTGGTCAGAAATGTGCAGAAATACTGCCCGAAATAATAATAGTTCAGATCCTCTCCCGCAAACCACAGATCCTCGGGCGGAAAATAGTCGCTGCGGTATATGCTCTGCATAAAGCCGTAGTCCATCATACGCTCCGTACCGTAGGCGTCGGGATTAAAACATTTGACATAACAGAAGAACAGAAACGCTGCGGTAAATACAGCCTCTCTTATAAGTATGGTCTCAAGAGGCATTTCCTTTAAAAGCTCTTTTGTATTCTTTTTAAATACATATTGGCTAAGCACCCACCATAACGCCATGCACAGTATGGTGGCAACTATTACTGCAGCCGTTGAAAACTTTATAAGACGCAGAGAGGCAAAAAACCACAAAAGCCATGCGGGCGCTATGCCTCCCAGTATCTTTCCGAAAACATACCCCTTATCGCTGAAGGAAGAAAAAAGCTTAGCGCACAGCGGATATGCCGCCAGTCCCAGGACCAGCATCATCAGCCACCATTTAAAGGCGGGCGTCATATCCTCCCCCATAAGCGCAAACCCCGCCACAAGTTCCGCTACTATTACTATTCCTGCAATAATACCGCTCTTTTTCATGAATTCCTCCTGCCTCTGTATCTGTAAGCTGTGTGTGATAAGACTGTTTTCGCTACGGGCGCAGGGATGTATCTTTCGTATCGTATATCCTTACATCCCCGCTCTCGTATACACACGGATAAGCCGCAGCTATCACATCTTCGTTTAATTCATAATGATCACCGTAACGCAGACCGTCATCCGTCATTATAAAGCGGATATTCTCTTCCCTGATCATACGCTTAAGCTCCTCCGGATCGGACGACGCAAACATCCTGCCGGTCTTTTCCTCCCTGGCATAGGTGTCATAACCCGCACTCCATGCATAATAGGGCCAGCCGTAATATAGCATGGCGCCGCCTAAGACCACTTCGTGATTAGACAGCATGTCCGTAAGCCATATATCCTTTGAGGTGCTGTTTTCCTTAACCCACTGTGTAAGCTTCGAATCCTGCTTAAACTCCAGGTAATCCTTATCGATATTGCGGACTATCCTGCATTCATATATACCGGTTGCCGTCAGTATTACCAGTAGCAGCACCCCGCCCAGGAATCTGCTGATACGGCTGCTCTTTATAAGCTTCGTGATCATATGCGCAACGGGGATCCCCATCAGTATGAACGAAAGCATGACATACTTATGATTGACCGTCACATCAGGCGTAAGTGATACGGTAAAGGCGAAGACAAGCGGAGCCGCGAAAGCCAATAGCAGATAGCGCAGCACTCCCCTTTCCATAACAAAGTATACTGCTGCCAGGATCAGCAATGCACCGCTTAATCCCAGCAGATAGCATATACTGCCCCAGAAAGTGGGCACCTCCGCTATAAATCCATACATGTATTCGGGCTGTACAACGTCACCGAATATAAATACCGCGGTCTGCAACGAGGAAAGAGCCACGCTTATCACAGCCGTCAGCAGATATTCCAGCCTGTGGGCTGACATAAGCGCCATCACAAAGAGCACGCATAATCCGCCTATCACCATCGCGCCGTTCCAGAAAGCGCATATACCAAGCAATACACCGCAGAAAATAGCGCGTCTCAAAGATACCATCAGGACATGCTCTGCGATAAAGCTCTTTACCTCTGTGTTCTTATCCGGAGCTTTTTGCTCCCCGGCGGCTTTTTTCCTGTTCTTAAACAGATCACATACTGCCTGTATCCCTTCATATAATAAAGGTGCAAAGATGATAAGTGCCATCAGCACCACTCCTATGCCAAAGGCCAGGTGACGCTGGTTAAGATATACCTTAAAGTTCCAAAGCCCCCAATCCTCCTTGGGCGTATATGAAAAGAAATAATCCCTCTTTAAGAATTCCTCTTTTGTAAGTGTACCCTTGGCCAGGCTGCCAAGATATCGAAACAGACTGGGAGATGAACGGAATACCATCATGATCACGGATATGACACCCGCTATGGTACTGCCGCAAAGCTTTACGGCAAAGGTGAATAAAAGCATGGACATGCTCATGAACGAAAGGATGCTCGGAAAATTGAAAGCATGATCGATGGGCAGGCCCAGAAACTCAAGATTTCCCGTCAGGAATTCAAACATAAAGTGATAACGTATATCCTGTCCGGCAAAATGAGAATACCCGGTAGGAAAATTATTCCCGAAGGAAAATGAACGTATCATGCCAAGATGTACCGCAAAATCGCTGAATACCGAATAGCCTATACGCAGCGTTCCCTGCCTTATATTAAAACTGCGGTAGGTCAGATATGTAACAAAGAAACACAGGGCAATGAAAAAACCATAGCACAGAAGATCGCGATAAAGAGGTGATCTATCCTGTGCGGCAGTATTTTTTTCTTCAGGCGATTTTCTTTTTTTACGAAAGATAAGTTCACAGATCACCAGACATACTGAAGCCGTTATCATGACAATGGCATTTGCCATAGTCAGCGGATGACGGTTAGTGGGCTGCGCACATCCCACGGCCAGTGCCGCAAAATATGTAAGCCAGCCGATGATAAGCGTCCCCGACAGATACCAGAACGGGAATAACACAAATAAAGCGGGGAGATTTATGTCTTTCCCGCTGTAAGCCTTCCCGGCCAGCAGCCTGTAGTCCGGATAGACCCGGTCAAGCAGAGCCCTGCCCGTCAATATACTTATTATAATGTATATCAGTCCTAACATGGCTTTATCAAAAAACCGTGCGACCCTCTTCGAACTAAGCCAACATGCGCTACCTGTACAGCCAACTCCACCCAGGCACCCTCACGGCACATACGAATTCCCGCTTAGTGCTGCTGTGTTCCCACCCTGACACGGTTCACAGGCACGCATTGCGCAAGACCCGGATTTCAACATCACTTATACAGGGCGGCCACATCAACATGCGCCCTCAGTAAGGCCATGACCCCCACTAAAGCGGATTGTGAGTACAGGACACCGCTAACGCCCCGGCTGCACGGCTGTATTAGTATATCTTTTTACACCCGGCTTGTCAACCGAGTGCGGCCGGCCCCAAAAGAACACCCGGCATTTTGCTTCTTACAGTAGCATAAATTCAAATAATTATATGTGGATATACTTACCTCCTATAGAGTATAATACTTTCATTAATGTTTGGAAATATATCAATACGGCCATGATATCGGAGGTTAAATCAATGCTGATGAATTACCGCTGCCCGGGATGCGGCAACACAATGGAATTTTCGCCATCGGACCAGAAACTGTACTGCGTCTATTGCGGTTCCTCCTACAGTGTAGAAGAAATGAACGCTATTTATGACCGGACAGTGCTGAATGAAAATCCCGAAAACACAGCACAGTCTCAAGACTCGGAAAACATGCAGCAGATAGCAGAGGAGCAGCGTTCCCATGCATCGATCAAAATGCAGATACTGCACTGCAGATCCTGCGGAGCGGAGCTGGCTGTAAACGGCGTTGAGACGTCTTCTTTCTGCGTATACTGCGGCCAGGCAACCGTTGTGCTCGACCGCGTAGAGGATTATCTGCAGCCTGAATACATCATACCCTTCCGCATCACAAAAGAAAAAGCAGAAGCCATTATCCGCGGCAGGATCTCCCAGGGCGGTTTTATTCCCGACGAGATAAAGAATTTCAAGACCGAAAGATTAAGGGGGATATACATACCTTTCTGGCTTTATGAGCTCTATTATGGTGATGACCAGTACTGGAAATATAAGATACACAGAGGAAAAAATACATATACCAGATATGCCCACCGTGTGGGGGATTGCGTTTTCAAAAGAATGACCCTGGATGCCTCAAAGAATTTAAACGATGATTCCTCCCAACGACTTGAACCTTATAATATGCATGATCTGCAGGGCTTTGATCCGGCTTATCTTTCGGGTTTTTACTCCGATCGTTTTGATATGGGAACTGCCGATATTGACGGACTGGCTGTTCATCGCGCCAAGGAACTCTTTGACGACAGCATGAAAGCGACCGTAAAGCATGACAACGCTGAACTTGAATCCAGCGCCCCGGTGCACCGCATAACCAAAAGAGAATATGCACTTTTGCCTGCATGGTTTCTGACCTTCCGCTATGAGGATATGCCATACACTATCCTGGTGAACGGGCAGACCGGGAAAATAGTAGGCGCGGTACCCTTTGTAAAGAAAAAAGCATTTTCCCTTTTAGCCGTGTTGTCGGTATTATTCTGTTTCTTATTTGCTGCGATAGGCGCATGGCTTACTCCTTTTGTTATGAATTCTTTTGATGACGGCAGACCCATAGCAATGTACTATTGCCTGATAGGACTGGCTGTTTTCAGTACCTGGTCTGTAGCAATAAAGAAGTATAAAGCCATGCTGGTAAGTATCGGGCTTACGCGTTCCGGTACCACCAATAAATATGTGAGTGAAAGGGCGGGCAGATGATTATGGGATTATGGACTTTAGTAGGAATAATATGCGGGATAGCTATAGGGCTGGGACTGGCTCTTCGGATCACGGTCCTGAAGATAAAAGAATCCAATGATATGGGGGATTCCAAAGGTGATATGCTGGCATTCGGCTGCCATCTTAACATGATATGCGGCGAGGATGACCTGCATAGACCGGTAGGCAATGTAGGTGTGCGCAGCTCTCTTCTCAATCCCGACCGTACTGTGAGGTAGGGAAAATCCCCGATACCTCACTCCACATCTTCCACCGGGTAGAGTACACCCTCCACATACACTTCGCTCACTTCAGGGAGGGAGCTGAAAATACGCTCATCCACGTAATTGAATTTCTCAACACTTTCCCCGGCTTCGATGGCCTCGATGAGTGCCCTTACCTTGGGGCCGTGCAGGGGATTACATTCGGCGATCGCCGCGATCTTTCCTTCTTTGGCAAGCTCCTTCGCGCCCTCAGCCGTTCCGTCAAAGGACAGCACTAATATATCTCCCTTATCGATATCGGGTCCGGCTGTCTTTCCGGCGGCTTCGATCGCTTCTATAGCACCTATGGCTTCATTATCGTTTTCACAATATACCACGTTGACATCAAGGAAACGCTTAAGATAAGCAGCTGTTACCTCACGGCCTTTAGTCTGGGTAAAATCCCCGCTCATCTGCCCTAAAATATTCCATCCCTTTTCACGGGCGGAATTTGCAAGTCCGCGGCTTCGGCCTATCTGCGCAGTCGACCCCATGGTCCCCTGAATGTGGATTATATTTATATCCGAAGAAGACATACCTTTTGCATTTACATAGGAATCCAGCCATTCGCAGAGCTTTCTGCTCTCAAGTTCAAAATCCGAGCCCAGCCAGCAGGTGTAGAGACTCTTATCGGAATCCACACGCCTGTCTACCAGTATCACGGGGATCCCGGCGTCTTTCGCTTCCTGAAGCACTCCGTCCCAGCCGCTTTCCGTGACCGGCGCAAGGGCTATGTAATCCACTTCCTGCTGTATGAAACTGCGGAGCGCCGTTATCTGATAGGACTGCTTCTGCTGGCCGTTTTCGTATATCATGGAGTAACCGTATTCTTCGGTAAAGCTCTCAAGCATCGACTGCGTATTGGCACTGCGCCAGTCGGATTCGGCTCCCAGCTGCGAAAAACCTATGCTGATCAGATCCGCAGTTTCTTCTTCTGTATCTAAAACAGCCGGTGCTCCGGAAGCCGCGTCTGAAACGCAGCCTCCAAGAAGCACCGGCATTAATATGGGAAGTAATGAACTTATAAGCTTTTTCTTTATACTCATCTATTTAAGTGCACGTTTCTTCTGCGCCATTACCACGCTCTGTATCACAAGGAAGAGGCACAGCATAGCGGCAATGGTGATACCCGTCCACCAGGCCTGATCCAGACCGGCGTTGGAAACAATGTTCTGTATGGTGCTCAGCGAAAGTACGCCAAAGAGTGTACCTGCTATATTACCTACACCACCTGAAAGCATTGTACCACCTATTATGGAAGATGCAATAGCATTCATTTCCATACCCAGCGCATGTGAAGCCGAACCGCTTCCTACATGCAGGAAGTATACGTAACCTGCTATACCCGCAAGAGATGAACAGATGACATGCGAGATAAAACGTGTACGCTTCACATTTATACCAAGCATAAGAGCGCTCTGTCTGTTACCGCCCACCGCATAAAAACTGCGGCCGGTCTTGGTCCATCTGAGTACGATAAACAGGACTATGACAAGAGCTAACGCTACCAGAACTCCGGGCTCGACATACGCCGGAACATAGATACCTTTTTTATTGACGGTTCCCATTCCGGGTATATAGATCCTGGTTTCCATCAACGCCTTAAAGGCTGCATTCTCAACATTAAAGGGCTTGGTATTTACGATAGTCGTCATTCCTCTTGCAAAGAACATACCTGCCAGCGATACGATGAAAGGCTGTATGTCCAGATAAGCTACCAGAAATCCCTGTACCAGACCAAAGGCAAGACCTATGCCAAGAGCGATGAGCATCGATGTAAATATATTTCCGCCGTGCATATCCAAATGTACCGCACAGCACATGGATACCAGAGCTACCACACCGCCAACGGAGATATCTATACCGCCGCTTATCATAACTATGCTCATGCCGCAGCTGGTTATTATCAATGCTGCATTTGCATTAAGGATGTTAAAGAACATCTGCGGTTTCGTAAAAGCGCCGCCCTGAAAGAGGATAGCTCCTATATACATGACGAAGAAGATAACTATGGTTATCACCAGCAGCAGATTGGTGTCGCTCACTTTTGTAAAGATGCTCTGTTTTTTATTCTCCTGATTCATTTACGCCACCCCCTTTGCTGCTGCTTTCTTTTTACTGCTTAGGGCCGAAAGCTTCTCACGTACCACAGGTGATGAAAATACTACCAGGATGATAACGACCACTGCCTTGTATGCGGGCAGGGCTGCAGCATCCACCTGGAATTTGTAAAGCGTAGTGGTAAGGAACTGAATGATATACGCACCCAGTATGGATCCCCACATATTAAACTTGCCGCCGGATAATGCATTGCCTCCAAGTGCGACCGCAAGTATGGCATCCATCTCTATATCCTTTGCGATGACCGAATAATTGATGGTAGCCAGACGGCTTACCTTTATAAGCGCTGCCACTGCCACACAAAGACCCAGGATAACAAAACTCAAGAACTTGATAAAGGTAGGATTGATACCGTTAAGCCTTGATGAGCTCTCGTTTATACCTACTGCCTGGGTATATAATCCAAGGTTTGTGAACTTAAGCAGCAATGCCGCTACGACGATACAGGCTATTGCGATAAAGGTAGTAGTAGGAATGGGTATCCCCGGTATAAAGCCGCCGAAGTATTTAAACTTAGGATCGGGTACTATGGGCAGCTCGTTATTATTTATCCATGCCGCAATGGAACGTCCCGCGGTAAAGAGTATCAGTGTTGCTATCATGGGCTGTATACGGAAGATCGAGACCAGAAGTCCGTTGAATACTCCACAGAGCATGCCTACTATACATGCTACCAGAAAGCCCACGATTATGGGGGCTGCCAGCGCTTCGGGCTTGCTCACGCCGCCGCATAATACACGCAGCATTGCAGATCCTGCTATCGCTATGGTCGCACCCACCGATATATCCTGTCCGCCGGATGCCGCAGTCACCAGCGTCATTCCTATAGCCAGTATCGCAAGCTCCGAACCGTAGTCAAGTATGGTTATGAGCGGACCGGAAAATACATTGTACCCCTCATTATTAGGAGCCAGCTTGATCGTAAAGAAAGACGCATCATTGACCAGATTTACAAGGCACAGTATAACCAAAGCCGTGATCGGGATCAGAAGCTGGTTTGAAAGAAGTTTCTTTATATCTATTTTCATTTCTTTGCTTCACCTCCCGCTATCGTTTCCATTATCCTGCCCTGATTTACTTCATCCCCTGAAAGTTCCCCGACGATCTTACGGTCTCTCATGACTACCAGTCTAGAACAGGTCCTTATCATCTCATCGGTCTCGGAGCTTATGAACGTTACACTCATTCCCTGTGACGCGAGCTCCAGTACAAGCTTCTGTATATCAACTTTTGTACCGACATCTATACCGCGCGTAGGCTCATCCAGTATCAGATATTCCGGATGCATCAAAAGCCATCTTGCCAGGATAACCTTCTGCTGGTTACCGCCGGAAAGCGATGCTATGGGCGTATCCGCCGATGCGGTCTTTATATTGAGCTTCTTGATGTATTCCTCTGCAAAAGCCTGGGCCTTTGCCTTTGAAAAAGGTTTAAAGAAACCGGTGAGCACCTGCAGCGCCAGTATGATATTATCCCTTACCGAAAGCTCTCCGATTATGCCGTCGATCTTACGGTCTTCAGGCAGATATGCGATGCCGTTCTTCATGGCATCTAACGGTTTCTTTATCTTTACTTCCTTTTTATGCATCTTTACGCTGCCCTGCAGTATACGGTCAGCTCCGAAGATCGCACGTACGCATTCGCTGCGTCCCGATCCAAGAAGTCCGGTAAAGCCGTTGACCTCTCCCTTTTTGATATGGAAGTTAAAGGGTTTGATACCTGCATCAGATTGAAGGCCTTCTGCTTCGAGTACGATGTCATCCGCATCTTCACCGCAATACGCCGCATTCGCGCCCTTTATATCGGAAAGATCATCCATCTCTTTTCCGAGCATCTTTGCTACCAGCTCTACTCTGGGCAGATCGGCGATGGCGTATTCACCTACCAGACCGCCGTCGCGCAGGACTGTTATCCTGTCACACACTTCGTAAACCTGGTCAAGGAAATGTGTTACGAATATGATCCCGACGCCCTTGCTCTTTAAATCTCTCATAAGCTTAAAGAGCTTCTCAACTTCCTGTTCATCCAGCGATGAGGTGGGCTCATCAAGTATAAGCACCTTGCAATCCATATCCACCGCACGCGCGATGGCCACCATCTGCTGTACGGCGATGGAACAGCTGGCCAGCTGCTGGCTTGCCGATGCCGGTATATCAAGAGAACGCAGGATCTTATCGGCATCCTCGTTCATTTTTTTCCATTTTGTGATCCTGCTCTTTCCGCGTCCGATATACATATTTTCAGCCACAGTAAGATTAGGACAGAGAGTTATTTCCTGATAAACAGTACTTATGCCGGCGTTCTGCGCATCCTGCGGAGAATTGATATGTATATCTTCCGCTCCCTGCATGCTGATACGTCCGCCGTCTTTGGTATACACCCCGGTAAGTACTTTGATAAGTGTGGATTTTCCCGCGCCGTTTTCTCCCATCAGAGCATGGATCTCTCCTTTATTGAGAGAAAAGTCTACGCCCCTTAAGGCACGCACTCCGGGGAAACTTTTTTCTATACCCCGCATTTCCAGGACTCTGTTTTCTTCCATGTGAAAACCCCCTTTAAGATCCTTCGCTTCGCTCAGGATGACATTTTTTCGATCCTTCGCTTCGCCAGAATGACATTTTTTCGATCCTTCGCTCAGGATGACATTTTTTCCTATAAATACGGCGCGGCTTTTTCAAACCGCGCCGCATAAAATGTTCCGCCTTTTTCACACCGCGGGATATCTTCCCGCTACGCGGACTCTTTTCAGATTTTAGATTCCGTAGTTATCAACATCTTCCTGAGTGATGGTAGCTGCGTCAAAGCCCTTCTCATCCATGATGATGGTCTTCTTATCAAGAGTGCCGCCGCTCTCAAGAGTCTTGATGATGTTGTCGATGTAGCTTGCCTGGAAAGGATTGCACTGTCCGTCATAGTTCCAGTTCTGGTTGAGCAGCTCTTCAAGAGCCCACTTGTTGCAGTCAAAGCCCATTACGATGACATCCTTGCCTACGCCGTGAGAGATACCTGCGCTGTCAAGTGCTGCAACTGCGCCCTTAGCCATATCGTCGTTCTCTGCATAGATAACGTTGAAAGGAGTGTTGGAATCGATAACTGACTGAACGATCTGCTGAGCCTTCTCTGCATTCCACTCTGCGGTCTGCTGCTGAACGATAGTCCAGTTGCTCTCTGCTGCAACCTTTGCATCAAGTGCGCCGCTGCGTCCCTGCTGAGCTGCAGAACCCATAACACCCTGGATGTGGATCACGTTGTACTCGGAAAGTCCCTGGCCTGCAAGCCAGTCAACTGCGGTCTGTCCTTCCTTAGCCATATCGGAAACGATGGATGCTTCGTAAAGTGAAGGATCTGCATCGATGGTACGGTCGAAAAGGGTAACCTTTACGCCTGCTGCCTGAGCATCCTTAAGAACGCCGTCCCAGCCTGCTGTATCAGCAGCGGAAAGAAGCAGGTAATCAACTTCGTCGGTGATGAAGCCCTGAGCTGCCTGGATCTGCTCGTCATTCTTTAAGCTGTAAGCAAACTTTGCATCGTAGCCGTTTGCTGTGGTGAACATGTTCTGAAGATCCTTATCATTAGCGGTACGGTAACCGGACTCGTTAGGATCGTTGTTGATGATACCTACTTTGATAAGCTCTCCTGAAGAAGCTGCGGGAGCTGCACTCTCGGAACCGCCTGTACTGCCGCCGGTGCTTCCGCCTGTGCTGCCACCGGTAGTAGAACCTGCAGAACCGGAATTACATGCTGCCATTGAAAATGCCATAACTGCTGCTGTCAACACTGCAACTACTCTTTTTTTCATTCTTTATTTCCTCCTTTTGATCATGAAGTAGGGGAAACTCCTCCCTTACAGTTGTAATCATAATTTCTGAAAAGGAAAAATTACATAGGAAATTCTATTGAAAAAGTTGAAATTTCTACGATTTGGATAGATTATCACCCTTTTGTCCGTCTTCAACGGGGCAAAAAGGCAGATTGATATACACAGATGTGCCCTTGTTATGTTCACTTTGTATAGATATGCCATATTCCCTGCCGAAGTCCAGCTGTATACGTTCGTTAACATTATACAGACCGTATATCTCCGTCTCCTCCGGCGATCTGTTCACAAGACTTTCCCGCACTTTTTCCAGACGCTTTTCATCCATACCGGCACCGTTATCCTTTATCAGTATGGTAAAACCGTTTTCGGAATCAAAAGCGCTTATATCTATGCTGCCGCCGCCACGCCTGTTTTTGATACCGTGGTAAATGGCATTTTCCACTAACGGCTGCAGCGTTATCTTGGGTATCAGGCAATCCATATATTTATCATCTATCTTTATGCTGTACTTAAGTATATCCTGATAGCGTATCTGCTGGATCTGAAGATACGAGCTGACGTGAACCAGCTCATCCCTTATGCTTATATCATCCTTGCCTTTACTTAAGGACGCCCTGAAGAAATCCGAAAGAGACCGTGTCATACGGATGACCTGGTCCTCATCCTTTGATTCCGCCGACCATACGATCGCGTCCAATGTATTGTACAGAAAGTGAGGATTGATCTGCGCCTGCAGTAATTCAAATTCCGCACGCCTGAGCCTCTCCTGTTCGGCGCGCACCTGCTCCTCTATCGGGCGGGCGATCGCTTCGGGCGCAAAAGCAGAAATCGCCAGAGCCATACCCACTACTATTATCAGCAGTATCGCCGATATCTGCAGATATATATCATTCAGCCTCTTGTTCTCTTCCTGCTCGCTCTGCAGCTGGCGGTTTTCCTCGTAGATATAGGCATCCACCGTATCTTCGATAAGGCTGGTTATTATCTGGACATCGTTTTCCCATATGAGTATGTTGCTGTCATAGCGGTCCTCATATCCTAAGTTCTCCGTTATGCTGTCTACGTACGAAGAAAGATTGTTAAGATACTTGCTGCAGTCGGAAAGGCGCTTAAGATTGCTTTTATCATCCGTAAGCTCCGTCAGATCCTCTATTACGGAACGCGCTTCATCCAGTAAGTGTGATAATGAAGAATCCTGTGGTTTGACATTACCGGCTATCAGAAGATATGTCTCTAAGTCAAATTCTTTTTTAAACTCCGTATTAAAACTGCCGGCAGCGGCAACACTGCCCAGCATTTTTTCGTAACGCAGATTCACACGGTGATTATGTACAAGAAAAAAACCAAGTGTTATCAGATATGGGATTATCAGGATAAGATAAGTAAGACGTATCCTGCCTGAAAGGGAATGCTTCTTCATAGATCCTTATCCCTGTACTGCGACGGAGTCATACCCGTCTGCTTTTTAAATACCGATGAAAAATAATGAGGATCCGGATATCCAACCAGTTCGGCTATCTCGCTGCTTCTTTTTTTGCTGGTATCCAAAAGTTTCTTTGCTGTCTTTATCCTGTGATCGGTAAGATATTTCGTAAATGAACGTCCGGTCTCTTCTTTAAAGACCGCACTCAGATGATTGGGGCTTAAACCTATATGCTCCGCTGCTTTTGAAAGACTTAAGTCTTCCTCGGCATAATGTTCTTCTATATATTCGATAACGCTGCAGATCACTTCGCGGTACTGTGCAGCCGAAGTCTCATCCTCTTTACCTTTATATCTGGACGAAATATCCGAAAGTATCTTTGACAGTTCTTCGCGGCTGATGGGCTTGGTAAGATAGCGCACTACGCCTATATCGATAGCTTTGCGGGCATATTCAAATTCTTCGTAGCCTGTGAGAAGTATGATATGTATATCGGGAAAAAGTTCCTTGGCTTTACTGCAGAATTCCAGCCCGTCCATAAAAGGCATACGGATATCACTGATGATCAGATCCGGCTTAAGCTCTGTTACCTTCTCAAGCGCAGTCTCACCATCTGCAGCCTCGCCGCAGAATTCACACCCCACTGCTTCCCAGTCTATATTCTTTTTGATGCCTTCGCGGATGACATATTCATCCTCGGCAAGAAAGACCCGCAGCATATACCTTCACCCCACAGGGATTATAACAAAACCCGGCAGCTTCTTCAAGCCGCCGGGTCAACCGTTAACTTAGCGTATCTTTTGCTGCTGTTCACAGCCCCGCGGCTGTGACAGTAACATGTGCTTACTTTCTGCGGCCCATGATCCTTAACAGACGCAGGAAGATGTTTATGAAATCAAGGTAGAGCTCGAATGCTCCGGAAAGAGCCAGTGTAGCAGCCATATCAGGTGATGCATAAGCTGCACGCTTGCGGATCTTCTGGGTATCATATGCGGTGAGTGCTACAAAGATCGCTACGCCGATATATGAGATCACCAGATCGAAACCTTCACTCTTAAGGAAGATCATGTTTACCAGAGATGCGATGATGATACCGATCACGCCCATGATACAGATGCTTCCTATGGAAGAAAGATCCTTCTTTGTTACCAGACCGTATACAGCCATTGCCCCGAACATACCGGCTGTCATCAGGAATACCGCTCCGACGGAACCCAGATCGTATGCCCAGAAGATAATGCCAAGGGTAGCTCCGGTAATGAATGAATATGCTGTAAAAAGTATTGCCGTAAGTACTGCGTTGTTTTTCTTTATAGCGATGTTTGAAACGATCACTATAGCCAGTTCCAGTATAAAAAGCAGATAGATAGCCGAAGGATTGGCCATCAGTATCTTAGCCATAGCTGAAGGTGCCGCAAATGCCGCTACCGCGGTAACGCCCAAAGCCGCTACCATATACAGGAATGACTTTGCTATCACTTCTTCATGCATA
This sequence comes from Lachnospiraceae bacterium, assembly GCA_017437785.1. GTDB lineage: Bacteria > Bacillota > Clostridia > Lachnospirales > Lachnospiraceae > NK4A136. Next base: position 35,709 of record JAFRXH010000004.1, read on the forward strand.
AGGGTATTGACCTGCTGGAAAACGCCCCCTTCTCCGGCATTGTTATAATATCCCGGATCAGCCTGATACTGCCCCTGTGCATAGTACTGGTTCTGCTGGTACTGATTTTGCTGATTGAAATTCTGCTGGTTAAAATTCTGTTCCATAATCTTTTACCTCCTTTTCGCATTATAAGATAGCACAAAACCGGCGGCTTGTACAGCCGCCGGTGTGTGAATTATTTATGTCGCGGTCGCGGCTGATGCAGCCGCCGGTGTATGAAAGGCTTATATCCGGTCGCGGCCGGTGCAGCCCGTCAGATATCGGCTTCAGTGCAGCCTGTTTATCTGCTTACGGTTATACGCCTCCGCCGGCAGGACATTTATGCGGCATGGCCGGACCGTACTGACATCTGGGGCAGTTATAACACTTTGAAAAAGGTTTATCCTCAAGTACGGCTTTACAGAAAGCCGGATCCGCAAGTACTGCCCTGGCCAGATCCACGGTGTCTGTCAGATCGTTCTCTATCAGATAACGCACGATAGAAGGATCGTTTATACCGTTTACACAGGATACGGGAATGCGTCCCTTAAAATGGTCATAAAACCTTACGCCAAGGGAACAGAATTTATTATAATGCTCTGTATCTTCCACAGTGGGATCCTCCCACTCTATTCCCGTCGATACCTGAAGATAGTCGCAGCCGGCTTTGACATACTCTTCTGCAATATTTTCAGCAGTTGCTACATCGGGTTCTATCCCTGTAGTCCTTACAGATATGATAAAGTCTTTTCCGCAGCTTTCACGGATCTTCTTTATGATCTCTGCCGCAAAGCGCGCCCTGTTCTCATCACTGCCGCCGTATTCATCTGTCCTTAAGTTGGTTTTCTTAGATACAAACTGGTTTATCAGATAACCGTGACAGCCATGAAGCTGAACACCGTCGTAACCTGCTTTCGCGGCACGCACGGCAGCGCTCACAAAGTTTTCTGCATTTCATGTATCTCATCAATACTCATTTCTTTTGAAAGTACTTTGGGATCTCTTGTAGGTACAGCCGAAGGCCCTATGGCTGGACCGCAATCCGGATTGGCTGTGATACCGGTATGATTAAGCTGTATTATCACAACCGCATCATTATCATGACAGGATGCGCTTATCGCTTTATGCCCTTCGATCTGTTCGTCTTCCCATAAACCAAGATGGTTCTTTGCAAACCTGCCACCCGGAGTCACTGCGGTAGCTTCAACGCATATCAGTCCGCAGCCGCCTTCCGCACGTTTTCTGTAATGCTCTGTATGTTTGAGAGTCACCCTGCCGTCTTCTCCTGCGTAGTCAAATTTGACCGTAGGCGCCATGGTAAGACGGTTTTTGACCTCGGTTTTATTTATGGTTATCGGATCATTAACATGTGCCATCCTGATACCTCCGTATTTTTATCTTAATAATATCCGGCCACGTCAGAGCGTCACCTTCGGGGCTTCCGTTATATTAAACTTAAACGTCTGGCTGCCGCCGTATTTAAAGGTGCCAGATACGGCGTTGTGTTTAAGCGTGATCGTTATGCTGCCCGTTTTATTGCCGGATGTTAAATTATAGCCATACGTAAGGTAAACATCATCTTCTGTCAGCTCCGTGCCATCCGACAGCCTGACAGATACAATAGACGGCATGATACGTGTCCCTGCATACACAACATCTGGGATGCTCTTTGCACTGAGCGTATATTCCGAACCGCCATAGCTTATTACTGCCGATTCGATCGCAACCTTGCTGTCATATATCGTGTAATATCCGCCAATTCTTACATTTTCGCCTATTTCGATCCCGGTTATCAACGGATTTCCGTTCTGCTGCAGTATAACCTCTGTAGAATTCTCATCGGGTTTCGTTCCTGCTACCGCCATATACTGATCGGAATTTAAACGCGCTAAGCTCAGCCTGTCATTGTTTACATCCTCTGTATTTTTATAATACGTCTGATAAAGAGTTACCTTTGGCCTGTCAAGGCTCACACCTTTTTTACCCTTTTCATCCGCATTTAATACCGCATATATCATACCTGCTTCACCGTATATATAGTCAGTCTTTTTGCCGTTTATATATATACGGTCACTATCTTCTATCAACGGTATTACGGTATTGCTTTCTATCACACAGGGTATAACAGAATATCCCAGCTTAGCTCCGGATGAATTTTTCTTTGCCTTTCCCTTAAAGGCTCCGCCGCCTCTTATAACAACCTTTGCACCTGCACCTGCTTTTTTATTGTTTGTAAAATGAAATGTCAGATTTTGTGCCACGTAAGTTGCGCTGTATGTATTTCCCATCGCCATCGAAAAATACACTTTGCAATTATTGTGATCGGGATATACCGTGGTAGTTCCTCTACCATATGTATATTTTAATGTACTGCTGTTATATGAGTATGTAGGATATGTGATGGTAATAGAGTATGGAAGCGATCCGCCGGCATTATACTCCCCTTCAGCAAACGACACACCTATTATCCCTCTTTTGATAGCGCCCTGTATACTCAGACCACCACGCCTCCAATACCTTACTATATTACGCTCGTGATCTACTCCGTCGCCCAATGCATATATGCCGCAGTAATGCTTTCCGGGTGTCATATTGTATGAATCATAGTAAAATCCCACCGCATAATTGCTTCCGGAATTCGATGTCAAGCCCGCACGTACGCCGGCTAATGTCAGCATCATCCTTGGATGGCTGTTCGAATCCAGATAATCCAGCGAAGATCTGTCTATTGTAAAATAATTAGGCCTTAATCTTATACCGCTTATCTTTAAACTCTTTTTTGATTTTTTAACACCGAAATATCCGCTGCCTTCTATCGCCGATATGGTAAAGTCATACCTGTTGGCTTTCCTGAATGTATCTCCGGTCTGCAGATGATCGCTCTTTCTTCCTACCCAGATATTGTTATTCTTATCGGTATATCTGTAACTGTACTCGGCGCTGGTGTAATTTATCCTGTAATGTACACCTTCGATAAGCTTGACCTTGTTCTTTCCCTTTCCTATGGATACGCTCACTCCGAAAGATGATGCATCGTGATACTTCCCGTCAAACCTTATGCTGCGCTTTTTGATCTTTATCTCTGCTCTTTCCAAATTCCAGTAATCATCCCCGTTTGTAACGCGGAACTGATAGGAATCCGGTATGTAGCTGCCGTCAAAGTCAGCATGCTCCGGATTTGCATATCCGTTTTCCTTACCGTCATTGAACAGACCGTTTTCCGCGGCAGAGTAAACTCCGCCGCAGTAGTTTCCGGTACCTCTTATCATATAGAGGTAATCGCCTGCAAGCGATATCATGTTAGGATCGGAAAAACTCTGCTCCTCCCAGTATCCCTCATCATTCCAGCGGTACAGGGAAGGTATATAATCCTTTTTTTCCTTAAGCTGGACTTTATATTTCTTTTGTTTGGACTTATAATAGTAATAAGTATTTGTTACTTTTATATCGACTTTCTTAGAAAGCTTTCCCTTCGTATCGATATAATAACTGTTCGAAAGTCCGCTTATCTTTGTATCTGTATAGTAATAATATTCTGATCCCGAGAGGTTTTGAGGCAGTATCTCAAAATAAACATCAGCGGAAAAGCCCTTATATACACCTTTTCCTTTGATACTGATAAGCGGCCGCCGGCTGTTATCCGTATACAGCGGCTGATATACGCCTTCTTCATCCAAACGCATCGAAGCATTCGTGTTATTTTTATATGTTACCGTAAAGTCCTTTCCGGCGATAAGCCGCTTATGATCCCTTGTATATATGTACAGATCGATGTCTGCGACTTTTTTCTTATCGCTTGATCCCTGTCCCTCGGATAAAACATGTGCTCTTGCGCTGTAATAAACATTCGTCTCTATGCTGACATACATACCGTCAGCCAGCAGTTTTGCAATTTCCGCACCCAGATAATAATCTGTTCCGGGATTTAATACCTGATATTGGGATTGTGAAGTATCGCTGAAATCATGATTGAGCCGGTATTCCCGATCCATACCGTCTATACGCATTGTCCATCCTGTTATCGCGCAATCGCTGTCGGGAAGTATGAGTCCGTCCATTGTATTTACTGTCTCCAGTGCACCGATGGATGATAGAAATGCAGGTATGGTAACAGGCGCAGATCCCTTTGGTATCTCATAGTTACTATTCACAGCTGATTTAGGATAAAAAGGAAAGCCACGGCGGATGCCGTGGCTTTTGCATTCTAATCAGGCGAAGTTAAGCTTCGCCTGATAATTCCTCAAGGGTATATGGATTGCCGGCTGTAAGGCGGCTGAGAG
>JAFRXH010000005.1 GCA_017437785.1 Lachnospiraceae bacterium
CCCAAGGCAGCCCCTAAGGCAGCTCCCAAAGCAGCCCCTAAGGCAGCTCCCGCAGCTAAGTCTTCAGGCGCAGGTTCCGTAAAGATCGAAGCCGGTGCAGCAGGTAAGGTATTCAAGATCGAAAAGAATGTTGGCGATGCTGTAAAGAAGGGTGATGCAGTGCTCATCATCGAAGCTATGAAGATGGAGATCCCTCAGGTAGCTCCCCAGGATGGTACCGTTGCCAGCATAGATGTAGCAGTTGGCGATGCTTGTGAGGCAGGCCAGGTTCTTGCAACACTTAACTAAGAAACAAGGAGACTTTTTGGAGGTAAGATAAATGAGTGAGATCATTAACAATCTGCTCGGCCAGATGGCGTTCATGAATCCCGACTTCTCTTATAAGAACGTGATCATGATATGCGTGGCGCTCTTTTTCCTCTTCCTGGCAATACGCTTTGAGTTTGAGCCTCTTTTGCTGGTGCCTATCGCATTTGGTATGCTGCTGGTAAATATTTACCCGGATATCATGATGAGGGCAGAGGATTCGCCGAACGGTGTGGGCGGATTACTGTATTATTTTTATGTACTTGATGAGTGGGCTATATTGCCTTCGCTTATCTTCATGGGTGTTGGTGCTATGACGGACTTTGGTCCCCTCATTGCCAATCCCGCAAGTTTCCTTCTGGGAGCGGCAGCACAGTTCGGTATATTTGCAGCTTATTTCGGCGCTCTGGCAGCCGGTGCTCTTGGCTGGGCAGATTTCAACGACAAGGCAGCTGCAGCTATATCTATCATCGGTGGTGCAGACGGTCCTACATCCATCTTCCTTGCAGGTAAGCTGGGTCAGACCAAGTACCTGGGCCCCATCGCAGTGGCAGCTTATTCATACATGTCACTGGTGCCCATCATCCAGCCGCCTATCATGAAGGCTCTTACTACCAAGAAAGAGCGTCAGATAAAGATGGGTCAGCTTCGCCCCGTTACCAAACTGGAGAAGATCTTATTCCCCATCATAGTTACGATAGTGGTTTCGATAGTACTGCCTACCACAGCTCCCCTTGTAGGTATGCTGATGCTGGGTAACCTCTTCCGTGAGTCAGGCGTTGTAAGACAGCTTACCGAGACCGCATCAAATGCACTGATGTACATCGTTGTTATCGTGCTGGGTACTTCCGTAGGTGCTACCACCTCTGCAGAAGCTTTCCTTAACACCGATACACTTTTCATCGTAGCACTTGGTCTGGTTGCCTTCGCTTTCGGTACTGCAGCCGGTGTCCTTTTCGGAAAGCTGATGTGTGTTATCACGAAGGGTAAGGTCAATCCTCTTATCGGTTCGGCCGGAGTTTCCGCCGTGCCTATGGCTGCACGTGTTTCCCAGCGTGTCGGTGCGGAAGAGGATCCTACGAACTTCCTGCTGATGCATGCCATGGGACCTAACGTGGCCGGAGTTATCGGTACTGCCGTAGCAGCCGGCACTTTCATGGCTATATTCGGAGTATTTTGAGGTTGGCTTTGCGTAAAAGTTTGTTAAATACATAAAATATTTAGGAGGAAATTAAAATGGCTGAACAGGCTAAAAAACCGGTTGGGATCATGGAAACGGTTCTGCGTGATGCACATCAGTCCCTGATAGCTACACGTATGCCTACCGAGAAGATGCTTCCCATTGTAGATAAGATGGATAAAGTCGGCTATCATGCCGTAGAGTGCTGGGGTGGTGCTACCTTCGATGCTTCCCTTCGTTTCCTTAAGGAAGATCCCTGGGAGAGACTTCGCAAGCTCCGTGACGGATTTAAGAACACCAAGCTCCAGATGCTTTTCCGTGGACAGAATATCTTAGGATATCGTCCTTATGCAGATGATGTGGTTTATGCATTCGTTGAGAAGTCTATTGCAAACGGTATCGATGTAATCCGTATATTCGACTGCCTTAACGATCTCCGTAACCTTCAGGCTGCAGTTGATGCAACCAACAAGATCAAGAAGCAGGAAGGCCGTGGTGAGTCCCAGATAGCTCTGTCCTATACACTGGGTGATGCCTATACTCTTGAGTACTGGGCAAACATGGCTAAGAAGATAGAAGAGATGGGTGCAGATTCCATCTGTATCAAGGATATGGCAGGTCTGCTGGTTCCTTACAAGGCTGCAGAACTTGTTAAGACTCTTAAAGAGAGCACCAAGCTTCCCATCCAGTTTCATACACATTACACCTCAGGTGTGGCTTCGATGACCTATCTTAAGGCTGTTGAGGCAGGCGTAGACGTTATCGACTGTGCTATATCACCTTTCGCACTGGGTACTTCCCAGCCTGCTACAGAGGTTATGGTTGAGACCTTCAAGGGTACTCCTTATGATACCGGTTATGATCAGAAGCTCCTTGCAGAGATCGCAGATTACTGGAGACCTTATCGTGAAGAGTGCATCGAGAACGGCCTGATGAGCACCAAGGTGCTGGGCGTTAACATCAAGACCCTGCTTTACCAGGTACCCGGCGGTATGCTTTCCAACATGGTTTCACAGCTTAAAGAGCAGCATGCTGAGGATAAGTATAACGAAGTGCTCGAAGAGATCCCCCGCGTTCGTAAGGACTGCGGTGAGCCTCCTCTGGTTACACCTTCTTCACAGATCGTCGGTACTCAGGCTATCTTCAATGTACTGATGGGTGAGAGATACAAGACCGCTACAGGCGAGTTCAAGGATCTGCTGCGCGGTAACTACGGCCAGACCGTTAAGCCTATGAACCAGGATGTCATCAACAAGGTCATCCCCGGCGAGAAGCGTTCTACCGCAAGATCCGCTGAAGCAACCGGACATGATAAGCCCGAGCTTGAAGCTATCGAGGCAGAGATGAAGCAGTACAAGCAGCAGGACGAGGACGTTCTTTCCTATGCACTGTTCCCTCAGGTTGCTACAGAGTTCTTCAAGTATCGTGAAGCACAGCAGAAGAAAGTTGATGCAAAGAAGGCTGATACAAAGAACAACGCTTACCCTGTGTAAGCAATTGATACACTGAAGCATTTATCGCTTTATCACCTGCACATTACGTGCAGGTGGTAAAGCGATATTCGTATATAGACGGACAGCATAACGCTAAAGCCCTCCAGGACAACACATAATTACCAAAAAGGACACAAGCATGTTAGACGATATCCTTAAATTATATGATAAAATGTCTCCCGCGCAGAAAAAGATAGCGGACTATATATCGGAGAACGACGAAGCGGCAGCATTTATGACGGCTGCGAGGCTTGGCAAGGCAGCCGGCGTGAGCGAGGCTACCGTAGTGCGCTTTACGGCCATGCTGGGCTATGATAAGTACAGCGAATTCCAGCAGGCTATGGCAGACGAGATGCAGAGCCGGCTGGTCGCCGATAAAAAGAATACCACCAATAAGTTTAAAGCCGATCCTTCGGGGCTTATGAAGAAGGTGCTGGTGCATGATGCCCAGAATATCGTAGACAGCATCCATCTGGTCCCGGATTCTACGTTTGATCTGGCTGTGGATCTTCTGCAGAACGCAGAGCATGTGTATGTGCTGGGTATACGTAACTGTGCACCCCTTGCGGATCTTCTGACATATTATCTGGGGGTTATAAGGCCGGGCGTCAGATCCCTGACCAGCAATAATATCAGCGAGATCTACGAACAGATGAACTGGATAGGGAAGGGAGACGTACTGGTGGGGATCAGTTTTCCCAGGTATTCCCTGCGCACGCTGCGTGCCATGGATTTTGCCAACTCACAGGGGGCAAGACTTATCACGATAACCGACAGCGAGTATTCGCCTATGAATATGTATTCTTCCTGCAATCTGTGGGCAAAGACGGATATGATCACTCTGGCGGATTCGCTTGTGGCGCCGATGAGCGTTATCAATGCGCTGATCGTGGCTCTGTATCTTAAAAACGAAAAAACGATAATCGAAAATACCAAACGTCTGGAAGACCTGTGGAAGGATTACCAGACCTACGATAAGGATGAACTGGGTGATCCGGGAGAATGATATGGCAGTAAAGACTGTGGCTGTAGCCGGAGGAGGCGCAGCGGGGATGATGGCTGCCATAGCTGCGGCAGAGGCAGGAGCAAAGGTCATCCTTTTGGAAAAAAATGAAAAAACAGGAAAAAAGATCTATATCACCGGAAAGGGAAGATGCAATCTGACCAATTCCTGCCCGGATGAAGAATTCTTTTCGCATGTTGTGAGCAATCCCAAATTCTTATACAGTGCGATCTATGGCTTCGACAGCATGCAGGTCTGTAATTTTTTTGAAGCGCAGGGCTGTAAGTTAAAAGAGGAGCGTGGCGGGCGTATCTTTCCCGTGAGCGATCATGCCTCCGATGTGATAAAGGCACTGAATAAGAGGATGGATGAGCTTAAGCTTGATGTGAGATTAAACAGCGTCATCGTATCCGTAAAGAAAGATGATGCTTTTGATATAGGACTTAAAGGCGGTGAGCATATCAAGGCAGATTCGCTGGTGATCGCCGGCGGAGGTAAGAGCTATCCCACGACAGGATCCGACGGAAAGCTCTTTGATATACTGCATGAGCTGGGGCACAGCATAAAAGAGCCGGTACCTGCGCTGGTACCCTTTAATGTGGCGGAAAAAGAAGAGTGCGCAGCGGCACAGGGACTGGCGCTTAAGAATGTGTCGGTCGTATTAAAAAGCGGCAAAAAGAAGATCTATGAGGGCTTCGGGGAGATGCTTTATACGCATTTCGGCTTAAGCGGTCCGCTGATACTTACGGCGTCCTCTTATTACCAGAAGGCCGGGGCGGGAGAAGCAAAGCTTTTTCTTGATCTGAAACCTGCGCTTAGTGCGGAACAATTGGACAGCAGGCTGCTTCGTGAATTTGAAGCAAACAAAAACAAAGACCTTGGTAATGTGCTGGGAAGCCTGCTTCCGGGGAAGCTGCGGGAAGTGTTTCCCGGCAGGATCGCCATAGCCGCAGATAAAAAAGTAAATTCCATAACCAAAGAAGAACGCAGGAATATTGTGGAAAAGCTCAAATGCCTGGAGTATAATATTACAGGCTGCCGCGGCTTTGATGAAGCGATAATCACCCAGGGCGGCGTTAATGTAAAGGAAGTGGATCCGTCTACGATGCAGAGCCGTATTGTTCCGGGATTGTATATCGCAGGAGAGGCCCTGGATGTTGATGCACATACGGGAGGATATAATCTGCAGATCGCCTGGTCCACGGGACATCTGGCGGGAATGAGCGCTGCAGTAAAATCTGGAAATAGTTGATATTGATACTTTTGAAGACTGATAAGGAGGTTACTCATGAAAGAAAGATTCGCGATAGCAATAGACGGTCCTGCCGGCGCAGGCAAATCGACCATAGCAAAAAATCTCTCAAAGGAACTTGGGGTTATATATGTTGACACCGGAGCGATGTACCGCGCAATGGCGCTGTATATGATCCGTGAAAATATAAGCGCCGAAGACAGTGCGGCCATCAGCGATAAGTGTAAGAGCGCCGATATTAGCATAGATTTCGTAGACGGAGTCCAGCAGGTGATACTTAACGGAGAAAACGTAAGTGGACTGATACGTACCGAAGAAGTGAGTGCGATGGCTTCAAAGTCGAGCGTTAATCCCGATGTGCGTGAAAAACTGGTTGAGCTTCAGCGTAAGCTGGCTTCTGAAAAGAGCGTGGTAATGGATGGCAGGGATATAGGTACCGTTGTGCTTCCTAAAGCGGAGGTAAAGATCTATCTTACCGCATCCAGTGCAGTGCGCGCTAAGCGCCGCTACGATGAACTGGTCGCAAAAGGCGAAAAATGCGATCTGGCTCAGATAGAAGCGGATATAATAGAGCGCGATCACCGCGATATGACCAGGGAGATATCGCCGCTTAAGCAGGCTGATGACGCTGTATTGGTAGATACTTCCGATATGGATATCGAAGAAGTAACGAAGACACTAATGGATATTGTCAGAAAGAAGTGCGGCTGATGGTCGGTATAATAAGGGCAAAGACCGCGGGCTTTTGCTTTGGCGTAAAAAAGGCGGTCGATAAGGCGTTTGAGATGGCGGATCCGGATAAGAAAGTCTATACCTACGGACCCGTAATCCATAATGCGGAAGTGATAAAAAGCCTTTCCGAAAAAGGCGTAAGATTGATCGAGAGCGAAGAAGAGCTGCGATCGCTTACGGAAGGTACGGTGATACTCAGATCGCACGGCGTGCCTAAGGCCATCATCGATCTGTTAAAGGATAAAGGCATTGATTATGTAGATGTGACCTGCCCTTTTGTTAAGCGTATCCATGATATAGTTTATCTTGAGAGCGAAAAGAAGCAGATAGTCATAGCAGGAAATCCCGCACATCCGGAAGTGGAGGGCATAATGGGCTGGTGTAAAACGCCCGCCGATGTGATATCCACAGAGGAAGAAGCACAAAGATATGTTCCCAAAGACGGCCGCGATGTGTGCCTTGTGGCCCAGACCACATTTAATTATAAGAAATTTGAAAAAATTGTTGAAATATTTGAAAAAAAATCGTATTATGTTAGTATTGTGAATACTATCTGTAATGCTACCGCCAATCATCAAACTGAGGCACGTAGTATAGCTGAGGGAGTAGATGCAATGATCGTCATAGGCGATAAAAAAAGCTCGAACTCCCGCAAGCTTTATGAAATATGCAGTGAGGTATGTCCTAAGACAGAGTTCATACAAACGGTGAGTGAACTTACACTTAAACAGGACGGCAGTATAGCGACAGTTGGGATCACAGCGGGGGCTTCCACCCCAAACTATATCATTGAGGAGGTTCAAAACTATGTCAGAAGAGAATTTTGAATCATTATTGGAAGAATCTTTTGAGAAAGGGAGAAATGTTCGTACGGGGGATGTGGTGGAAGGTACCGTTATCTCAGTTACACCTACTGAGATTGCTGTCAATATCAACTATAAGTCCGACGGAATCGTTACCAGAAACGAGTATTCCAACGATCAGACACTTGATCTGACTACCGTAGTTAAGGCCGGAGATCCCATTAAGGTAAAGGTCCTTAAGTTAAATGACGGTGACGGTCAGGTGGTTCTGTCCCACAAGCGCATTGCTTCCGAGAAGATCAGCAAGGTGCTTGAGGATGCATTCAATGCACAGACAGTATTAAAGGCAAAGGTTACGGAAGTTGTAAAGGGCGGTCTCGTTGCTACCGTAGATGATGTGCCCGTATTCATTCCCGCAAGCCTTGCATCCGATATGTACACCAAGAACCTGAATGTATTTGCTGATCAGGAGATCGAGTTCGTAATGCATGAGTTCAATCCCCAGAAGCGCAGATACATCGGTGACTGCAAGTCAGTCCTTAAGGAGCGCCGTGAGGCTGCAAAGGCAGATGCTCTGGGCCGCATCCATGAGGGTGACGTTGTAGAAGGTACCGTAAAGAACGTTACAAGCTTCGGTGCATTCGTTGATATCGGAGGTATCGACGGTCTGCTTCACATCTCAGAGATGAGCTGGGGCCGCATCGATTATCCCCAGAACGTATTCAAGAAGGGCGATACCGTTAAGGTCATCATCAAGGAGATCAAGGGAGACAAGATCGCGCTGTCAGCTAAATTCGATGAGAACAATCCCTGGCTGAACGTTGAGAACAAGTATCCCGTTGGTTCTACCGTAAAGGGTGTTGTAGCCCGCATGACCGAGTTCGGTGCATTCATCCAGCTTGAGGAAGGCGTAGATGCTCTGCTGCATGTATCACAGATCAGCCGCAAGCATATCGACAAGCCTTCGGATGTGCTTAAGACAGGTGATGAGATCGAAGCTAAGGTTGTAGACCTTAACATTGAAGATCACAAGATCTCCTTAAGCCTTAAGGAGTTGCTTCCCGAAGAGCCCGATGAGGCTGAGAATGCAGAAGCAGGCGACGCTGAATAAGCAGTTGACTTTCAGACTTCAGGGGCTCGGCTCATTGTGAGCCGGGCCCTTTACTTATACCCAAAGGGGAAGGATATGGCATTTAACGACTACAAATATTTAAAAGATAAGATCTTAAGCCTGACCGGCGTTGACCTGAATTCGTATAAAGAGGCTCAGATGAAACGCCGTATCGATCAGCTTATCAATAAAAAAGGTATAAGTGATTATCCGGGATATATAGAGCTCTTAAAGCATGACAAGGATGCAATGGAAGAGTTCTTAAATCATTTTACGATAAATGTGTCGAATTTTTACCGTAATCCGGAACAGTGGGAGTTTATGGATAAAACTGTGATCCCCCTGCTGATCGAACGCTTCGGAAAGAATCTGAAGATATGGTCGGCTGCTTGCTCTACGGGAGATGAGCCGTATTCTCTGGTAATGGCTCTGTCTAAGCATATACCGCTTAATATGATACGTATATATGCTACCGACATAGATAAAACGATACTTTATAAGGCTAAACGAGGTATATATGTTGAAAAGTCGCTGGAAGATATCCCTAAGGAATTCAGGACAAAGTATTTTACCAAAATAGAAGGCGCTGAGCTTGAAGATATAATAAAACAGCCCGGCAACTCAGACCTTAAAACGCTGCGCTGCGCCTTTAAGATCAGTGATGAGATAAAGAACAGGGTAACATTTAAGCAGGCCAATCTGTTAGAGCCTAAGGATTATCCCAAGGATTACCATCTGATAGTCTGCCGCAATGTATTGATATATTTTACTGAGGAAGCTAAAGACAGTGTATTCAGGCGCTTTCATGACAGCCTGGTGCATGAGGGTATATTGTTTATAGGCTCCACAGAGCAGATAACAAATTACAGGGAGATAAAATACACCAGAAAGAATTCGTTCTTTTATGAAAGGACAGATTAAAAAAGGGGCTGCAAGCCCCTTTTATTTATTGGATTAAAGCAATCATAACCACCGGCTTAGCCGGTGGTTATGATTCATCCCTGTATTGATACATTGATGATAATATATGTTCAGCATACATATTAAAGCCCGCACGGCTTTTTTTGAATTCATCCGTCAGCTCAAAGAACAGATCTTTTGAGCGGTATTCGCGTTTGAAGAAAGGCGTAAAGAGCACATCCCACTGGGGAAGATAAAGTGACTTCTTGCGGGTATAGCAATTGGAAGCAGTAGCCTGAACCCTGTGTTCTTTGTCAACAAAGCCTGCTATGGCTTTGTGCATCGCTGTATCTTCTGCGGGAAGATAATAGTAATCCTTGTAGTTTGAATAGAAGTATTTGAGCTCTTCTTCGTAAAGAGGCACCTTAAGCGAGCCGTCTATACCTTCACCGGAAAAATAACAGCCAAGTGCGCGGAATGAAACAGGCTTGGGAAGAGGAGCCGTGAATCTGAGCTTCATGATCACTTCCTGTCCGCGTTTTTTGTTCATATCATGGAAATAATTTGCGTGTACCTTCATAACACGCACGGGTTTTAAGAAGATGTCGGGATATGCGAGCATATCAACGACCTTTAACATACCGCGCAGATCATCGGCATTATGTTTAAGAAGCTCGGCTTCGAGAACGGGATCTGCTTCGCATACATAATCATGATAGCGGCTGATGAGCTCGCCTCCGGTATATGGATCCTCACGGTCTAAGCCGAGGAATTCTTCGATGGTCTTCTGCTTAAGATCGCTCAGGCCTAAAATATCTTTATAACCGCTGATACGTCTGTAGATATCCACGCCTGCGAAAGATGAAAAATCATAAGGCATGGAATACTGGGCAGCCTTCTGCTCAAGATAGGGCAGATCAAAACGGTTGCCGTTAAAATGTATCAGGAATTTATAATCATGAATGAATTCAAAGAAAGCGGTGAGAAGCTTGAGCTCCTCATCATAATTCTCGGCCATCCACTGGGTGTAATTCCAGCTTTCTTCTTTAAAATACACTACGCCCACCATGTATAGGCTCGAATTCTTTGCACTCAGACCCGTTGTCTCAATATCAAGAAAAAGTATGTCTTCTTTTGAAAGACCTTCAGGTAAAAGCTCCTCTAAAGGATAGGAAGGAGTGATATCAAGAGGCGATGTAATGCTTTTCATCTTGGATGTCCTTTCGTGATTTTTCTCTTTTATATGATATCATAAATTGCTGAAATTTCAACAGCGGCGTTCAGATTCGATGGCGGATATCGTGATATCTTTTTGTGGCGGAAATACATCGGTTATGCTATCATATGAAGATGATATTTGATTATGGAGAAGCATAATATGTCGTTATTAAGCTTTAAAGGCGGCATCCATCCCTATGACGGAAAGGAGCTGTCGAAGAACAAAGCTATAATTGATGCTCAGGCAGGAAAAGAGCTGGTATATCCTTTGAGCCAGCATATCGGGGCTCCGGCAAAGGCGATAGTAGCTAAAGGCGCGCGTGTGCTCTGCGGACAGTGTATCGCTGAGGCAGGCGGCTTTGTTTCTGCGCCTGTTTATTCTTCTGTATCGGGAACAGTAAAGGGCATAGAGAAGCGCCGCAGCGTAACGGGCGATATGATCGACAGCATCATCATAGAAAATGACGGTGAATACGAGCAGGCAGATCCGATAACGGATAAGGCGTATGAGGATATGAGCCGTGAAGAAGTGATAGATGTTATCAAAAAGGCCGGGATCGTGGGCATGGGAGGTGCAGGTTTCCCTACGCATGTAAAGCTTTCTCCTAAGGATCCGGATAAGATCGATACCGTGATAGTAAACTGCGCTGAATGCGAGCCTTATCTTACCAGCGATTACCGCAAGATGCTTGAGGAGCCTGATAAGCTTATTGGCGGCCTGCAGATAGAAGTGGGGCTGTTTAAGAATGCCAGGGGTATACTGGCGATAGAGGACAATAAACCGGACTGTATCAGACTGCTTAAGGAAAAGACAAAGGGTATAGCCAATATTTCGGTAGCTGTGCTTAAGACCAAGTATCCGCAGGGTTCGGAAAGACAGCTGATATATGCGGTGACTAAGCGTGCGATCAATTCAAAGATGCTGCCTGCAGACGCCGGCTGCATAGTCAATAACGTTGATACGGTCATAGCCATCAATAATGCTGTGCGTGAAGGCCAGCCTCTGATATACCGTATAGTTACGGTAAGCGGTGATGCCATCAAAGAACCCGGTAATTTCAAGGTGCGTACAGGTACCGATTATAATGATCTGATAGAGGCGGCAGGAGGATTTAAATGCACGCCTCAAAAGATAATATCCGGCGGCCCTATGATGGGTTTTGCTCTGTTTGATACGCATGTGCCCGTAACGAAAACTTCGTCGGCTGTCCTTTGCATGAGCGAAGATGAGGTGGCCAAATGGGAACCTACGGCCTGCATCAACTGCGGACGCTGCGTAGATGTGTGCCCGTCACGCCTGATACCTTCGCAGCTTGCGGATCATGCATCCCACTTTAATGATGAAGAGTTTGCGGCATTATACGGCATGGAATGCGTGGAGTGCGGAAGCTGTTCCTACGTATGCCCCGCAAAGCGCCAGCTGGCGCAGATGATAAAGAGCATGCGCCGCCTGCAATTAGCCAAACGCAAGAAATAGAAGCGCGAAGAATCTTGATAGAAGTGAATTGAGAAAATGAGCGAAAACATTACAAAAAACCAAACCACCCCCGCCCTCCCTTCGGTTTCCCCCACGCCACATGTGCGTGACAAGTCGAGCACGGGAAAGATAATGGGCTGTGTCCTGCTGGGACTTTTGCCTGCAACGGCTCTGGGCGTATATAATTTCGGGCCGCGTGCGCTGGTGATAGTTATCTCCTGCATGGCACTGTGTGCTTTCTTTGAATGGGGATTCGAAAAGATCTGTAAAAAGAAAAATACGATCGGCGACCTGTCTGCGGTACTTACGGGACTCCTGCTGGCGCTTAATCTGCCGGTGAACGTGCCGTGGTATATACCTCTTATAGGCAGCTTCTTCGCCATAGTTGTCGTTAAGCAGCTCTTTGGCGGCCTGGGGCAGAATTTCATGAATCCCGCGCTGGGAGCCAGGTGTTTTCTGGTATTGTCATTTTCAAGATACATGACTGATTTTTCTTATAAGAGCGGATGGGGGAGTGCGGATGTCATCAGCTCCGCCACTCCTTTAGCGGATGTAAAGAACGGACTTGGTTTCAACTTGACAAGCATGTTTCTTGGTAACGAAGCCGGGACGATTGGTGAGACATCAGCATTAGCGATCCTTATCGGCGGTATCTTTCTTTTATGCATGGGTGTGATCACCTGGCATCTGAGCTTTATGTATCTTTTGAGCCTTATTGTTTTTGTGGCGGTATTTGGCGGCCGTGGATTTGATGTTGAATACCTTGCGGCTCATCTTTTCGGCGGCGGACTTATGCTGGGGGCATTCTTTATGGCTACCGATTATGTGACACGTCCCATCACTAAACGCGGGCAGATCATATACGGTATCTTTCTGGGAATACTTACCGGGATATTCAGGATCTTTGGCCCCGGAGCCGAAGGCGTTTCATATGCCATCATAATCGGTAATCTGATAGTGCCCCTGATCGAAAAGATAACTGTGCCCAGGCACTTTGGATATCGTAAAGCTGCTAAGGAATAAGGTGTTAAACGGAGTTTAAAATGAAGAGTATCATTAAAGATGCATTGATATTATTTATGATAACAGCGGTCGCGGGAATAATGCTGGCCGTGGTCAATGAAGTGACCAAAAAGCCGATCGAGGAAGGCAAGCGTGCAGCTGTGGAAGCGGCGTGCCGTGAAGTGTTCCCTGATGCGTCGGGCTTTAAGGGAGTGAACCTTCCTGCCGATGATGATGCTTCTTACGCAGAGTTTAAAACTGCCTATCCCAAAGACAGCATAGATGAGATATATGAAGCATCGGATGCGGATGGAAATGTTATGGGCGTGGTGCTCAATGTGACCAATAAAGAAGGCTACGGCGGTGATATCCGCTTCAGCATGGGCATAGCACAGGACGGTACCCTTAAAGGCGTTTCGATACTTGAAACATCCGAAACTCCCGGACTGGGGTTACAGGCAGAAGATGTACTGCTGCCGCAGTTTAAGGAGCGCAAGGCGGATAAGTTTGTATATGTAAAAGGCGGCGGTGCGGATGCAGAGGATGAGGTGGATGCCATATCATCTGCCACGATAACAACAAAGGCGTTTACAAACGGTATCAATGCAGGTCTGGATTTTTTCAGAACTGTTATAAACAGCAGATAATAGCTTATAAGGAAAAGTTATGGAAAATAAGGAAAGCAGATTTAAACCGTTTATAAACGGGCTTATAAATGAGAATCCGACTTTTGTTCTGATGCTGGGAATGTGTCCTACTCTGGCCGTGACCACATCGGCGATCAACGGACTTGGCATGGGACTTACGACAACAGTGGTGCTGACGCTCAGTAATATCATAATATCCGCGCTGCGCAAGGTGATACCGTCTAAGGTGAGGATACCTGCATTTATCGTTATAATCGCATCCTTTGTTACGGTAGTCGGGCAGTTTCTTGAAGCTTATCTTCCGGCGCTTAATTCCGCGCTTGGAATGTTCATACCGCTTATTGTTGTTAATTGTATAATACTTGGCAGGGCGGAGGCTTTTGCATCAAAGAACGGCATCTTTGCATCGGCCCTTGACGGTCTGGGTATGGGCCTGGGATTTTCCATGGCACTTACACTTATAGGCTGTGTTAGAGAGATACTGGGAAGCTTTTCGATATTCGGTATAAGCTTTAAGGCGCCTTTAGAAGCGGCAGGTTTATCGCCTGTTGCGATATTTGTCATGGCGCCCGGAGCGTTCTTTGTGCTGGCAGCGATCATAGCTGTGATGAGCGTGATACGTGATAAGCAGCTTGCTGCCGGAAAGAAGACAAAGATAAAAGATGTGAGATGCGATAAGGACTGTGCATCCTGCGGCGACAGCGGCTGTGTACACCGCTTTTATGATGATAAGGATATAGAGGATTGATAATGAGCAGAGCAGGCTATACGGATAAGCATAAAGAGTGTATGGGAGGAAACTGATCCGTGAATACTATTCAGGAACTACTGATAATTTCTATAGGCTCCGCATTTGTGAGCAATGTGGTCTTGAGCCAGTTTTACGGACTGTGCCCTTTCCTGGGCGTATCCAAGCAGTTAAAGACTGCCGGTGGAATGGGAACGGCTGTTATTTTCGTTATCACGCTGGCAAGCTTTGTCAGCGCACTGATATACAGATTCCTGCTGGCGCCTTTTGATCTGGATTATTTAAAGACCATAGTGTTTATCCTGGTAATAGCTGCACTGGTGCAGTTTGTTGAGATGTTTTTAAAGAAGTTCATACCTGCATTGTATGAGGCGCTGGGCGTTTATCTGCCGCTTATCACCACCAACTGTGCAGTGCTGGGAACTGCGCTTACCAACGTGCAGAAAGAGTACGGTTTATTGTACTCGGTCGTAAACGGCTTTGCAACGGCTGCAGGCTTTGCGATATCGATATGCATATTAGCCGGGATAAGAGAGAGGATGCGCTACAATAATATCCCCAAAGCATTTCAGGGGATGCCTATAGTACTGGTAACGGCAGGCCTTATGGCTATAGCCTTTTGCGGATTTTCGGGCCTTCTATGACCGGGGGCAGGATCCGTTGATTCTTTAAAGTGGAGAGCTTATTATATGAACATGCAGGCGATCATCATATCGGTTACTGTCATAGCTGTTTTGGGATTGATACTGGGTATCTTTTTGGGTATCGCGGCAAAGGCTTTTTATGTAAAGACCGATCCCAGAGAGGAGCAGATAGTTGAGGCGCTGCCGGGCAATAACTGCGGCGGCTGTGGATATCCCGGCTGCAGCGGACTTGCAGCTGCGATAGTTAAAGGAGAGGCTCAGGTTGGCGGCTGCCCCGTGGGAGGAAGTGCTGTGGCAGCTAAGGTCGCTGCGATAATGGGAGTAGAAGCTGAAGATCAGGAGCGGATGACAGCATTTGTAAAGTGCATAGGAGATTGCGATAAGGCATCTAAGGATTATGAATATACAGGTGAGCAGGACTGCCGCATGGCGGCTATGCTTCCCGGCGGCGGGGATAAAAGCTGTGCATACGGATGCCTTGGTTACGGAAGCTGTGTCAGCGCATGCCCTTTTGATGCTATACATGTAGTTAACGGCATCGCCGTAGTCGATAAGGATGCATGCAAGGCCTGCGGCAAATGCATAGAAGCCTGCCCTAAAAAGATAATCGAGATGATCCCTTATGATGCGGTATATGTTGTGGGCTGCTCTTCAAAAGATAAGGGAGCTGATGTAATGAAGAAATGCAAAGCAGGCTGTATCGGCTGCAGCCTTTGCAAAAAGAACTGTCCCGAAGATGCTGTGGAGATAAATGATCTGCTGGCTCATATAGATCAGGCAAAATGCGTAAGCTGTGGGACCTGCGCAGAGAAATGCCCCAAGAAAGTGATAATCAATCACTGAATTCGTAAACGGGAAAATCAGAAGAAGTATAAATATCATAATGCTCATCAATAAAAAGGGCTTCGGCGTCACCGGTATTTTCGATGAACTCAAGTCCTTTTTCTCTGCCCATTACCATACAGGCAGTTGAGAGAGCATCGGCTTTTACGGGATCGGAACTTACTATGGTGACCGATAACAGATCGTTGTCGACGGGATATGCGGTCTTTGGGTCCAGTATATGATGATAGAAATGATTCTCATAATTAAACCGGCGCTCGTATATCCCGGAGGTTACCACGGCTTTATCCCTTATATTGAATTCGACTATAGATCCGTTTCCGAAAGGATACTGTATGCCTATTTTATACTCTCTGCCGTCAGGTTTTGTGCCGATCACAACGATATTTCCGCCAAGATTGATGAGGGCGGAGCTTACGCCTTTTTCGGTTAGATGGTCCCTGATAAGTGCGCTTATATAGCCTTTTGCTATAAAGCCTAAGTCGATCTGCGTATCCGGATCGGTGATCGTGATATCATCACCGTTAATGATGATCGTATCCGGATCGATGTGCTTTAGCGCTTCTTTAAGCGCGCCGTCATCCGGAAGTGTGGGGGCATCGCTTTTAAAATCCCATAAAAAGGCGGCTGCACCGATAGCGGGATCTGCTGCTCCTTTTGTAAGATCGCTGTAATAAAGTGCTTCATTGATAAGGGGGATGAGAGGCGAATGATCCCTGCTGCCGCGGTGATCAAGATCGTATAAAAGACTGTCAGGGTTGTGGGCGGAGTATAAGAGCTCCGCTTCTTTGCAGATATCGATACAGTCATCTAAATAGATGCTGTCATGCCCGTAGACCGATATCCGGACAGGGGTATCAAAATACATGCCGCTTTTTACGACCGGTGCCTGATCTGCACAGGCGCACATAAGCAGACACAGAAGTATGGATGATAAAAGCTTGATTCGTTTATGCATATCTGTTTACGGGAAGAAATCGTAGGGATCGTCTTTTTCGGGATCAAAGTAAAGAAGGTTCTTTTCTTTATCTTTTATCTCCCTGTCGTATTTAAAGAAAGCCTGTTTGAGCGTGGTGTTTTCCCTCGCATCCAATGAATCAAATACATAATCGATGGCGTCTTTCGACCTGTATTTTTCGGGGAAATCAATGCCGTTCATATTATCAAGTATATTTTTGGTATCACGGTATATCCGGCTTATGTCTTCATATTCCTTTTTGAGTGTATTTAGCTGCCTGCGGTCGTGGATTATTATAAAGATCTTTACGATGATGCCCATGAGTGCGCCTGCTGCAGGCAGATATGTTCCGGCCCTCTGCACTCCATCCGGAAAATGTATAAATAAGTTAAGGATAAAACCGATCACTAAGAGGCACAGACCCAGCGCCGCACCTATCACGACAGAGCTTATCCATCCGAGCAGCAGAGAGGTGGTAAAATCCTTTTTATGTTCTTTTAAAAGGGCAGGGAGTTCTTCAAGACGCGCTTTGACGCGCGCGTTTTCCAGGAGCGTATCTTTATACGGAGTAAGCACGGACATAAGTGCATCAACCTGTTCGTTGATGGCGTCCATTCTTCCGAGCTCCATGTTTTTAGCGATATTGCGCTCGCTGCGCAAATGTATGGTACCACCGCAGAACTGACAGTATATCAGCTCTTTGGAAGCATCTTCGACTGTTATATCGCCACCGCAGGACGGGCATTGCAGGCGCTGTATCTCCATTATCAACATCTCCATAAGGACCTGTAAACTTTACTAAAAAAGTATAAAAGCTGCCCCTTTAAAAGTCAAGGATACGGCATATAGGGCGATAAGTACCATATCTTGTATTTGACGGCGCCTTTGTGGTAATATAGCTTTCGGAGGTATAAGAAAATGGCTGATACGGGTAAGAAAAAAACGGATGGCATATATATCGGGAAATTCAAGCTCAGTTTTAATGCACCGGTCATTCTCTGCTTTGTGCTGATAAGTCTGGGAGCGTTGTTGCTTAGCTATATTTCATTTGGCAAGATAAGGGACTGGCTTTTTATGTCTTATCATGCCCCTAAGTTTTCGATAATGACGATAGTCAGGTTCTTTACTCATGTACTGGGGCATGCCGGCTGGGATCATTTTATCGGTAACATGGCGTATCTCCTTTTGCTGGGACCCATGCTCGAGGAAAAATACGGTTCTAAGAAGGTGCTGGCAGTTATCCTTGTAACGGCTTTTGTTACGGCGATAATCAATTACCTGCTTTTCCCGAATATCGCGATCTGCGGAGCCAGCGGCGTTGTATTTGCGATGATACTAATGACATCCTTTACCAGCTTTAAGGAAGGCGAGATACCCCTGACCTTTATACTGGTTGCGATCATATATCTGGGCAAAGAGATATTTGACGGCATATTCATGCAGGATGATATATCGAACCTGTCGCATATCTTAGGCGGTATAGTGGGCGGCGTGTTCGGTTATGTGCTGAACATTAAAAAGTCAAAATGATCAACGGGTGAGAACGCTTGAAGCTAAACGAAGATTTTGATGATGAATATGATGATCCCCTGAGTTTTAACAGCGGGAGGAAAAATACCGTAGGGACTGCTGCTGTGGTAGCGGTGCTGTTTATCCTTGCGGCTGTGGTGATAGTTGTGCTGGCGAACAGATCACAAAATGACGGATCCGCAGCACGCGGCGGGGCTAAAGGCACGCCTGCTGCAGCAAGCGACTGGAATCCTGATCCCGATGCTACATCTGTTATAAGCGGACGCACCGGAGTGGCTTCCGACCTTGACTTCTGGGATGCATATCCTACGCCGGGAGCGCCTACGATAGCCCCTTCTTCAAATGCTGCTGCTACGCCTACACCCTGGGGGAATAAAGAGGAAGCAGATGAGGCGGAAGAGGAAGAGAAGCTTTCGGTTTCCGAAGACGGGCTTCATACGCTTGTTAAAAACCCCGACGGGACAGAAGAGTGGCTGGAGCTTAATCCATATCTGAGCAGAAATACATATCAGGCTTCGGGCTTTGTTTATCAGAAGCCCTTTAAGTATTATTACGAGAATAATACTAAAAAAAGCTTTGTGGGCGTGGATGTTTCAAAAGAAGAGGGATATGTTGATTATAATCTGTTAAAACAGCAGGGCGTGAATTTCGTGATGCTGCGCCTGGGGCAGAGGGGATACTCTACCGGAGAGCTTTCCGTGGACGAGACCTTTATGGATAATTATACCCGCGCCAGGGAGGCCGGGCTGGATATAGGCGTATATTTCGTGACTGCCGCCATAAACACGGAAGAGGCGAAGGAGGAAGCGGATTTCTGCATACAGATACTTGCGGAGAACGAAGTGTATCTTAATTATCCGCTGGCATTGTCCACCATGCAGCTTGGCAGCGGCAAGGCCAGGACCGATGATCTGGAAAAGATGACACGTACGAATAATGCGATAACATTTATGAAAGCGGTGGAAAACACCGGGCTTTTCTCGATGCTTTATGGAGATAAAGCTACGCTGCTTAAGAAGTACAGTCTGGGTTCGATGATAGGTTATGATATCTGGTATGCGGGTACGGAAGATATTCCCGATTATCCCTATCAGTATGCCATGTGGCAGTACGATAAGGGAGGCGAGCTTCAGGGCATCGGATCGGGAGCGCATCTTAACCTGTGCTTTATAGATTATGCGATTAGATAAGATTTTTCGGCGCCTAGCTGTCATCCTGAGCGTAGCGAAGGATCTTTTCAGAAATATTTATCCTTTCATAAATCTCCCTGTATTCATCTTTACTTAAATTCTCGATATAATTCCGGGTGTAATTTTTATTGATCCCCTTAGCCTTAAGTATATCCACGGCCTTATTATATGCGATGGCGGCTTTTTCTTCCGTATCGTAATCGCCTATTATGAAATTGCCTTTTATGTGTATGCGGCTGCGATAGCAGATACGGTTATTTACGGTTTTTCTCATCACGCCCATATAGCGGTTTATGATCTTCAGATTTGAAGACCTTAGATCAAGCTCGTCGCCGTTGGCGAATACATAATCGCGGCCGGGTACGGCATAGCTGCGTATCCCGTAGCGGTTAAGGATATTTACCTGCAGCCCGTAATCGGCTGCAAAGAAGTGTTTACCGCGCCGCATTATCTTGTGTGAACTGTAAAAGAAGAGCTCGTCTGCGTCAAACTTAAGTATCTCCGTGGGGCTCAGATAATACAAAAACATCCGCCGCATGATGTATATGGGATTGGAGATATATATACCGTTGTCACGGAAATTGATAAGGCATACCCATTTTTCGAAAGAAAGGGGAGAGGGGCTTTTATAGTCGAGGATAGTACGTTCACGGTCTTTTAACAGAAGGCGCGCCTGGAGATAAGCCCTGTGCGCATCGGTCTCATTGTCGAATCCGCCCAGGCTTATATGCTTGCCTTTGAAAGTTATGGAAGAGCGGAAGTAGGGACTTCCGCTCTTTTTTGTGGAGGCATAAACCCCCGGAATGTTTTTTTGCATGTAATGATTATAACATCAGCGCTTATAGAATGATATTACTTTTTTATCTTCAAGCCTTATGCGTGTAAAATAAGTATCATCACCATACCGGAAGATCACAGTTACGTGCCCGGTACCCGCTGCGCCATCGCTATAGTCGCTTTCATTATCGTATTCGTAACTGTCGGGCTCGTCTGCTCCGAAGATCTCGTGCAGCATGGCCTTGGCGCTTTCGACCACGTCTGCCTCCATGGCATTGGCTTCATCAAAACTGTATCTCTTTGCTTCCAGTTCAAATTGATAACCGTAGGTGTTTAACATAAGCAGTGAAAGATCGGAAGCTTTGAGTTCTATCTGGTAACCGGTTGCGTATCCTGTGCTTTTTTTGCTGACATCGACCATATATGTCGCATCCATGTCTATTTCAGGATCGGCCTCAAAGTGATCGACAATAACGATCCATGTGGGATCTGCGTTTATATCGACGCCTAAATATTCCGTTAAGTATGCTTCAGCCTTTTGGCGTACGGTCTCTTCGGTGCTGCCGGGAGTGATGGGAGTGGACTCATATGATAGCTGTGAGTTGATATCCGTTTCAAAACCTTCTTCTTCAAGCGCCTGTGCGTTGACATACCATTTCTTGGTGTCGTGGTCGATATACTGCAGCAGCTGTTCGTCGCTCATTTCTCCATCGGGCAGGTATATCAGATTATCTTCTGCTACGTATGCCATCTGTCCGTCTTTTAGTTCATCCTTTGTCTCCAAATGCGCCATGGCTTCCTTAGGGAATACGCCGTTATCATAATAATCGCGTTCAAGCTTTATGATCCTTGCAATCTCACTGTCGGTAAGTTCTCTTGAATATCCTTCATCGGAGGTAATGAAAGTGTCGTTTTCTACTTCGTATGCGTAATCCTCGTATTCTTCTTCGGGCATTTCCTCCATACGCTGCTTTACACTTATGACAGCGGCTGCTGCGCCTATACTTAAGGTACCAAAGATCAGCAGACCTATAAGTACGGATAAAAGTCCGGAATATCTGAAGGTGATATCCTTTGTCCTTTTCTGCTTTATGCAGTCGGAATAGATCCTGCGCTTCATATCGTCCGATATTTCTATATTGCTAAGTATGTTTTTGAATTCATTATTCATAAGTCGCTTCTCCTTTGTAATCTGATCTTAA
Organism: Lachnospiraceae bacterium; assembly: GCA_017437785.1. GTDB lineage: Bacteria > Bacillota > Clostridia > Lachnospirales > Lachnospiraceae > NK4A136. The sequence continues at coordinate 21,017 of JAFRXH010000005.1, forward strand.
AACTTCCCTGGCGCGCTGAAGCCTCTTTTTGACGGCGGCGGGCGTTATCTTTAACAGGCGGGCCGTTTCCTCTACCGAATACCCTTCGATGTAATGAAGGATGAATACGGATTTGCGTTTGTAATCCATATTCATTATCAGGGAGAGGAGCTCACGCTCGTCCGAATGCAGCCCGTCGATAATGAGGAAGCTTTCGTCCATTTCCGATAAGGACAGGCATTCATGCTTCTTATGGAATCTTAAAAATTCCCTGCACTTATTCTGAGAAACTTTTATAAGCCATGCTTTTTTGTGCTCCTTGCTTTCGAAATCGGGGCTTTTGGTATAATAGGCCAGGAAAGTCTCCTGCAACACATCCTTTGTATCATGCTCATTTTTCAGGATCAGGAAGCAGATCTTGTACAGGCAATTGCTGTAGCGTTCTATCACTTCTTCCAGATCGTTTTTCTGCTTTTTCATCAATATCTCCTTAATCTTTTATTCACCGGTGTCAAAACTGTCGCGATCAGCTTTTCACTACATATATGTTTAAAGCCGCCGGATGGTGACAAAAAAATTGAAATTTTATTATATCACATAAATGGGGTGGGTACAGGGGGGGACAGCTTGTGAAAGCTGCCTGTTTTTGTTATAATAAGGGGGCACACAAGAGGGCTTGAATGACTACCCAATGAAGGCCGGGAGGACAGAATGATGGTGCAGGGCAGAAAACTACCGATCGGGATACAGGATTTTGAGCGCCTAAGGAAAGATGATTATGTTTATGTAGATAAAACAAAATATATTTACAGACTGGTGCATAGCGGAAAACCTTATTTTCTGAACCGCCCCCGTCGTTTCGGGAAAAGCCTGTTTTTATCGACGCTCCGTGCTTATTTTGAGGGTAAGAAGGAGCTTTTTACCGGACTGAAGATCATGGAACTGGAGGGGGACGGACCGGATGCATGGCAGAAATATCCGGTGTTCTATTTTGATTTCAACAAAAAGAATTTTAAAACTGATACCGCTTTGGAGGAAGTGCTTGCAGAACACCTGAAAGAATGGGAGTCTATATATGGTGATGAGCGAAAAGACACACCTTTAGAGGAACGTTTCCGGTATTTACTGGTCAAAGCAGTAGAACAGACCGGGAAGAACGCTGTTGTTCTGGTGGATGAATATGACAAAGCACTTCTGGAAACGGATGAGGAGAGGCTTGAGCATAACGAGGCTGTTTTCAAAGGTTTTTTCAGTACGCTCAAAAGCTATGATCATTATCTTAAGTTTGTTTTCCTGACCGGAGTGACCAAGTTTTCGAAGGTGAGTATTTTCAGCGATCTTAACCAGTTGAATGATATCTCGCTGGATTACGAATATAACGGGATATGCGGGATCACGCAGCAGGAATTGACGGATGTGTTTTCAACAGAAATAGATCAGCTGGCACAGAAAGAAGGCCTGGATCATGAAATGTGTCTGGCTGAACTGAAAAAAATGTATGACGGGTATCATTTTGGGCATGATACTGATGGAGTTTACAATCCGTTCAGCCTGTTAAATGCATTTGCCGATAAGAATTTTGGCATGTACTGGTTTGCTACAGGCACACCGACATTTCTTATCGAAAAACTGAAGAGATCCGGCTTTGATGCAAAAGAGATCACTGATGGAGATCTGTATGCGCAGGAATCGGTTCTGACGGATTATCGATTTGATAATCCCAATCCGATCCCGTTGTTTTATCAGACC
>JAFRXH010000027.1 GCA_017437785.1 Lachnospiraceae bacterium
GAGGCAAAGGATTTTCCGAAGGATGCGCCAATACTTATCATCACAGATGGGATGATAGAAGATGATCTGCATGTGAAAAGAGAGCACGCTTTTCTGATACCTGTGGGCGCCAGACTGCCGTTCAGGGCAAAGGGAGAGGTGTTCAGGTTCAGCAAATAGGAAAACCACGAGGACGGACCTCGTGGTTTTGCCTGATTACTTCAGGCCCAGTGATGAATCGGAATTATTCATCTACAAAAGTTTAGTATTCTTTCTTATGCATGATAGAGTTGCTTATTATCATGGAAATGAACATTATGATAAGAGCAACAGCTGCTAATCCGGCGGCGATAATGAAAGGCGAAATACTTTCGATGGAGCTTATAAATGCTTTCACATCAAAGCCGATATTGAGATCATTTGATTGTTTAAGTTTGATGCCGGCGAAAACTATAAGCGCCGCTATGCCAAAGATGATTATCATTATGATACGCCCTTTTTCTGCACCAAACTTAAGGACAACGGGGATGATGATACTGCAGATGATAAGGAATATTGGAAGATAAAGTAAATCCTGTCCCAACAGATCGAAGGTATCAAAAGTCTCCTTCTTTATTGTCATTGAGACGAACTGCATAACCAATGCGGCGACCCAGCTGAGGGCGACCATGATCAGAGAGAGCAGGTATTTGGAATTGGCATAGTTTTTTCTGGCTCCCGGCATGGTCATGATAAAAGCCATTCCGTTATCAAAACTGTCATAGGTGATGGTGGAAAAGGCCAGCAGAGTTGCTATCATCGGGAAATAGCTTATTATAAATGAACTTCCCATCGTATAGCTCATAAATGCCATAAGAAATATATATAATATAAACAGTTTTTTCTGTCCTGCAAGCATGCAGAAATCTTTTACCAGAAATCCTTTCATCTCTCATTACCTCCCAGTGTAAGAACGATGATATCATCGATACGGCTGTTTTCTATGACCATTTTAGGATAGTTATCAAGATAGAATTGTTTTTCGTTTGTCAGACAGGTTACATTCATACGATCTTTTTGAGTGATGGTTATGTATTGTTTGTCTATCTCTTCATATTCTTTTTCGGTCATCTTAAGTATTCCGTAGCGGCCAAGCAGGGTATCGGTATCTTCATGCATTATGATACGGCCGCGGTCTATCATGTAGATATCGTCACATAAGCCCTCAAGATCTGAGGAAATATGTGAGCTTATCAGAATTGAACGCTCAGGAGATTCTGCCATATAATCGCGAAGCAGATCAAGCACGTCGTTTCTCGCCAGAACATCAAGCCCTGTAGTAGGTTCGTCAAGTATGAGCAGCTTTGCATTATGGCTTATTGCAGAGATAACTTTAAGCTTTGCTTTCATACCGCTGGAAAACTCTTTGATGGGTTTGTCCATGGGCAGTGATTGTCTGCTGCAGAATTCACAAAATCGCTTTTCTTCAAAATCTTTATAACTGGCGCGCAGGATCCGGATAACATCCCTTATGGTAAGCATCATGGAAAAACCGGAGTCGGAAAGGACGACGCCTATGGATTCCATATTTTTCCCCGGAGCATCCGAAAGGACCTTTATACTGCCTCCGTCAGGTTTTACCAGCCCCAGTATTGATTTGATAGTTGTACTTTTCCCGGCACCGTTTTTTCCGATAAGGCCTGTAACAGTACCTTCGGGTATAGTGAGGGAAACATTCAGTTCAAAACCTTTATATTTCTTTTGCAGATCATTTATCTGTATCATTTCTTGACTCCTTCTTATTCGGCCAGGATGATCTCTAAGATATCGCGGATCTCTTCGTCCGTAAGTCCTAAAGCTCTGGCATGCTCTACCGCAAGGGCGAAAGCATCTTCTATGGATTTTTTTCTGGCTTCGGCTGCAAGCTGCATATCCGTAGCAGTAACGAAGCTGCCCTTGCCATGAACTGTTAATATATATCCCTCTTCCTCCAGCTTGTCATAGGCTTTTTTTACTGTAAGAGCACTGATCTTCAGCTCGTTAGCCAGGCTTCTTACCGAAGGGAGGGCCTCTCCTTCTTTGATGTCTCCGTCTATGATCTCCTGTTTGATGCGGTCCATGAGCTGCTCATATACAGGGATCATGGATGAATTATTGATTATTATCTGCATGCTGATTTCCTTTCTGCGGAGCCGGTACATGCGCATTGCACCGGATTGAAAGATCTTCTGCAGTGGTCTTTCCCCTCCACTTGATAACAGTATATAACACCATATAACAGTTGTCAACAGTTGTTTGACAGTAACGAGAAAAAAACCACGAGGTCCGTCCCAATGCCATTAAGTTAAGCATAAAACATCCCTTTGATCCAAGGGAAGGACCCGTGGTTTTATTTGATAAAGAAGCTGATCACCGGTGACGGCGACAGATTGATGCGCCATATCTGCTCAAGTCCGTGTTTATGATACATAGTTACGAAAGAATGGAGAGTGTCAATGGTTATGGCGGCTATCAGGATGACGGCAACGACTGATGTTTCATGGTTTGCTATACCGCAGAAGAAATCCCACAGAGGCAAAAATACGGAATCCATAAAGCCGGTAATGATCGCTGCAAAAAGAATTGTGGTAGGAATGCTTGTATACTTGGTGATATGTAGGGGCAGACGCAGGTAATTCCACCACTCAAAGTGACAGATCTTCTCTGTCAGACTTCCCAGGGCTATCTCGCCTAAATTCACAAGAATACAGCATGCCAAAAAGTACAGGGGTTTATTTTCGGGGGTTCCGAAAAGGCTGTAGATCAATAAAACCATGATGCCATATCCCAGAAGAAAAGGCAGGTGCATATTCCGGTTATCTATATATCCTTTAGTCAGAGCAAGCCATATATTCTCGGTCAAAAAACCAAGAAATGAGATAAATATCGTCATTAGGCAAATACTTGTGATCTCGGATTCCATAAATTACTCCTTGTACATCTTGTTCTACATTTGTATAATATAATACAAATGTAGAATATTCTATGGTCAATAAAAGAGAAATTGTGTGTTAATACACAAATGATTGAAAAATGTGTAGGTATTCTCCGAATCGAATTGGAGACGGAATTAATTATGGCGGGGAGGTATATCATGGAAAAAGACAGGAGAATAAGAAAAAGTAAAGAAGCCATACAGGATGCTTTGATCAAATTAATAGAAGAAAAAGACCTTTCCGCGATAAGCATAAAGGAGCTGGTTGATAAGGCTGATGTAAACAGGAAGACATTTTATAATCATTATACCCAGATAGAAGATGTATTGGATGAGATAGAAAATGATTTGCTGGATGACTTTTTTTCGCAGATAAGATTTGAGAAAGATTCTCTAAATTTAAATGAGGCATTCCTTGAAATTATAGATGGGATCATAAGGATGATCGGTGACAATAACCGTATAAGGACACTGCTGACAAGGACGGGATCTCAGTCTAAACTGTTAAAGAAAGCAGTGGATAAAGAGAAAGAAATACTGTACCGTATCATAGACAAGCCGGAAGGACGGGACGCTCTGTGGCTGGAATATTTCCTTAATTTTTTTGCTTCAGGGACTATGGCGGTATTTGAAACCTGGTTTTATTCGGGGCAGGAAACGCCTATGGAAGATATATCCTTTTTTTTCCGCAGAATGTCGCATATATATAAAGATAACTGGTATACAGATCTGTAAAACCGTGGGAAAACCACGAGGTCCGTCTCCATGGTCTTTCCCATGGTCTTGCCTGATAAGCCGAATGCGGGTATAATCTGTGATATTATTTGGTGAAAACGGAGGTTACTGATGCTGAACCAGTTTTCGAGAACACAGTTATTATATGGAGCGGAGACCATGGAAAGGTTTGCCGCATCGCGCGTCGCCGTATTCGGGATAGGCGGAGTGGGCGGATATGTGGTTGAGGCGCTTGCAAGAAGCGGGATAGGAGCGCTGGATATCGTAGATGATGACAGGGTTTGCCTCACAAATATAAACCGGCAGATAATAGCCACCAGGAAAACAGTAGGTAAATATAAGGTAGATGTAGCGGCAGAGCGTATTCATGAGATCAATCCCGACTGTGAGGTCAGGGCGTATAAAACCTTCTTTCTGCCGGAAACGCAGGATCAGTTTGATTTTAGTGAATATGATTATGTTGTAGATGCGATCGATACGGTTACCGGGAAGCTTGCGATCATAGAAAAGGCTAAAAAAGAAGGAGCGCCGGTCATTTCTTCCATGGGCGCCGGAAATAAGCTGAATGCTTCTCTTTTCGAAGTGGCCGATATATATCAGACTTCCATTTGTCCTCTTGCAAGGGTGATGCGGCGTGAGTGTAAAAAGAGAGGGATAGATTCGCTTAAGGTAGTGTATTCAAAGGAAAAGCCGATGAGGCCGCTGGAGGATATGTCGATAAGCTGCAGGCAGCATTGCATATGTCCGCCGGGGACAGCCAGGAAATGCACGGAGCGAAGGGATATCCCGGGTTCAACCGCCTTTGTTCCGTCAGTAGCGGGACTGATCATAGCAGGCGAAGTTATAAATGATCTGGCCGCAAACCCGGTAAAAGGTTAATGACCGGCGCAGTAAACAATGGCAGAATAAGACGGTATCGTCTGATGGAAAACAAAAAGGAGGCAGAGATGGATAAGAAATTACGAGTTCTTTTACTGAACGGAAGTCCTAAGGCCAACGGTAATACGATGGTTGCAGTAAATGAGATGGTCAGGGTCTTTGAAGATGAAGGAGTTGAGGCTGAAGTGGTCCATGTCGGAAACAGGGATATCCGCGGATGTGTTTCATGTAACAGCTGTTCAAAAAGCGGAAAATGTGTTTTTGATGACATCGTAAATGAAGTGGCCCCGAAGTTTGAGGCGGCTGACGGCATGGTAGTGGCATCGCCGGTTTATTACGCATCAGCAAATGCCACGCTGATCGCCTGCCTGGACAGACTGTTTTACAGCACTCACTTTGACAAGACAATGAAGGTAGGAGCAAGTATTGTTGTAGCCAGAAGAGGCGGATGCTCGGCTACTTTTGATGAGCTGAATAAGTATTTTACAATCTCCGGAATGCCTGTAGCTTCCAGTCAGTACTGGAACAGCATACACGGAAGGACGCCCGGACAGGCTTCTAAGGACCTGGAAGGGCTGCAGACAATGAGGGTACTTGCACGTAATATGACATTCCTGATGAAGAGTATCGCACTTGGCAAAGAGCAGTTTGGCCTGCCGCAGCAGGAAGAGCATGAGTGGACACACTTCATAAACGATTAAGCTGTCTGATAAAGCATTCATTTAAAAACCACGAGGTTCGTTCTCGTGGTTTTTGATAACGAATTTAATATATGGTCGCTTTTGGCGGTAATATGTTGAAAACAGGGCAGATATATGATAATAATAAAGCATAAACGGTCGCTATTGGATGGCAGACCGGGGAATGGAGATACACTTTACTATGAAAGAGAAAAAGGATAAGCCAAAAAAGAAAAGCGCTCTCAGAGTATTTTTGACCGTTATAGGATCGATATTGATAATCGTGCTGGGATTTATCGCCTGGTATATTCCGCATATGCATTATGATATAGAGCAGCATGAATTCTATGATATCGCGTCGCTGGAAGCCGGAAACAGAAATTATGATGATCATTCCATAGTTTACATGACAAACGATATCAGCCCCGAAGCTTTGATGAAGATCTATGAAACGCTGGATGTACATCCGCAGGGGAAGGTGGCGATAAAGCTCTCTACCGGAGAGGCCGGCAATCCCAATTATCTGGATCCGGATCTGATAAAGGATCTGGTTCAGAGTGTGGACGGAACGATCATCGAATGCAATACGGCATATTCGGGATCTAAAAGAGCTGATACGCAGATGCATATGCAGGTTGCCAAGGATCACGGATTTACGGAGATCGCTGATGTGGATATCATGGACCGCGACGGATATATGGTCATTCCGGTTGAGGGTGGCGTGAATCTTAAGGAAAACTGGGTTGGACAGAATCTTGCAAACTATGATTATGTGATAGTGCTTTCGCATTTTAAGGGGCATCCGATGGGCGGATTCTGAGGAGCGCTTAAGAATATCTCCATAGGTATAGGTTCAAGAGAGGGCAAAGTGCGGATACATACGGGCGGCGTGTTTTCGAAGCCTCCGATCGATATCGGATCTATGCTCACCAACCAGGATACCTTTACGGAATCTATGGCGGAAGCGGCAAAGTCGGTATCGGATTATGAAGGACACGGACAGAAGATCGTATATATCAGCGTGATGAACCATATGTCGATTGATTGTGATTGTGTGTCGACTCCGACGGAAGTGGACATGCACGATATAGGGATCCTTGCGTCGACAGATCCTGTTGCGCTGGATCAGGCGTGCGTCGATCTGGTATTTAAGGCAGCAGATGGACATTCGCTTCAGAACAGGATATTGGAAAAGAACGGTTTGCACATACTGACTCATTGCGAGAAGATCGGTTTTGGCAACAGAGCATATGAGATCATTAATATTGACTCAGCGGAAATAGGGGAAACAGATTAAGTGATCGAGATCATAAAAAGAGAGATCATTTATATATGGTACTATTTCTCAGTGCAGCTGGGTCAGATCTTCTGGTACTGGGTTGCCGGCATGGTGATCGGATCGGTCATATCCGTTTTCTTTAAGGACAGGATCCATAATCTGATGCGGAACATGAAGGGAGACGGCAGCAGCTTAGTGGGGATCATCTTTGCTTCCGTGCTGGGCGTGGCTTCTCCTTTATGCATGTACGGAACGATACCCATCGCAGCTTCTTTTTCCAAGGGCGGTATACGTGATGAATGGCTGGCATCGTTTATGATGAGTTCGATACTTCTGAATCCGCAGCTGATCATCTATAGCGCTGCTCTTGGCCCGAAGGTTTTGATCATCAGGATCGTGACCTGCTTTTTGTGTGGGATCGCAGCAGGACTTCTGATAAGGATATTTTATAAAGATAAGCAATTCTTTCGTTTTGACGGATTTGATGAGCCGAAAAATAAGGATACAGATCCCAATCTCTTTATAAGACTTTTAAAGAACATATTCAGGAATTTTAAGGCGACAGGGCTCTACTTTTTTATCGGGATCCTTTTGTCTGCGGTGTTTCAGAGATATGTCCCTCAGGAAGCGGTTACTTTTATGTTCGGGGGGAACGAAGCCTGGGGAGTATTGATGGCGTCCACAGTGGGCGTGCCGCTTTATGTATGCGGTGGCGGGACAATACCGATACTAAAGACATGGCTGGCAAACGGAATGAGCCTGGGGAGCGCGGCAGCATTTATGATCACAGGACCGGCCACCAAGATCACTAATCTGGGGGCGCTCAAAGTCGTGCTGGGAATGAAGCATTTCCTGCTCTACTGGGCATTTATCATTCTGTTTGCGTGTGTGTCTGGAATCCTGATCAATATGATCGGATGAATGATAGAAATCTTAAGGGAAGAGAATGCAGACCAAAAAAGAAGAGATCTACGAGACGATCGTCGGCCCGGCCAGACAAAGCATCATGAAGCTGATCTTTATCTAAACCGGGGAAATAGACCTTAGTTTTGGCCGATCAAAAAGAAGGGGACTACGGCCAATAAAAGAGATACAGCGCCTATAACGATCAGGATGATCCCAAGCAGGTTTTTTTTCAGTTTTTCCTTGTATTTACGCTGCAGGATCTGCAGGCGCTCGGTTGTATACAGTATGCTGGCGGATAATGCCAGGTATATCAGGAGTGTGCACAGTTTTTTTATCCAGAATACGGCCGGAATGTTTTCGGAGGCAAAATTTGCAAGTGTCACATTTAATATAACAGCTACAAGCCCGGCTATGGCATAAAGACGGGTTTTTGCTGCCATTTTTTCCTTATCGGAATCTGCATATTCGGCGACTTCCGTCAAAGCAGCCGTATCATCCGCTGCGCCGGAGGTATTTTTTTCTTCTGCAGGGGGACGTCGCTCTCCGTTTAATATCTCACTTACATCCAGTCCGTAATACTCGGCCATTTCCAGCAGCAGACTGATGTCCGGCATATTGCTTCCGGTCTCCCATCTGGAGACGGTACGGTTGCTTACCGAAAATACTTCGGCCAGCTGTTCCTGGGTAAGATTTTTCTCTTTTCTGAGCTCTCTTAGAAAGTTTCCTATCTTGACGGTATCCATAAATTCCTCCCATAGTATGTCTGCTCACTTGCAAACAGGAGTATTTTATCATAAATCCCGGAAATTTAACAGAGCGGGACAAAGGGCTAAAAAGCTTGAAAATAAAGGATTTTTGCCACAGGACAAGACATGTCCGGGGCTTTTTTTGACCTTTTCCCGCACTGTGTCGTGTGATCTTCCGACCCGGAGAGGTAATATCATCGCATAAGCCGCGCAGATGGACGCGGCAGATGATCAAAAGGAGGAAAAATGAAATGAAGAAAATTTTAATCGGAGCTCTTATTACGGTGGCAGTGGTAGTGATATTCTTTCTGATCATATCAATTGTGCTTGTTAAATTATGATATAATAAAATGGCACGCTGATACGGAGGAAAGCGGAAATGGAAAAGGATATGAAAAAGGATATGAAAAACAAAATTACGGGAACGAAGATAAGGGCATTTGTATTTATTATTTTGACAGTAATGATTGGGATAGGAAGCACTATGGTGATATCCCGCTTGTTCGGGGAAGGTTTAGAGGCCCTTTTTCCCGATTATTATGCACTGCAGTTTGTGTATCAGGCAATATCTGTTGCGGTAGGATTGATACTGGTTTTTGTATTTCATAAGAAAAGCGCGTTAAAGATCAGGGCAGAGGGGATGAAAGAAGGGCTTATCTGCGGCTTGCCCTGGATAGTCATGATTTTACTTACAGTGGTGCATTTTATCAGTAGCTTAAAGGATCATGTCTCAGATAATATGATCAGTCCGTGGCAGATCCTGCTGTTTATGGCTCAGTGTATTTTGATAGGTGTATCCGAGGAATTGATATTCAGGGGAAGTGCGACTGAGCTGGCTTTTGATATCTTCGGCGCAGATACGCTTAAAAGCGCAAAGCTTTCCATAGCATTTACTTCATTTATATTTGGTGCAATGCATCTGGTAAATGCCATAAATCCGGAGATCAGTTTCTTTGCGGCTGCGATGCAGGCTGTATCAGCCTTCTGCGTGGGACTGGTATTCGGAGCGCTCTATTATCGCTCCGGCAGGATTATCTGGCCGAGCGTGGTGTACCATGCCCTGCAGGATGCCTGTGCATTTATCATATCCGGGGCGCTATATGGGGTAAGCCAGGAGGAATCGATAGGCGGCATCGGTATAGGGCAGATTTTGCCTTCCATATTGTTCCTGATATGGTTCTTTTATCTGATGAGAGACCGGAGCGCGGAAGAGGCTTGAGGCAGAACCACGAGGTCCCGCTCAATGGTTCTGCCGTGGCGCTATTTCAACAAAAAGCCAATAAGCACTGAAATGACCAGTCCGATCACAGCGAAGGCGAGCATCAGCAGGATCTTCTGATAAGGCCTCTTGGCCTCTTCGCGGACTGCTTCGATCTCATCTAAGGTCTTTCCTTCCATAAAAGCCGTTATTTCCCGGTAGGTCTGGATATTGAGGGTGTTTTTCTTCTTTTCCACAACGATGGCTACCCACATCGTCACTGCGGCCAGTACAGCCCATAAGCCCAAACCGGCCCATTTAAGGAATCTGGCCAGCGGTACCGGGGTGATCAGCATCAGGCATATTAATACGGTAAATATACGGCTCAGCTTCCGGAAATCATCAATGTCAGCCTCATTAACGATCTTTTTCATTTCTTCAACATCTCCCTTGAGCAGTACATCCACGGAAACGCCGAATATTTCACTCATCCGCAGCAGACTGTTGATATCGGGGTAATTCTTGCCGGTTTCCCAGTTTGATATAGTCTGCCTGGATACATAGACCTTTTCCGCAAATGCTTCCTGTGAGAGCTTAAGCTCCCCTCTGTATTTCTTTATCTGTTCTCCTACTTCCATGGCGATGCTCCTTTCAACAGACGTATTGTCGCATAAAACGGAAAGTTTGAAAAGAGCCTGTTCGGGCATTACTCCATTGCGCAGACGAGTACGGTATATTTGGAGGCTTTAGCCTTAAGGGGGGCGGCCTCAAGACGGATCCTTTCCATTGCGGCTTCGTCTTTACGGCCTTTTGCGTTCAGAAAGCTGTAGAACAGCCCGTAGTACTTAAAATCGACATCGTCGGAGCATTTAAGGATATCAAGCTTCTCTTCTTCAAATACAGCCTTATCACCATAAAGCATTGATTTGATGACTATGGAGAGTAACGCTTTTTCTTCATCTCGTTCCTTTCCGCCTTTAACTATCCTTTTAAATCTGCTGCCGTCATTATAGAGTATACCGGTCTTGATGTTCATGGGGAGTATGCAGGCTATCCCTTCTGCGATGCCTATCATCCCGATCATTAATGTAAGCTCGCTTTTTGAGAATGCAAAGATTATCATAAAGACCACTCCAAGTATGAATGATGCCAGAGGACCGGCCAGCAGTATCTTCGCAAAGGTTTCTATTGCGGTTTCATCTTCCTTTTCGGGAAAAGTTCCGCCGCAGCCGCCCCACAGAGCCAGATCTTTTTCCAGACCGAATCTTATTTTTGAATTCATATCTTCCCGATAAAGCTTAAAGGGACCGACTACCAGCAGCCAAAACCTCCATTTATTAAGAAGCCCGCAGGTCACATGTCCCATTTCGTGGACGATGGTTGAAATAAAGTAAGCGATGATAGCGTATACCAATACTTTTAAGATTTCTGTTGCCATTTTGATTTCTCCTTTTTTTGTTTTTATCCGGCTGTTCGTGTGACAGCCGTGTTTTTGTTTACAGACTCATCCTAAAAAAGATTTTCGCTTTCGTCTATCCAAGGTCTTTGACATAGGGGGGTTAGGTGGTGGCAGTTTTGTCCAAATGATCGGACATGAGGGAAAAACGTGTGAAATAAGCGTGTCAAAAGCCTTTGACATACGGGCAAAATAAAGGATTTGTGGATATGTTATATCAGAATTTAACATGAGAGGCTTGCGGCCCGTGGTTGCAATCGATGTCATGTATCTTTATAATATCATCATGAAGGCGCCGGGGCGTAAATACAATGCGCTCCCGGCATGGCAGCTGAAAACGGAGGTGGGGAATAGTGCACAGACTGTATGAGTATGGGGATATCGCGGTATTCTGGAATTCGGAAAAGTGCTTTCATGCCAAACGCTGCGTGAGCGGCAGCCCTGAAACATTTGAATTCGGAAGAAGGCCCTGGATCGATCTGACTAAGGCGCCGACAAAAGAGATCTGGCAGACTATACAAAAGTGCCCCAGCGGAGCACTGAGCTGCGTATATACACATGAAGTTGATATCAGATTTGAAGCGGATAAAAACAGGAGTGCGGCTTATAAAGGCGAAGAGCTGATAGGGGAGTGCGATCTGGAAAAGACTGCAGACGGATGGAATATATATCATACCGAAGTCTCTCCCGCATACGGCGGAAAAGGCATAGCAAAGCGTCTGGTCTATAAGCTGATCGAGGCGGCCGAACGCGCCGGAGAAAACATCATAGCGAGCTGTTCTTATGCAGCCAAAATCCTGGGAGAGTAGGCGTTACTTCATGTTACTGCCCAGCCATATGCGGCATATCAGATCTATAACAAACAGCACAGCGATGACTGCAAAGATAATATTATGAACTTTTGAATCCCGTATCTTTCCCTGCAGTTTGATGATGGCCGGCTGTATAAGACATACTGCCGCGCAGATCAAAAGGCCGAACATCAAAGAAGGTTCCAGGGCGATGCGTCCGTCAAAGTTCATGAAATATCCGTGGTAATCCCAAAGAGCTTTGCCTATGACTATATCTATCACATAGCTGGCGCTCAGTTCTGCAAGAGTAGCTACAGCCGTACCTATGAGAAAAACGGGTATGGCTTTTTTTACCTTTAACAGTTTGAAGATGCCCCAGATAGCAAAGAATACAAAACCATAAATGGGGAGCCAGGGCCCGAAAAGGACGCCGCGGTTGATAAAGCCCCTCTTGTGATATATCATGCAGCACCATATGGATTCATATATCCAGCCAAAGAAGGCATAGATCAGGAAATATTCCATATAGTCGCGGAAAGTATTCCATATTTTGAGTTTGTCTGTATTGTTTTCCATGATCATAGATTCTACCATAATTAATGTTTTTTCAAAAGGGTGTTTTCAAGAATTGCGATCTGTGGCATAATACCCCTTGATGAAAAAATACAACAGAACAAAGATCGCATGCTATTTAGGCTTTATAACACAGGCTATAACGGCAAATTTTATGCCGCTTTTATTTTTGACCTTTCATCGGGATTACGGCATATCCCTTGAGAGACTGGCAATGATATCGGCGGTATTTTTTATTACCCAGCTGATAGTGGATCTTCTGTGTGTTAAGCTTGCTGATAAGATAGGTTACAGAAAAAGCATAATCATAGCCGAGATAATGGCGGGGAGCGGGCTTATACTGCTTTCATTTTTGCCGGATATAATGCCGGATCGCTATGCCGGTTTACTTATCTGTACCATAATATATGCTATTGGCAGCGGCCTGATCGAAGTGCTCTGCAGCCCCATCATCGAGGCCTGCCCTTTTGAGAATAAGGCGGGTATGATGAGCCTCTTGCATTCTTTTTACTGCTGGGGATCGGTGGCGGTAGTTTTGATATCCACTGTTTTTTTCAATCTGGCCGGTATAGGCAGATGGAGGATAATGGCACTATTGTGGGCGCTGGTGCCGCTTTTTAACGTGATAAACTTTGCAGTGTGCCCCATCCTTCCCATAAATGAAGAAGGCGGAGAGGGCATGAAGCTGACGGAGCTTCTAAAGAATAAGCTCTTCTGGCTCTTTGTGGTACTTATGATATGCGCGGGAGCCTGCGAGATAGCGATGGCGCAGTGGGCTTCCACCTTTGTGGAATCAGCTCTGGGAGTATCCAAGAGCATAGGGGATCTGGCGGGGCCCTGCCTCTTTGCGGTATTTATGGGTATCAGCAGGATATTTTACAGTAAATACGGGGAAAAGTGGGACCTGACGCTCTTTATGCTCATTTCAGGTGTATTATGCCTTATAAGCTATCTGCTGGCGGCTCTGTCAGACTTAAGTATCATGGGGCTTGCCGGCTGCGTACTCTGCGGCTTTTCGGTAGGCATCATGTGGCCGGGATCCATAAGTATCTCGTCTAAAAAGCTGGAAGGAGCAGGGACAGCGCTGTTTGCTTTCCTGGCGCTGGCAGGAGATTGCGGCGGTGCGGCAGGGCCGGCTCTGGTTGGCGCAGTATCACAGAGATGCGCGGATGACCTCAAAATGGGTATACTCGCCGGGACGATATTTCCCGTGATCCTTATAATATGTTCATTAATACTGTTAAGATATAAGACACGCTCAGAGGGTAAACTCAAATAATATGACGGTTTCGGACTAATGTCCGTTTTGTTCATCTGTCTGGTAAAGCCCTTGGCAGATAAGCTCTTTGCATCACGTTTTAAGCGATATGCCGAAGTTTCAGTGGGCCTTATGACGACTTTTTGCCTGATCTGGGAGCTGTATTTTTACATATGAGGTATTTCCAAACATGAACGGTCCTGACAAACAGGTTTTATATATTATAATACTGGTTTTAATACTTGGACTGGTGTTTGTGCTGTGCCTGCATCAGAGCCTTAAAAGAAAGCTCAGATACAAAAGGGAAGCCGAAAGGGAAGTCTTTTCGAGGAGGCGCATATCGCCTAAGATGAAGCAGTATATACTTGAGCGGGACGATTACACCTGTCAGATCTGCGGCATTTCAAAAGACTATCTTGACGACTTCTGCCCGGGACTGGGGGACTACCTGCTTTTGGAGATAGACCATATCGACTCCGTAGCCAATGGCGGCAGCGGCGATGATGAGGATAATCTGCAGGTATTGTGCTGGAGATGCAACCGTAAAAAGGGCGGGATGCTGACTAATGAAGAGGTCGCGGAGACGATAGATTACGGCATAGATCTGCTGGATGAATGAGACGGTATAACCGGATCCATGACAGAAACATTCATGATGATATCTGCCGGATGAGTGTTAGTGAGCATATAATGACCGGACGATCAGATCGGAGAAATATAAAACATGTTGAGTATTGCCATATGCGATGACGAACAGGAAATGGTTGAAAGCCATAAGCAGGTGGTAGAAGAGTGCCTGCGCGAATGTTCAGAGATAGGACAGATAAGCACATATACGGTTTCCGAAAACCTTTTATATGATATAAGTGAAGATAATGCCTATTATGATCTGATCCTTCTGGATATAGAGATGCCGGGCTTTTCCGGCATGGATGTGGCGGGAAAGATAAAGCCGTATCTCCCCGATGTTAAGATCATCTTTATCACCTCGCATATCGAATATGCCATAGATGCCTTTGAACTGTCCATATTCAGATATGTGCCAAAGGATAAGCGTGAAGTCAAGCTGCCCGCGGCAGTTAGGGATGCGATAAAGCTGCTCACGCTTGAAGGCGGTAAGGTGTACACGATACAGAGCGGCAGCAGGCTGGAAAAGATCCCCTGCAAGGATATACTCTATATCCGCAAAGAAGGCAAAAATGCGGAACTGATCGACGAAAAGGGAAATATCACCAGGGTGCGGAAGAGTCTTCAGCAGGTCTTTGACGAGCTGGGGAGTGAGGAATTCATTTTTACGGACAGGGGCTGTATAGTAAATATCATCCATGTGATGCAGATAAAGGATTCGGAAGCGGTCATGAAAAACGGTGAGCATCTCCCGGTGAGCAGATCGCATCTTCAGGATGTCAAGCTAAAGATCAATTCGTACTGGGGTGAGCATATATGATCCCTGTAATCATACTGTTTGCCATCGCGGCGTTTGTAAATATCACAGGAGGGCTGCTTGCCGCTGACAGGTGGCTGTCAAGGAGCAGGTTCGAAATACGCGAGCTTTTGGCTGCAGCGCTGTCCGCGGGAGCTGTAACGGCATTAACTTTTCTTGTGAACAAGGGCAATAATGATACTGCATGCCTGGTATGGGGTGGAGTCATCTGCCTGCTGTTTAGCGCTATAGTTTTAAAAAATGCCGATAAAAGAATAGCGCTTCTGTTTTTTATGATATATGAAGCTACGTCGGCGTTGTCTTTTAAGCTGGCCGGGATCGCTATCATACTGTTTGCGGGGAAAACCGGATTTACGCAGCCTGCGACCCTGCCGGGCGGCCTGCTGTTTTTTGCCGTGTCCCTTTTGATAAGTGCTGTGGCTTTAATGATATATCTTAAACAGAATGTTTCTTCGAGATGGTTTTTAAGGCTTATGGCCGCGATATCAATTACAGCCATTGTGGTGATCAACGCCGCCACGGTAAGGGAAAATGAGCTCATAGATAAAGATGAGATCGATTCTTATTTGTACTATGCGCTGTTTGTGATGATCTCAACACTGATACTTCAGATGAGAAAGCTGTATGATGCGGAGCGTGAGCTGGCGCAGTCAAAAGCTTTGGAAGCGCAGATGCTGGAGCGCGAATACCAGTCTTTAAGCCGCTCCTACGAAACTAACGCGAAGCTTTTCCATGATTTCAGAAACCACATGGGTGTTCTGAAAAACTATCTTATCAAGGATAAAGCCGGTGAGGCGCTAAGCTATATTGAAGAGCTGACGGGAACGGAAAGCAGCCTGATCACCGGCGTATGGACCGGGGACGATACAGTGGATTATCTGATAGGGAGCAAGATGGAGGCTGCCGGGAAGAAAGATATAAGCTTTGAGGCTGAAGTCGAGTTTCCAAGGAATATCGACATAAAGAGCAGCGATCTGTGTGCCGTACTGGCAAATCTTCTGGATAATGCCATAGAGGCCTCTTCTAAACTAAAGGATCCTTCCGAAAGAAAGATCAGGCTCATAATCAGAAGGATAAGGCAGATGCTTGTGATAAAGGTAGAGAATACCTATGAAAACAGGCCGCAGGAAGAGGATGACGGGCATTTTAAAAGCTCAAAGACCGACGGTGGCTTACACGGCTGGGGGATAAAGAGCGCGGAAACCGCGGCCGGGAAGTATGACGGTACGGTGCAGAGCCGCATTGACGATAAGTTCTTTACAACTGTAGTTACCATGTCTTTTTCGGGGATCCCGACAGCTTAAGGATATTAAGATACCATTTGCGGACAAAAAAGGACCATTCGCGGACATTTACGCACGAATGGTTTTTTTATTGTATCATCACATCATCAGGAGATAACACGGATCCGGATACGGATCTTAACTAAAAGGAGGAAACGGTTATGAGACACATGATAATAAGAGGACTTGGAGCAATAGCCTGGCTGGCAGCAGGAGTTGTCTGCCTTATGCAGGGAAAGACGGATGTTGCAGTGATATCACTGGCATTAGGCGGCGTATACGGATTCAGCTGCTATAAGCTGATAAAAAAGAATAAAGAAGGGGAAATGCGCTAAAGGGAGTTTAAGAGATGAGCACAGAACTGCTGAGTATAAAAGGGCTTAAGGCCTGGTATAAGGAAGATAAAAAGATACTTAAGGATTTTTCGATAAGTCTTAATAAGAATGAAGTCGTAGGACTTATAGGTTTAAACGGCGCGGGAAAGACTACTTTTATGAAGGTGCTCACAGGGCTTCTTAAGACTTATGAGGCGGCTGATAAGAAGTTTGAAGGCGCGGAGCTGGATTTCAGGAATGATGCATTTAAGAAAAGCCGTTATGCCGTTTTTGCAGAGGATGATTCATTTAAGTATTTTACTTTCCGCGAATATATGGAATATGTAAGCAGCGCATACGGCGTAAAAATGCAGGATGTATCCGGTATGGTAAGGGGTTTTCATTTTGAGGAATTTGAAAATACCCTGCTTAAGGATCTCTCCACCGGAAACAGGAAAAAGGCTTTCCTTATTACGGCTTTCGCGCTGCGTCCGGCATTGCTGCTTTTGGATGAGCCTGTAAACGGACTGGATTTTCAGAGCACGGAATATCTGTACTCCCTGATATCGGGTTATAAGGAATACGGTACGCTTTTATTCTCATCACATATACTGGAGAGCATAACGCTCACTTCGGACAGGGTACTTGTACTGGAAAACGGTGCGATATCCAAAAAGTTTGAAGGAGAAGAGATCACGGCGGATTCTGTCAGGGAGGCACTTCGTTATGAAGATGTTATTTAATGCATTTGCTAAAAAAGTATTCGGTGTTAAGTTCGAAGGGCTGATCAAGCCTGTCTTTATAAGTGTTATCATGTTTGCGGGGCTTAAAGGGGCAGGGATAAATCTTAATGTGGCAGCTTTTGTGCTATACCTGACTGCGGCTGTATTCAGCGCGGGAGTTATGTGGAAGGCGCTTAATTCCAATGATTTTTCACAGAGTTTCAGCAATATGATAATGATGCCTTTTCCGAAAAAAGCATTTGTATTTATTTATGTGAGCGTACTTGGGTTCTATACCATATGTACAAAGCTTATCATAGTGCTGGCCCTGATCTTTTCCGTACATGTATTTGAAGTGCCGCAGATAATATGCTGTGTGCTTGCGGCGCTTTGCGCCGTGTACATGTGCGCCGCGTTCTTTGTAATCCGCAGGGCAAAGATAATAGTATTGCTGTGGGCGGCAGCAGTCTTGGCATCAATATTTTTGCTTAAGGATATGGGAGCGTATCCGATGATAGCGGTATTCGGCATCAGTTTACTGATAGCGCTCATCATCATCGTAAACACCGGGGCTTATGTATTCTATGATACCGCAGTGAATAACGAAAGCGTAAGATCCGTTGTTAAGAGCCGCAGACATGCGCTCGTATGGGTATATCTTTTCAGATATATGCTCACTCACAAAAATTATATCACCAATTCCCTTGTGATGTGGGCTATCGCGTGCATTTTGCCTCTGTATCTTAAGTTTATCGGTATGCAGAATATGCTTGGGGCTTTTTTATACATGGGATTTGGCATAGTGCTTATGAATACGCCCATTGCGATACTTATTTCCTGCGATCCGGATCTTGAGCGCAGCATAAAGGAAATGCCGGGCGCGGCTAAGTTTTTCATTCCGTACGGATTGTTTGTGTTTGCCTACAATATAATATCTGTGACTATATACCTGCTCAGCTGGCAGCTGCAGCAGGGCGGTATAGGGATAAGCTACATAGTTCTGGGGGCATTGCTTGCCGCTGTAGGAGCGGTGCTCACCATGCTGCTTGAGTATTTTGCACCTGTTAAGGACTGGAAGATAGAGAGTGATCTGTGGCATGCTCCCAGAAAGTACATTGTACCTGCTGTGTTGATCCTCCTGGCAGCGGGCTGGGGGGCGTTAAGCGGCGGATTGTTCTGAAGTTTACTGTAAATAATTTATTGTAAATCTTCTCCGGATAGTTTATACTGTGGTGTATATCCCGAAGCAGTGGGATCAATAATAAAAGGAGGGGTTTTACAATGAAGAAGTATGTAGCGGAATTCTTTGGTACCTTTGTCCTGGTATTCATAGGCTGCGGTACCGCAATGCTGGTAGGCTGTGATGCCAAAAACGGCAGCGGCTATCTTTTGACGGCACTGGCTTTCGGTCTTGCGATCGTGGCTATGGCTTACGGATTCGGTAATATTTCCGGTGGCCATGTCAATCCCGCGGTTTCGCTGGCGGTATTGATCAACGGAGGCATGAGTACTACCGATTTCTTTGGCTACGTGGTAGCACAGATATTAGGAGCAACCTTTGGCTCGGGGCTGCTGGCAGCTATCTTCGGAGCAGGCGGGCTCACCGATATGACCGGCGGTATGGCGTGCAATGGACTGCCTGCAGATGCGGCATCACCCATGCTGGCAGCTATCCTGGTCGAGATCATTACGACCTGCATCTTTATCGTAACTATTTTGGGAGTAACATCCAAGAAGCAGACTCACGGATCTTTCGGCGGTCTTGTTATCGGTCTTACGCTGGTAGCTCTGCATATCGTATCAATAGGGATCACAGGTACTTCCGTTAACCCTGCCAGATCTTTAGGACCTGCTATCGTATCAGCAATAAGCGGCGACAGCAGAGGAATCTCCAACATCCTGGCATTTATAGTCGGTCCTCTTATCGGAGCAGCTATAGGAGCAGGCCTTTATAAGTGGCTGGAGGATGGCACCGCAACTGAGACATCTTCATCAAAGTCCAAGAAAAAGAAATAAATATATATACAACGGGGCGGTATCGTTAAGGATACCGCTCTTTTTTTGTGTCAAAAACTGATATGTACCCAATCATAATATGAGAAGTATTGCAACAGAGGCGGTGTTAAAGTAAAGTATAGCTGTCGTGATATCATTTGGGGAGGGAAAGGCTTTGAACGTTGCAAAAGAACAGCGTATAGAGGCTGAGCTTCGAAAAGAAGCACAGGAATCCACAAAAAGACCGGGGCGCATCGCCTGGCTGTGGATGAATATGAAAGGTGTGAGAGGCATCTATATCATAGCCATATTCGGGACTGTGGTATATAATGCCATGCAGCTCGTTGTGCCTCATTTTTCGCAGAAGATAGTAGATGAATTCCTTACGGGGGAAAATGCCGCGGATAATCTTGTAAATCATAAGGACGTGTTCATAAATCTGCTTATAGCCATGGTGGCGCTCACCATCATAAGGGTCGTGGTCGTATATTGCGACTGCATGACATACGAATACGTATCCCAGAAAGTGCTCTACCGTGTACGTAATATCCTTTTTGATAAGATACAGCGCCAGGACATGAAGTTCTATAATACCTACCGTACCGGCGATCTGATGACCAGGGTGACCGGAGATCTGGATGCAGTGCGCCATATGCTGGCGTGGGTCATCAGGATGATAGTGGAAGCTGTCGTGCTTGTTGGTTCGGTATCGATCTACTTCTTCTATATGGACTGGCGTCTAGCACTCTCGCTTTTGGCGGTTGCACCTTTCATACTGGGGATAATCGTTCTCTTTAAGAATCGCGTGGCACCCCAGCACAGGCTGCTTCGTGAGAAGCTGGCGAATATGAACACCATCGCCCAGGAAAACATCTCGGGCAACAGGGTCGTAAAGGCTTTTGCGCGGGAAGATTACGAGATAGCAAAGTTTGACAAGAGTAATGCGGATTACCGTGATACCAACATACAGACGGCTTTCACCTGGCTTCGGTATTATCCCTATATTGAATCGTTTGCCAATTTACTGGGCCTGATACTGCTGGTAATGGGCGGTGCTTTCCTGATAGCCGGTGAGATAACGATGGGACAGTATGTGGCATTTTCCGGCCTTACCTGGGCTATAGCCAATCCAATGAGACAGCTGGGAAATATCATGAATGAATTCCAGCGTTTTGCTGCAGCTTCCGCAAAGGTTATGGATATCTATTATGCAAAGGCGGATATCATGGATAAGGAAGACGCCATTGACCATCCCGGAAGGTTTAAGGGGAAGGTTGAGTTTAAGAATGTGAGCTTTCAGTATGAAGACGGAAATCTTCCGGTCCTTAAGCATATCTCGTTTACGGCCATGCCCGGACAGACCATAGCGATAATGGGAGAGACCGGCTGCGGCAAGACTTCGCTGATACATCTTATCCCGCGTTTTTATGAACCGACGGAAGGTGAAGTACTTGTGGATGATATAAACGTGGCTGATCTGCACCTTAAAGAGCTGCGCGGATCCATCGGACTTGCAACCCAGGACGTGCTGCTCTATTCCGATACCATTGACGGAAACATTGCTTATGGCGACGGAAATATCACAAGGGAAGAAGTGGTACGCTTTGCAAGGTATTCCGCTGCGGATGAGTTCATTGCAAGGATGCCGGAAGGCTACGAGACCATAGTCGGTGAGCGTGGCGTGGGCTTATCGGGCGGTCAGAAGCAGCGTATCTCGCTTGCACGCGCACTGGCGGTCAAGCCTTCCATACTGATACTGGACGATACCACTTCGGCTGTGGATCTGGAGACGGAAAAGCAGATACAGCATAGCCTAAAAGAGCTTGATTTTGAATGCACGAAGATAATCATTGCCCAGCGTATATCCACTACCAAGGATGCGGATAATATCATAATCCTTAAGAACGGTGAGATAGCCGAGCAGGGTACGCATGAGGAGCTTATCGGAAAGGGCGGGTATTACGCCGAACTTGTTAAGCTGCAGATGGGAAGTGAGGTCGCATAATGAGAAGGAATACATACAGGGAAGATGAAGTACTGGAAACGCCCTTTAATATAAAGCATCTTCTCAGGGCGTTTGTCTACATAAAAAAATATGCGGCACAGATGATACTGGCGCTCATCCTATCGGCGCTGGGCGGTATCACCATGCTGCTGGCACCTATGATCACAAAGCAGGCACTGGACGTAGCGGTGCCGCAGAAGGATATGCATCAGCTGTATATGCTGGCGCTCATGCTTTTTGGTGCGTACCTTTTAAGCGTGATCTTTACCACCATACGTTCACGTGTGATGACAAAGGTGAGCCAGAACATAATCTACAATATACGTGGCGATATCTTTGAACACCTGCAGAAACTGCCATTCCAGTATTACGATGACAGGCCGCATGGCAAGATACTGATAAGGGTGGTCAACTATGTCAATTCCGTATCTGATATGTTAAGCAACGGACTGATCAATGTTATCCTGGAGATACTTAACCTGATATTTATCGTGGTATTTATGTTCCTTGTGGATGTCAAACTGTCACTGGTGGTGCTGGCAGGCGTACCGGTACTGGCTGTGTTTATGTTCTGGATAAAGAACAAGCAGCGCAAGGCATGGCAGGACGTATCAAACAAGAACTCAAACCTGAACGCATATCTTCAGGAAAACATAGTAGGTGCACGTATCACCCAGATATTTGCAAGGGAGGATGAGAACGCAGAGATATTCCGTGAGCTTTCCGAACGCTGCCGGAGCTCATGGTTTAGGGCAGTCAGCTACATCACTTTGGTATGGCCCGGTATAGATACCATTTCCGTACTGGTGCGTGCAGCCATATTCCTTTTCGGCCTGCTTATCTTCGGGCAGGGACATGAAACGCTGGGAACCATAGTGGCTATTTCGGGATACGCATCACGTTTCTGGCAGCCCATAATGAACCTTGGTAATATCTTTAATAACTTTATAAATAACATCGCTTATCTTGAGCGTATCTTTGAGACCATGGATGAGCCGGTTACCGTTGACGATGCTCCCGATGCGGTAGAGATGAAGGATATGCGCAAAGATAAGAACAGCGGCAGAGTGGAATTTAAGAACGTATCCTTCTCCTATGAAAAGGGCAAGGAAGTGCTGCATAATGTTTCGTTTAAGGTTGAACCGGGTGAGAGCGTAGCGCTGGTAGGTCCTACCGGAGCCGGGAAGAGTACGATAGTGAGCCTTATATCACGCTTCTATAATGTAGATAAAGGGCAGATACTTATAGACGGGCAGGATATATCGAAGGTAAAGCTTAAATCCCTGCGTTCCCAGATGGGAATAATGCTTCAGGATTCGTTTATCTTTTCGGGTACCATAGCGGACAATATACGTTACGGGCGGCTGGATGCAAAGGATGAAGAGATAAGAAAGGCTGCGGCTACGGTGTGCGCCGAGGACTTTATAAAGAATATGAAAGACGGTTATGATACTGAGGTTAAGGAGCGCGGATCGCTTTTGTCCCAGGGACAGAAACAGCTGATATCCTTTGCCAGGACCCTGCTTTCCGATCCGGCCATACTGGTACTTGATGAGGCTACATCCAGTATAGACGTGCAGACGGAGAAAGCTCTGCAGACAGGCCTTAATGCGATGTTAAAAGGCCGCACCAGCTTTATCATTGCCCACAGGCTTTCTACAATAATAGGCTGCGATAAGATAATGTATATTGATGACGGCGGTATAGTTGAAGCCGGCAGTCATAAAGAACTGATAGAAAAGAAAGGTGCATATTACAAGCTGTATACCGCCCAGATGCAGGATCTGGGGCGGTAACAGCCCTGTTTCCGCGGTTTTTTGATCCGGATCTCAGATTATCCCGACCCATGTTAAAAGAAAGAACAGTCCTATAATGGCTAAGATGGCAAAGATAATACCTGCAATGCGGATTTTTGCATCAGATGAATTCTGAGTTCTGCCGTCTTTGTCCCACTCGGGATGATTGCGGCAGAATTCTCTTACAGATTCGGGATTGACTGCATACCATCCACCCATGATTATTACCAGTATCAATCCTCCGATCAATGCTATAAGTTTTATACTCATTTTTCTGCTCCTTTTCTTAAATTATGTATCGCTCACGGTCTGTGTCTGCCGGCATATGGGCCGGTTTATCTTACGGCAGGTTTTTCTCCGGAGCGCGTAATTCAGCTGACAAAGCATAATTATATATCATTCATCTTGGATTTCAAGCAGGAAATATCAGGCGGGAGCGGGATGGCCTCCGTTTTTTTTATAAATTATGCTTGACATCTGCGTGCATATGCTGTATATATACACATATACAGTTAATAAACAGTGCATATACAGTCGACCGAGGTGAACTGATGATAAGTTTTAAGGAAGTAAACAGGAAATTAGGCAGGTTTGAAGTGAAGGCGGCATCCTTTGATATCCCGGAGGGCTGTATATGCGGCCTGGTGGGCAGGAACGGCGCAGGAAAGACGACAGTGATAAACATGCTGCTTGGCCTCATTAAGCCGGACGCCGGGCAGATCACCATTGACGGCATGGATTATGAAAATAATGAGAAGGATATAAGAAAGCTTTTTGGATTTGTGCTGGTGGACGAACTGTTCATGCAGCATCTTTCGCCGGAGGAAAACGGCGATCATTTCGGCAGCTTTTATGAAGCTTATGATAAAGAGGAATACAGGCACTGTCTTGAAAGGTTTAACATATCCGGCAGAAAGCATTTTAAGGAACTCTCGAGAGGACAGAAGCTCAAATGCCAGTTTGCCTTTGCCTTATCGGTCAAACCTAAGTATCTGGTACTGGACGAGCCGACAGCTAATTTCGATCCGGAGTTTCGTGAAGACTTCTGGAAGATCGTGCAGCAGTTCACATCAAACGGTATCAACTCTGTTTTGCTGGCAACTCACCTGACAGATGATCTGGACCGCATGGCGGATATGCTTATATTCATGGATGAAGGGAAGGTGATCTATAACGGCGATATGGAGAGCTTCAGGCAGCGCTACCGCATACTTTCCGGAGAGAAATACCTGCTGAAGAATATAGCAAAAGAGTATGTGATAAATATAGAAGAGGGGAAGTATTCTTCTAAAGCGCTGGTGATCAATAAACACGGCTTCACTGACGGACTTACGGATTCCCCGGCAACTATTGAAGAATTTATGTACCATTACAGCAAAAGAGGTGATGCAAAATGATCGGAAAACTTATAAACGATTATATCTGTACGGGAAAAGGCATGTCACTTAAAGAAACTCCCAGGGGAGTAGGCGATATAGCGATGTTTCCTTTGACTCTGCAGGTAATAGCCATAGTAAGGGGCATAATGCTGGGCGGTGTAAAGTATCTCTGGACGGATGCCATAAGGGACAGCATTTTTACCATCGCTTTCTTTATCATATGGATATCCCAGATAAAGCATCCCATAAAGATGAGCAGGATGTATTATCTCTGTCCGATGAATGCGGATGAGCGCGTTGCATATATTAAAAATGCATATTTTTTCAGGTGCATATTTCATTCAATACTGATCGTGACAGCATGCATAATTTTATATACAGTCTTTGATGTGAGCCTGTACTCACTGCTTTATATACTGCTCTGCGGGCTTATGTACAGTTTCTTAAGTAATGTGCGTGATAATAAAACAGATTTTATGCGCGCTGTATTCTTAAAACCCGCGATGTATATCAGCTCTTACATACAGTTTGCGGTTCCGGCTTCACACTTTGGCAGGGATGAAATGATCTTCACAGTATGCAGCTTTGCTTTCCTGCTCATTGTCGAGCTGCCGATGTTCATATCCGTAATACGCGCCATAAATGATGATATAAGAGTTGTTGCAACAGGGGAGGATTACAGCAGATGTTAAAGATCGATCTTATGCCACAGGGCACATTGGCCATATACGAACAGATAGTCAATCAGATGAAAAGCGCCATTGTAAGCGGTGAGATGAAAGCGGGCGAGGCACTCCCGTCCATACGAAGCCTCGCAGCGGATCTGGCTGTGAGCGTGATCACCACCAAGCGCGCATACGAAGAGCTTGAAAAGGAAGGGCTGATACGTTCTGTAGCCGGAAAAGGCTTTTACGTGTGCGAATATAACACGGATTATCTTATGGAAAAACAGCTGATGATGATAGAAAAAAGACTTGGAGAGGTCATCTTTGAAGTTAAAAATGCAGGTATCAGTAAAGAAGATTTTCTGGAAATGGCGGAAACTCTTTTTGATACGAATGTGGAGGGAAAGAAATGAGTGTACTGGAGTTTAAAAATGTGAACGGAAGGGGCAGGAAGTTTGGGCTTAAAGATGTGAGCTTTTCGCTTGAGACCGGTTTTATTTATGCCATTGCCGGTGAGAACGGCGCCGGAAAGACTACGCTGATGAGATATATACTTAGCGAAAAAAAGCTCTACAGCGGCAATATATATTTCGAAGGGGAAGATATAGAGGGCAGGCACGAGCGCATCATGAATTCTATAGGCTTCATATCAGAAGATAATAAGTTTTTTAACGAGCGCTCCGCTTTGCAGAATGCGCAGCTTCTGGGAGGCTTCTATGACAGTTTTGATATGGATCTGTATAAGGAAAGCCTTAAGGCTATGGGTGTCAGTGAGACGGTCACATATTTTAAGATGTCCCGCGGAGAAAAGATAAAGATGCAGCTGGCATTTGCGATAGCGCATAAAAGCTCTTTACTGCTTATGGATGAAGCAACGGCCGGACTGGATCCGGTATACAGGATAGAACTTTTCAACATGCTGCGAAGACTGCTGGCAGATGAAAATGTCACGGTGCTGATGAGCAGCCACAATATGACAGAGATAGAGAGAAACACTGATTATACAGCCATTATAGAAGATGGCAGAATGGGAGGTTTTCATGAAAGCATTTAAAGAAGACAGATCGCAGCAGGAGAAGATAGCGGCTTTTTTTAAGGAAGAGACAACATATTTTCCCAATCATGTGCTGGGTAAGGCAGCAGCTTGTATACTGGTAAGCATTTCATCCATACTTCTGATCATTCCCTTTGCCGAATATGAAAATGACATGCGTATGGTGATAGTATACGGTTTTATGCTCTATGCAATGGGAATGTTTTCCTACGGGACAAAATACGCCTCCTACACCGAGCCGCTTACAAAGAAGGTATTCAGTATTTCAAACCTGACTAAGTACCTGCCCGTCAGCCACAGGCAGCTTACTATATTCAGGATAAAGAAGGTGTTGAAGCCCTGTGTGATAGTAACGGCTGTCGTTGTGGGTATAAGATGTCTGTATTCCGTGGCGGTATCGGGGGGAGTATCAATATGGGATTTCGTACTTCCGGCAGCGTTTATGATAGTGTTGCCTGCGATAGTGGAACTTACCCGCGGTTAAGTGCGGAACGCTGTAATTGTTATATACAGGCAAGAGGTGACTGAATGGAAAACGGTATATCACGTAATGTGAGCGGATATTTAAGAGGGCTGGCTATATTGATAGTATTGGCCAGCCATTACGCGGAATGGATGTATGTGGAACCTGCATTCCCGCTTATCAGGCATTGTATAGGAACATGGGGACCGCCCGGGGTTGATATCTTCTTTTTGCTTTCGGGATACGGTCTGTATAAGAGCTATAAACAAAGTGGCGGCATAGATAAGGAGTTCGTGATCAAGCGCCTGCTGGCGGTTTATCTGCCTTATCTTTGTCTGGCGCTTATGCTCTGTGTGTATCATGGGGATCTCTTTTTTAAGGACTTTGACGGAATGGTGGAATTCTTTACAGCCGGGGAATTCTGGTTTTTGAACGTGATGCTGGTTATGTATCTGATGTTCATAGTGTGTTTCGCCTTTTGCGGAAAGGCTGCATTTCCGCTTATGCTGGCACTGAGTATAGTCCATAGTATCTGGCTGCACTTAAGCGGTCATATGGATTTCTGGACGCTGTCAAATCACTCATTTGTGCTTGGATCGGCAGCAGCGGCGGCAGAGATACGTTATCATAAACTGTTTACACGGCGCAATCTCCTGATCGTTACGTTCGCGGCGCTGGCGGGAGCAGTGGTGGCATTCTTTGTGATGCAGAGCAAAGGCGGCAGCGGTATTGATGAAAGCTATGAAGCAGAGCTTGTGATGAACGTATTTATAAGCATTGCGGTGATGGCAGGAGCATACCTTCTGCCGGATATCAGGCTGCGTCTTCTGGGGATGATAGGAGAGGCCAGCCTGTTCATCTATGTCTTGCACACTACTATGTTTTATGCTATTATCTTTAAACTTGAGAAGCTGGGATATACACTGGGAACGGCGATCACGGGAGTTATCACGATGACAACGGCGGTCCTGCTCTTTAAACTGTATTCCGTCTTTTCAAAATACATATTAACGAGAATAAAGAAGAAATGAAAAGACACATTTTGTGCAGGCCCGGATTTATACTGATGCTTATAATGGTGCTTACGCTGTGTTCCTGTGATAATGGCACAGATGTCTCCGCAGCCGGCGCGTCTGTTTCGCAGCAGAGTGTATCGGAAGATGGGAGTGTATCGGAAGACAGTGTGGCTGTTACGCCCACGGCTAAACCTACGGCTACACCCACGCCTTCGGTAAGTAAGGATGCGGCAGTCAGCACCGATAATGCGCTCAGTGCCGATGCGGCGGTAAGTACAGATGCAGCAGTAAGTACAGACGCAGCAGTCAGCGCCGATAAGGCCACCCCGACACCGCTGCCTACTCCCGATCCGGCTATGATAACAGCATTTGATCCTGTTACAATGTATGTTACGGCCCAGGTAAATGTGCGTAAGGGGCCGGGGACGGAATACGAAAAGACAGGACTGCTCAATCCCGGGGAGACGGTAAGTGCTACGGGAAAGTACGGTGATAAATGGATACGTGTTGAGTATAAGGGGGAGACGCGGTATGTATCTGCGCAGTTCTTAAGCAGCCAGCCGCCTGCTACCCCTACACCGGCACCCGCACAGCCTCCGGCGCAGGATGGGCAGCCCACACCGACTCCGGCTCCCATAGCACCGCCTCCCCAGGTAGTGGCCCCTGCCGGCGTACTTATGATAGGAGATTCCCGCTGTGTACAGATGAGAGACGTGACGGGCGGCGGAGGTGTAAGCTGGATATGTGAGAACAGTAAGGGTTACGAATGGTTTGTGTCCACGGCGCTGGGGCAGGCCGATGCCATAATAGGCAGAGGCACCAAGGTTGTGATATGCCTGGGCGTGAACGATACCGATAATGCATACAGTTATGCGCCGCTGATCAATCAGAAAGCTGCCGAATGGGCGGGGCGCGGTGCAAAAACGTACTTTGTTTCCGTAAACCCCGTTTCGGATAATCCGTATACAAATATGGATAATGTAAACAGCTTCAATACAGCAATGGTCAATAACCTGGCAGGAGTAAAGTATATTGATACCTGCAGTTATCTGATCAATAACGGTTACGGAATGGTTGACGGGCTGCATTACGATGCTCCCACAAATGCACTTATATTTAACCTGATAATCGGAAATCTGTGAGTTTGATCAGGTGCTTGTCCGTACTCATAAAGGCATATGAAAAGACAGAAAATATTTCTGTCTTTTTTTATGTATTTTGATAGGATCAGGATATTACGAGCGTATATAATAACAGATGAATTCATTGAAGAGTTTTCGTTATAACGGTCAAAAATGAAAAAGGAGCAGGAATGTGTTTGGGAAAAAGATAAATGATGACAATTATATAGAACGGCTGCGTTGTAAAGATGAACGGGCGCTTGAGTATGTTGTGAAGAAGTACGCGGGACTGATATATTCCATACTGCGTAACAGGCTGGCTCTGATCCCGGACGAAGTAGATGAGTGTTTCGATGATGTGCTTATGAAGGTTTGGGAGCATTCAGACGAATATGATGAGTCACGCTGTGAATTTAAAACGTGGATCGCCGCGATCGCCAGGTACAGGGCTATTGATCATCTGAGAAAAGCAAAGCGTGAAGAGGAAAGGTTTGCCGCCGGATCCATTGATGAGATGCTTGTGGAACCCGGAGCATACGACGAAAGGATCACAGCGATAGAAGAGGCGATAGAGAGTGAAACGCAGAGTATGCTCTCATGCTTATCACCAAAAGACCGTGAGATAATGCGGCGCATATATCTTGAGGGAGAAAGCGTAGATACGGTGAGCAGGGCGATGAACATCACAAAGGAGCAGATCTACAATCACACTTCAAGAAGCAAAAGCAAGCTTCGTAAGGCATTTGCACCGGGCAGGGTAGTATGATAAGTAAAAAGAAAAGGAGATTCTATATGAACAGTGTATACAGCATTTTAAATGATATAGATACGGATCTTGATGAATTTGAAGAGGAACAGCTTTCGGATACAGAGATAAAAAAGATAAATGCCAGACTTAAGAATAAGCTGGGATCAGGTACAGGCGGCAGTACGGCTAAAACACTGAGCACACTTGGCAAGGCGGCTGTCATCGTTATAGGATTTATGGCTGTGGGAGGCGGAGTATACGCGGCAGCGCAGTATCGGAAGAACTTAAAAGATGATATGCGCGTCAGGGCTACGCAGACCAGGGTGGTCGCGGAAGAAGGAGATACCGTGACAAAAGAGATGTATGATGAAGTTACCGGAGCCACAGCCACATATGAAGTGCAGTACGACGGCGCAGTTGCCGGAGATGTCACGGACGGAAAGCTTATTGAAAGAGTTGTAAAAAACGGATATGCGGATGCAGAGATCACGGCTATCAGCATGGATCACAGCAATATGAAGGTCGGCGTAAGATTTGACTTTAATGATGAAAAGAACCTGGTCGGACTGGCAAAGACGCTTAAGAGCGCATCTGAGCAGGGCGCATGCTGGAATGCAACGGAAGCTACCGGCATATCCCTCGAGACAAAGCTTGATGATACGGCGTTCTTTAACTGGGGAAATAAGTATACTGTGGAAGGCAATTCTCTTTATCTTGACCTGTTTATGGATACGACTATGACAATGGCTTATCTGGATGAGATAGACAGAAGATATGAGGAGAGGGCTGCATATTTAAGGGAACACCCGGAGGAAGCAGAGGCGGGGCAGTGGGTGGATGCTCCGGTTACCGATATATATGAATATACGGAGGTAGCTCCGGCATATGAGGATGAGAGGAAAGAGATCATCGCGGCAAGAATGCAGGAATTCGAAGATTACAGGAAAGCTTTGCCGGATCCGTTGGACAGTACCATAAGCATCATCATCGATCTGGGCGCGGAATACGGCGGGACCTACAGCTTTAAGACAAGGCTGAGCGGTGAATTCGCTGAGGGAGAGCACGAGCGCATCAGCATAGACGGCGGAAGCGCGCAGATGGATCTGGACGGCATATATCAGGATCTTGAGATAAATGCATATTCGATGGGCGGATCGGGATTTAAGCTGTATGGGAATGAGACATATATAACGGACTGGTCTTTGATAACTAAGATATGTGAGGAGCAAAACATCGAATATGCCGCCTCGCTTCGTATCAGGGCCTGGGATGATCTGGGAAATACCTACCTTATGCTCTTAAGATCTGAACATGGTGACGGAAGCAAAAAGAGCACTCCATACGGTGAGGCAAACGTGGATCATTTCGTGGCAGAGCTGTATGATAACGCATTCGGACTGGAGCAATTCGGCAAAGAGGCCGGGATAAACTACAGCAGTGAATGGGCTGACGGGATATCCGAGATAACATTTGCGATAGAGAAGGAAGTCCTTTTGCAGGATGCCGACAGAAAAGCGCACAATACGGTCGAGCTGATATCGGAGCCGGTCACGGTAAAGATACAGTAAGAAAAAGTAAGAAACAGGGAAAAACCACGGGGGCGAAAACATGGGGGAAAAACCACCAGGTCAGTCTCCGTGGTTTACATTTGTATTCAACATGGTAGAATATACAGTGTTTTGAAGGCTGAGCAATTATTTAACGACCCGGAACGGAGAATAATATGACTTACGAACAAATGATACCGGAATTTTTTATGTCGGTTGTGCTGGGGACGATCTCTGTTGTTATAGAGTTTCTGATGGTATTTAATATCCTGATGATATGCAGGTGTTTTTTTCTGCGTGATATAAAGATCAATAAAAAGCAATTTATCCTTCCGGGTATATATATGGTATTAAGATTGGGACTGGCTGTAGCAGTGAGTGTGGGATTCCTGATCGAAGTTCACAATAATCCTTCTGCAATATTTGTTTTGGATCTTGTATCGCCGGCAAGCAAGATCGTAAATCTGGTAAATAAGCTGGCGCTTGTTGCAGCGATCATATATGCAGCGGGGATGGCATACTCCAGGCACAGACTGCTTCATGGAATAGAAACATACATAATTTTAGTTGTAGTCGAGACTTACATGCAGACAATCGCCATGTTCTCGCAGGCCTTTAATTCCGAGGATATTCCGGGCTATCTGTTCCAGGATATGAATGGGCTGGCGACAGAGAATACAGGGTATAATATAGCCTATTTTACATTGGCGGTCGCTATTTTTGCAGCCATGTATTTCGGCATGTACAGAAAAGGAAACAGTATGTATATAAGATGGCGCTACAGGATATTGTTTCTGGCCTGGGAGCTTACTCTTATCATGTCAGTGATGGTACCTGTGGACCGGGATACGACCAAAACGGAGATGTACACCATTATGGGAAGAACTTTGGGAGTGATATATCCTATACTGGGAATTGCTGTTCCCATTCTTATAGTGCTTGTTATATCACGAAAAAATATCATGGAAAAAAACCTTCTGCAGGAGAACTATATCGCGGCGGAGCTTGAGTATATAAGCCAGTACAAAAAAAGTCAGGAAGAGACCAGGGCATTCCGTCATGATGTGATCAATAATCTTTCACTGCTGTCTTCGATGATAAAAAACGATAAGAATAAAGAGGCGGATGCTTACCTTGAAGAAATGCTGGGAGAGGTGTGCGCCATGTCGCCTAAATATATTACAGGTGATGAGATGCTGGATTGCCTGGTCGGGATGAAGGTCTCCAGGATGGAACAGAGCGGCATAAAATTCACTCTTGACGGGGTGGCTGACGGAGGACTTGGCATGAAGCCTGCGGAAATATGCAGCATATTTGCAAATGCCCTTGATAACGCCATAGAAGCATGTGAAAGAGCGGATGAGGATAACAGACTCATAAAGTTTCAGATAAAAAAGTCGGGGCAGTTTTTCAATATAAAGCTTAGCAATACTTATACAGAGACGGATGGTAAATTAGACGTAGGAAAGCTGTTTAATGCAAAGGAGCGTATCACCTCCAAAGAGGATAAGAAGCTGCATGGTTATGGTACCCAAAATATCAGATCGGCAGTGGAAAAGTATGATGGCATGATAAAGGCGGAAGCGGAGGGAGGAATGTATACTTTATCATTGATGCTTCCAAGACCCATATCGGCGTAGGCAACGCTCTGCCATTTCAGACCTTTCGTGACGGGTTAAAATACAGTTTACGACAAAAAAATAACAATTAACGACAAATATCACCGAAATCTTCTTGTGTGCGGTATAAAAGGATCATCGACAGGGTAACGCAAACAAGTAAAGAAAGGAGGTGATATTTTTTGTTTGCAGCTTCATATATAAAAGGCGGAAAGATATCGGATGTAAGGGTGAAAGACCTGGGCAGGATATTTAACCTGAGTATTTAC
Organism: Lachnospiraceae bacterium; assembly: GCA_017437785.1. Taxonomy (GTDB): domain Bacteria; phylum Bacillota; class Clostridia; order Lachnospirales; family Lachnospiraceae; genus NK4A136. Next base: position 32,874 of record JAFRXH010000027.1, read on the forward strand.
AGATTTTCGGAAGATATGGAGTGTGTATATGAGCAATGCAGTAAACTGCTTAAAAGAAAAGGAAAAGTATACGCCGTGTTTTTTAAAAAGAAGCTGGTAGGGCTGTATATCCTTGAGTGTATAAGAGCCGACCTTTGCTTGAAACAAAAGCTCCTGATGCCTATGGACGAGCTGGTGGAAGCGGAGATCGATCAGGGAGTAAAGAGGCTTATACATAAAGAGATCCTTAAGGGAGAATATGAAGGAGCTGTCTTTGAAGGTAATGTGCTGGGCCTGGATGAAGAGGACAGAAATAAAAAGGTCAGCATAATGGTTCCGATAATCATCTGCATGACCAATCCGATGATAGCGACTATAAGTACAAGTTTAGCCGGCAGCAGGGCCGGAGCAGTAGTATCGATCATTAATATCATAATGATAATGTATATAGCGATCATGGCAAAAAAAGGAGGAAAGAAAAATGAAAAAAGTTATTAAGAGCGCAGGTGTATGTTTGCTGTTCATACTGATGTATTTTGGCATACAGTTTTTAGTCAGTACGGTTATTAACGCTGTATCGGGGTATAAAGTTTCAGCCGCTCTTGTAGCGGAAGGCGTGGATGTTACAAGCGAAGAGTTTATGACCCTTTATTATGAAAGAGCTAATGAGTTCGTAGCAAAGAATCTTGGTATCGTAAGTTTTGTATCTTCACTTTTATCCTGCGCAGTGATCTTTCTGATAGCGCTTGGCAGTAAAAAGAAAGAAGCACGCAATGAAGGAAGAAGCTTAAGCGCCAAAGAAGCATTGGGCGGCGCAGCCAAAGAACTTGGGATAAGAAAGATATCAGCCGTAAAGACTGTTCTCTCAATACTTGCAGGCTTTGGACTTATAGCAGTGATCAATGGTGTTCTGTCTGTATTGCCTTTGCCGGAGTGGCTTATCAGTTCGTATTCATCGGCCTCTTCTGTTATAACAGGCAGTTCACTGATAGGGCAGATCATCGGCGTAGTGATAGCCCCGGCTCTGGCAGAAGAGATCCTTTTCAGGGGTGTGATACTTGGCAGGTTAAAGAGAGTAATGCCCGTTTGGAGCGCAGTGATCGTAAGTTCTCTTGCTTTCGCGCTTGTACACGGCAATCCCTTATGGATAGCATATACCTTTGTGATGGGGCTTTTAGTAGCAATGATCGATGTTAAGTATGATTCCATAGTACCCGGCATGATAATGCACTTTATGTTCAATCTGTACGGATGCCTTGCAGCAACGCTCATGCTTCCTTTGATAGTATATATCGGATACATCTTAATAGGCGCGGGGATCTTTGTTATGCTCCTTTCCGGCGGAATAAGCAGGAACAAAGAAAGAGCAGCACTCTGCTGAGATACCGATATACAGTTTAAAAGATTGTGATATAATATCCGGTATCGGAAGGATAGCTTCCGCTGCCGGATATGTTTATGTACGGGACCGCGGAAGAGAATAATGAGGTGATGGATGAGAATAGCAGTATGTGATGATGAAGAACGCTTCAGAGCTGATATACGGGATCATGTGGACAGGCTTTTTGGCAGTCTGGATGTGATGGTCGACAGCTACAGCAGTGCGCCGGATCTGATAGATAAGTTTGAAAAAAAGCCCTATGATCTGGTATTTTTGGATATAGAGATGCCCGGAATGAACGGGATAGAGGCGGCCAGGAGATTAAGGGAGCTCAGCGATAAGGTATATATAGTATTTCTTACGGGACATGTGGAATATGCGCTCGAAGGATATGAGGTAAACGCCCTAAGATATCTTACAAAGCCGGTAAATGAGGATAAGCTTAAGGAAGTGGTAAAATATGTATCCGATAAGATGAGCGACGCGCGGCATATAAGGATAAGGGTGGACGGAGAGGATATTTTTGTAAATATCAGTGATATCTATTATTTTGAAGCACGTGATCAGTATGTGATGATATATACAAAAGATAAAGATTATCTGGTAAGATACAATCTTTCGGATTATGAAGAGGAACTTAAAAACGACGGCTTTTATAAAACCCACAGAAGCTATCTGGTATCACTGGGAAAAGTAAAGAAACTTGCTAAGAATGAGGCTGTCATGGAAGGCGGAGGGGCGGTCCCGGTAAGCCGGGGCGCAGCATCAGGGCTTAAAGAAGCCCTGTATGCGTACCTGGAAAAAAACGCTTTCTGATCAGCGCTTTATATAAAACGCTTCCCGGCCTTCAGCTATTTCCCGGCCCAGATCTGAAGCATATTCTGTTATGCTGAAGTCAAGACCGGCATATTCTTCTGTAAGAAACGAAGGCTTTACCCGCTCAGCTATACGGTCAAACAGATCTTTTCTTAGCCTGTCGTGTTCTTCCTTTGAAGCAACCTTGGGAAAGCTGTTGTCTACTACGAGCACGAAGCCTGTGCTGTCTCCTTTTTTCATAGCCTGAAGATAAGCCTGTTTAACCGTTCCTTCCTCATCAAAGAATTCTTTAAGGATATTTACCAGTTCCTTTGGCTGTTCCTTCAGATCGGCTATCCTTATCTTATTGTTATCTTCATTATCATTAGCACTATATTCTTCGCCGTTTTTGATCTTTTTAAGGATCTCCCTTGAAATAATGATATTCTCACCGAAAGGATCGATAACAAGAGCATAGGGTCCGCCTTCGGAGGTGATCATATCGGTATACTGCTCCAAATGGCATACGATGGTCTGCAGTTTTTCTTCATGGCTGTATTTTGCCAGTTCTTCCCTGCTTGAAAAGGCCGGAAGAAGCGGTCTGTTATCAGAGTCCTTAAATGTTATGAAACTTATATGCGTTTTGCTTTTCCCGTCATTGTCGGCGACCATGGCAGGAGTCAGCAAAGTGGCCTTCTTTAGTATGCTGATAAAAGCAGCTTCGGCGGCAGAGCTTTTCTTTGCTTTTACATCTTTCATAGCCCGGACCAGCTCAGTATTATCCAGCTCGTCCAAAGTCACTTTTTTTATCTCTGTATCTGCACTCATTTTTAATTCCTTTCACGTAGTTTATAGTGGCTGTCAGATCGGATGGAATCTGAATACACTGTCATCCGTGCCGTAGGTTTCATCATAGATCCGCTTTATGGTTGGCATATATATGCATAATGACCGTATAATTATATTATGCCATATATATATCGTCAACATCAGCGGCTGATACCCGCAGGCATTGTATCCGGGCTGCCTGTTTTATGCAGCGTTGAAGAAAATCGGCGAATCTGTTAGAATACGAACCATGAATGAGAAAGGGATCGTAAAGCTGCATACTCTCCGCAGGCTGGATATCGCCGGCAGTTCAAAGGGCGACCAGGAAAAGTATTATGACGAGGACAGGCATGCTTATATAAAGCTTCCGTTTTACTACGAAGGGAAATACTGGAAGGATTATATGGTTGAGCATCTGTCGGGAAGGCTCTTTGAAGACGATTATACTCTGGGAATACAGATAGTCGATCAGGAGATCATTATGACGGATAAGGGGCTGCCGGCTGTCAGGTCCGCTGATTTTTGCGCCGATGATGAACAGTGGCTGTCAGTTGCGAGGATCTTTGAGCGCTTCCGCGTATATCCGGAAGATGCAAAGAGCGGAGAAGAACGTCTGTGGCAGATCATGAATACTGCCGAAGAATACTGCGGCATTGATCTGTCTGCGTATCTTACGGTAATGTTTGTGGCGGATCTTCTGCTGTTGAATGAGGACAGGCATTACAATAATCTGGGACTCTTGTATACGGATTCGGGCAGTTTCGGCGTGGCTCCGCTTTTTGATTTCGGACTGGGGCTGTTTGAACACGGAAAGATCTACGAGAATAAGAGTCTTAAAGAGATAGAGCCTGAGAATATCAGACTGAGACCGCTTGGCGTTACAGGCCTTAAAGCATTGGATCTTATGGCTGATCTGGGCTATCGGGAAGATATAGCTTATGTGGTCTCGGGCATACGCACAGAACTTGAAAGAGAACTCTTTCCTAATGATAACGGATACGAATGGTACGTATATATATCGGATAAGCTGAGGAAGACATATGAAAGGAAGATTTGAGCTTGGCAATCTGTCAGGCACCCTGATGAAAAATGATAAGCCTGTTTTGCGCTTTAGCTTTAATGACGGGGTTTTGCGGGATAAAGAGATAATAGATCCAACCCTGCTGCCTTTTGATATGCTGGATGAAGTCTGCCAGCGCACGATAGAGAATTTCTTTTATTACAGGGCAACGCCGCTTTCAAGGCAGAGGCTTGATGAAAGCCTTGAGGAATACAATATCCCCGCCGAGTACGAGGCGATGATCAGAGCCGGCAAGGGGCGATGCGCGCACGATAAGTACTGGCTCGCCTGCTGAGCGTAAGACTTGCAAAAATCCCAGTACTTGTTTAAAATACAGCTTTGTAATATCGGGAGGGCAGTGATATGCGTGAGATGGATTTTAAGATGGAAAGACCGGGACTTCTTCAAGAAGGACAGGAAGTTACGGTGACAGAAGGATTACTGCCAAGCAGTTATTACTATACTATAGACCCTTCGCTGGCCATGTCAGCAAATTTCAAACTTCGTGACAGGCTGTATGTTAATAAAGGCAGGGTCACCAAAGTTCAGGAGACGCCAAGAGGATTCTATGTGACGGTAGAGTTTGATGATAAATGAATCCAGGCAGATCATAAACAGTTATTTAAGGAGGAACAGAAAGATGAGAAAGATCAGCACGGAAAATGCACCCGCAGCCATCGGCCCTTATTCACAGGCTATAGTAGCAGGGAATATGCTTTTTGCATCGGGGCAGATCCCCATTAACCCGGCTACCGGCAATATCGAGGCTGAGGGCATTGAGGCACAGGCGCAGCAGGCTATAAAGAATGTAGGAGAGATACTTAAAGCAGCAGGCACCGACTATGCGCATGTTGTAAAGACCACCTGCTTTTTGGCGGATATGGCTGATTTTGCAGCATTCAATGCAGTATACGAGAAGTATTTTACGGAGAAGCCGGCCAGAAGCTGCGTGGCTGTAAAGACCCTGCCTAAGAACGTTCTGTGCGAAGTGGAAGTGACTGCTTATCTTGGGGATTGAGCAAAACTTGCAAATTGCATAACTATGAGTTATATTATAGGGCGATATTTACGGGGAAGGAGCGCGTAAAGCACTGATCCCCGTGCTCCGGAGATTAAAAGATATCCGGAATGATACATTTAAGAGAAGCGCATCGGATAAGATGCAGTAAAGGAGCGAAAGAAATGGCAAAGGAAAAAGTAATACTGGCATATTCAGGCGGGCTGGATACCACAGCCATCATACCCTGGCTTAAGGAAAATTTTGATTACGAAGTGATCTGCGTCTGCATCGACTGCGGACAGGCAGAGGAGCTTGACGGACTTGAGGAGAGAGCTAAGTTTTGCGGAGCAGAGAAACTCTACATCCTTGATGTGACCGATGAGTTTGCAGAGCATTATATCGTTCCCTGCGTACAGGCACACGCAGTATATGAGAACAAGTATCTTCTGGGTACTTCCATGGCACGCCCTCTTATCGCAAAGAAACTGGTTGAGATAGCGCGTAAGGAAGGTGCTGCTGCGATCTGCCACGGAGCTACCGGCAAGGGTAACGACCAGATCCGTTTTGAGCTGGGCATCAAGGCTCTGGCTCCCGATCTTAAGATAATAGCTGCATGGCGTAACGATAAGTGGACCATGGATTCACGTGAGTCCGAGATAGAGTACTGCAAGCAGCATGGCATCAATCTGCCTTTCTCTGCAGATTCTTCCTACAGCCGTGACCGTAACTTATGGCACATCAGCCATGAGGGCCTGGAGCTTGAGGACCCTGCAAACGAGCCTAATTTCGACCATCTGCTGGTACTGGGTGTTACACCCGAGAAGGCTCCCGATGAGGGCGAGTATGTTACCATCAGTTTTGAAAAGGGTGTTCCTACCGCTGTTAACGGCGAGAAGATGAAGGTAGCTGATGTTATCCGTAAGTTAAACGAGCTGGGCGGCAAGCACGGCATAGGTATCATTGATATAGTAGAAAACCGTGTTGTAGGTATGAAGAGCCGCGGCGTTTATGAGACACCGGGCGGAACCATCCTCTACGAGGCTCACCAGCAGCTTGAGGAGCTGATCCTGGATCGTGAGACCACCAAGACCAAGCTGGATATGGGTAATCTTTTTGCTCAGATCGTATATGAAGGAAAGTGGTTCACACCTCTTCGTGAGGCTGTACAGGCTTTCATTGAGAGCACCCAGCAGTATGTTACCGGTGAGGTTAAGTTCAAGCTCTACAAGGGCAATATCATCAAGGCGGGCGAGACTTCTCCTTACTCACTGTATAATGAGAGCATCGCTTCCTTTACTACCGGTGATCTTTATAACCATCACGATGCAGAGGGCTTTATCAACCTCTTCGGACTTGCAAGCAAGGTTCGCGGCATGAAGCATCTTAACAAGGACTGATAAAAGATCTGAGGGCGGGGAGTATCCCTGCCCTTTCTTTATGCACAGGACCGCCGAAAGGAACGTGATCTTTGCCGCACGGCGAAGGATTTTTTGTGATCTATGGACGTTATTAAGGTAATAATCATATATCTTCTGGCGGTAAATCTGCTGGGACTTCTGTTTATGGGACTGGATAAATGGAAGGCGGCCAACCACCGCTGGCGTATACCGGAGTCACACCTTTTCATATTAAGCATCATAGGCGGCAGCCTGGGAACTTTTATCGGGATGTATCTGTTTAGGCATAAGACCAAGAAATGGTATTTCCGCTGGGGATTTCCGCTGATACTGGGCATACATCTTGTCCTGGCGGCGTATATGATAGGATCGGGAAAATTTGTGATCATGTGACCGGCGGGAACAGCCATACCGGGCAGGCTGCCCGGGAATTTTTTTGGAGGCTTTATGAAAATTATCATCGTAGGCTGCGGACGTGTAGGCTATGCCCTGGCACAGCAGCTTTCAGAGGAAAAACATGATATAACCGTCATCGATACCAAGGCTGACAAACTTGAGCGTATGGTATCGGTACTGGACGTGCAGGCTGTAGAAGGCAATGCTACCTCCTTCAGGGTGCAGCAGGAAGCCGGAGTGCGCAGCTGCGATATGATGATCGCAGTAACGGGGCAGGATGAAGTAAACCTCTTATGCTGCCTGATAGCACGGCGAAGCGGTATCAGGCATGCCATAGCCCGTGTACAGAATCCCATATATAACGAGGAAGTGCAGTATCTGCAGGATGAGCTGGGACTGTCGATGACCATAAACCCGCAGCTGGACTGCGCTAAGAGTATAGCCAAGCTGATAGAGGTGCCCGGAGCCCTTGATATCACGACTTTCGCGAGAGGGCGTATCGACCTTGTGCGTCTGCCTATCCCCAAGGATTCGCCGGTGGATGGCATGACCATCATAGATTTTGCAAATAAGATCAGTAAGGATACCCTGGTCACGACCATAGAGCGCGACGGTGCGGTGATCATACCTAACGGTCATACCAAGCTGCTGTCCGGGGATAATATGTATGTTATCCTCCAGCCCAAGCAGATAGTGGGACTGTGCCAGAAGCTGGGGATAAAGACCAAACCTATACATTCCGTGCTGATAGCAGGCGGCGGGACTACGGCGTATTATCTGGCAAAGCAGTTATCCAATCTGCCCATAGACGTTAAGATAATAGAGCAGGATCATGTCAGATGCGAGCATTTGTCTGAGATGCTCCCGGGTGCGATGATAATCGAGGGCAATGCGGCTGACAGGCAGATACTCATGGAAGAGGGAGTGACCGAGAAGGATGCCATGGTGGCCCTCACTAATATGGATGAGGAGAATCTGGTACTCTCCATGTTCTGCAACAAGGTGAGTAAAGGAAAGACAAAGACCATTACAAAACTCAACACCATCTCCTTTGATGAGGTATTAAAGGATCTGCCGATAGGAGTGGTGGTATCACCAAAGGCGATCACTACCAAGACAATACTCCAGTACGTGAGGGCTTTGGAAAATACACACGGAAGTAATATAGAGACGCTGTACCGTATATTGGACGAGCGTGTGGAAGTGCTGGAGTTTAAGGTGCGTCCCGATTCCAAGATAACGGGCAAGCCGCTTATGGAACTTAAGCTTAAGAAGAATCTGCTGGTCTGCGCGATACTGCGTAAAGGCAGGGTGATCACCCCCGGTGGTAAGGATGAGATACTTCCTGGAGATAATGTGATAATCGTGACTACCGAGCTGGGGCTTAAGGATGTGGATGATATCCGCGCGTAAATCCCTGCCGGCTTTAGCTAAGGATCTTTGTAACGAAGGAATAAACCATGAACTATGCAATGATAATATATCTTCTGGGTAAGATCATGGAGATCATCGGTGCGATGATGATCTGCCCTTTTGTGGTATCCATGATCTATCACGAACGCAGCGGGATCTATTTTATCGCCTGCGGCGCGATAACACTTGCACTGGGGACACTGATATGCCGTTTCAGCCGTCCCGGGAACAAATCTTTTTACGCAAGGGAAGGCTTTGTCGTTACGGCACTCAGCTGGCTTTTATTATCGGTGGCCGGCTGCTTTCCCATGTATCTGAGCAGGGAGATACCTTCATTTACCGACGCACTTTTTGAGTGCATATCCGGTTTTACTACCACCGGAGCGTCCATAGTTCCCGAGGTTGAGCGCCTGAGCCACTGTATGAACTTCTGGCGCTGCTTTATACAGCTTATCGGGGGAATGGGGGTACTTGTTTTCATGCTGGCGCTGATACCGTCTACCGGCGGACAGGATCTGTATCTGATGAAAGCGGAGAGCCCCGGCCCCAGCGTATCCAAGCTGGTGCCAAAGGTCAAGCAGACCGCATATTATCTGTATATCATATATTTTATCCTCACAGGTCTTGAGATAATCGCGCTGATCATTGCGGGCTGTCCCGTGTTTGACAGTATCTGTACGGCATTCACCACCACCAGTACAGGAGGATTCGGTGTGCGCAATACTTCGCTTACGGAATATGGTCCTGCTGTCCAGTATGTTGTGGCGGTATTTTTGTTCTTTGCGGGTTTTAACTATAACTTCTTCTTCAATCTGTGGAGCAGGCGTTTTAAGGATGCCTTCTGTTCGGAAGAGATCAGGCTGTATACTGCTATCTTCTGGATAGCTACGGCTCTTATCAGCCTTAATCTGATATTCGGTTTCGGGCAGGGGATCGAAGAGGGGTTCCGCCAGGCTTTCTTCCAGGTGGGATCGATCATGACAACTGCCGGTTTCTCGTCGGCGGATTTTGATCTGTGGCCTGCTCTGTGCAGGGAGATCATCATACTTCTTATGCTGATAGGCGGATGTGCGGGTTCGACCTGCGGTGGTATCAAGGTATCCCGTATCTTGATCTATCTGAAGACTGTAGGAAAGGAGCTTTCACAGCTCTGCCATCCCAGAAGCGTAAAGGTGTTAAAAGTAGAGGGCAAAGCGCTGCCTCATGCGGTGTTGCGTTCGGCTAATATATTCCTGATCACCTACGCGCTTATATTCGTTATCTCTATGCTGCTCGTAGCGCTTGACGGTTACGATCATACCACCAATTTTACTGCAGTGGCGTCGGCATTGGGAAATATAGGACCGGGTTTCTCGCTGGTCGGTCCTACAAAGAATTTTGCTCATTTTTCTGATCTGGCAAAGTATGTCCTGATGTTTGATATGCTTGCAGGACGTCTCGAACTTTTCCCTCTGTTAGTGCTAATCAGTCCTGCGACCTGGCGCAGGCGTTAAAAGATATGTTTTTGTTGCCTTCACTGTCTGCAGGGCGGTGAAGGTATATTTTTCCTCCGGGATAAAAAAATATCAAAATACTACTTGACACGATATATCGGGAGGTGATATATTATAGCTACGATATAACGACGGCCGATATATCAGCTGACGATAAACAGGGCAAAGCCCGTGTCATCCCGGGCATAAACAGCCGGGGATCAACAAAGGAGGAAATCAAAATGACAAAGGATATCAACAGATCACTCAGGGTACTTGGAAGTGTAAGACTTGCCAGCGCGTTGGTTCTGGCAGCAGCATATCTGCTCATGCTTTTCAGTTCTACCGGAATGGTCGAACTTTCTGATACGGTGGTCCGTATCATGGGAGCACTGACACTTGTAGCGGCGCCGGTTCTGATCTTTGCCTCTGTAAGAATGTTAGTATTAAAAGGACGTAACAGAAATTGATCGATCCGGCTGTAGAAAAAGATCTGCCTTTAACAGAGGCTGTATTCTATATCCTGCTGGCAGTGAGGCAGCCCAATCACGGATATGGCATCATAGGCGAGGTGGAGGAGCTTACGGCGCACCGGGTGGTACTGGGCGCGGGAACACTCTACGGAGCGCTGCAGACTTTGGAAAAAAAAGGGTGGATCACTGTGGTGAGTGCGGATTCCGGCTCACGAAAGAAGAAGGAATACGTGATCACCGATATCGGACGTGAAGTATTTATCGCAGAATGTGAAAGGCTGGCGGAACTGCTTAAGAACTCACAACTGTTTACAGCTGCTGCGATCACCGACAAAACGGAGGGGACAGAATGATACGCTTTCGTTTGATGCTTGATAAGGATAAAGAGACACAGTGGCTGGATCAGATGGCGGATGAGGGCTTTGCACTTAAGAACTTCTTCGCAGGTCTATACATATTTGAAACTTGCGAAAAGGGTGAGTGGCAGTACCAGATCGATATAGGCAAGGGCTTCTTCTCGGTGAACCGCGAATATGCGCAGTTTATGGAGGAGATGGGCGTGGAGATAGTCCAGGCCTGGGGGCCCTGGGTGATACTGCGAAGACACCGCGCGGAAGGTGAGTTTCAGCTTTATTCGGATGTTGACAGCCGCATAGAACATTACAAAAAGATACTTCTGATGTTTAAGCTGGTCACTGTTATAGAGTTCTTATGTCTGCTTTTGGAAGTATACGGCGCGACGCGGGATGCATCGATCTGGACGCTGGTATTTATTATCGCTGCCGTATTATGCTGCTTCATGAATATGACGGTGAGAACAAAGAGAGTGCTTAATAAGCTGTATGAACAGAAAGGCGAGAAGCCGTCCGGCAGTATGGGACGCAGGGTATCGCCCCTTATCCCGGCAGGATTTCTGATAAATGCGGTAAATCTGCTGCTGCAGGAGAGGATACCGATAGTTTTAAGATGGGTGATGCTGATCGCAGCACTACTACTTATAGGAGGCGGCGTGATCAATACAGCAGCAAACAAAGAGTGACTCTGCGGTGTCATCCAGAGCGTGGGTGAAGTACTTAATGAGTGCAAGCGTAGCGCAGCACGAATTTAGTACGCACCTACCTGCGGAGCTTAGCGAAAGCAAGGCGGAGCCGCAGCTTGAGCTTAGCGACCTCAGGAAGCGAAAAAGTGAAGCAGGAAATCTGTGATTTCCGAAGCTGAACTTTCCTGCTTGGGGATCTTTTCGGACAGAAAATACAAGCATAAACATAAATAAGAGGGAGGAATAAAAAAAGATGGGTTTGGAAGTAAAGGATCTGTCAAAGAAGTACGGTGAAAAAACGGTAGTGGATCACATCAGCTTTTCCATGGAGAAGCCCGGTGTGTATGCGCTTCTTGGAACCAACGGCGCCGGCAAGACCACCAGTATACGAATGATACTGGATATGCTGGATAAGGATACGGGCGAAGTGCTCTGGAACGGCAAGCCCTTAAGCTTTGATACCTGCAATATAGGTTATCTGGCAGAGGAAAGGGGGCTTTATCAGAAGTATTCGTTAATGGATCAGATAATGTATTTCGGGCGTCTGCGCGGTGTTAAGGGAGATGAGCTCAAAACAAAGATAAAATACTGGTCCGGACGTCTTAAGCTGGATGAGTATTTGTATCCTGCAGAGACAAAGGATGCAAGAGGACGAGTAAAGAAAGTAAAGCCCAAGAGCCCCGACCAGCTTTCAAAAGGTAACCAGCAGAAGATACAGTTCCTTATAGCGATGCTCTCCGATCCGGAGCTTTTGGTCCTTGATGAGCCTTTTTCAGGCCTGGATCCGGTTAATACGGATATACTCAAGGATGTGGTTCGCGAGCAGATATCGGCAGGCAAGTATATCATCATGAGCAGCCACCAGATGGCGGCTGTGGAGGAGTTCTGTACCGATATAACCATCATGTGCCGTTCGAAGGCTCTGGTACAGGGTAATCTTAACGAGATCAAGAAAGGCTACGGTCGTGTTAACCTGTCTCTTAAATGCGAGCAGGATGTCAGCAGCTACATAAATGAGCTGGGCATACAGATACTGTCGGAGAAGGAAAACGAATACGAGCTGCGGGTTACGGGAGACCAGCAGGCAAATGCCCTGTTGTGGAACCTTGTAAATGCAACGATACCGATCATCAAGTTTGATCTTTCGGAACTTTCCCTTCATGAGATATTCGTAAAAGAGGTGGGTGCAAATGAAGAAGAGCAGCAATAATATATACAGCTGCACGGGACTTTTAAAGGTCTTTTCATTTACCTTATCCCAGACCTTTAAGAACCGTGCGTACAGGGTCAGCTATATCATGTTCATCGTCCTGATGATGGTCATGGGCCCCATAAACCAGCTGGGCATGAACGCCGGCATGGGCGCGGCGCAGAGTACCGATGCCATCAATGACGAGATGGATCTTAAGCAGATATACTTTGTGAATGATACATATCTTGATTTTTCGGCTGAAAAAGCAGAGCTTGACGGTACGGGCTTTGCAGTGGCTAAGCTTACGGATGCGGATGCCGTACCGGATAAGCTTGCAGCGGATGAGATAGCGGTACTGCTTGACCGCCAGGTGATAGATGAGGTTGATACGTATGTACTGAATATAATAGCAGCCGATGAGTCCGATATCACTCCTATAGAGCTGGATGCGCTGGGCGGCCATCTTATGGGGCGCCTTGAGCAGGCCAGACGTGACGCGGCCGATCTGGGTGAAGAGCAGATGAAGGTTCTTCAGATGGCTGTGGAGAGCGGAAGCACATTGACTTATGAGGATTATGAGGCGGAGATAAATTCGGCTTATACTTCAAGGCAGCTTTCATCCTACAATTCTCTGTATTCGATAGTGCTGATGATACTGGTAGCCCTGACAGGATCTTATGTAGTATCTTCCGTAATGGAGGAGAAGATGTCAAAGCTGGTGGAGAACCTGCTGGTAAGCGTAAGACCCCTGGCGCTCATCCTGGGTAAGATCCTGGCAATGATGTTCTATGTATTTTCAATGATAGTCCTGGGTATGGGCGGGTCCTTTATAACAAATAAGATCGCGGAATCAATATTTGGGACCCCCGCAGTACAGAATGTGGCTGATATGATGAACTTCTCAAGGCTCTTTACATTTGCGGGATTTAAGGGACTGCTGCTTCTGCCCTGTATGCTTCTGACATATTTTATGTATTCGATGCTGGCAGGCCTTATGGGAAGCGCCTGCACCAGGATGGAAGACGCACAGTCGGCAATAGGTACGGTCACTATGGTCAATATGGTCGGATACATGATAGGTATGATACTGCCGAATATTGAGAATTCAACAGCACTTCTGGTTGCTTCGATAATACCTTTTGTATCTTCCTACATTGCGCCGGTATCGTTAATATGCGGACGAATACCTCTGTGGGCGTTCCTTCTGGGAATACTTTTGCAGATAGTGATATGCATTATCCTCTTCAGGATATGCGCGAAGACATACAGGAAGCTTATAGTAAATGACAGTAAGCGGCTTAAGCTTTTTGACATAATAAAGCTTTCGCTGGCAAAGGAGGCGTAAATGTTTCGGAATTTCGGAAAAGTATTTTCATTCTCCCTTCATAACCAGACAGGGACCAAGTCATATAAGGTATTTACTATAGTAATGGGGCTTATCCTTCTTATAGCGCCCATAGCCATAATGCTGATAGTGGCAGGGATAAAGGACAGCAAGGAAGAAGAGGATGAACCAATACCCGATTGCGGTGCGGAAGAGATATATGTGGTGAGCGATTTTGAGGCAAAGCCTGATTTCATGCTCTTAAGCGGCGTTACGGACGAGAATTACAAAAAGATCCGTTATAAGCTTTACGACAGTGTGGATGAAGCTCTTGACGCGGCCGGATCGTCAAAAAAGAGTGTATTCGTACTGCATTTCTTTCAGGAGGATGATTATATAAGAGCCGACATAATACTGCCGGACAAGGAAGATGAAGGCGAAGCGGTGCTCGGCACATCCATGGCGGAACATTACTTTGAGTTTATGAATGCCAATTCCCAGTACTTTAACATGCTCTTAACCGGATTAAACCAGTCAAAACTTGCAGGCCTTATGCCGCAGAATTCATACAGAACGTATACGCAAAGCGGCTATGCAAACGGTGTCACCATGGAAGAGGATGGGATGAGCGCTGATGAGCTGGTAAGAGATCAGATCCTTGAAGTATTCCAGATCCTCATGCCTTATCTTACCATAATGCTCATGTATTTCCTTATACTCACATACGGAAATGCAACAGCGCAGGCTATGGTCATGGAGAAGGAATCAAAGCTCATGGATACCATGCTGATCAGCGTGCATCCGGAGGCGCTGGTATTCGGAAAGCTGCTGGCTATAATATGTTCGGGACTCATTCAGCTGTTTGGCTGGTTAGCGTGTCTGGTCGTGGGCCTGTTTGCAGGAACAAAGCTTAGTGAAATGTTTTACCCGGATTATTCGTCACCGATCAGTACCTTCTTTGAATTTATTGAAGAACTGGGATTGTTTAAGCCGGTGAACGTGGTGCTGGCAGTATGCTTCCTGATCGTAGGATTTATAATGTATCTGAGTTTAGCTACCATAGCCGGAGCTATATCGAGCAACAGGGAGGAAGTGGCAAGCCAGAGTACGATTTTTATAATGCCCCTGCTGGCAGCCTTCATGCTGGTAATGATGGGCGGAGGTCTTGCCGGAAGTTCCGCTCCCGCATGGATGAATTATGTGCCTTTTACTGCAGCACTGCTCATGCCTTCCCAGCTGGCTCTGGGCGTGGCGGATGCATTGACGGGCGCGATATCTCTTGCGATCTCACTTGCGCTTACCATAGCAGTGGTTATAGTAGCCGGTAAGCTTTACAAGGCAATGTCGCTCTACAAAGGAAACAAGATAAAGCTGGGAGATGCGATCAAGCTTCTCACGACAAAGGAGGCATAAGATGACGGTACGCGCAATGTTAAAAGAAGACTATGACGGGGTACGCGCGCTGTGGATGACGATACACGGTTTCGGAATACGGAGCGTGGATGATTCGCGGGAAGGCGTTGAGCGTTTTCTGGACCGCAATCCCGGATGCAGCGTGGTGGCAGAGGAGGACGGAAAGATAGTGGGAGCCATACTCTGCGGCCATGACGGAAGGCGCGGCTGTCTGTATCATGTGTGTGTGGCAGAAGATCACCGTCTGCGCGGCATAGGAAAGGAAATGGTTGTTCATTGCATGAACGCCTTAAAAGCCGAGAAGATCAACAAGGTCTCGCTTATAGCCTTTACTAAAAACGATGTGGGAAATGCCTTCTGGAAATGCATAGGCTGGACGAAGCGTGAGGACTTAAACTACTACGACTTTACGCTGAATGAAGCTAATATAACGGCATTCAACAGCTGACAGAAGCTTTTTTGCACTACTGTGTATAAAAGGTACCGGATATCGTTACAGTATCCGGTACCTTTTTTATCCTGTTTCTTCATATGGATTATCCGGTTTGAAAGATAGCTTATATTGTAGTATAGTATACAGCAGAGGTTAAAAACAAGATTCTATCCGGGAGGTATGTCAATGGGGAAACTAAATGCCGCTGCGGCGGCACAGATCAGGGAGATCTGCGACAGGTACAAAGGTGAAAAAACACCGCTTATGATGATACTCAGTGATATCCAGAATGAGTATGGTTATATCCCGCTGGAGGTGCAGGAGGTCGTGTCGGAAAAGACAGGGATCTCGGTTGCGGAGATATATGGCGTTGTTACATTTTATTCGTTCTTTTCGCTGACTCCCAAGGGAAAGTATGTCATAGGCTGCTGTCTGGGCACAGCCTGTTATGTAAAAGGAGCCCAGATAGTTATCGACCGTTTTTCCGAATTGCTGGGGATAAAACCCGGGCAGACTACGGAGGACGGTCTTTTTACGCTTGATGCCTTAAGATGCATAGGGGCATGCGGTATCGCACCCGCTGTAAGCATCAACGGTAAGGTATACCCGAAGGTTGATGTTGAAGAAGTTGAGGATATCATCGCATCTTATAAAAAGGAGGCATCGGCATGAACAGGATCACTTCTGTAGAAGAACTTGAACGTTTAAGCGCGGAATGCGAAAAGCAAATGTCGGAGAAGATAAAAGGTGAAGACCATAAGCGCCATATAGTGCTGTGCGGCGGAACCGGATGTCTGTCCAGTAATTCAAAAGATATCGCAGCAAAGTTCACGGAGCTGCTGGCAAAAAAAGGACTCAACGAGAAGGCGAGCGTCAATATGGCCGGCTGTTTCGGATTCTGCTCACAGGGGCCTTTTGTAAAGATCTATCCGGAGGATACTCTCTACAGGATGGTAAAGCTTGAAGATGTAGAAGAGATAATCGATTCGGATATAGGACGCGGTGAAGTGGTAGAGCGTCTTCTGTATGTTGATCCCGTATCGGGAGAAAAAGTCTCTAAGCAGGATGACATAAACTTTTATAAAAAACAGCATCGCATAGCGCTTCACGGCTGTGGAGTCATTAATCCCGAGGACCTGAGCGAAGCACTTGGGTTCGGGGCGTTTAAGGGGCTTAAGAAGGCTCTTTCGATGACTCAGAAAGAAGTGGCGGATACGGTGCTTCTTTCCGGACTGCGCGGACGCGGGGGCGGCGGTTTCCCTGCCGGACGCAAGTGGATGTTTGCACTTTCTTCCGAGGGCGACGAAAAATACGTTGTCTGTAACGGTGATGAGGGTGATCCGGGTGCATTCATGGACCGCTCCATATTAGAGGGTAACCCTATCGCAGTTATCGAAGGAATGATGATAGCGGGATATGCCATAGGTGCCAAAGAAGGCTACTTCTATGTGCGTGCCGAGTATCCCGTGGCTGTGGCGCGTCTTAAGAAAGCCATAGAAAACGCCAGAGAAGCCGGGATGCTCGGAAAGAACATCCTTGGCACGGGCTTTGATTTTGACTGTCACATAAGGCTTGGCGCGGGCGCATTCGTCTGCGGCGAGGAGACGGCTCTGCTTAATTCTATCGAAGGTAAGCGCGGTATGCCCAGGCCCCGTCCTCCTTTCCCGGCTGTTAAAGGATTATGGGGAAAGCCGACTATAGTAAATAATGTTGAGACCCTGGCATGTGTACCTTATATCTTAAGGGAAGGTGCAGCCGAATTTGCCAAGGTGGGAACGGAAGGTTCCAAGGGGACCAAGGTGTTCGCGCTGGGAGGTAAGGTCAATAATGTAGGTCTTGTGGAAGTACCTATGGGTACCACGCTGCGTGAACTTATTTATGATATAGGCGGCGGCATACCAAACGGCAAGAAGTTTAAGGCGATCCAGACAGGCGGACCTTCGGGCGGCTGCCTTACGGAGGAATTCCTTGATGAGCCGATAGATTTCGACAACCTTGTCCAGAAGGGTTCGATGATGGGATCCGGCGGAGCGATCGTTATGGATGAGGATAACTGTATGGTGGATGTGGCCAAGTTCTATATGGAATTCATCTGTGATGAATCCTGCGGAAAGTGTTCGCCCTGCCGTATAGGTACCAAGAGGATACTGGAGATACTGACTAAGATCACCGAGGGCAAGGGGACTATGGAAGACCTTGATACCCTTGAGGAACTCAGTAAGACAATAAAGACTAATTCCCTCTGCGCACTGGGACAGACGGCTTCCAATCCCGTTAATTCTACCCTCAGGCACTTCAGAGAAGAGTATGTGGCGCATATAGTGGAGAAACGCTGTCCTGCACATGTCTGCAAGAGTCTTATGAAGTATAAGATCAACCCCGATATCTGTATCGGCTGCGGTCTCTGTGCTAGAAACTGCCCTGTCGGATGCATATCAAGAAGCGATTATATCGCTCCCGACCATAAACTCGCTTCCTTTGCGATAGATACGGATAAGTGTGCCAAGTGCGGACTGTGCAAGAGTAACTGTAAGTTTAACGCTATCACAAAAGAGTAGGAGGGGAGTAGAATGGCATTGGTAACGATAAAAATAGAAGGTGTCAGCCATCAGGTTGAGGAAGGACTCACCATCCTGGAGGCGGCAAGGAAATGCGGATATGAGATCCCCTCTCTGTGCTCTTTTAATCACGGGGAGTGCAATCAGGGATCATGCCGTGTATGTCTGGTAGAAGTAAAAGGTGCAAGAGGCCTGGTTGCAAGCTGCGTTTATCCGGTATCGGACGGTATGGAGATAACCATATCTTCGCCTGCGGCCACCACAGCGAGACGCATGAGCGTTGAGCTGCTTTTGTCAAATCATAACCAGTTCTGCCAGCAGTGTGATAAGAACGGAAAGTGCGAGCTTTTGCATGTGGCTAATGTGACGGGGGCCAGAGCCGATGTTTTCGGCGGAGTGCATTCCGAGGTGCACATCGATAAGCTGGCACCCGGCCTTGTAAGGGATACATCCAAGTGCATACTGTGCGGCAGGTGTATAGAGAGATGTAAGAATGCCCACGGACTGGGAATACTGGGCTATGAGAACAGGGGCTTTAATACCTTTGTATCGCCTGCGCAGGACAGGGGCTTTAATGATTCACCCTGTATACAGTGCGGCCAGTGTGTTTCGGTCTGCCCTACAGGTGCACTTATGGAGCATTCGGAGATCGAGAAGGTTGATGAAGCTTTTGCAGCCGGAAAAGTGGTGATCGCCCAGGCAGCTCCTGCAGTCAGGGCTGCGCTTGGCGAGGAATTCGGCTATCCGATCGGAACACCGGTTACCGGAAAGATGATAGCCGCAATGAGGAGACTGGGATTTAAGCGTATATACGATGTAAACTTCGGCGCGGATCTTACCATTATGGAAGAAGGCACGGAACTTCTGGGACGTCTTAAGAACGGAGGCGTTCTCCCTATGATAACTTCGTGCTCCCCGGGGTGGGTCAACTATGCGGAGTATAATTACAGCGATCTTTTACCGAATCTTTCATCATGCAAGTCACCTCACCAGATGCAGGGAGCGGTGATCAAATCCTATTGGGCAAAGGTCCATGATGTGGCACCCGAGGATATTTTTGTGGTATCTGTCATGCCATGTACTGCAAAGAAGTTCGAAAGGCAGCGTGAGCAGCTTAAGGTAAACGGTCTGGCGGATGTTGATGCGGTAATTACAACGAGGGAACTCGCAAGAATGATCAAGAGAGCCGGGATCATCTTTGAAAGACTTCCCGAAGAAGGCTGGGATCAGGATATCATGGGCGATTATTCGGGCGCAGGTGTCATCTTCGGTGTTACCGGCGGTGTTATGGAAGCTGCACTCCGTACCGTATACTATAAGCTTACCGGTGAGGAAGCAGACCCCATTACTTTCGAAAGTGTCCGCGGACATGAAGCCGGCATAAGGGAGGCTTCGCTTGATATCAACGGCACTACCGTGAATGTGGCCATTGCATCCGGAATGAAGTCCGCAAAAGTGCTTCTTGATGATATAAGGGCAGGCAAGTCAAAATACCATTTCATAGAGATCATGGGATGCCCCGGCGGATGTATAAACGGCGGAGGCCAGCCTTATGTGCGTGAGTTCTTCCTGCCTCACGAAGATGACGATATCATGGATACCTACAAGGAGAAGAGAGCCAGAGCCCTTTATCTGGAAGATAAGAGGCAGACGCACCGTCAGTCTCATAACAATCCGCAGGTTAAGGAACTATATGATAAATTCCTTGGTGAGCCCAACAGCCATAAGGCGCACGAGCTTCTTCATACAACGTATGCCGCGAGGGTTGGCTTTAACGATCCCGAATGATGACGTTTTGGGTCTAACGGGCGGGAAATATCATAAGTGAACGAAAAGGCGGTCATAGTACCGCCTTTTTCAATACCGCCTTTTAAATCCGATGTTGGCGAAAACATCAAAATCCTTGCAAATTATTTGTATATTTAGTAGAATAGGCGGATAAGTAAAAAAAGCTGTCTATGTAGATAAAGAAAGGACATGTATTATGAAGGAAATACAGGGGGGGATCACTGCTCCCGAAGGTTTTTATGCAGCTTCTCATGCGGCAGGTATCAAGTATAAAGGCAGGGAAGATATGGCCCTGATATACAGCGATACGGACTGTATTACCGCAGGTACGTTTACCACCAATGTTGTCAAGGCAGCACCGGTGTTATGGGATTCCGACATAGTACACAGCGATGCAAAGGTCCGCGCGGTAGTGATCAATTCCGGCATAGCAAATGCGGCTACAGGAAAGCCCGGCATGGATATATGCGAAAAGACCGCACAGGCCATGAGCAGTCTTTACGGCGGGAACAGGGATTCCGTACTTGTGGCATCCACAGGCGTTATAGGGATGCAGATAGATGCGGATAAAATATGCGCAGGATGTAAGGAACTGTTTGAAAAGAAGGCAGATACGCCCGGGGCAGCGACTGCGGCTGCAAAGGCAATAATGACCACCGATACCCACAAGAAAGAGATAGCGGTTGAAGTGGAGCTTACGGACGGTAAAGTGATCCGCATAGGTGCCATGACCAAGGGATCCGGTATGATACATCCCAATATGTGCACGATGCTTGGTTTTGTGACTACAGATGCGGTGATAGATAAGAAACTCCTTCAGAAGGCCATATCGGCTATAGTAGACGATACCTTCAATATGATAACCGTAGACGGGGATACGTCTACAAATGATACTTATGTGATACTTGCAAACGGCAGGGCAGGAAATACCCTTATCGGTGATGAGGGCGAGGACTACAGGCGCTTCTACGAAGGACTTCTCCACGTGAGCGAGTATCTTGCAATACAGATGGCCGGTGACGGGGAGGGAGCTACCAAGCTCTTTGAATGTCATGTAAAAGAGGCACAAAACGTTGCCGATGCTAAAAAAATGGCAAAATCCGTAGTAGGTTCGGCACTCTGCAAAGCCGCGATATTCGGAAACGATTCAAACTTCGGACGTTTCCTCTGTGCACTGGGCTATTCGGGTGCAGACTTTGATCCGGCTAAGGTGGATATATGGTACGAGGCGGCAGGAAAGAAGCTTAAGATAGTTGAAAACGGCATGGATGCAGGATACAGCGAGGATGAGGCCACAGAGCTTCTTAAGAGCGAAGCGGTAACGGTCGTGGCTGTAATGCATGCAGGCAGCGCCGAGGCCAGAGCCTGGGGATGCGACTTAAGTTATGACTATGTAAAGATAAATGCGGATTACAGATCGTAAAACGGAGATACAGGTGAAGCTGCCGGCCGTTTAGTCTGACAGGAGGGAAAAACAATGTATACTAATGACATCGATAATCTACTGAAAAAAGCCGGGGTCCTTATTGAGGCCCTGCCTTATATACAGAGGTATAACCGGAGGATCATTGTAGTAAAGTACGGCGGAAGCGCCATGGCCGATCCGGAGCTTCAGCGGAACGTCATAAAGGATGTAACGCTGCTTAAGCTGGTCGGGTTCAAGCCCATCATAGTACACGGAGGCGGCAAGGAGATAAGCGCCTGGCTTAAAAAGACAGGCAAGGAATCGGAGTTCGTAAACGGGCTGCGTGTTACCGATGCGGAGACTATGGAAGTTGCAGAGATGGTGCTTAACAAGGTTAACAAGCGACTGGTATCCATGGTAGAGGAGCTGGGAGTCCATGCGGCCGGGATATCCGGAAAGGACGGGGGGCTTCTTAAGGTGGAAAAGAGGTTCTCTGACGGAAAGGATATAGGTTTTGTAGGCCAGATAACGGATGTTGATCCCAAGATATTATTTGATCTGATCGATAAGGATTTCCTTCCTATAGTCTGCCCCATAGGAATGGATGATAAATATGAGAGCTATAACATAAATGCGGATGATGCAGCCTGCGCGGTAGCAAAGGCCGTAGGCGCAGAGAAGCTGGCGTTCCTTACCGATATTGAGGGATTATACCGGGATATCAACGATAAATCGTCCTTCATATCTACCATAAAGATATCGGAAGCAAAGGCTCTGATCGATGAGGGCATAATAGGCGGCGGTATGCTGCCCAAGCTCGGAAACTGCATCGACGCCATTAAGAGCGGGGTGCAGAGGGTGCATATACTTGACGGAAGGCTGGCACACTGCCTGCTTCTGGAGATATTCACGAAAGATGGTATCGGTACCATGATAACTGCGGATGACGATCAGGAATAAAAGTCTGTCATCTTAAGAAGATAAGAGGATCTTTGGAGTAAGTATATTTAGACGGAGGAAATGATCATGGGTATCATGAATGATTACATAGAGGAAGCCGAAGCGGCGCTCCTTCATACATATAACCGTTATCAGGTGGTATTTGACCACGGTGAGGGCGTATATCTCTACGATCTGGAAGGCAAGAAGTATCTGGATTTCGTATCCGGCATAGCGGTATTTGCACTTGGATACGGCGTAAAAGAGTATAATGATGCGATCAAGGCACAGGTGGATAAGTTACTCCACACTTCCAATTATTATTATAATGTACCGGCTATCGAGGCAGCAAAGGGGATCAAAAAGATCTCGGGCATGGACCGTGTGTTCTTTACCAACAGCGGTGCGGAAGCCGTTGAGGGCGCTATAAAGACAGCACGTAAGTATGGATTTTTAAAGGACGGCCGTACCGATCATGAGATCATCGCAATGGAGCATTCTTTCCACGGCCGTACCATGGGCGCATTGTCTGTTACGGGAAAGAAAGCATATCGTGATGCTTTTGAACCGATGATAGGTAACATCCGTTTTGCACAGTACAATGATATAGAAAGCGTTAAGGCATGTCTTAACGATAAAACCATAGCCATACTGTTAGAGACTGTGCAGGGTGAGGGCGGTATATATCCCGCAGATGAAGCTTTCCTTAAAGAACTGCGCAGGATCTGTGATGAACGCGACATACTGCTGATATTAGATGAGATACAGTGCGGCATGGGACGCAGCGGGGAATACTTTGCATGGCAGCGTTACGGAGTCAAGCCCGATGTCATGACTGTTGCAAAGGCACTGGGCTGCGGTGTGCCCGTTGGTGCTTTCCTTATGACCGAAAAAGTGGCACGCTCTTCCCTGGTAGCAGGCGATCATGGTACCACTTACGGCGGCAATCCTCTTGCAGGTGCTGCTATCTGTTCGGTGCTTAAGCTCTTTGAAGAGAAGCATGTGCTTGAAAACGTACGTGAGGTGGGAGCATATCTTTTTGATGTGCTGGAGGTCATCAAGGCAGAGAACAGTGACATAATCGACCATCGCGGCGTGGGGCTGATGCAGGGACTTGAGTTCGATCATCCCGTAGCGGATATAATAAATAAGGCTCTTGATAAGGGCTTGGTACTCATAAATGCAGGAACGAACATCATACGTTTCCTTCCTTCTCTGGTGATCAGTAAAAAGGATGTAGACGACATGGCTGCCATTCTCAGGGAGTGTTTGTGAAAAAACTAAGAGGCAGGACATGGCTTTATATCTTTCTGGTATCGGCCCTCTTCGTGGGGGCCTGGTTTGCGTTTAAGCCGGAAGATGCAACGATCCCCGGCATAACGGAAAAAACGGATAAGAAGCCCACACTGATATTGTGGTATACGGATGAAAGCCTTACCGATTATCTTAACAGTGCCTGTGTGGCCTATCTGGACGCAGAGGGAGTAAGGGTTGAGCCGGTATTAAAGACCGGCCTTGAGTATATCGAAGAGATATATGATGCATCCGTAAAGGGCGGGGAAATGCCGGATCTTTATATAGCCGGCACAGACTGCCTGGAGAAGGCGGCACTTTCGGGACTGGCCCTTCCGATAAACGATCCCGAGAATATCATGAACAGTTTTAATTATCCGCAGATAGCTATGGATGCGGTGAGCTATAAGGGCAGACAGGTAGCCTATCCTTTTTATTTTGATACGGCCTTCCTTCTTTACAATTCCACCTATCTCTCACAGATGGCGGATGCGGAACTGAGAAGTGAACCGGTAGAGGGCGGTGAAGATGAAGAAGGCGAGGGCAGGACTTATGTTCCCGACGCCGGCGTTCCCGAGGGCTATACAGAAGAAAGCTGGAAGGAAGCCGTATCTGTGCGTACGCAGGAGCTTATCCCCGAATCAATAGAGGATATAACAAAGCTGGCGATGGAGCATGGGGCACCGGAGGGTATGGAGAATTTCTTCCTCTGGGATGTATCCGATATATATTACAATTATTTCTTTACGGGCGCATATATGAACGTGGGCGGGGTATGCGGCGATGATCCCGAACTGATAGATATCTGCAATGATGATACCATCCGCTGCATGAGCACCTACCAGAACCTTCACCAGTTCTTCTCCATAGAGTCGAAGGAGAGCAGTTATGAAAAGGTGCTTCAGGATTTCCTTGACGGCAAGAGCTTATTTACCATAGTGACTACGGATGCGCTGTCAACCGTAGAGAGGGCATACGAGAACGGCGACTATAAATACGGATACGGTGTGGCTGCACTTCCGGGTGTGGATGCCGATCATGTGGCAAAGGGGCTTTCCACTACTACCTGTGTGGCGGTCAACGGCTTTTCGGAATATCCCGACGAAGCAAATCTTTTTGCTGAGTATGTTATGTATGAATCGGCGGATACCCTTTATGACAGGACAGGCAAGATGCCGTGCATGGGCAGCGTAATGGAAGAGAGCGCAGGTGCAAAGGATGTGGTACGTGCGCTTTATCAGAACAGCGTATGCCTTCCCAAGCTGATGACCATGAGCAATTTCTGGGTGGAGCTTGAGCTGGCCTATACCCGCATCTGGGACGGCGCGGATCCGGAGGAGACCTTAAAAGCCCTTTCTGATCAGATGAATAAGCAGATAAAGAGATTCTGATATTTTTTATTTTTTTCCTATTGAATGTTTTAAATTTATATCATAGAATGATATTTACAGGTGATCTCTGAGAAGGCCTTTTACCGTATCATATGTGTAAAAGGAGCAGATCATGAAGAAAAATATCATACTAATTCTGTTACTGATGTTTCTGGGCATTTGCCTTGCCGGGTGCGGTTCCGCACAGGATTATATCAGCGAACAGCTAAAGCGCGCCGGTGGAGAAGAGGTACAGAACGTATCAGCTGATGATGCGGGTCTTGTTGTGCGCTCTTCGGAAGAAGTGTGCGTGCATATAAGCGGTGCGGTGGATAAGCCCGGAGTGTATATGCTGCCTGAGGGCAGCAGGCTCTATGAAGCTATAGAACTGGCAGGCGGATTTTCACCGGAAGCGGACAGGGATTATTTAAACCTGGCATCGGGGATAGAAGACGGATCTATGTATCATGTCCCTACTATGGAAGAAACAGAAGAAAAGGCGGCGGATGCCCTGCAGGGGACCGGGACTTATGACGGAAAAGTGGATATCAACCATGCCGGCATAGAGGAACTGACAAAGCTCACGGGCATAGGCGAAGGGAAGGCGCGGGCTATCATAGCATACCGCGAGGAACACGGGGCTTTTTCAAGCCCGGAAGATATAAAGAAAGTGTCCGGAATAGGTGAGGGCACATACGATAAATTCAAAGATGATATAGCGGTGCATTAGCACAGGAGGATCAAGAAGGAAATGGCAGAACGCATCCTTATAGTTGACGACGAGAAAGCGATCGTAAAAGGACTGAAATACAGCATAGAGCAGGATGGCATGGAGACTGATGCAGCATACGACGGCGAAGAAGCGCTTGAACTGGTCAGGAGCAATCATTACGACCTGGTGCTTCTGGATATGATGCTTCCCAAAATAGACGGTATGGAAGTGTGCAGGCAGATAAGGGAGTTTTCGGATGTGCCCATCATCTTTCTTACGGCAAAGGGCGATGATATGGATAAGATAATGGGCTTTGAGACGGGAGCCGATGATTATATCGTAAAGCCTTTTAATGTGTTGGAAGTAAAGGCGAGGATAAGGGTGTTCGTACGCCGTGCACGCAAAAGAAGCGCAGAGAGTGTCAGCAGCTCAAGGCTCATTGAGAACGGTGAGTTCAGATTCGATATCGAGAACAGAAGGCTTTTCATTAACAACAGGGAGATCAATCTTACCACAAAAGAGTTTGATATACTGGAGCTTTTGGTGACCCATCCCGGCAAGGTATACAGCAGGGATAATCTTAAGGAACTGGTGTGGGGCAGCGAGTATAACGGTGATGCCCGCACGGTCGATGTGCATGTCAGAAGACTGCGCGAAAAGATAGAGGAGACACCGGGAGCGCCCAGATATGTCCAGACCAAGTGGGGATCGGGATATTTCTATAAGGGATGAAAAGATCGGAATATCTTAAGAGTTTCAGACTTCGCATCTTTATAGTCATAGTTATAGCGGTACTGGTTTCGGCTACCGTGATGCGCGTGGCATCAGGGGCTAATCTCCGTGACCGTATGCTTGATCAGCGTACAAAGGAGCTGACTGAGCAGATCCGTGTCCTGGCCAGTCGTATGAAGAACTATGATTTCTTTCGCGATACTTCTTCGGAAGCTATCAATTCCCAGCTGTCACAGCTTTCAACAGTGTATGAGGGCCGGATCCTCGTGATCGACCAGGGCTTCAGGGTGATATCGGACACCTATGACATCAGCGTAGGCAAATACATGATAGGTGAGGAAGTTATCCGCTGTTATTCGGGCCAGAATGTGACCAATTACGACAGGAGCAGCAGATACATTGAGGTGGCGGTACCTGTGACCGAAAAGGACGGTGTTACCGGGGAGATGATGGTCGGCGGAGTGATACTGGCCAGTGCAGCTACGGATGCCATTTTAAGGACTACGGATGATATATCCCGCAGGGGATGGATCATAGAGATAGTGCTGGTAGTGGTGATGATAGGAATAGGAGCCGGCGTGGCATCGCTGATGGCCAAGCCTTTTGAGCGTGTATCTAAGGCTATGGGCAGCGTGGTCAGCTTTGAAGAGGATCTGCCTGTAGTATCCGACTATAAAGAGACACAGGAGATCGTGGATTCATTTCATAAACTGAGACAGCGCCTTAAGACGCTGGACGAATCGCGGCAGGAATTTGTGAGCAATGTCTCGCATGAGCTTAAGACGCCGATCGCATCCATAAAGGTACTGGCGGATTCGCTGAACATGCAGGAGGATGCACCGCTGGAGATGTATAAGGACTTTATGCATGATATCAGTGACGAGATAGACAGGGAAAACGAGATAATCACAGACCTGCTGGAGCTGGTGCGTATGGATAAAGGCTCATCAGGCATGCATGTGGAAAATATCAAGGTTAACGAGCTGCTGGAACAGATCACCAAACGTCTGGGACCTCTGGCACGTAAGAGCGAGATAGATCTGATACTGGAAAGCCGCAGGGAAGTAAATGCGGATATGGATGAGGTCAAGATGACCAGGGCCATAACAAATATCATAGAAAACGGTATCAAGTATAATAAACATCCCGGCTGGGTAAGGATAGTGCTGGACGCCGACCATCAGTACCTGACGATCACCATTACGGATTCGGGAACGGGTATCCCCGAGTCCGAACTGGGGCATATATTCGAACGTTTTTACAGGGGTGATAAGTCGCATTCAAAGGAGATAAGCGGTACCGGACTGGGACTGGCTATCACCAGAAAGACAATATTGCTGCACAGAGGTTCGATCGATGTATCCAGTGTACTGGGAGAAGGTACTACATTTACGGTCAAGCTGCCTTTAAGCTATATAGAGGGAGGCCGTTAAGTTGAGAAAGTGCGGATATCTTATATTCATAATGTTTATGCTTATCTTCGCGGCAGGCTGTTCGGGCGGTGAAAAGGAAAAACCGATAGCCGAGGGGAAGTTCCGTGTTTATTGCTTAAACCGTTCCGAGACAGCCCTGGCATATGAGGATTATACACCTGCGGAGAATGACAGGGAGGGGCTTATAAAAGAACTGATCACTGTGATGCGTTCGGATATGAAGGATAACGATCACAAGGCGCCGCTTAAGTTTGACTTTTCGGTAAGGGGCTGTGTGCTGGAAGGTGATCAGCTGATAGTGGATATGAGCGATGAATACACGCAGTTAAGCCCTACACGTGAGATATTGATAAGAGCCGCGCTGGTACGCACCCTTATACAGATAGGCGGGGTAAATACTGTGAGCATAACGGTAGATGACCTGCCGCTGGCCGATATGACCGGAAATTACGTGGGAGCTATGACCGCGGATAGTTTTGTCGATAATGAAGGCGCAGAGATAAATGCGTATGATAAGGCAGAGCTGAGGCTGTATTTTGCTAACGAGACCGGGGATAAACTGGTGGAGTGCAGCCGCAGCGTCATGTATAACACAAATCTTCCGATGGAGAGACTGGTGCTTGAGCAGCTGATACTGGGGCCGGAGGGAGACGAGGCTTATCCTACGATCAATGCATCGACAAAGGTTATATCCGTGACGGTTACGGACGGAGTGTGTTTTGTGAATCTGGACAGTGCATTCTTAGAAGGTGCAGGCAGCGTATCACCGCAGGTCAGCATTTATTCCATAGTCAATTCTTTAGCAGAGTTAAGCACGGTACATAAGGTTCAGCTCATGGTCAACGGCGTGAGTGACGTTATGTTCCGTGAGGTAATGGATCTGGAGCAGGATTTCACGAGAAACCTTGATATAGTGGAGTAGTAATAAGGAGACAGGGAGTGAAAAGGCCTCTGCTTTGTGCCTGCCTTTTATTCCTTTTATCCGCAAGGCTTATACTGTACCTTGCGGGAGGGCCGGATACGTGTTATTCCGAAGGGAGCGCCGTATTTACCGGCACGGTTGAGAAAAAGGAACTTAAGCAGGATCTTAAGGTGTTCTACCTTAAGGATGTCGGCATCGCCGGCGAAGATACCCATAAAGTAAAGATGGACAGCGGACTTATCTGCAGTACCGACGGACCAATGCCGCCAATAGGTGCAAGGGTCAGGGTCAGCGGCAGTATCCGCTTATATTCGCGTGCGACAAATCCCGGTGAGTTTGATTTCTGCAGATATTATCTGTGTCTCGGGTACGGGGCAAAGATGGAGGTGAGCAGCTTTAGTTTATGCTCGGATGGCTACAGCGTATGGAAGGAAGGACTTTGGAACATACGCTGTTTTCTGGGCGGGCGCTACGACAGGCTGCTTAATGAAGAGGACAGTGCCGTGATGAAAGCGATGATCCTGGGAGATAAAGGGGATCTGTCCATTGAGATAAAGGATCTGTACAGGACCGCCGGGATATCGCATATACTGGCTATAAGCGGGCTTCATATCTCGATACTGGGGATGGGGCTGTATAAGCTGCTGCGAAGAAGCGGCGTGCCTGTGCTGCCTGCGGGGGCCGTGGCTGTCTTTCTTATGGTCAATTATGCGGTCCTTACCGGAGCAGGTACTTCTACCGTAAGGGCGGTGATGATGTTTGCGCTCGTGGCGGTGGCGGATGTGGAACGGCGTTCATACGATCTGCCCACGGCGCTGGGGCTTTCAGCTGCCAGTACGGTAGCCACCAATCCGTATCTTTTGCTGACCTCATCTTTCTGGATGTCGTATGCGGCTGTGGCCGGTGTGGCAGTATTCGGCCCTGCTTTGTGGGGAGAGTTTAAGGCAGACGATAAGCGTCTTCACAGGATCATGCAGGCGGTGGGGGCGTCCCTTTCGGTCAGTATATTCACACTTCCGCTGATACTTGTTTTTTATTATGAGGTGCCGGTTTACTCTGTGCTTCTTAATCTGATAGTGATACCGCTTATGAGCGTGCTGATGATATTGGGGATCATCATGCTGCCTCTGGGGATGTTATGGCTTCCGGCGGGAGTGGTGTGCGGGCTGCCTGTCCATATGATTTTAAAGCTGTATACATTTTTGTGCGATGCATTCTCAAAGCTTCCGGGACATATCTATGTTGCCGGGGCACCGCCTTTTTGGAAGATGCTGCTGGCGTATACGGTCTTTTTTGCTCTGATATTTACCGACAGGCAGCTGATAAAGCGGATATCCGGCCTTAAGCGGGATGTGAATGATGCGACACTCTTTTTGTCCAAGCTGGCCGTCTGTGCGGTGATGACAGCGCTTCTTCTGATAAACATCAGGCCGGCATTTAAGCTTACAATGCTGGATGTGGGGCAGGGAGACGGATTCTGCATAGAGACAAAAAGTGTAAATGTGATGATCGACGGAGGCAGCACAAGCAGGACTAAGCTGTATCAGTACCAGTTATCCCCGTTCCTTAAATATGAAGGAATAAGAAAGGTTGATCTGTGGTTTGTGACCCATCCCGATACGGATCATATTTCCGGACTGATGGATATGCTGTCCGATGAAGCCTGTGTGATAAAGATCGGCGCCATCGTTCTGCCTGATGCGGCGGGGGCAGGGGAAGACTTTTCTGAGATGATCGGCTTAGCACGGGAGAAAGATATAGATGTGCTCTATAACAGTGCGGGTAAAAAGCTTGAGTTTGATGAGCTTGGGATCCTCTGCCTCCATCCTGCCGCGGATTATGCCTGTGCTGATGTAAATGAATATTCGCAGATACTGGAGATAGTATACGGCCGCGGCTTTAGCGGTATCTTCACGGGAGATGCCACCATCGAGAGTGAAGCGGCTTTTCTTAAGAGCGATGTTATACATGATATGGCTCATCCCGACGGCGGATATGATATCCTCAAACTGGGACATCACGGCTCCCATACATCAAGTTCGGAAGAGTTCCTGGATCTGGTACGCCCGAGAGCCGTTCTTATTTCCTGCGGGATCGATAATCCCTATGGCCATCCGCATAAAGAAGTGATGGAGTGTGTGGCAGAGCGCGGATGTGCCGTTTTCCGCACAGACCATCAGGGCGCCGTCATCATTTCCCTCACCGGGGACGCTTCCCTCCGGGCTGCAACCCCCTTTGGGGCCCAAAATAAGAACCGCCCCCAAAGGGCACAAGGGTGGTGAGTTTTTGATTGAAAAGCATTTTTGATTGTGTTAGAATGTCACGGGTACAGTTATAAGGAGGAATACAGTGATTATGAAAAAGAAGATAGCTTTATTATTAACTGTTGTTTTAATGCTGGGCATACTGGCCGGTTGCGGTAATGCGGCATCACCCGTAAAGACCTTCTGTTCAAAACTTAAGGATCTTGATTATGCGGGGATGTGCGGCACCTTTGAAGAGGAGATGATGACTGAAGAGGACTTCACCGCAATGTATGATGATTTTGCGGAGGCAGGCCTTGAGGACATCTTCAAGACTCATGCGAAGAATATCAAATGCACCGTCGGCAAGCCTGTATTTGAGGATGAGGATAAGGAGTCAGCAAGTGTTAACGTTGTTATAAGCTATGACGATTATTCTACGGGCCTTAAGCAGGCGCTGGATCAGTTCTACAAAGAGTACTTTGAGGACGAGGATGATCTGGTAGATGACAGCAGGATGTATGAGCTCATCAAAGAACACTACACCAATGATACCCCCGCACGTAAAGAGGAAGAAGTAGTCTTCTACATGGAGAAGCTCGAGGAAAGCAAGAAATGGGTGGTTTCCTACGATTATGACATGATGGAGCGCGTAGCAAATGCCATTACCTGCAATCTCATGGATACCTGGTATGACTATGATTATGATGAAGACAGCGCAGACGATACGGTAGCGATAACCGACAGCCAGGGAAATGTCGTAGGTTATGCGGACAGTTCAAAGAAGTGGTATGAAGGCTTAAGTGATGAGCAGATCACAGATGTGTTGTCGGCAAACGGCATAGTGCGTGATGAGAATACCGAGCTTACCGACTTTGACGACCTCTTCGTTACGGAAAATGACCTGGATGTTGAATTCGAAGAAGACGATGAAGACTTGGACGACGAGGACTGGGAAGACGAGGACTGGGAAGATGAGGACGACGCATACGATGATTTCTACGATGAGTGCATGGACCGAATCTTTAACGTAGAGAGCAGCGGAACCCTTCTTATCAAGAATTACACCCTTAATGATGTCGATGAAGATGAAGACTATTATATCCTGACCGGTGATGTTTATGATATCGATATCTATTGTGAATGGCTGGCTATCGTAAACAGCGAGCCCGATTTCGCAAACAAATATCCGGAGATATATGAGGATATGGATGACGGCCTGTACTGTGAAGAGATGGATGTTTACATCCCCAAGGATATGGTGGTTTCGGGCATGTGGCCTTCAGGTTCGGGCATCGGCGGTCTTATGGATCTGATCAAGTCAGGACATGCCATCGCATATTACGGCGAAATGGATGATGAGGCCGAAACGGTTTACGACACTGCATATTGAACGGTCTCTTAACAGAAGAATAAACGATAACGACGGGGAGGGGCAGTAAAATGACCCTCCCGGATGATGTATAGGAAAGACAGGAAATGATAAGTAATAAGAAGTTTGCAGCAAGGATCATTAATATGATCTTTGTTTTCGTCACAATGATCACCATGGCTTTTCAGCCTGCCATGACTCTAAAGACTACGGCCAGTGAAGGATATCATATTTACATAAACGTGATCGCCAATGTGGTGACCGTAT
The DNA here is from genome assembly GCA_017437785.1 of Lachnospiraceae bacterium. Lineage (GTDB taxonomy): Bacteria > Bacillota > Clostridia > Lachnospirales > Lachnospiraceae > NK4A136. The sequence continues at coordinate 65,503 of JAFRXH010000027.1, forward strand.
ACTATGACGGAGAACCCGTAAGGGCCATGATCACATCCACCGGCACGGCTACGCCGCTTTCAGGCACATATAATACTTCACAGAAATTTGACTGGGGATATTTAAACGGAAATGTGTACGGACAGTACTGTACCAGGATCTACAAGGGGATACTGTTCCATTCCGTGCCGTATACGGGATATTACAATTACGGAAGCTTAAAGCACGGGCAGTTTGATCTTTTGGGCACACCGGCATCCATGGGCTGCATGAGGCTGTGTGTGGGAGATGCCAAGTGGATATATGATAATATCCCGGCAAATACGCCTGTGACCTTTTATTCGGATGAAGAGATCCCCAGCCCCATGGGAATGCCTTTTTCGTGCAAGATAGCGACATTCGGCGAGCCCTTTTCCGGCTGGGATCCGACAGACCTTAATCCTGAGAATCCATGGAACGCCTTTTTGGGCGATGCTTTTGACCCGGAGTATTATCTTGAGAATAATCCGGACCTTAAGGGGATGTTTCCCTGGACACCGGTAAGCCTTAAGCTGCACTGGGTAAGTTACGGTATAGCAGAGGGCAGGGTAGCAAGTAAGATATTTGATATAAAAGAGTATAAGAGGCTCTTAAACTACCGTTTCGGCAATAATAATTACGCGTATATAGCATACAGCAATCTGGTGGGATACAATGCCCCCGTAGATAAGGCTACGGCAGAGCAGAGGATGTCCCCTTATGTAAGGATAAATCTGGAAGATGCCGTAAGTGCGGCAAATGCAGGGATCCCGGCTGATCACGGCGTAGCGCCGGCAAAGACGCCGACACCTACAACGGCGCTCACACCTACAAAGGCGCCCACACCTACACCGGTACCTGTGAATACGGATCCGGCTGTGCCTACAGCAGCGCCTGCGCCGGTGCCCGTAGTCGTGGATCCGGGAAAGTTTGATGCCATAGGCTATGCAAACCGTTATCCCGATGTAAGGGAGCTTTACGGCTACGATCCCATAGCGCTTTGGAACCATTATGACACCATTGGAAGATATGAAGGCAGATTACCTTATTAAGGTGAAAGATGGCGGAAAAGAAGAGCAGTAAAAAAGAAGAGCCCTCTGTTGACTGGGTTGCGGAAGATATAAAGAGCGGAGAATTTAAAAATATCTATCTGCTCTATGGGACAGAGAGCTATATGCTCAGATGGAGCCGCACACGTCTGGTAAAAGCTCTTATACCCGAGACTGATGACATGAATTATTCCGTCTACGAGGATAAGAGTCTGGATCTTGAGAAGATAATAGAGCAGGCGGATACCATGCCTTTTTTTGCCGAGCGGCGGGTGATCCTTATAAAGGACAGCGGATATTTTAAGAACGCCAACGAGCGGCTTAAGAAATATCTGCCGCAGCTGCCGCCCACTACGGTGATGATCTTTTGCGAAAAGGAAGTGCGCAAGGGTAAAGGCACCATATTTGATTACGTGAATACCAACGGCCGTGTGGTGGAGTATGTCACCTTAGACCGGAAACGCGTGGAAAAGTATGTTGTGGCACTGTTAAGCCGTGAGGGACGGAGTATGCAGCGCCCTACCTTTGAGTATTTTATCGACAGGGTCGGTATGCAGATGCAGGATATAAGCGTTGAGCTGGAAAAGCTTATCTGTTATACTGACGGCCGCGAGCTTATAAGCCGTGAGGATATAGATGCTGTGGTAAGCCCCAGACTTGAGGAACACGTATTTGACCTGACTAATGCCATAGCCGAAAAGAAGCGCAGGACGGCGCTGGATAAGTATTATGAACTTATGGCACTTAAGACACAGCCCATGGGGATAATAATACTGCTGACCAGGCAGTTTAACCGCCTGATGCTGATAAAGAGCATGAGGTCGAAGGGGCTGGGCCCCGAGAGGATAGCAAAGAGCCTGGGCATAAGTGAGAGGGCTGTCCCGGTAAATGAGAGACTGGCATCACGTTTTACAATGGAAGAATTAAAGAGTGCACTGGCAGACTGTGTGGATGCGGAAGAAGCCGTAAAGAGCGGACGCATGAGCGACACATTAAGCCTTGAGACTCTGATAGTTAAATACGCTTCAAGTTAAGGAGGTAACAAAAAATGGTAGAAAAGGTATTGCTGCTGGTCGTATTCTTCGGGATCATGATCGCAGTAGGGTTCTACTCCAGAAAACATTCGACCAACGTGAATGATTTCGTGCTGGGCGGACGTAAGGTGGGACCGTGGCTTACGGCTTTCGCCTTCGGTACATCCTACTTTTCGGCGGTGGTATTCGTGGGCTACGCCGGACAGTTCGGTTACAAATACGGTGTGGCCACTACCTGGATAGGTATAGGTAATGCCTTTATCGGTTCGCTCCTTGCATGGGTCGTGCTTGGCAGACGTACCAGGATAATGACCAAGTTCCTGGATGCGAAGACCATGCCCGATTTCTTCGGCAAGCGTTATCATTCAAAGGCTATGCGTATTGTCGCGGCCATCATTTCATTCGTTTTCCTGATCCCTTATACTTCATCGGTATATAACGGACTGTCAAGGCTTTTTGGCATGGCCTTTGATATCGACTATTCGGTATGTGTCATCGCCATGGCGGGACTTACCTGCGTGTATGTTATCCTGGGAGGATATATGGCTACAGCCATTAACGACTTCATCCAGGGTATAATCATGATCGGAGGTATCATAGCCGTGATATTTTCCATACTTAACGGACAGGGCGGATTCCTAAACGCGCTTAAGGAATTGTCACTTATCCCTGCCGATCCCGCCGTAACGACACCGGCGCTTGCAGGAAGCCAGGGGCTTTTTACAAGCTTTTTCGGACCCGATCCCTTAAACCTCCTGGGTGTAGTGATCCTTACTTCACTGGGAACCTGGGGACTGCCCCAGATGGTTCAGAAATTCTATGCTATCCGTGATGAGAAGGCTGTGCAGACAGGTACCATCATATCTACGGTATTTGCTGTCATCATTTCCTGCGGCTGTTATTTCCTGGGCGGCTTCGGAAGGCTTTTTGATGATGTTGTAGCGAGGAACGATAAGGGGGCAGTGCTCTATGACAGTGTTATCCCTTCGATGCTTTCGACCCTGCCCGACATACTTATCGGTGTGGTCATAATGTTAGTCCTTTCGGCATCTATGTCTACACTGGCTTCACTGGTACTCACCTCTTCGTCAACGATCACCATCGACCTTCTCAAGAACAATGTGATCAAGAAGATGGATGATAAGAAACAGCTTATCACAATGAGGATATTCCTGATAATCTTTATCGTGCTTTCGGTAGTTATGGCGCTTAAACCGCCGGCACTTATCGCACAGCTGATGGGTATATCATGGGGAGCACTGGCAGGCGCATTCCTGGCTCCTTTCCTTTACGGCCTGTACTGGAAGGGTGTTACCCGTGCTTCGGTGTGGAGCTGCTTTGTGGTGGCGATCGGCATCACAGTACTTAATCTTTTCCCGGCTACCAAGTTCATCCAGAGCCCCATCAACGCCGGTGCGGCAGCGATGATCGCCGGACTCATAGTGGTACCCGTAGTAAGTCTCTTAACGCCTAAGATGCAGGAAGGCGAGATCAAATTCGTATTCGACTGCTACGAAGAAAAGCATATGGTAGAACAGCGCTATGCACTGCCTTCCGAAGACGGCTTAAGTCCCGCAGAGGCAGCAGCAAAGGCAGCAAAGAATGCAGCAGCAAACAGTAACAGTACCGGATCTTCAAACAGTTCTTCAAAGAAGAAAAAGAAGAAGTAAGGGGGACTTATGGCAGATAATAATGCACAGGTAAATCCGGCGCTGATGGCTTTCCTGGATGCGGAAGAGCCCGCCGAACAGCTTGAGGTGCTTCATAAAGTGCGCGAACAGCTTGATGAGCGCAGTCTGACATCCATAGAGATGTCGCTGGGGATGGAGCCGCAGAAGGACAGTGCCGATGCGCGGATAGCGCGTATAAGAAATACCTTAAGCACCAGACTTAAATACGAAAAAGGGCGGTAAGCGAAATGAAGATCTCGGAAATATTGAATACAGGCGTTCCCACGCTTTCGCTGGAGGTTTTCCCTCCAAAGACGAGCGAAGTATATGACAGTGTTGTAAGATCCACAAGTGAGGTGGCAGCGCTTAAACCGGATTTTATGAGCGTGACATACGGAGCAGCCGGTTCTACGCGAAAGTATACTACGGATATCGCAGCAAATATCGAAAAGAGCGGAGTGACGGCGCTGGCACATCTTACCTGTGTCAATGCTTCCGAGGAGACCATAAAGGATCAGGTCGAAAGCCTTAAGGCTGTAGGGGTTGAGAATATACTGGCTCTTCGCGGGGATCTTCCGGAAGGCGTTGAGAGTACCGATGACTGGATCTATCACCATGCCAGTGAACTGATCCCCGTGATCAAAAAGTACGGGGATTTCTGCATAGGCGGAGCCTGCTATCCGGAGAAGCATCCGGAGGCGGAAGATCTTAAGAGCGATATACTAAACATGAAGAAAAAGGTGGATGCGGGCTGTGAATTCCTGACCACCCAGATGTTTTTTGACAATAATATCTTTTATAACTATTTATACCGTCTGCGCGATGCAGGGGTTGGCGTGCCGGTGATAGCCGGTATCATGCCTGTTACCAATGCAAAGCAGATGGCAAGGATAATAAAGCTCTCCCAGGCGTTTATACCCAGGAGATATGTGGCGCTTTTAGACCGCTTCGGGCATGACCCGCTGGCGCTTAAGCAGGCGGCTATAGCTTATGCCACCGACCAGATACTTGATCTTCTGGCAAACGGTGTCGACCATATCCACATCTATACGATGAATAAAGCGGATGTAGCGGCAAAGATACAGGAGAACTTATCCGAGATAGTACCCTCCTGCAAAAAAAACTAATATGGATAATACCGTTCATACATACATAGCTGATAATGATGCATTGCTGATACCGGGCCGCGAGGTGGCCCGGTATTTAGGATACAGCCGTGAGGCTATCATCGCCGGTGATGAGCTGATAGACCGGACCATAGAAAAAGTAAAGGGCATAATGGCCGGAAAAGCTGTGTACTGCCGTTATCCCTTAAGTTTTTTTGATGAGGACGGGATAGTGATGCCTTATGGCAGGATACACAGTACGCAGCTTAGGGAGAACCTGACGGGCTGTACGGAGATATATCTGTTTGCTGCGACTATAGGTGCGGCATTTGACAGGGAGCTGACGCGTGCCAGGGTCAGGTCTTTAGCCGATGCGGCGCTGCTTCAGGCGACCGGAGCTGCGGCAATAGAGGCTGTCTGTGATGATCTTAATGCCAGGCTGGAAATGGAAGCTTTAAGTGAAGGACGTAAGCTGCACAGGCGTTTCAGCCCCGGATACGGGGACTTTGAACTTGATAACCAGAAGGGCTTATTTTCGGTCCTTAACCCATCCAAATATATAGGTTTAAGCCTTATGGATACATTGATCATGAGTCCGGAAAAATCGGTAAGTGCAGTGATAGGAGTGGAAGGATGAGTGTTTTTCTTTCTGAACAGAACATGATGCTTATATATGCTCTTCTGATGCTTGCTGCAGGTTTCATATGCTTTAGGGGCTACAGCGTTTACAGGCTGGCCCTGGCTATGATAGGCTTTGCCGTAGGCTTTTCGCGAGTGCGGCCTTATCTTGAGATGTTCAAGCTGGATGAAGGCACCATACTGATAATACAGCTGGTGGCGGCTTTGGCATGTGCCGTGCTGGCATGGAGCTTTTTGAGGGTGGGTGTGTTCATTGCGGCATATCACTTTGTGCAGGACAATCTTTCGGCAGCGCTTTCGGATATGCTGGCAAAGAAGCTGGGACTGCCGGAGATCGTTTATCCCCTGTTTGCGATAGTTGCGGGTGCAGCTATCGCGTGGCTGATAGCCTGGCTGGTGGTAAAGTCCGAACGCGTGGTGATCGTGCTGATCACCTCTGTTGTAGGGGCATACGGAGCCGTATATTTTTTAAGGAGCATACTGCCGCTGATACCGGCTGATATAGAAGCATTTATCAATCTGCCTGCGCCGGTGTGGATGGCTGCTGTGGCATTACTGGCACTGGCCGGTGTATTTGCGCAGGGACTTTTTAAGCATAAATAAGAGGAAAAATGATGAATATCCTGGATCATTTGAAAAAAGGTTTTACATATTTTGACGGAGGCTGCGGGACTATACTGCAGGCTGCGGGATTAAAAGCGGGAGAACTGCCGGAGCGCTGGAACACGGAGCATGCCGATGTGATACAGGGCATGCATTATGATTATCTGCTGTCGGGCGTAAATATCCTTAAGACCAATACTTTCGGTGCGAATATCATGAAGTTTCCGGGTGAGGGGGAGCTTGAGGGGATAATAAAAGCTGCAGTCGGCAACGCTAAAGCAGCGATAGCTGCTGTTGAGAGCCGTACGCCTTTAGCGGGCCGCAGTGATGATTTTTCAAAGGCGTCCGGTGAACACTATGTTGCGCTTGATATAGGGCCTCTGGGCAAGCTTTTAAAGCCGCTCGGGGATCTGGACTTTGAGGAAGCTTACGAAATCTTCCTGCAGACCGTAAAGGCAGGTATGGCCTGCGGTGTGGACCTGATCCTTATAGAGACCATGAACGACATATATGAGGCGAAAGCAGCGATCCTGGCGGCCAAAGAGAGCGCTCTGCCGGTATTTCTTACCACCGCATATGATGAAAGCCATAAGCTGCTGACCGGTGCGGATCCCAGGACCGTCGTGGCCGTGGCGGAAGGTCTGGGAGTTGATGCCCTGGGTGTTAACTGTTCTCTGGGACCCGATGAGATGATGGGCATAGTGGATGAGCTTTGTGAGTACGCCAGCGTACCCGTTATAGTCAATCCCAATGCGGGACTGCCCAGAACGGAAGGCGGAAAGACGGTATATGATGTCCTGCCGGAGGGCTTCGCCGCTTCCATGATAAAGATCGCGGATAAGGGAGCACGTGTACTGGGCGGCTGCTGCGGGACCACGCCGGCTCATATCGGAGCCATGATCGGAGAGGTCAGAAAGATGGAGCCTAAGCCTCTCAGCGAAAAGCAGCATACGCTGATAAGCTCCTATACCCACAGCGTGGAGTTCGGTATACGGCCCATACTGATAGGAGAACGTATCAATCCCACGGGAAAGAAGCGCCTTAAGGAAGCACTGCGTAACGATGATATGGATTACATACTCCAGCAGGGATTGCTTCAGCAGGACCAGCACGCGGATGTACTGGATGTGAACGTGGGCCTGCCGGAGATCGACGAGCCGGAAATGATGGTAAAGGCGGTATCCCAGCTCCAGGCTGTGTGCGATCTGCCGCTTCAGATAGATACCACCGATCCTGTGGCCATGGAGAGGGCGCTGCGCCGTTATAACGGAAAGCCAATGATCAACTCGGTAAACGGTAAGGAAGAAGTGATGAAGCAGGTATTTCCGCTGGCTAAGAAGTACGGCGGATTGCTGGTGGCACTCACCATAGATGAAGAGGGTATCCCCACGACAGCTGAGGGACGTCTTAAGATAGCAAGGAATATATACGAAAAGGCCGCGGAATATGGCATAAAGAAGAAGGATATTATAGTGGATCCGCTGGCTATGAGCATCAGTGCCGAGCCCGAGTCCGCAAAGATCACGCTGGATGCCTTAAGGCTGATACGTGAAGAAGAAGACGGCCTTACCAGTCTTGGTGTATCGAATATATCATTCGGTCTGCCTAAGCGTGATCTGGTAAACGGTACTTTCTTTACAATGGCGATGATGAACGGGCTTTCCGCTGCCATAATGAACCCCGGCTCGATGGAGATGATGAAAGCATACCGCTCATTCTGCGCATTAAAGGCGCTGGATGAAAACTGTATGGATTATATAGGCTTTACCGATGAGTACGAAGCTTTAGCGGCTTCGGCGGCGCCTGCAGCGGGAAGTGAAGCAAAAAAGCCTGCTGCAGCGGTATCTTATGAAGGGATAAAGGACGAGCGCCTGATACCGCTTGTGGATACCGTAGTCAAGGGGCTTAAGGAAAAGGCCGGAGCACTTACGGCAGAGCTGTTATCTGCAGATGTAGCAGCAATGGATATAATCGACGGGGCGCTTATCCCGGCTCTGGATATAGTCGGAAAGGGCTTTGAGGCCAAGAGGGTATTCCTGCCGCAGCTTCTGATGAGCGCAGATTCGGCGTCTGCTGCATTTGAATCCATTAAGGATAAGATAGCAGCATCGGGCGGAAAGCAGGAGAGCAAGGGAAGGCTGATACTGGCTACGGTCAAAGGGGATATACACGATATCGGAAAGAATATCGTAAAGGTTCTTTTGGAAAACTACGGCTTTGACGTGATAGACCTGGGAAAGGATGTTCCGCCGGAGCTGATCGTTGAAACGGCGGTAAGGGAGAACATAAAACTGGTCGGCTTGAGTGCGCTTATGACCACTACGGTACCGGCTATGGAAGAGACCATAAAGCTCCTTCATGAGAAATGGCCGGAGTGCAAAACCTGCGTGGGCGGAGCCGTTATGACTCCCGAGTATGCAAAGATGATAAATGCCGACCGTTATTGCAAGGATGCCATGGAGACCGTCCGTTTTGCTGAAGAGTTCTTTGCAGGCATGCCGTGCTAAGGAGAGCGTCCCCGGCATGTCATTTTAAGGAGCGCAGCGACGAAGGATCTTAACTAAGGAGAAAGGAGTATCGATGTTCTACATAGTGATCAACCCTACAGCCCGTTCGGGAAGGGGCATGAAGATATGGCAGGATCTGCGTAAAGAGCTGGATGATAAGCAGGTGGAATACCGCTATTATTATACGGCAAAGAACCACAGTGCGGGGACCATAGCCAAGTGTATACTGAATAAAGACAAGGGACTGATAAACCTTATACTCCTTGGGGGCGACGGTACCGTAAACGAGACCGTTAACGGGATCGCTGCAGCGGGGGATAAGTGTTTTGAAAGGCTTAAGCTCTGTTATATACCTACCGGATCGGCACGCGACCTGGCGAGGGCGCTTGAGCTTCCCGATGATCCGCACGAGTGCTTAAGGCGCATACTGGCGGCGGATGGTCAAAAGATACAGGGTTTGGACGGGAATGTTTCCGCGGCGGAAGAAAGACGCACCGATCTGGGGCTGCTCACCTATAATGATGCGCAGAAAGCGGAGCTTAACGGACACAGACGCTTCTTCATAGTAAGCGCGGGTATCGGCTTTGATGCGGCGGTATGCGCGGAGGTAGCGCATTCCCGGTTAAAGAAATTCTTTAACAAGCTGGGACTTGGCGGGCTGGTATATGGCTTTATATGTGTGAAAGGCCTGCTTACGGCACCCAGGGCCGACTGCAATATCTATATGGACGGTGAAAGGATGTATCCGGCAAGGGACTGCATACTGACAGCCGTGATGAACCATAAATATCAGGGGGGCGGCGTGATGTTCGCGCCGGAGGCAGACAGTACCGACGGGATGCTCGATCTGTGCTTTACGGACAGGATGAGCAGGCACAGGGTGATGATGACATTTCCCAAAGCATACAGCGGTGCTCATGTAGGAACAAAGGGCATATGCATGGACAGGGCGTCGAGCCTGCGTATCACTTCATCACAGATGCTCTATGTCCATACCGATGGAGAGGTTGCAACTAAAGCAATGGATATCAGCATAAAATGCCTTCCGGGAAAACTCCGTCTGATGGTATAGCTAAATAAAGATAAATATGTTACAATTAAAACAATATTTTTCAGGAGGAAAGACCAATGTATTCAATCGACGAATTAAGAGCAGTTGATCCCGATATAGCTAAGGCTATTGAGGACGAGCAGGCAAGACAGAACAGCCATATCGAGCTCATCGCTTCCGAGAACTGGGTAAGCCATGCGGTAATGGCAGCTATGGGCAGTGTGCTGACCAATAAGTACGCAGAGGGATATCCCGGAAAGCGTTACTACGGTGGATGTGAGTGCGTGGATGTAGTGGAGACCCTGGCTATAGAGCGTGCAAAAGAGCTTTTTGGCTGCACTTATGCAAATGTCCAGCCTCATTCCGGTGCACAGGCAAATCTTGCCGTACAGTTTGCGATCTGCCAGCCCGGTGATACCATCATGGGTATGAACCTTGATCACGGCGGACATTTAACCCACGGCAGCCCGGTAAATATCTCCGGTACCTATTTCAAAATCGTACCCTACGGAGTAAATAAAGACGGATTCATCGATTATGATGAGCTTGAGCGCATCGCACTTGAGTGCAAGCCCAAGATGATAATCGCAGGTGCATCTGCATATGCGCGCACCATAGATTTCAAGCGCTTCCGTGAGGTGGCTGATAAGGTTGGAGCAGTGCTGATGGTGGATATGGCGCATATCGCAGGTCTGGTAGCTACCGGACTTCATCCTTCACCGATCCCTTATGCGGATGTAGTTACTACCACTACCCACAAGACTTTAAGAGGACCCAGAGGAGGACTTATCTTATCAAGCGAGGAGAACGCAAAGAAGTATAAGTTCAACAAGGCAGTATTCCCCGGGATCCAGGGCGGACCGCTTATGCACGTTATCGCTGCAAAGGCAGTATGCTTTAAGGAAGCACTTTCCGATGATTTCAAGACCTACTGCAAGGGCATTATTGATAATGCACAGGCACTGTCAAAAGGCCTTATGGACCGCGGTCTTAAGATAGTTTCCGGCGGTACCGACAATCACCTTATGCTGCTTGATCTTACCACATTTAACTTAACCGGTAAGGAAGTAGAGGGCTGGATGGATGCGGCTCACCTTACGGCTAACAAGAACACGATACCCAATGATCCCCAGAAGCCCAATGTTACCAGCGGTATCCGTCTGGGAACACCTTCTGTTACCAGCCGCGGCATGAATACAGAGGACATGGACAGGATCGCAGAGGCTATATCGATCATTGTTAAGGAGAAAGAGGCAGGCATTCCCGCGGCAAGAGCTATCGTGGATGAGCTTACCGCAAAATATCCGCTTAAGTGAGAAATGGCATCGTATAAAAAGCTTTTATTCATTGTAAATCCCCATGCGGGGATAAAGAAAAAGGACAGCGCATTAAGCGATATCATACTGACCTTTTCCGATCATTTTTACGAGACTATCGTGTGCTTCACCAGAGAGGCGGGAGACGCCGCCAATCTGGTGAAAGAGCACGTTGATGATGAGATCGACAGGGTAGTATGTATGGGCGGCGACGGGACTTTGAGCGAAGTGATAGCAGGTCTTCGAAGATACCGCTGGGATAAACCGCTTGGGTATATCCCTGCAGGATCGACCAATGATTTTGCCGCCAGCTTAAAGCTTCCTTTTGATCCGGCAGAGGCTGCCGAGCGTGTGATGAAGGGCAAGCCCCATCGTCTGGATATAGGCCTGTTCAATGACAGACAGTTTGTTTATACCGCTTCGTGCGGTATTTTTACAAGAGCCTCTTATGATACACCGCAGAGGATAAAGAATGTGTTCGGCCATGCGGCGTATATACTGGAGGGCATGAAGGAGCTGACGCAGATACGTTCCTGGCATATGCGCGTCATGGTCGACGGGCATGTATATGAGGATAATTATCTGTTTGTATCCATTTGCAACACCTTCTCGCTGGGAGGGGTGATGAATCTGGAACATTCCAATGTCAGTTTAAATGACGGTGTTTTTGAACTGCTGCTGATCTCTATGCCGCATGATCTGATACAGCTTGGAGAGATAGTACAGGCTCTTAACGAGCAGAAGTTTGATACGCCGTTAGTACAGTTCTTAAAGGTGGACCAGGTATCGGTATTCTGCGCGGATAAGCCGGACTGGTCATTGGACGGTGAGAAGGCGACCGGACTGGAAACGAATAAGATAGAAGTCATTCCGGGAGGAGTGCAGATGTTTTTCTGACAGAGAAATAAGCGTTTGGGGGATTTTTATTACAGGAGGGGTTACGTATGAAGCTTACTTTTGTCGGGGCAGATCATGAAGTTACAGGCAGTTGTCATTATCTGGAGGCGTGTGGAAAACACATCCTGCTGGATTGCGGAATGGAGCAGGGCGTGGATGTCTACGAAAATGTAGATATACCAATAGAAGAGGGGCTTATAGATTATGTGCTTCTCTCACACGCACATATCGATCATTCGGGGCTTCTGCCCCTTATCTACGCCAGAGGCTTCAGGGGCCAGATCATGGCTACCGAGGCTACGGTGGATCTTTGCAGCATCATGCTGCGTGACTCAGCACATATACAAATGCAGGAAGCGGAATGGAAGAACCGTAAGGCGCAGAGAAGTGCGGCCAATATGGTTGAGCCTCTCTATACCATGGAAGATGCCATGGGGGCCATACGCAGACTGGTTCCTTTTGATTATGACGAGATCTACGAGCTTTGTGAAGGCATAAAGTTCCGTTTTACCGATGTAGGGCATCTCCTGGGAAGTGCCAGCATCGAGATATGGATCACCGAGGGAAATGAGACGCGTAAGCTGGTATTTTCCGGTGATATAGGTAATAAAAAAGGCACTATAATCCGTGAACCACAGTATGTGAAGGATGCGGATTACGTTATCATGGAATCCACTTACGGTACCAGGTATCATGATGCTGAAAAGCCGGATTATGTAGGCAATCTGGCCAAACTGATATCGGATACACTGGGCAGAGGCGGTAACCTGGTCATCCCTTCCTTTGCGGTAGGGCGTACCCAGGAGATACTTTATTATATCCGTGAGATAAAGGCAAAGGGACTGGTGAGCAATGTGCCGGATTTCCCTGTTTATGTGGATTCCCCGCTGGCCGTTGAGGCAACGGAGATATTTAAGAAGAACCAGGCCGACTGCTTCTCGGGTGAAGCGCTCGAGCTGGTAAAGAGCGGTATCAATCCCCTCACATTCCCCGGCCTTCAACTATCGATAACCAGTGATGAATCAAAGCTCATCAACTTTGATACCGTACCTAAGGTCATCATATCCGCATCGGGCATGTGTGATGCGGGACGTATACGCCATCACCTTAAGCACAACCTGTGGCGTGAAGAGTCTACAATACTCTTTGTTGGTTATCAGGCTGTTGGTACCCTGGGACGTATACTGGTAGACGGTGAGAAGGAAGTAAAGCTTTTTGGCGAACCGATCGAGGTCCGTGCGACGATAGCGCAGCTTCCGGGTATGAGCGGACATGCCGATAAAGCCGGGCTTATAGAATGGCTGCAGAAAATAGGCAATAAACCCAGGAAGGTATTCGTGGTCCACGGTGATGAAGATAATGCCACACTGTTTACCCAGTGCCTTAAGGATGAATACGGCTACGATGCATATGCACCCTACAGCGGCTGCTCTTTTGATATGATCACCGGTGAGTTCATCACCCAGACGGTGGGCATACCCAAAAAGAAGAAAGCAAAACGTCTGTCGGATGTATTCCAGCGTCTTTTGGCTGCCGGTCAGCGCCTGATCGCCGTCATCTACAAGAACGAAGGCGGCGCAAACAAAGACCTGGCCAAATTCGCGGACCAGATCAACTCGTTGTCCGATAAATGGGACAGGTAAAAGGAGACGGCTTATGAAGATCGTTACCCTGGGAAGAACAGGTATAAGTGTACCTCAGAACGGCTTTGGTGCATTACCCATACAGAGAGTGTCCGTTGAAGAGGCTGTTGGTATACTGCGGAATGCCTATAAGGGCGGGATGCGCTTTTTTGATACGGCCAGGGCATACAGTGACAGTGAGATAAAAGTAGGGGCTGCTTTCGGAGACGGATATATCAGGCGTGAGGATATAGTGATCGCCACAAAGACTGCGGCAAAGAAGCCGGAGGATTTTTGGAAGGATCTGGATACGTCCCTTAATAATCTTAAGACTGATTATATAGATATCTACCAGTTTCATATGATGGGAGAGTGCTGGAGACCGGGACAGGAAAACGGCATGTATGAATGCATGCTGAAGGCTAAGGAGCAGGGAAAGATAAGACATATAAGCGGCACGGCCCACAAGCTGGGAGTGGCCCGCGATATAGTGGAGTCGGGGCTTTATGATACCCTGCAGTATCCTATCAGTTATCTGGCCGATGAAAAAGAGATAGAGCTGATACGTCTGTGCAACGAAAAGAATGTGGGGCTTATCTGCATGAAGGGGCTTGCAGGCGGGCTTATCAGTAATTCAAGGGCAGCGCAGGCTTTTATATCACAGTTTGACGGTGCAGTGCCTATCTGGGGCATTCAAAGACAGAGCGAGCTGGATGAGTGGCTTTCATACATGGATGATACGCCTGTTATGGACGATGAGATCAAAGCCTTTATCAAAAAGGAACAGGACGAGCTTAAAGGCGAATTCTGCCGTGGCTGCGGCTATTGCATGCCCTGCACTGTGGGCATCCAGATCAATCAGTGCAACCGTATGAGCCTGATGCTGCGCCGCGCTCCCTCACAGGGATGGCTGTCGGAATACTGGCAGGCGGAAATGGAAAAGGCAGCCGGCTGTATCGGCTGCGGTGCATGCCTGCCGAAGTGTCCGTACGGTCTTGATATACCCGGGCTGCTTAAGAAGAACATAGAGGATTACAGGGAAGTACTGGCAGGAAAACGCAAGGTATAAGACATGGTTTGGTTTTAAAAGGACGGGTTCCGTGATCAGGATCCGTCCTTTTTTATGCTTTTTTGTAATAAATTCTTAATCTTTTGTCGCCTTTTTTCGTAATGCTGTTTGTGCTATCATTTCAATCAAGAGCTCTTAAGGAAAGAAGGAAACCCAAATGAACAGGATACTGATATGTGATGATGAGAAAGATATCGTACGCGCCATAGATATTTATCTTAAGGCTGAAGGCTACGATACCGTAAAGGCGTATAACGGAAGCGAGGCACTTAAGCTTCTTAAGGATGATAAGGACATACGGCTTGTGATCATGGATATCATGATGCCCGAAATGGACGGGATAGAGGCACTCTCGGAACTCAGGAAGTTTTCCAATGTTCCGGTCATATTCCTTACAGCAAAATCGGAAGATGCCGATAAGATCCTGGGGCTTAATCTGGGCGCTGATGACTATATCACCAAACCGTTTTTGCCGGCGGAACTTACCGCGAGGGTCAGATCTGCCCTGCGACGTTACACGATGCTGGGGAGCATATCGACAGAGAAGACTGTTATAAGCGTTGGCAGTATAAGCTTGGATGACCCGGCCAAGGAAGTTCGTGTTGACGGGGATATCGTTAATCTCACAAAGACTGAGTACGAGATCTTAAAGCTTTTGATGCAGGAGCCGGGAAAGGTATTTGCTCCGGGCGAGATCTATACGAAGGTATGGGGAGACGATCCCTACGGTACGGAGAATACTGTGGCTGTGCATATCAGGCGTCTTCGTGAGAAGATCGAGATCGATCCGGCAAAGCCGCGCTATCTTAAAGTCGTTTGGGGAAGAGGATATAAGATTGAAGGCGGCAGCAGATAGAATGCGGCCGGCATACGGAGGATATGATGGAAGAGAAAAAGAAGAGCTTTATACGAACGGGCATTTTTAATGCCATATGCGCGATACTGTGCGCGGCAGCAGCCACGGCGCTGATCTATGTTACGGTCATTATGATGGTGGCAAGAGTAGGCGGGTATTCCGGCATGAGCCGTGAGGGGATGGTGAATAAGGCTATGGACCGCATCAGCGCAAACAATATGCGCATGCTGATGAATGGTTTTACTGTAGGATATGCGCCGGAAAAGGAAGAGGTGGAAGCGGATCCCGAAGGCGTGTATGCGAAGCTTAATGAAAACTGGAAAAGGCTTCTTAAAGAATACAGCGGCATTAAGAATGTGGATTTTGCCGTGATCGTTTCGGAGAATGAGGATATTGACAGGATCGATACGGGAAAAGAGGATTCATATTTCTACAAAAGTCCCGCCTATACCGGCAGCTATAAGTATGTACTGAGCGGAAAAGTGTTTTTGTCAAACTTTTGGGTCAGGAGCAGTTTATACAGCATAGTAATACATGATGATGAATTAAGTATGGGATCGAACAGATCAGGCGGATTTTCTGATATGCAGTATTATGTGCATATATTGTTTAAGACAGCGGATACCATATCACATAATCCGGATGATCCCTTTGATGATATGTATGTAAATGGCAGTCTCAACGCTTTTCTGAATACTCTTTTTGTGATCGATCAGCAGGGGGACGTTCTGGCGGTGAGTCTGACGATAGCGGCGCTGGTATTTCTTATACTGTATTTTGTAAGCGCGGGTTATCGCCGGAATAGGGAAGGGATATATCTTAACTTTTTCGACCGTATCCCGCTTGAAGTGATGTCCGCGATCGCCATCTGTGTTGAGATCTTTATGGCATTTGTACTGTATAACATGCTTAAGTATTTTGCACGGGATATCGAGGATTATATCGGCTTTACGGAAATGGTATTTATATGCTGCGCGCTTATCTTCATCGCGGCTCTGACCGGTATCGGTTTTCTGGGAACGATCGCCGTGCGCATCAAAGCAAAGACTTTATGGAAGAATACGCTTATATGGCGTATAAAAGATTGGGTGTTTAGATCGATCGCAAGGTTTGCCATGTGGACGGCAGAGCATGTTCCCCTGGCTGTGATACTGGGATTATCCCTGCCTGTGATAGCGGTGATATCTATTCTGGAAGCAGCCTTTATGCAGGATGCATCGGAAGCCATGGCCTTCTTCTTTGTACTGGAAAGACTTGCATGCATAGCGCTGATGTTTTATCTGATATGGGGATATACTAAGCTGCGTGACGGCGCTAAACGCATCGCTGAGGGGAAGACTGATCAGGCGGTCGATGATAAGCGCTTGATCGGTTCATACCGGCTTTTTGCAAGGGATCTTAACGGAGTGAGTCAGAGCATACAGCTGGCTGTTGATGAGCGCATGAAGAGCGAGCGTATGAAGACGGCGCTTATAACAAATGTTTCACATGACATAAAAACCCCGCTGACTTCGATCATAAATTATGTGGATCTGCTGAAAAAAGAGGACACCACAGAGGCTGATAAGAAGGAGTATCTTGAGATACTTTCAAAGCAGTCGGATCGTTTAAAGAAACTGATACAGGATCTGATAGATGCGTCAAAGGCTTCTTCGGGAGCTGTGGAAGTGACGCTTGCGGAGACGGATATGTCTACTTTGGCAAAGCAGCTTGAGGGCGAGTACCATGATAAATTTGAGCAGGCAAAACTTAATGTGGTGATGAAGAATATGGATGAGCCGCATATCATAAAAGCCGACAGCAATCTTTTGTGGCGCGTCATGGATAATCTCTTTAACAACACTTTAAAATATGCCATGCCCGGAACAAGGGTTTATCTGGAATGCAGCGAAAATGACAAAGAGGTGAGTTTTAGCATCAACAATATCTCAAAAGAGGAGCTGGGGATATCCGGGGATGAGCTGATGGAACGTTTTGTAAGAGGAGACAGATCCAGGAATACGGAAGGGTCGGGACTGGGCTTATCCATAGCTAAAAGTCTTATGGAACTGATGGGCGGAGACCTGGCCATACACGTCGACGGGGATATGTTCAAAGCCGTGATATCGATAAAACGCTGAAGGTTTATTACAAAACTGTAATTTGATTGGGGATAACAGGATATGCTATACTTTTCCAAAGAGGGAGAGATAGCATGTCCTATTATTTACACTTAGCTTTTAAATATATTAAACACAACAAGGCGCGTACCGCATATTCAGTACTGGGGATCGCGCTGACTTTTGTATTATGCTTCTGCATTCTTACCATGGGCTTTTCGGCCTGGGATTACAGTTTTTATACGGACTATCAGGCAAATCCCTATGAATTGATCTATATCGCGCACGGTGATGATAATAAAGAGATAATATATACGCCGCAGATGATAAATGCGCTTAAGCATTTGACGGAGGATGAGGCGGCAGAGGAAGTGCGCATCAGTTCCCGTGATGTTCGTCTGGTGCTGCCACAGCAGTTGAAGGTTGGGGAGAGCTATGATTTTAAGATCAAACTTAAAAATACGGACAATCTACAAAAGAGCGCTGATATGCTTGGGAAGAAATACGGTTTTGAGCTGCGCGTCATAAGTACTGCAGCGGTATATTTCGGACAGGGAGAAGCTGAAAGTGATGCGTTGGTTAAATTCCTGATAGAGCTGGCAGCAGCTTTTATAGGCGGTTTTTCCGTGATGATACTCAGAAACACCATGATGATAGCGGTAACGGAGCGGGGCAGGGATTTCGGACTGCTGCGCTGCGTGGGAATGTCCGACGGACAGCACAGGATGCTTCTTTTTACGGAAGGCATTGTTATGAGCATCTTTGCATCGGCCCTGGGTATGGGCTTTGGATTCTGGCTGCTTAAGCTTATAGAACCATGGTTTATCAAGAGCCTTGGACTGGCTTCATTTTTCAGTTTCCGTTTTTATCCGAAGGCAGCAGTTTATACTTCTGTCCTGTGCGTGGCAGTGACCTTGTTTTCGATGTTTGAGCCGGCAAGACTGTGTGCGCAGGTATCGCCTCTTGAGGCTCTGCACGGTGTGCTGGCAAAGGAGCTTACTGTGGGCAGAGCTATAATGCTCCTGGCGGGGAAGCTTACCGGAAGCAGTAAAAGAAAGCGCAAAAGCAGAAAGAGTCTTATGGAACGCATCTTCGGTGCTCCCGGGTTTTATGCTAATAAAAATCTGCTGCGGGGAAAAGGAAAGGGAGTGGCGGTATTTATGGCCATGCTTTTTTCAATGTTTCTTCTGCTGAGCCTTTCATCTTTTACAGATACATACACAGAGACTTTCAGAACCCTGATAAGAGACATGCATACGGAGTATACGGAATATCTTGTGATGTCGGAGGGGGACAGGCTGACAGTTTTATATGATGCAGGAAAACATGAAAAACTGCGTGAAGCGATTATGAAGCGGGATAAGGTTAAAGACTGCTTCTGGATAAGTGTAGGCAGCAGTAATCTTCGCAGCCTGTCGGCTTATTCTTATGATGACAGACTTAAGGAATATGCAGACCGCGGGGAGCTGGAGAGGATATACGAGCTGGGCTGTGTAAAGGAAGATATGGAAAAAGAAAGGCCTTATCTGTTGGAAGGGGATATAGATTATGAGCGTATGGTCGCTGAAAGCGGAGTGCTGCTGTGCGATATAAGCCCTTCTGATGAGAGCGGAAAAAGAAAGACAGATTATAAGGCGGGGGATATAATTGAGACTGTCAGCTTCGAAGGCGAGTTTAAAGCAAAAGATGCATACAGTGCCGCGATCGCTGCAGTGTCCGAAAGACATGGGATGGATGCCTGGCAGGAGAATAACGATCAGATAATATTCTTTGAGAACGGAGAGAAAAAGAGCAGGAAAAGGGAGAATGGTGAGAATGTCCGTGTTCTTTTCAGGCTGACGAAAAATGGCACGGAGGATGAAGAGTTTTCTCCTCTGCAGGATGAAGTGCTTAATGAGCTGGCGGATGCGGGTTATGACTGCAGGGAATATCTTAAGGGAAACAGTATCAGAATGCTCGATGTGCTTGATGCGCTGAAGAAAACCATGTTTGAGAGGGGGATGAGGCAGCAGCACAGGATATTTGGGATATTAGGGAGAGAGGTATGTACGGGAAGCAGATGGGAATTAAGCCGGAAGGAACATGAAAAAACCAATTATATCAGACTGATAATGCCTATGGAACTGATAATGGAGAGGATAGAAAAGGTAGCCGAAGCTAAAGGACTTACAGCCGCAGGTTTTGATATTAACCGTGATCTGGATATAATGACGGCTCTTTGTATTGATATACCGTCATCATTGGAACTGGCCATAGCCCGGGACATGGAGATATTGGATGAAGACATAAGGGGATTTGGGGAAAACCGTGGTCTGTGGTATTATAATCTGTATGAGATGGACGGAGCTGATTACTTCGAAACGATAAACATGCTGAATGTTTATAAGGTGATCGGCACGCTGCTGGGAAGTTTTATACTGGCGATATGCATGACTCAGATACTTAATACCCTGCAGGCAGACATGCGCATACGCCGTAAAGAATTATGGCTGTATGATGTAGTGGGAATGGATCCGGCCCAGAGGATAAAGATGATGCTGATAGAGCATGGCTTTGGAGCGGTTACAGCCTGTCTTATCGGGGCAGTGCTCAGTTTTATCTTCTGCTACATAATGCTGGGAGTGCTGAATGTAGACGGCGACATGATCTTTTCCTGGCCGCTGGTCCCTGCACTGCTCATTACCGCCGGGATATTGGGGCTGATACTGCTGGTGAACTATATAGAGATCCGGCAGCAGAATAAGATGATGAAAAGGTGAGTCAAGCGGGTCCCTACTAATGCCAAAAGGCAGGCCCCTTCCTGTGACCTGGTCATCCTGAGGGCATATACGGTCATCCTGAGGGCATATACGGTCATCCTGAGCGAAGCGAAGGATCTTGAAAGACTTTCGTTAACAATAAAGTAAATGAGTGAAGAAAAGATAGTCCTTCGGGATAAGGACATCCGCGAACCATTATTTGAATATCTTGAGGAGAACTGCGGCAAGGTCCGTATCCTTGAAGAAAAGGTGATAGGCCGCGTGCGAGCCGATGTTGTAATGGTAACGCCGGGGCTTATCTACGGTATTGAGATCAAATCAGACGCAGATACCTATGCAAGGCTTGAAAAGCAGGTCAAGTATTATAACTGGTATTACGACCGAAATATCATCGTGGTGGGTTCAAAGCATGCGCTTCATGTGAAGGAACATGTGCCTGAGTGGTGGGGCATAATATCTGCGGAGTTTGATGATAAGGGCGGAGTGGATTTTTATGAGCTGCGTAAGGCTGCGGATAACCCTAAGGTTAAGGATCACAGAAAGATTACGATACTATGGAGGTCGGAGCTGGCCCATCTGCAGGCGCTTAACAAACTGCCCAAGTACAGCAAAAAGAGCAAGGATTATGTGAGGAAGCTTCTTCTGGAACGCGTGGATCCCGAAAAACTCTGGGCCCAGGTTACGGAAGAATTATTTGAGCGGGATTACAGCAAGTACAGTAAGGATGAGGACTGAGCGGCTGACACAAAGCCAAAAAAGCCCGGAAGAGCAATGAAGATCAAGAAAGAGCGCGAAATCATTGCTTTTAAGAGCGAGGGAAAGGAGAAAAACAGATGGATGTAAATGAACTGGTGGACATGATCGACGGTAAGATGAGCAGCGGCGTGAGCCGGCTCTCCATAGGCTTCAGCGAGGATCTGAATACAGGCGTAAAGAAGGAGAGTTATCATCACGGCCGCTGTGATGTGGGCAGTCCCTGGGCAAAGGGTACTGTATCAAACTGTGATGTGATCGATACTCAGGACGATCAGTCATAAGCATAAGCACCGAGGCCCGGGATCACCGTTTCCAGGGCCTTTTGTTTTCCAGCCAGCCGTTGGCTTTCCAGTATTTATAATCGGTGTATTCAGGATCTGCCTTTCCCAGAGATGTCTGCAGCATACGTACGGCATAGAATTTAAGCTTAACGGAAAGCTTTGAATGGGCGGGGCGGCTGTAATCTATTCTTTTCATTGATGCGGCCAGGGTCTTTAATTTGCCGGTCATCTTTTCTCTTTTGTTTTCGGGTATTTTATCCCAGCGTACTTCGCTCATCAGCTTGAAGGTACTTACATTTATCTTGCTTATACCCCACCAGGAGAGACTGTCTTTTATATCCCTTGCCGTAGAAGTTTCGCCTGCCCCCAGGCACTGGGTTATGATCACAGCGCGTTTCCCGAACATTTCCCCGGCGGGGCGGTGGGGCATCCATCTGTAAGCAAAGTGATCCAGCATAGCCTTCATGGCACCCGTGGTGTGAAATACATATGCAGGGGAGGTGAATACCAGCAGGTCGGCTTCCAGCAGGGCTTTTTCGATCTTCTGTACGCAGGCGGCATCCTTACAGAGCGTGGGATCCTTTGATATGCAAGCCGTGCAGCCTGTGCAGAATCCCGGTCCATCCTTAGGAAGATAGAATTCTGTTATTTCTGCATTGTCTTTGAAGGGCTCAAGGAAAGCTTCTTTCAAACGGTAGGTAACGCCGTGTTTTTCAGTTGCATTTATAACCGTGATCTTCATTTCTTTTTCCTCCCGTATAGTTTGTTAAAGATCCTTATGTGGTCTTCCAGTGTCTTTAAAGCTTCCGGCTCCCGTTCCGGTTCACAATCGCAGATGCTTAAAAGGAAATAGATGGGGGCGTAGAAGTGCAGTGTCATGATGGGGATATCATCGGTCTTAAGCACCCCTTGCTGCACCATCAATCCCAGCAGCATGCCCTGGTAGGAGAGCGGATCGTCCGCATATTGTTTCAGGTAGGTCCTTGCCAGCTCTTTGTCATGGAACTGTTCGATGGTGAGCATTTTGCGGAAGCGTCTGGTGTAATCGTCATGCAGATAGTATCTGAACAGATCCAGCCCAAGCTTTACCAGAGCGTCTTCGGAAATATCCTTGTATATGGCCGCGTCGGCGGCTGCATCATTTCCCTTTATGTTGAGGCTCTCCGCTTCCTTTAAGAATCTGCTGTTCATCTCTTCTATGATCGCATCAAAGATAGCCTGCTTGTTTTTGAAATGCTTATAAAGCGAAGGGGCTTTTATTCCCACACGCTCTGCGATATCACCCACAAAAACATTTGCGTAGCCTTTTTCCGAAAAGAGGGTCAGGGCTTCATCAAGTATCCTTTCTTTTGTATTCATAAATATCCTCCTCACAAGTGGCTAATTTGGATTAGCTAAAGTATAGGCTAATTTGAATTAGCTGTCAAGTAAAAAATGATTTCCGAATCAGACGCTCTATGATAAAATCAGAATCGGACAATAAAAAAGGAGATAAGTTTATGTCGGATATAAGAGACCGCGGAGTTATAGATATCACAATGGTCGAAGATGATAAGTTCGTGCTTGTTATCATAGACGATATTGAATGGACTGCGTCGACGAGGCAGCAGCATGCCAGGATGCTTCAGGATAAGCTTAATGATTATCTGGGATATGTGGCCAGCGGCCAGGCTAATGAGGCGCAGCCCGGGCTTCGTCCCGTGATACGCGTAATATCCCAGTATTCTTACAGCAAATACTGCATTGATTTCCTTGAGAGAGTTAAGGCCTTTGTAAAGGATAAGGACGATATCTGCGATCTGGAGTGGACACATGCAGAGGAGGACGGGCCCTTTGAAGACGGTTTCAGCGATGAGCCGGTCTTTGACATAGAGAAGGTCTATCCCCGTCTTAAAAAGAACTGGTCGGATAAACCGCTTGAGAGTGTGCAGCTTCTGGCGGCATCTACCGGCTCCTCCGATTACGGCGATAATGTGATAATGCTCAGGATCATGGATAGCTATATAGGCATGTTTGTAATGGATGCAGGGGATATGTATTCCATCCTGACCTACGATATGCTTCCCGAAGGTATGAGCGTTGAAGAGCTGCAGGATAAGGCTTTTACAAATCTTATAAGGGATACAAAGTATCAGAGCTGTGAGTCGAAAGAGCCCGGGATATCGGGCATCATCGCAGGCGGCAATTTTGAAGCGGAGAGTCTGTACCTGACTGATATCTGGCGGAGCATAGCAGATGAGTTTGATGATGATGTGGCTATCTGCGTGCCTACAAAAGATATAGTATATTACACTAAAGCCGACGATAAGAAGCTTTGCCGGAAAATGACAGAGATGGCAGAAGACATGTTCAGAACAAATGAAATGAATACGCCCTATCTGCTTTTCAGCAGGGATATATTGCGGTATTCGCGAAAAGAAAACAGACTCATCATCGAAGGAAAATACTGAGGACAAAAAGTATTGACAAAACAATACTTCGAGTGTAGAATTAAATTACTTCGAAGGAAGAAGCAATTACGGGAGCGTATATGGATCTGAATCCGGAAGGAATGTCGCAGGAGACATTCAGTATGGTTACAAACTATATAGAGGAGGTTAAGGAACTTTTATCCACGGAGATCTGGGAGAACATCTTCCTGGATTGTACCAAGAACGAAGTCCTGATCTTCTGGCTCCTGTACAGAAAAAGCGAAGTGAACATGAGTGAGATCGCGGAGTACATACATGTACCGCTCAATACCGCAACCGGCGTTGTGGGAAGGATGGAAAAGAACGGCCTACTTGAGAGATACCGCAGCGCGGAAGATAAGAGAGTGGTGCTGATCCGCTTCAGCGAAAGGGGAAGAGTCCAGTTCCAGAAGCTTTTCAACGAGATAATGTACTATGTGGTGCAGGTGATGGGCACCCTCACCCGGGAAGAAACGGCGCTCTTCGGAAAGATGATGGTAAAGGTGATAGACGTACTTAAGCAGGAGCGCAAGAAAGAAGAAACAACTAAGAAAGTCAGGAAGATAACGATAGAATAGTCTTGTCATTCTGAGCGCAGCGAAGAATCTTTATAATAGTATATTTCAGCAGCCCCAACCGGCTGCTAAATATAAACACAAATACTTCGAGAATGGAACTATTCATAAACGGAAGTATAAAGGAGGATAACATGGGCAGGATCTACATTTTTACAGGAAAAGGCGGAGTGGGAAAGAGCAGCGTGGCTGCGGCACACGCATATAAAAGCGCAAAGGAGGGAAAGAAAACTCTGCTTGTCAGCACTGATATGGCCCACAATCTGGGGGATCTGTTTGAGCATAAGCTGGGAAAAGAAGCGGAGGAGGTATTA
>JAFRXH010000006.1 GCA_017437785.1 Lachnospiraceae bacterium
CTCCCCGTCATGGTATATGTGATGTCCGGATCAAGATATATAAAAGACACCTTCATGCTCACGGTATCAAATACTTCAAGCACCAGCTTCTCCACCTTGCCCGACTCATAATCCATAAGATATATAAGAAAAAGCGGTCTTAGATTGGAAGCCGCACTCCCTGCAGTTCCGTTTATAAGCTTTTCCGTCAGATCCTCTTCCACGCCTTTAGGTTTAAAAAGACCGGCCTTTTCCGCATTCTGCTCGGCTTCCCTTGTTATGCTGCCCGCTATCAGCCTTACTCCCTTATATGCTGCTAAGCTCACAAGCAGGCACAAGGAGACTGCGGCAAATATAAGCCATATTTTATTCTTTTTCTTTCCGGCCATATGGCAGCCCCCTTCCCAAATACAGATTGACATTATCCCCGTACTACTCTATATTAGATATATCTTAAGATCACTTTCTCTGCATGATATATGCGAAAAATGAACCATACCTACGTCATAGACATTGAAAGTATTCAGTAACTTCGAAAGGAAATATCCATGATAAAGACAGCCATCATCACAGGCGCCTCCCGAGGTATAGGAAGAGCCATCGCCGTAAAATTCGCATCCGAAGGATATAACGTAGTCCTCAATTCAAAAAACGGCGGCGAAAACCTCGAAAACACTCTAAGATTTTGCCGCAGTGCATGGGATACCTATATTTTAAGTCATCCCGAATTTTCCGATCCCGGCTCCGGACACGTCCTTGCAGTTAAAGGAGACGTATCAGACTCTTCTTTTGTTAAGGAGCTGGTAAATACTGCCATAACCTCCTTCGGCCGCATAGATGTCCTTATAAACAACGCAGGCATCTCCTACATCGGTCTCATCCAGGATACTGCAGATGATATCTGGCAGAATGTGATAAATACCAACCTGTCCTCCGTACATTACTGCACCCGCGAGGTCATCCCCCACATGTTAAAGAACCGCCCGGAAAACGCAGCCTCTGCAGAGCCTGTAGAAGCCGGCCGCATCATAAACATATCCTCCGTATGGGGAGATGCCGGTGCATCCTGCGAAGCGGCCTACTCGGCATCAAAGGGCGGTGTAAATGCTTATACAAAAGCCTGTGCAAAGGAGCTTGCCCCCTCAGGTATCTCAGTAAATGCCGTTGCCTGCGGTTTTGTAGATACGGACATGAATTCCCATCTTACAAAAGAAGAACGTCTTTCTGTAATTGAGCAGATACCCGCATCCCGCGCCGCTTCACCGGACGAGATTGCCGATATCATATATCATATCGCAGAAATGCCCGTATACCTTACAGGTCAGATCATAACTGCAGACGGCGGATGGATCTGAGAAGGGAATTTTTGTCATTCTGAGCGCAGCGAAGAATCTTACTCACTCTTCTTGCTGTCTATAAGTCTTGCTATAAGCTTTGCCACCTTTTCGGAAGCCTTGCCGTCCTCGATGATACCTATATCGTCGAAGAATTCCTTTTGCTTTTTCTTATAGCCTTCACGGTCATATTCGTTAATATTGTCATAAAGCTCCCTCTCATTATGTGCTATCGGGAAG
>JAFRXH010000007.1 GCA_017437785.1 Lachnospiraceae bacterium
CACAATATTTTTTAGGAGGAATTGCCATGGGTAAAGCTAACAATGCCATTGTCAATTATCTGTCGGATAAAAAACGTTTTGCCGATATGATAAATGCGGAAGTGTACGGAGGAAGGCAAGTGATAAAGCCTGAAGGCCTTACAGAGATATCTGCCACCACATACACAAAGAAGGGAAAAAACCAAAGTGACAGGCCGCCAAAACGAAGAGAGCGCAGGGGAGATCTGGCGATGGTATATGAGGACGGAACCATTTACCGGATGTTTCTGACGGAGGCCCAGAATAAAGTTATGTATTTACTTCCGGTCAGATCTATGGATTATCTTGTATCGGCATACAAAAAACAGCTCGATGATATAAGCAGGGAGCATGAACGTAGGGGTGATTACGGTAGTATAGCCGAACAGTTCAGCGGGCTCAACAAGGCAGATAAGTTAAAACCGGTATATCTGTTGTGGGTATATCACGGAGAGGAAAAATGGGACGGCGCGGAAAGCCTTAAGGATATGGTTGATCTGGGAAATGATAAAGATGGCTTTAGCGGGATATTTCAGGATTTTAAAGCACATATCATAAAGATCAATGAGATGGCGGATACCGAAAAGTATAATACAGAACTCAAAAGTCTGCTGGATCTGTTGCGGATACGTTCGGATAAAACGTCTTTAAGGACACTGGTAAACAAAGAGGAAATGTTTTATAATATGGATGAAGAAACGTATGAAACCGCGTCGGTATTACTGAATGCACCATATATTTGGAGAAAACGGAGAAAATACAGATCGGATACGGAAGGGAGGACTTACGATATGTGTAAAGCGTTACGTGACTGGGAAGCGGAAATAACCGAAGAGAAGAATAAGATAATAGATGAGCAAAACATACAGCTGGAACAGAAGAATGCGCAGCTGGAGCAGCAGAATGCGCAGCTGGAGCAGAAAGATGCCATCATAGACAGCCTGGAGAAGAAGGTTGCCATGCTTGAGGCACAGCTTGCCGCAGCCGCTCATTAAGCAGCTGTTAAGCGGTCTTATAGGAAAATGTTCAAAAAGATCAGTCCCGGATCACGGGGCTGATCTTTTTTAGTCCAAAACACCCCGGGGAGAAAAATTCTGGCTGGAGGTCCCGGAAAGAACCGTCCCAGACCGGGGAGGATAAGACAGGTGAAGCTGCAGGGCCAAGAAGCCTGTCGAATACACGGAAGACAAAAAAGGCCACTTCACTCTGTGCAGAGGGCTTGACCCCGCTAAATGGCTGTGAACATTGCATTTATTTTAAGCCCCCTTTATCTTGCGGATAAGGGGGGCTTATTGTATAATCATTGCATGATAAATTTCGTCGGAGCGGGCCCCGGAGCAGTAGATCTTATATCGCTGCGCGGCAAAACATTAATCGAAAAAGCTGATGTCATTATCTATGCAGGAAGCCTGGTAAATCCCGGGCTTCTTGAATTTGCAAAAGAAAGTGCGGAGATCTACGACAGCGCAAGGATGACCCTCGAAGAAGTACTTGATGTGATGAAGACAGCCCATGACGCGGAAAAGGAAGTGGTAAGGTTGCATACCGGCGATCAGAGCATCTACGGTGCCATAAGGGAACAGATGGATGCACTGGATAAACTGGGGATAGCCTACGATTCCTGCCCCGGCATTACCGCTGCCTGCGCTGCGGCATCTTCACTTGATCTGGAATTCACACTTCCCGATATTTCACAGACACTCATAATCACGCGTATGGCGGGGCGCACCCCCGTACCCGAAAAAGAAGATATAGAAACCCTGGCTGCACATCAGGCATCCATGGCTATATATTTAAGTACGGGGATGCTGGATAGGCTTTCCGAGCGCCTGATAGCAGGCGGCTATAATGCCGATACCCCCGCTGCCATAGTTTATAAAGCCAGCTGGCCGGAGGAAGAGAGGTATATCTGCACCGTGGGCAGCCTGGCCGATACAGCACGCGAACATAATATCAAAAAGACCGCAATAGTGCTGGTGGGCGATGTCATCGGCCCCCACCCCTCCGCGCTGTCTGCTTTTCCAATAACGGAGCCAAAGTATTGCAGCGCCTTATAAAGGCGGCCGGAGAAAAGGGTATAGAAGCGCCGAGGCCTTATTATTCCTTTAATCCCGATGAGGCTCCGGAGGGCTTTGAACGTGTGAGCGGCCTGAAAAACTGGGTGGAAGAAGGCTTTAAGGATAATGCCACGCTCATCTTCACAGGAGCTGCAGGCATAGCCGTAAGGGCCATAGCGCCTTATGTTAAGGATAAGCTTTCCGATTCCGCAGTGATTGTCATTGATGATAATGGGAATAATGTTATCCCGCTTTTATCGGGACATGTGGGCGGAGCGAACAAGACGGCGCTCATTTTTGCAGAACTTCTTAATGCACAGCCGGTGATCACCACATCATCGGATGTTAATGATGCGTTTTCGGCAGATGTATTTGCGGCGGAAAACCGCCTTAAGATAATAAACCGTGACGGTATTAAGAAAGTATCCGCAAAGGCCATTGAAGGAAAAGCGATAAGCCTCTCGATAAAGGATTATCCGCCTAAGGAGCCTGTGGATATCATAGTGGCAGATGAGACAGACAGGGAATATTCGCTGCTCTTATCGCCCAAGAAATATACACTGGGCATGGGGATGAAAAAGGATACCCCTTTTGAAAAAGTAGAGGAATTCGCATTAAAGGTACTTAATGATGCCGGCATCTCCACGGATGATATATACGCTGTATGCACCATAGATATTAAGGAGAATGAACCCGGTTTAAAGGCTTTTTCAAAAAAATACAGGATACCGCTGATAAGTTTTGAAGCTGAGCTCTTAAATAAAGTAAGCGGCGACTTTGCTTCATCCGACTTTGTTAAGAAAACTACGGGCACTGATAATGTATGCGAACGCGCCGCAGTACTTGGCGCGGGCGGCGGAGATCTGTTAGTCCGTAAGACAACAGGCGGCGGCATCACAGCTGCGGTAGCGATACGCCGCACCTGAAGTTAATTTATACACAGAGGTAAATTTCATATGAGCACACTCTACATCATCGGCATAGGCCCGGGTGCCACAGACATGATGACGTTAAGGGCCAAAGAGGCCTTAAGCAAAAGCGATATCATCCTGGGCTATAAAACCTATCTTGATCTGATAAGAAGCGAATATCCCGATAAGGAATTTCATGAGAGCGGCATGCGTGAGGAGATATCCCGCTGCAGGGAAGCCGTTAAGCTGGCAAATGAAGGAAAAAACGTATCTCTCATTTGCAGCGGGGATGCGGGCGTATATGGTATGGCTTCGCCTGCGCTCACCATCGCGGCAGAAGAAGGCTTTAGTGATGTCGAAGTCATAGCCGGTGTCAGCGCGGCAAATGCCGGAGCAGCGGTTCTTGGCGCGCCTCTGGGGCATGATTTCTGCGTTATCAGCTTAAGCGACCTGCTCACGCCCTGGGAGCTTATAGAGAAAAGACTGCGCCTTGCGGCCGAAGGCGATTTTTGCATTTCGATATACAATCCCGCCAGCAAAGGCAGGAAGGATCATCTTAAAAATGCAGTAAATATACTTCTTGAGATACTTCCGCCTGATCGGATCTGCGGATATGTAAAGAACATAGAAAGAGAAGGCCAGGTAAGCGGAACCTGCACTTTATCCGGACTTGCCGCTCTTGATGCGGACATGTTCACCACAGTCTTTATAGGTAATTTCCGCACAGCACTTATAAACGGGCACATGATCACACCAAGAGGATATAAAGAATAGCGGCGCGTATCTCATATATTTTAAGGACTCGGATAATATCATGAAAAAGATCATCATCTTTGGCGGAACAACAGAAGGAAGACTGCTTTCGGATATGCTGCTTGCGGCAGGGCTTATCCACACGGTATCCGTTGCCACACAATACGGCAGGGAGATGCTTGAAGAAAACGAAAGACGCAGATTGATAATCGGAAGGATGGATGCAGATCAGATGTGCGCATTCCTGCAGGAAGAGGGATTCGGGGCGGAAGATGTATGCGTTGACGCTACACATCCTTATGCTGTGGAAGTGAGCGCAAATATCAAAAAAGCAGCCGGGAACACGCCATGCAGATACATAAGGGTTTCAAGGGATGAAGAGGCGCCTGACGTATCGGCTGATCTCGTAAGTGTATTTGACGATCTGGAAAAATGCTGCAGCGCCTTGAAAGATACGCAGGGAAACATCCTGCTTACCACAGGCAGCAAGGAACTAAAAGAATACATAAGATACATGGGAGCCGATGCTCTTAAAAGGACCTATATAAGGGTATTGCCTTCTGCAGAGAGTATCAGGATCTGTGAAGATGAAGGCGTAGAATCTAAACATATCATTGCGGCGCACGGGCCGTTCAGCCGCGAATTCAACCTGGCCATGATAAGGCAGTATGATATAAAGCATCTTGTCACCAAAGAGAGCGGAAGCCGCGGCGGCTTTGATGAAAAGACGCTCGCTTGCGCTGATGCACAGATAAAGGCCTATGTTATAAAGCGCCCTGATGATATTCCCGGTGTGGATATATATGAAGCATTCCGCATATTAAGCGGCAGGGAATATGAAGCCGTCAAAAAAGAAGACACGTCCGTAAATAAGGACCGGCATAAGACCGGGGATGATGTTAAAAGGCAGATAACCCTGGCAGGCTGCGGAATGGGAGTGCAGGCTGTTTATACCTGCGAACTCAAAGAGCTGATAGATAATGCTGATGCATTGTTTGGGGCAGCCAGACTTATAAAGGATATAAACAGGGCAGATAAATATGCCATGTACAGGGCGGATGATATTTCACAAGTGCTGGATAAAAATCCTTCATACAGGAATGTGTGTGTGCTATATTCGGGAGACAGCGGCTTTTACAGCGGCGCGGCTTCGGCTAATGCTTATTTTGAAAAGAAGTATCCGGATGCGGAGATAAGGATACTGCCGGGGATTTCTTCCGTTTCATTCCTGTCCGCCCTTAGCGGATATTCTTATGATGATGCCGCGATAGTCAGTATCCACGGTCATAACAGTCCTGCTGATATCCATATCCTCAGCGAAAAGATCAGGTATAACATAAAGACCTTTGTCCTTCTTTCGGGCGATGATGATGTACGCATGCTCGCGCAGTCGCTTAAGGATAAAGGCATAGATGCAAGGATAATGATCGCTTCAGACCTTTCTTATGAGGATCAGAAGCTGGTCGCATTGAGCGTGGACGAAGCCTGTGAATATCACTCGGATGCCATACTCACTTCGCTGGTCATAAATGATGGCTGCGAAAGAAAAGCGCTGTTTACGCCGTTAAAGGATGAAGATTTTATCCGTGACAAAGTCCCGATGACCAAAGAGTGTATAAGGCATGAGGCGATAGTCCGCCTTAAGCTTAAGCAGGGGGATGTGGTATATGATATCGGCGGAGGCACCGGTTCCGTAGCGATAGAAGCTGCGCTCGCCGATCCCTCCCTTAAGGTTTATACGATAGAGAAAAAAGCCGAAGCTGCGGAACTGATCGAAAAGAACATAATAAAACACCACGCGTGCAATGTTAAGCTGATACAGGGCAATGCACCGGAGACACTTTCGGAACTTGAAGCACCCGACTGTGTATTTATTGGTGGCAGCAGCGGAGCGCTTGAAGAAATCCTGGACGCGATCCATACAAAGAAGACCGGCGTAAGATATGTGATCAGCGCGGTAAGCCTTGAAACCATAAGTGAGATACGTGCGCTTATGGACAGGGAAGATATCATGGATGCTTCCTGCATACAGTTGCAGGTAAACGAGATATATAAAGCAGGCACATATCATCTTCCCAAAGCAAATAATCCCGTAATGCTGTTTTCTTTTACCCGCTAAAGCGGCATGATCAATGTAAACTGCGATCCGTCACAGAGGCATAAGATGAGCATAGTTGATAATGAAAAGACAATACCGCGCATACTGATAGCCGCCCCCAAAAGCGGCAGCGGGAAAACTCTCTTCACCTGCGGGCTTTTAAAGCTGCTTAAAGATGAAGGAAATTCCCCGGTAGCATTTAAATGCGGGCCGGATTATATAGATCCTCTTTTTCATAAAAGGGTACTTGGGATCGAGTCCTATAATCTGGACTCATTCTTCATGAACGCCACTCAGCTGAACAAAAACCTTTTAAGGGCAGAAGGTGCTATGGCTGTTATAGAAGGCGTGATGGGCATATACGACGGACTGGGTGTTGACAGTGTCAAAGGCTCCTGTTATGAGATAGCATCACTTACAAATACACCCATACTTCTTATTGTGGATGCACATGGCGCAGGACGCAGTATTATCTCCGTGATAAAAGGCATCCTGACCGACGATGATAAAAAGCTCATACGCGGAGTGGTCTTAAACCGGATATCCGCAGGCTTTTATGCTAAGCTTTCTCCCGTTTTAAAAGATGAGATCGAGCAAGCCTTCCCGTATGTAAGCATACTGGGCGGTATTCCCAATGACCCGGCGCTTAAGATAGGCAGCCGGCACCTGGGATTGGATATATCAGCACCGGATCCGCAGGTGCTAAGCGGCATAGAGCGCATGGCAGAGCTTATAAAGCAATATGTGGATCGTGAAAGCGTCCTGAAAGGCAGCGTGCAAAACACTAAGCCATTTAGCTACAGTGACGGTACCCTGCCCGTGTGCGGTGAACCGGCGTCTGACATAAAGGAACGACTGCAGCCTGTGCTGGCAGTGGCATGGGATGAAGCATTCTGTTTTTATTACCGGGATAATCTCGACATGTTTGAGCAACAGGGTATCACCGTAAAGTATTTTTCACCCATACATGATAAAGCGCTGCCTAAAGATTCCTGCGGTATCCTCCTTGGAGGCGGTTATCCTGAGCTGTATCTTAAAGAGCTCAGCGGCAATGTATCGATGCTCACATCGATAAGGAATGCGGTCAATGATGGCATGCCTTCTCTTGCGGAGTGCGGCGGATTCATGTATCTGCATAAAAGCGTTTCTGATATTGAGGGTAATGATCATAAGCTTGTGGGAATAATAGACGGGGAGTGCAGGTATACCGGAAAAAGCGTGCGCTTTGGCTATATGGAAATAGCTGAGGCAGAAGACGACAGCCCGGCTTTTGCAAAGATGCTTAATGGCATGAAAGGACATGAATTCCATTATTACGAAAGCAGCGCAAACAAAGGATACTGCACGGCGCGGAAACCCGACGGTTCAAAGAAATGGAACTGCATGTGCGGAGGCGAGGTATCTCTTTGGGGCTTCCCGCATTTTTATTACCCTTCGGCACCGGAATGCATAAGATACTTTGTGACTAAAATGACTGAATATTACGGCAAAAAAGGAAAGGATGATTAAAGAAAAGATCATGGAGAACTCATCACGTTTTTTTGCGAACAAAGCCCTATGAGCAGCCTGATGACAAGACAGATCTTTCCGGTGTTAATCTTGATCAGGTACCGGATTTTGTTATGGACGGCAAACAGGATTACAATACCTTTAACGATATCAAAAAAGGTATCGGTAACGATTTCGGAATGATATTCGAACTGCATGGAGTAGCAAGCGGTTCAACCTATTCGAGCTATATCACTGTCCAGAATGATTCGGGCAAGCTGACGCAGAAATTTACAGTCGTGATCGTTGATGCGGATAAACTGCTGGATATAGTTCCCGACGGCGGAAATGTTGCGATAACCGGTGTGCTCTGGAGCGACAGGTTTATCTATACGGATTCAAAGCATGTAAAAGCTGAATAAGCATATCTTCTGAGGGGGAGATATCAGGACGGGGATGCGCTGCGCCGCATCCCCTTTTTTATCGCAGAGCCGCCGTAAGAAAAGCTGCCTAAAGCTTCCGGCGATAAATGACAAACCATTGTTTTTATGGTACTATAAGCTTTATTGTATACGGATCATACGGACTTAAGGAATTCTGCAATAAATCAGTAACATAAGTATTTATTATTTTAAAGGAGGATTCTTTCGATGGTTAAATGGGGGGTAATGGGGACGGCAGGCATAGCTCAGGGCTGCACTATCCCGGGCATGAAAAAAGCCGAAGGCTGCGAACTTTATGCAATAGCAGGCAGGAGCATTAAGAAGGCTGAGGAATTTAAAGAGCGTTTTGGTTTTGAGAAGGCGTATGAAGGCTATGATGCTTTGATAAACGATCCAAAAGTGCAGGCGGTATATATACCGCTGCCCAATCATATTCACTGCGAATGGGTCATAAAGGCGCTTAAGGCACATAAGCATGTGCTGTGTGAAAAGCCCATGGCCATGGATGAAGCCGAGATGAAGGAGATGTTCAAAACCGCCCGCGAAAACGGTGTGATACTCATGGAGGCTTATGCATATCTGCACAGCCCCTATGTGGAAGCCTTAAAGAAGATAGTAAAGAGCGGTGAGATAGGCGATGTCGATTATATAGACACCGCATTCATCACCCAGGATTATTCGGAGGATTTCAGACTGCATAAAGAATACGGTGGAGGCGGCATACTGGATGTGGGCTGCTACTGCACTACCATGATATTAAGCCTTATCGATTCGCCTGTGAGTTATGTGAAAGCCGATGCAGAGCTTGATGATAAGAAGGTGGATCATATGGCCTCTGTGCTGATCGGCTTTGAAAACGGCGCACGCGCTTCTTTAAATGCGGGTATGGCTCTGGGTATAGATAGCTGCGACCGTTACGACCGTCTTTTCATACACGGATCAAAGGGCTATATCCGCTCCGACGTGGAATACAATCAGGAAGGTGAACTGGAATTTACGGTATGGGTCAAGAATGATAAGGGTGAGAGGATAGCTCATAAGGAAAAGGTAAATGCGGCTTCCAATTACAGTCTTGAGATAATGCAGCTCAATGACTGCATCGAAAACGGTGCTGCTCCCCATATCAGCGAGGCGTTCTCATTAAAGAACATGCATCTTCTGGACCGTATACTCGATGTGTCGGGCTATACGGACGAAAGAAAAGCTTTTGTGCTTGATAACGGCGTTGTGATCCCCGCTGTCGGATATGGTTCCTTTATGTCTACTGATAAGCTGGGGGCGCAGACTATAAAAGATGCGCTGGAAGCCGGCTACAGATATATCGATACGGCAAGTTTCTATTATAATGAAGAGCAGATAGGAAATGTGCTTAAGGAAAGTGATTTCAAAAGGGAAGATATATTCTTATGCAGCAAGGTATGGCCTGCGGATCTGGGACGCGAAAAGACTCTTAAGAGTTTTGAAGCTTCCTGCGAAAAGTTAAAGACCGGATACCTGGATATGTTCCTTATCCACTGGCCCAAAGATGATAAGAACGATCCGGCATGGATCGATAAGGTAAGAGAGAGCTGGGCAGTGATGGAAGAGCTTTATGAGCAGGGCAGGATAAAAGCCATAGGTCTTTCGAATTTCCTCCCCCATCATATAAGACCGCTGCTTGAGACAGCGCGCATCAAGCCTATGGTGGACCAGCTGGAACTGCACGTGGGTTATATGCAGGAGTACGCCCTTGCTTATCTTAAGAAGGAAGGCATACTTCCCCAGGCGTGGAGTCCTTTAGGCAGGGCGCGCGTGATCAATGATCCCATCATCACGCAGATGGCAGCTAAATACGGTAAGAGCAGCGCACAGGTACTGCTGCGCTATCTGATCCAGCGCTGCATACCCGTGATCCCCAAGGCATCCTCTATCGAGAGGATGAAGGAGAATCTTGATATCTTCGGCTTTAATATTTCCGATGACGATATGTCGATCCTCTCCTGCCTGCCCGAGCGCGGCTTCTCGGCGAGCACCCCGACCTTGAGCGCATCAACGCCAAAGGCTCGTTTTGAGCGGAGCGGTAAACTTTGTCATTCTGAGCGGAGCGAAAAAGTGAGGCAGGAAATCTGTGATTTCCGTAGCCGAACTTTCCTTGAGGGGAATCTTGATAGAAGCAGATGAAAACACAAAACTAAATTCAGGGCCCAAGAAGCACCGCGGCCTCATTATCCTTGCGATCCTTATACTTATCTTCGCATTATCCTGGCTGTGGTCGTGGATGCCTGTAGTCGAGCATATGGATATAGACGTCCCGGATGCGGACGGATATGTGGCAACGATAGTGCTTCTGACCGACCTGCATTCCTGCTATTACGGCCCGGGGCAGAAGTGGCTTTTGGATGCCATAGATAAGGAAGAGCCGGATATCATATTGCTGGGCGGCGATTTTTTCGATGATGTCCTTGATGAAGATAACGCAAAGATCACCGCGGAATATCTTGCGCAAAACTATAACTGTTATTATGTTACCGGCAACCACGAGTTCTGGAGCGGGCGCGCCGGAGCAATGAAGCAGTATCTGAGAGACATAGATGTAAATGTCCTGGAAGGGGATTGCATAAGTACCACGCTTAAGGAGACCTGGTTCGATATCTGCGGTATCGATGACCCTGAGGTGGGCGAAGCGGAGTGGTGGCGGCAGCTTGAGCGGGCTTATTCACAGACGCAGGAAGGGCACATCAGGCTGCTTCTGACACACAGGCCGGAGAGAGTAAGCGATTATCAGAAATATGATTTTGACCTGATCCTGGCCGGACACGCCCATGCGGGACAGATACTGATACCTTTTATAAATAAAGGAGTGTTCGCGCCTGACCAGGGATTCATGGCGGAATATGTAAACGGAGCATATATGCTGCCTAACGGGAGCATAATGGAGGTAAGCCGGGGACTGGGGCGTGAGAGCACATTTGCGCCGAGGTTTTTTAACCATCCGGAGATAGTGGTTATAGATATACATTGAATATAAGAAAGACCAGGCGTTTATGAAAGGAGAGCGGTATGGCTGATAATAATACTGACCCTGCAAAGCTTCGTCAGGAGATAAATGCGGAAAAAGAGGATCCACGTGAAGCGATGATGAAGGGGGTATACGCGGGGCCTGATGCGATGTCGATGATGATGGTCTATGCCGGGCCTGTCCAAATGCAGAACAGAGGGGGCGAGCAAAACTTTGCACAGTTTATGTCGGCCTATGCCGGACCGTCGCCTGACTGTACGATACAGGGGGGAATGGCAGCAATGATGCGTCAGGGCGGGATAAACCCGCAGCCAAAGTCGCAGCCGCGGGAAGAGACATATTGTTTCTGCCCTACATGCGGCGCTATGTGCACATTGATATACTGTCCCGAATGCGGAACAACGCTTAAGGATGTGCAAAGATACAGGGATTGCAGCGGCTGCGGAGCGCGGATCACTGCAGATGCAAAGTTCTGCCATGAGTGCGGAAAGCCCGCCGGCAGCGGGAAAACAATGATGGCATGAGATAAGATCCCGGCGTTTATTCCTTCATATAAAAAATAAGAAAAAAAGCTTGCAATAAAAAATGGCCTGTGCTAATATATAAAACGGTCTTTTTTGGAAAGGAGGTAGCGCCATGAAAGTAAGATCATCAGTAAAACCGATCTGC
The DNA here is from genome assembly GCA_017437785.1 of Lachnospiraceae bacterium. Lineage (GTDB taxonomy): Bacteria > Bacillota > Clostridia > Lachnospirales > Lachnospiraceae > NK4A136. Next base: position 11,436 of record JAFRXH010000007.1, read on the forward strand.
GAAAAGTGCAAGGTCATCAAAAGAAAAGGGAGGATCATGATCATCTGTGAGAATCCCAAACACAAACAGCGCCAGGGTTGATCAAGGGCGCATGAGTAATGAGCGGCTATGGCAGCACTTTCCGTCAAAAGTGTCTGCCGATCATCGATAAATGCAATTTGCGGCAGACATTTTTGTTTGTCGTCGAGGTAGAAATGCTGCTACCGTGCATTTACGATTGATACTTCTTCCGGCTTAGGTGATCAAAACGGAAGGAGGCAAGGCCGGAATTACCGGCCGGGCTGAAAGATAGCCCCAGTCAATTAGTAACTGTTAATCTGCCATCGCTTCTATATAAGCATACCGGATGGCACAGCAAAAACGGAGGATTTGAAAATGGCTCGTATTGCAGGTATTGACTTGCCCAGAGACAAGCGCGTGGAGATAGGTCTTACCTATATCTACGGTATCGGGCGTGTCAGCGCAACTAAGATCCTTGAGGCAGCAAAGGTTAATCCCGATACACGCTGCAGGGATCTGACAGATGATGAGGTTAAGCAGATAAGCGCCATCATCGAGGAAGGATTCATGGTAGAAGGTGATCTTCGCCGTGAGATCGCGCTTAACATTAAGCGCCTTCAGGAAATCGGATGCTATCGTGGTATCCGTCACAGAAAGGGTCTGCCGGTACGTGGTCAGAAGACCAAGACCAACGCCCGTACACGCAAGGGTCCCAAGAAGACTGTTGCAGGTAAGAAGAAGTAATTGATCAGAAGTAATTGTAACCGTTAATATTTATAAAAAAGAAAGTAGGTTAGTTTTATGGCAGCAACAAAAAAGAGTGCTTCCACCGCAGCCAAGAAGGCAGCAGGTAAGAAGCGTGTCAAGAAAAACGTTGAACATGGACAGGCTCACATCCAGGCATCTTTCAACAATACTATCGTAACGTTGACTGACGCTGAAGGTAATGCTCTTTCATGGGCATCAGCAGGTGGTCTGGGATTCCGCGGTTCAAAGAAATCTACTCCTTATGCAGCTCAGATGGCAGCAGAAACCGCTACTAAAGCGGCGCTCATCCACGGCCTTAAGACAGTAGACGTCATGGTGAAAGGACCCGGAAGCGGAAGAGAAGCAGCTATCCGTGCACTGCAGGCAAACGGTCTGACGGTGACCAGTATCCGCGACGTGACGCCGGTACCCCATAACGGATGCCGCCCGCCCAAGCGTCGTCGTGTATAGTTTGAAAGTGGAGGATAAATCATCATGGCAGTGAATAGAGTACCTGTATTGAAAAGATGCAGAGCATTAGGCATAGATCCCTCATTCCTGGGTGTTGAGAAGTATACCCACACCAGAGAGTGGAAGAGCGAGGTTGACGGCCGCAAGAAGAATATCAACAAGAGACTTGACCGCAGGGTAAACGAGTCTATCCGTATGCCCCGCAATGCTAACAAGAAGGTAAGTGAGTATGGACTTCAGCTGAAAGAGAAGCAGAAGGCAAAGTTCATTTACGGCGTACTTGAGAAGCCCTTCCGTAACTACTACGAGAGAGCAGACCGCATGAAGGGTATGACCGGTGAGAACCTCTTGATCCTCCTTGAGAGCCGCCTTGACAGTGTTGTTTTCCGTATGGGATTCGCACGTACCAGAAAGGAAGCGCGTCAGGTTGTAGGCCACAAGCACATCACCGTTAACGGAAAGAAGATCAACATTCCTTCTTACCAGGTGAAGGCCGGCGACGTGATCGAGCTTACCGAAAAGGCAAAGGGTCTGCAGAGATTTAAGGATGTAATAGAAGTTACCGAGGGCAGGATCGTTCCCGCCTGGCTGGAAGTGGACTACGAAGCAAAGAAGGGCACAGTAAAAGAGCTGCCTAACAGGGAAGCAATTGATGTACCCGTAAATGAGATGCTCATCGTCGAGTTGTATTCCAAATAATTAAGAAAGATTAGGCGGAAAAAACTCTATACTGGGAAAAGGAGAACAGCTACATGTTAGAATTTGACTTTGACAGTCCCAATATAACCATCGAGAAGATTTCCGATGACAAAAAGTACGGAAGATTCGTGATCGAACCTCTTGAGAGAGGATACGGTATCACACTTGGTAATTCGCTTCGCCGTATCATGTTATCATCACTGCCCGGTGCGGCTGTAAGCCACGTAAAGTTTGATGGCGTTATGCATGAGTTTTCAACCATCCCCGGAGTTAAGGAGGATGTGCCCGAGATCATCATGAACATCAAATCCCTGGCTATTAAAGATGACAGCGAGAGCGATGACAACAAGAAGGGTTATATCAAAGCCGAGGGTAACGGGGTTGTCCGTGCAGCGGACATTCAGTTCGATGATCCTGAGGTTAGTGTAGTCAATAAGGATCAGGTAATAGCTACCATCAGCGGCGCAAAGGATGCAAGCCTTAAGATGGATCTGCTCGTGACCAAGGGACGTGGTTATTCAGGCGCTGACAAGAATAAGCGTGAAGATCTGCCTGAGGGATATATAGCAGTTGATTCCATCTACACACCTATTGAGCGTGTAAATATCGCGGTTGAGAATACCCGTGTAGGTCAGATCACCGATTATGACAAGCTCACCATGGATGTATGGACCAACGGCACACTTACTCCCGATGAGGCAGTAAGCCTTGCAGCAAAGGTTCTTAGCGAGCATCTTAAGCTCTTTATCAATCTTTCAGATAAGGGCAAGCAGGCTTCGGTACTGGTTAACCAGAGCGAGGATCGTGAGAAGCAGGCAATCTCACTCAATATCGATGAGCTTGAGCTTTCCGTAAGATCCTTCAACTGCTTAAAGCGCGCAGGTATCAATACTGTTGAGGAGTTGTGCAACAAGACTTCAGATGAGATGATGAAGGTTCGTAACCTTGGTAAGAAGTCTCTGGACGAAGTGCTTGAGAAGCTTAAGGAATTAGGCCTGCACCTTCGCGACAGCGAGGAATAAGTAACGTAAACGCATGCCCGGTAAGTCCGAAGAAGCGCGGTGCATGTTTTAAACTCCCGGCATGACCGGTAAGCCCGAAGAGCGCGGCCATGTAAGGAAAAAGAAAGGAGTGAACTAAAATGGCAGAGTACAGAAAGTTAGGTAAGACATCTTCTCAGAGAAAGGCACTGTTACGCAATCAGGTGACCATGCTGATCCTCAACGGACGCATCACCACCACCGAAGCACGTGCTAAGGAAGTTAAGAAGATCGCTGAGAAGCTCATCGCACTGGGTATCAAGGAGAAGGACAATTACGAGACCGTAACTGTAAAGACCAAGGTTGCCCAGAAGGATAAAGACGGCAAGCGCGTTAAAGAAACAAATGCTGACGGCAAGAAGGTGACCGTATACGATGAGGTAGAGAAGGAGATCAAGAAGGACAATCCTTCCCGCCTGCATGCACGTCATCAGATGCTGAGCGTATTCTATGATGTGAAAGAGGTTCCCTCTGAGCCTCAGGGCCGTAAGAAGAATACCAAGAAGGTTGACCTGTGTGCAAAGGTGTTCGACGAGATCGCACCCAAGTACGCAAACCGTAACGGTGGTTTCACCCGTATCGTAAAGATCGGACCCCGCAAGGGCGACGCCGCTATGATGGTTATCCTTGAGCTGGTATAAGCTTAAAGCTTAATTGTTATTAAGGTATAGGGACACTCTTACGAGTGTCCTTATTTTTAAGTTTTTGATATAATCATCCTTAAGCAATGTTTGGATAAACTAAGCGAAGGATCCGAGAATATGTCCTACCCGTTCGATAAATACGAATTCGATGACATAACCGAATATATAGCGGCCAAGCGCGATAAGGCAAAGATAGATGCCCTTGAGAAAAAGGGTAAGAGCAAGGCGCAGATCGCGAAGAATATGAAGGAGCAGATCGCCCGTGAAGGCATCAGCTTTGAGACTGTCGTGGGCGAGGATTTTTTAAAGCAGCTCGATAAAGACAGCTTTACACGTGAGGAAGAAAGTGAGCTTGAGATAAATGAGCGCAGGCTTAAAAGGCGTGAGGCTAAAAGAAAGAGAGAGAAGCGCGCCAGGAATCTGCTGCTCATTCCCTTTTATATGATACTGGTCCTGGCTGTGGGAATAGGGATACTATGGATCGTCAAGGAAGAGCAGAGCAGAAAGAGCATGGAGGAGCTGAGGGAGCGTGCAGCGGCACCTGTTACGCCGACTGCCGTACCGACGGTATCTGCATCGGAGCTTTATGTGGCCAAAGAGCCTACTCCTGCAGAAGACAGCAATACGAGGCCTGAGCCGACAGAGGAAGAAATACCCACGCAGATATTGCCGCGGTTTAAGGAACTCTACGAGGAAAACAATGACCTGGCCGGCTGGCTTACTATAGAGGGAACAGTCATAGACTATCCCGTTATGTATAAGGAAGACGACAACGATTATTATCTGTCGCACAATTTTAATAAGGAAAATGATGTGAACGGCATGCTGGTGCTTGATAAACGCTGTGCGCGTGACGGCAGCGGCAGGAATATGCTGATCCACGGACATCATATGCGTAACGGCAGCATGTTCGGTTCACTGCAGAAATATGAAGATGAAGCGTACTTTAAGGAGCATCCCCTGATCAGCTTCAGCACCCTGTATCAGGAGAGAAGCTACGAAATATTTGCAGTTTTTAAGTCTTCGGTGTATGATGAAGAGACGGATGACATAAAATTTTACGATTTTATAGATATACAGACAAGGGAAGATTTTAACAGCTATATCAGAAGCGCGATCAACGGATCTTTATATGATACCGGCGTGCGTCCTTACTGGGGCGATAAACTCTTAAGTCTGTCCACCTGTGAGTATTCAAAAGAAAATGGCAGGCTTGTGGTAGTGGGGAGAGAGGTTAAATGAACAGAAAGTATATTCTGTTGAGAAGGATATTGGGAGTATCCACCATATTGCTGGGACTGCTGATAGCGATCCTGCCTATTTTCGGCAGTGCGGCAGCGGGAAGTGCGATCATCAACGATTGGCGCAGCGAAAAGGTCGGGGAGGTGTCGCTGTATTATCAGGACGGACCGCAGGACCTTGAGATCGATATATCGGACGGTTATGATGAGACCGGATATTTAAGTAATTATCTGGGTATAGAGCTTGGGGAATACGACCGCTGCAAGGGCTATATTCTTCAATCAAACAATTATAATGATTATGCACTTTCCGGTGCTGAGCTGATGCTGACCATGCCGGAAGATTTTTCAGAAGTATCCGGGGATGAATATGCTTTATATGCGATAGATACGGTAAACGGTACGGATCCTGTACAATACTCCTGCCGTCTGGAGGATGTGTATGACGGATACGATCTGGTGATCGCCGAACTTGGTGACATAAATTCGAATATGCTTATGAAGTATTGGCAGTTCATATTTGTTAAAACAGGCGCACCGCTTGATGTTACGCCCACGGAGGAACCTACGGATACGCCTACGCCTTCGCCCACGCAGACGCCCACCCCTACAAGAGTGGCGACGCCGACACCTACGCCGAGGCGAGGTCCTACCAATACGCCTACACCCACGGCAGTACCACTCAGGATATCGGCTATAGACGATCAGCGCAGTGACAGGCGCGACAGCAAGGGTATCAGTAGCATGGTCTATGGCGGAACTGTGCCCAACAGCATACTGATAGTACGCGACAGCGACGGAGTGGGGATCAAAAAGATAGCAGTGCTCAGAAAGGGCATGATCCTTAAACCCTGGTATATACGCCTGGTAGACCAGAACAAAAGGGATATAACTGATTTTAAGACCGTGACGATCACACTTCCGATCCCTGCCACAATGAACCTAAACAGGGGCAGGGTCGTGATGGTCGGCAGGCGGCGCAGCGGAAAGCTCCATGTATTTGATACAAAGATAATAACAAAGAACGGATATGACTGTGTTGAGTTCACCACCGATTATTTTTCGGATTATGAATACGGCATGCTCTACACGCCGGAAGATGTTTCTGAGGATGAAAATGTTCTTAACGTAAGCGATGAAAGAGAAGATAAGGAAGGCAGTGAACGTATAGGCGGCAGTGTTACCGAAGGCAGCGGAAAGAGGACTCTTCATATCGCTGATTCGGACGGAGTGGTAGTGCTGCGCCGTATAGTGTGGAGGGCAGGCATGCAGCTTAAGCCTTACCGCATCTGGATAACGGACGAAGCCGGCAATAATGTTGATGATTTCGGGACACTTACCGTGACCTTACCGCTTCCCGCAGATATGGACCCGCAAAAGGGGACCATACGCGTTGTGGGCAGTACAAAGGAAAACGCAGCGGATGACTTTGTGCCGGAGGTGATCAAAAATGACGACGGCACATACAGCGTCCGTTTCACTACCGATTATTTTTCGGATAATGAATACGGTATAGTATATACGCCATATACTTTAGAGCCTGACGTGACTAACACGCCCACGCCTACCGTGCCTCCCACACCGACCACGGCGGCAACGGCTACACCCACATTAAGCCCTACACCTTATTCAAACAATACACCCACTCCCACACAGAAGGCGCCTACACCCACAAGGTCCGGCGGAGCGATAGTGACGGTGGTGGTGACCAATACGCCTACCCCTACGCCCTTTGGCGGCTACAACGGGGGAGTAAGCGGCAACGGCGGGGACAACGGCGGCGGCGGTACCGGCCGTCCCGGCAGGACACCGATAGTCACGCCTCATGGCAGAACTTTTGATGAAAACGGTCTGAGCATGAATTATGCCACCACTGGAAAAGGCGGCGGCAGCAATGTTAATTATCAGGGAAAAGGCAATATCGTAAAGGGCAGCAATGCAAAGGATATGCCCAAGACCGGTATGGCTGATGTAAGGCGTATGCTGGCCGTGATCATATTGATAACGCTCGGCTGTATACAGCTGGTAACAACGATACCGATAAAGAAGAAATGAAGATACCCTCTTTTTTACAGATAAAAAACCTTAAATACGAGTATATCCGGAGAGATGAAGAGAATAATGTAGAGGGCATCACCACAGCTGTGGATGATGTTTCTCTTGATGTTAAGGAAGGCGAGTTCATCGCGGTACTGGGGCACAACGGCTCCGGCAAATCCACCCTGGCCAAGCATATAAATGCCATACTCTTTCCCGAAGAGGGAGAGGTGATACTTGACGGCATGAATACCAAGGATGAGGAAAAACTCCTGGATATCCGCCGTACTGCAGGTATGGTCTTTCAGAATCCGGATAACCAGATAATAGGACAGGTGGTGGATGAGGACGTAGCTTTCGGGCCGGAAAACATGGGTGTTCCCACGGATGAGATAGCTCAGCGTGTGGAAGAAAGTCTGAAAACGCTGGGAATGTGGGAGTACAGAAACGCCTCTCCCAACCGTTTATCCGGAGGGCAGAAGCAGAGAGTCTCAATAGCATCGGTGATAGCCATGCATCCCAAATGTATCATACTGGATGAACCCACAGCCATGTTGGATCCCAGGGGCAGGTACGAAGTGATACGTGCGGCAAGGGCCTTAAACGAGGTGGAGCATATCACGATCATACTGATCACCCACTACATGGAGGAAGTGATCCATGCGGACAGGGTCTTTGTCATGGATAAGGGCAAGGTTAAGATGGAGGGAACACCCCGGGAGATATTCTCACGTGTGGAGGAATTAAAGGAAATGCGCCTTACCGTTCCGCAGGTGACAGAACTCGCCTGGGAACTTAAGAAGGCAGGGCTTCGCATACCGGATGGAATACTTACAAGAGAAGAACTGGTAAAAGAAATATTAAAGTTAGTGTCATCCCGAACGGGAGTGTCATCCCGAACGGGAGTGTCATCCTGAGCGAAGCGAAGGATCTTATACATAAAACACCATGAACGAGTACAAGCTGATCGCCGATCATTTAATCTACGAATACAACAAAGGCAGCGCCCAGGCACGCAAGGCCCTGGACGATGTCAGCTTTGTGCTGCGCGGCGGGGAGTTCGTGGGGCTTATAGGGCATACGGGCTCGGGCAAGTCCACGCTGGTACAGCATCTGGTGGCATTGCTAAAGCCCGACAGCGGCACCATCTATTACGAGGGCGCAGATATATTTGAAAAGGATTACAACAGAAAGGCCCTGCGCGGCAAGGTGGGGCTGGTCTTTCAGTATCCCGAATACCAGCTATTTGAGGAGACCGTGCTCAGCGAAGTGAGCTACGGACCGAAGAATATGGGGATGGACAAAAAAGACGCGGAGCTGGCCGCATATGCTGCGATAAAGCGTGTGGGGCTTGAGGATGAGTGCTTTGACCAGTCGCCTTTTGATCTTTCGGGCGGGCAGAAGAGACGCGTGGCTATCGCATCCGTACTGGCTATGAACCCCGAGATACTGGTGCTGGATGAGCCTACTGCGGGCCTGGATCCCGCGGGCAGGACCGAGCTGCTTGATATGATAACGGAATTAAAGGAGACGGAAGGGATCACCATAGTGCTGGTGAGCCATTCCATGGATGATGTGGCCGAAGTGGCCAATCGTATAATAGTTATGGATAAGGGAAAGATAGTATATGATGCAGAACCGGTAGAGGTGTTTAGGCACACTGCCGAGCTTGAAGCTATGGGGCTTGCGGCACCGCAGATGAGCTATGTGCTGAGAGACCTTAAGGCTGCGGGGATCGATGTAAATGTTGATGCCATCACCCTTAAAGCTGCTAAGGAAGAGATATTGAGGGCGCTGGCTTGATAAGGGATATAACACTTGGACAATATTATCAGGCGGATTCGGTGATACACAGGCTGGATCCGCGTACCAAGCTCGTAGGTACGATGGTCTATCTGGTCAGCCTCTTCATCTTTACCGGACCCTGGGTATTCGTAACGGCAGCGTCGTTTCTGCTGTTATGCGTATTTTTATCAAGGGTGCCCTTTTCGTATATGCTGAAGGGCTTAAAGCCGATACTGTTTATCCTTATGTTTACTCTGGTGATAAACATGCTCTTTACCAAAGGCACCGTGCTGTTTTCGTGGTGGAAGTTCACAATAACCGAGGAAGGACTTAAACAGGCCGGGGCAATGGGCTTCCGCCTGGTGCTTCTGATACTGGGATCGAACCTTATGACGCTCACCACCACGCCCACACGCCTAACCAATGCGATGGAGCATCTGATGAGACCGCTTAAGCTGATACGCGTACCGGTGCACGAGATAGCGATGATGATGAGCATAGCCCTGCGCTTTATACCCATACTGCTGGAAGAGACAGACAGGATAATGAAGGCGCAGCTGGCCCGCGGAGCGGATTTTGAAAGCGGCAATCTGATCAAAAAGACAAAGAGCCTGGTGCCGGTGCTGATACCCCTTTTCATATCGGCTTTTCGCCGGGCCAATGATCTGGCTATGGCAATGGAAGCCAGATGCTATCATGGCGGCAAAGGAAGGACACAGTACAAACCCCTTAAATACAAGGGCAGGGATTTTGTGGCGTATTTTATGGTCATAATATACCTGGCCGGAGTGATACTCATAGGTAAATTCCTGTAGCCCGCTCCATGTCATTCTGAGCGAAGCGAAGAATCCTGACAGTGTAGAGCCCGAAACGAGTGCTGATGCATGGCTCCCGCCGCAGCGCCCCGCTCACTGTCATTCTGAGCGAAGCGAAAAAGTGAGGCAGGAAATCTTTGATTTCCGTACCACTGTCCGCCGACTGTCAGGGAGGGGGACTAACAGTTTCCGAACTTTCCTTCCTGGGAATCTTGAAAGAGTAGATTATGAGACGAGTGTTAATACGTGTAGCTTATGACGGCAGCGCCTACCACGGCTGGATGCAGCTGGATGGGGTGGTGACCGTGGCAGGCAGGATAAATGAGGCTTTATCCGATCTGTGCGGAGAAAAGATAGAGCTTATAGGAGGCAGCAGAACGGATGCAGGTGTGCATGCGCTTGATAATGTTGCCGTATTTGACGTACCCGACAGCCGGCTCATTCCGGCGGAAAAGATCCCGGGCGCGCTTAATGTACGCCTGCCGGATGATATAAGGATAAAGAGCGGCGTGGAAGTGGCGCCGGACTTTCATCCCAGACACTGCGATACCATAAAGACATACGAATACAGGATACTCAATAATAAGCTGCAGGATCCGCTGCGCAGGCAGTACACACGCTGGGTGCGTCATGAGCTTGATGAGGATGCGATGCATGAAGCGGCACAGTATCTTATCGGGGAGCATGACTTCACTTCTTTCTGCAGCGTGCATGCGCAGAGCAATACACGCGTAAGGACCATCTATGATGCCTCTGTCACACGGCAGGCGGATGAGATCACGATAAGGGTAAGCGGTAACGGCTTTTTATACAACATGGTCCGTATCATAGCGGGAACACTGATAGAGGTGGGAGAAGCCAAGCGCACGAGCGAAAGCATCAAAGCGGTGATAGAGAAAAAGGACCGCGCGGCAGCGGGGATCACGGCACCGCCGCAGGGTTTGTGCCTTATGGAATATAGATTTGTGAATGAGGATTTCTGATATGAAGATCAGCTGGATAGGCAATCATGAAGAAGGGCTTGAGGCATTTGAGCGCACGGCAAAGAGAGGCTTTATCAACGGTTTCATAACCTTGGATGATGAAGCGTTTGCAAAGCGCAGCGCCGGGAGCAGGGATTATATCGATATCGCGGAAAGATACGGTATCAAGGTATATCCGATAAGCACGATCAAAAATGAAGAATCATACGGGATAATAAAGAGCTTATCGCCGGATCTGATGGTGGTATTCGGCTGGAGCGAGATACTGCCTGAGAGGCTGCTTAATCTGGCAAAGATCGGTACCGTGGGGACGCATGCGGCACTCCTTCCGCATAACCGAGGAAGCGCACCTGTTAACTGGGCCATCATACGCGGAGAAGAGATCACCGGCAATACACTTATGTGGCTTACAAAAGATGTGGACAGCGGCATTATCATTGACCAGACCGCTTTTCCCATCACTTTATTTGATACCTGCAAGACCATATACGATAAAGTGGCGCGTTCAAATGCGGATATGCTGGATAAGCTGATAGATGCGCTTATACAGGGACGCAGGCCGCTTATGGATATCAAAAACGAGACCGATGAGCCGCTGCTTCCCAGGCGCAGGCCTAAAGACGGACTTATCGACTGGCAGCAGGACGCTAAGAAGATATATGATTTTATAAGGGCACTGACGATACCTTATCCCGGTGCATTTACCTTCCTTAACGGAAAGAAATATCTTATATGGGAGGCAATGGTACTGCCTCTTAAGTGCAGTGAGGAGCCGGGAACTATAGCAGGCGGCGCCTACGGTTTTATGGATTGCGGCGTCATAGCTGCAACAAAAGACTGCTATATATGCATTACCATGATAGAGGATGAAGAGGGGCGGCGTTACAGCGGCAGCGCCCTCTACGAACTGGGATTGAAAGGAGCATTTGGCAATGAGTAAGGTACTTGTGGTAGCGGCTCATCCGGATGATGAGCTTTTAGGTGTGGGCGGTACTGTGATAAAGCATGTACAGGCCGGAGACGAAGTGCGCAGCATAATCATGTGCGAGGGCGAATCCTTAAGATACGGCGCGGATGTAGGGCAGAGCAGTGCGATACAGGAAGCGGCGGAAGTGATGGGCGTATCAAAAGTCTATCCGCTGCGTTTCCCGGATCAGAGGCTTGATACCTATACGCTTACGGAGCTTATCACACCGCTCGAAAAAGTGTCGGAGGAGTTTAAACCGGACATAATATACTGCCAGTCAGGATCGGATGCAAACCGCGATCACCGTATCCTCTTCGAGGCGGCGTTAGTGGCGTTCCGCCCCGGCAGCGAGTGGATAAGGGAGTTTATGTGCTTCTACACTGCGTCCAGCACGGAGTGGGGACATCCCAAGTCTTTTGCACCGGATACCTGGATCGATATCAGCGCGCAGCTTGATAAGAAGATAGAGGCATTTGAAAAATATATCAGTGAGGTGAGGGAGTATCCTCATCCCAGATCATCGGAGGCACTCAGGCATCAGGCAGCCTTCTGGGGGAACCAGTGCTGCATGGAGGCTGCGGAAGTGTTCGTAAGCATCCGCAGGACGCTGCGATGATGCTGATGATAGAAAAAAAGCCTGTTCAGGCTGCCATAAAGCGTGGAGCGGATGTTGTACTTTCGGCGCTGGCCCTGATACTGCTTAGCCCCGTGATGCTTATAGCGGCGCTTGGCATACTTATCTGCGATCCCGGTCCGGTCATCTATAAAGCAAAGCGTATGGGTAAGGATCTGAAAGCCGTTACGATGTATAAGTTCAGGACCATGAAAGTGGGATCGGATAAGCAGGGGGCTATCACCGGAGTTAACGACAGCCGTGTGTTTGCCTGGGGGGAGCTTCTTCGGAAGACAAAGATCGATGAGCTGCCGCAGCTTATCAATATCCTTAAAGGCGAGATGTCCATCGTGGGACCCAGGCCCGAGGATATAGATATAGTAAATGAGTATTATACGGAAAAGGAAAAACTGACACTTAAAGTCCTTCCGGGGCTTGCGTGTCCGGGAAGCATTTTCAATTATACGCATGGGGACAGATACCTTTTTGGCGATGACGCGCAGAGTGCGTACACGGATAAGTTTCTGCATATCAAGCTGGCCCTGGATCTGTATTATCTGAAACACTGGTCGCTGATCTATGACCTGAGCATCATGATACGGACCGCAAAGGCAATAGTACTGACCATGAAGGGTAATGAATATATCGATTTTCCTATGGAGTATAAAAAGATCAGGGAGATGAGAAGATGGCGAAAAAACCATTGATAGCGCTGTTTACGAATAATGATGATGATGTATACTGCTTCAGGCTCGAACTGTTACAGGCCATAAGGGACGCGGGCTATCCGCTGATGATATCCTGCCCGGACGGCCCCAAGTTTGAAGTGCTGGAAAAAGAAGGCTTTAAAAAGAACGTGGATTTTATCTACGATGATCCCGATATCGACAGGCGCGGGACCAATATCTTAAATGATGTGAAGCTTGCGGCACATTATTTTAAAGTGCTTAAGAAATACCGCCCTGTAGTGCTCTTAAGCTACACTGCCAAGCCCAACGTGTATGCGGGACTTTCAGCAAAGCTCCTTGGCATACCTGTGATAAGTAATCTTACCGGCTGGGGATCGGTGATCATGCAGAAGGGGATAAAAAAGTTCATCGCCATGCAGCTGTTTAAGATAGCTTTCCGTAATTCGTCCTGTCTGATGTTTCAGAATGCTACCAATCTGCGGCTGGCAAAAAAGAGCGGTATGGTAAAAGGCAGATACCGGCTGATACCCGGCAGCGGTGTGGCGCTCAACCGTTTTGAGATACAGCCTTACCCGGCCGGCGGTGACGGCGTGAGCGGGGAGACCGTGGTATTTAATTATATCGGCAGGGTGCTTCATGACAAGGGCGTGGATGATTATATCGAGGCGGCGCGCCGTATAAGGAAGAAATATCCCAATACCGAGTTTAATATGCTGGGCTTTATAGAGCCCACCGAGATGCATTACGAAAAGGATCTTAAAGAACTGGGAGAACAGGGGATAGTCCATTACCGCGGTTCGCAGAAGGATGTGCGGCCCTGGGTGGCAAGATCGCATTGTATCATTCACCCATCAACCTATGGGGAAGGTATGAGTAACGTGCTGCTGGAAAATGCAGCCAGTGCTCGTCCCATCATCACTACCGATAATCCCGGCTGCAAGGAAGCAGTTGACGATGACAAGAGCGGATTTATCTATCACGGCGGCGATGTGGATGCGCTTGTAAAGAAGATAGAGGCATTCTTATCATTACCCAATGAAGAGCGCAAAGACATGGGCCTTGCCGGCCGCAGGAAGATGGAAAAGGAATTCGACCGGAAGATCGTCATCAAGGCATACCTTAAGATGATCGCGTATCTGGCATAACGAATCTTGACAGAAGTATATTCATACGATAAGATGAATTGTCTTAAGGGATCATAGCTCAGCTGGGATGAGCGTCCGCTTGACGTGCGGGAGGTCACAGGTTCGAACCCTGTTGGTCCCATGAATGATAGAAGCCTGTAAATCCAATGAAATTGCTTATTTTAAAGGGTTTGCGGGCTGTTTTTAGGTGGGTACAGGGGGACGGTTCTCTGTGTTCATTGGGGTTCATGAACACAGAGAACCGTCCCCTGTACCCATCCTCTCATCCCGCCGGTCTTTCTTTCCGGAGAAGCCCTCAGGCGTTATCGGAAACCTTCTGCAGCATGTAAAGGAACTCTGCCTTGAAGTCGTCGGTCATTACCGAAGGATCGTTCTTAAGTCTGTCGTAGATCTCTTCGTAGGTGGAAGTGCCGGCGTTCTCGGAACCGCGAAGCAGCATTGCAAACTGTGCCACGCCGGCTGCCCAGGAAGTATCATAATCCATGCTGTCGGCTTTGTCGGCCATGGTCACGGGATAAGTCCTGAGTTCACTCTTGTCCGAATCGGGCTCTTTGTAACGGATGTTTACTGCCAAGAGCTCATCACTGTCATTTGCAGCGGTGCTGTCATCACTTGCGTAGCGGGATTCCACACCGGGGATCTCGTAAGCCGAATCATTCGTAACCACTTCGTAGAGTACGGTCACGCACTGGCCTGAGCCTACTTCGCCGCCGTCCTTGGTATCATCCGCAAAATCCTCTGCAGCCATTTCACGGTTTTCATAACCGATCAGTCTGTAGCCTTTTACCTGTGCGGGATTGAATTCAACCTGGAATTTTACATCCTTTGCTACGGTAAAGAGGGTTGACCACATTTCATCTTTAAGTACACGTTCAGCTTCTTTTGTGCAGTCGATGAAAGCGTAGTTGCCGTTTCCGTAATCGGCTAAAGCTTCCATCTTGTCATCCTGGTAGTTGCCTTCTCCGAATCCAAGGCAGGATAAGAATACGCCGGACTCTTTCTTGTCTTTTATCAGTTCGATAAGACCCGATTCCGAAGAAACGCCCACATTAAGATCGCCGTCGGTGCAAAGGATCACGCGGTTGTTTCCGCCTTTGATGAAATGCTTTACTGCGGTATCGTAAGCGGCGATGATCCCGCCTTCACCGTAGGTGGAACCGCCTGCTTCAAGTGAATCGATCGCTTTCTTTATCTCTTTACGGTCACTTCCTTTGGCACCGTCCAGCAGCACTTCACTGGTACCTGCATAGGTTACTATCGATATGGTGTCGTCGTCATCGAGATTTTCAAGCAGCATCTTGAGAGCTTCCTGTGCCAGCGGCAGCTTGTTGTTGTTAAACATGGATCCTGATGTATCAACAAGGAATACTATATTGCTGCCTTTTTCGGGCTTGATATCCTCTGCGCGGATGCCTACGCGCAGGAGCATCGTATCTTCGTTCCAGGGGCAGTCGGTAAGAGAAGTGACCACGCCGAATTTCTCACCATCTTTGGGGAGTGCGTAATCATAATCAAAGTAGTTGACCATTTCTTCAACGCGGATAGCGCTGCCGCTTATCCCGAAGCCGTCATTTTCAAATACGCTGCGGCGGAAGTTTGAATAGACCGCGGTATCGACATCAGCGCCGAAGGTGGAGAAAGGCTGCGTTGCAACGGATAAGAAACCGGATTCGTTTATGTTATTGTAGCCTTCCGTATTCCAGTTGACATCGTCGAAGGGGATGTCGGGATCATTGACCTGGAATGAAGAAGAGCTGTCGGGCTCCACTGCAAAAGAAATGGCACCGTAATCGGCTTCCGCCTCACATTCTTCGGTTGCAGTGGCAGTGGCAAAATTTACCATGCCATAGTTTTGTTTGCCATATATTCCGTAGTCGTCATATGAATACAGCCCATCATAAGCTTCACCGATCTCTTTGATCCTCTGCTCGATCTCTTTTGCTGAATAGTGCGCTACCGTACCGTCGGGACCGGATACGGTCACGGTACCGGGCATATCGCGGAGACTGCCTCTGGCGCCGACTGTTCCGCTGCAGCCTGCCATTGTGATGCACATAAGTAACATTACAGCTATATTTCTTTTTTTCATATCTGTTATCCTCCGTTTTTGATTTTGGTGATCCGCTTGTCTTAACACCGGTGGCGGATCTTTTTCTTTGTCCTATGCTCATCATACGGATGGTACCGGACATATTTATGGGAAAGCTGAATATTTTTTTTGAGGCCATCGGCAACCCGCCTGGTGCTTGTTTAGCGCCGGGGGCTTTGGTATAATCGAAGGTAATGATTTTTTTTATCTGGGAGGTATACCGATGGGCATTAATGTCAGTACCGAAAGACCGGCGGTGATCGAAGACAGTAAGTACCGTTACGACAGCTTTAAAGATGGTAAGGTTTTTGATGGAAAGAAAAAGGGGCGGCTGCCTGCCATGGGCTGGAATTCCTGGAATGCATTCGGCAGCGGTAATACATCAGCGCTTACCAGAGCCATGGCGGATAAGTTTATCGAGCTGGGACTGGATAAGCTGGGATATGAATATATCGTTCTGGATGACGGCTGCTATAAGCAGGAGAGAGTGGACGGCAAGCTTTCAAATGAGGAAGTTAAATTCCCGGAAGGCTTCAGGGCTCTGGCCGATTATATACATGATAAAGGTCTTAAGTTTGGTATGTACAACGATATAGGTACCAATCTGTGTGCCGGCGCCGCTGTGGGTACCTGCGGGCATGAGCTTACGGATGCGCGTTCTTATATCGAATGGGGAGTGGATTTTATCAAGGTAGATAACTGCTATTATCTCTGGGACAACGCCACTTTTTCTAATGCAGAGAATGCGCAGTATACCTATGCACCGAATATCAGGGGGATAGAGGTTGAAGGCAACGGCCTTGCACTCAAGCTTTCCGCTTCGTACGGGGAGTTAAAGGGAGCGGGCGCGGAGTTAAAGGACGGGTATGTGACAGGCATAGGGACCTTTGACGGGACCGGGCCGCAGCAGAGTCCGGTAGGTGATATGAGCGCCGAGCTGGTATTTAAGATAGAAGCTCCGGCAGACGGCGAATACGATCTGCAGATAAGATACGCTACAGGGAAGGAACCCGGAGTGGGATCGTGGCTTCAGATCGCCACGGGGGATGGCGCCGATACTAAGATCTTCTATGATGATATGGCAGTCGCAAGTGAGAGTCCGGCAGACTTCATATCTTCACAGCCTTTTAAGATCACGCTCAGCAAAGGTGAAAATATCTTAAGGCTTATGAACCACCGCCGCCAGGAAAATACGCTGTGTTCATATGCGGCGCTGCTCGAAGCATTTAACGAGGTCGATAAAGAGCACGGGATACTTTTATCCATCTGTGAATGGGGCAAGACCCAGCCGCAGAACTGGGGCTATAAGGTGGGTGATTCCTGGCGCATACTCAACGATATAACTTTTCAGGTGGGAGCGGACGGAAATCCCGGACGCGGCGAATGGGCCAGCGATTATACGCCCGGAGTGGCTGTACAGTACAACAAAGCGGTCATCATGGACGACTATGCAGGTTTGGATAAAGGCTGGAACGATCCGGATATGCTGATGATAGGCATGGACGGACTGGATATATCGCAGTGCCGCACGCATTTTGCGATGTGGTGCATGATGAACTCGCCGCTGATGCTTGGGCTGGATCTGCGCCGTGTAAATAAAGGCGATGAGCTCTATAATATCATCGCAAATGCGGATCTTATCGCACTGAACCAGGATGCCCTTGGCGTGCAGGCAAAGCGCGTGTATTCTTCATTGGCGGAAAGTGAGCCCGATAAGGAATACATAAGGGATAATAACAGGGCGGATATCCTGGCCAAACCTTTATCCGACGGCAGCGTGGCAGTCTCATTCATCAACCTGAGCGATCATGAGTGGGATAAGGAACTGTCCGTAGACATCGATACGATCATCCGCTATATCGGTGCAAAAATGAAAGATGCGGATGCTTTCAAGGCTGCGTCTTCATATAAGATAAAGGATCTGTGGAGCGGCAAAGAAAGTACGCTTGCGACAAAGAACATCAGTGTATCAGGTATCGGGGCCTTCGGCAATATTACGCTTAAGATCAGCGTACTTGAGGGCTGATAGGTGAGCGTGGTTTCGGATGAGGAAAAGACGGGCGCACCGGATGATGAAACGGAAGGCGAAGCCGTATCTGCCGAAAGGCTGATAGATATGCTGCGCCGGCAGGCAGAGGCAGATGATAAGCTGAAAGCCTTTGATGAAGCTTTCGGCGCTGATGCGCTGAGAGCCTGCGGGATAGATGCGCACGCGCCTGTGCTGATGCGGCTTGACGCAGCCATAATGCTGCATACTTATATGCTCAAGGTTGCGGGGATCGCCAACCTAGAAGATATCAGCGCGGCATCGGTACTTAAGGACCTGTATGACTGCAGGAAGTGCGTGAACCATATCGCCCAGGTATATCTGCGCGGTCTTATCAAACCCCGCAGGCTGAAAATGCCGGGCGGAGCGGAGCTGCTTTTGTTTGATGCGAAGGGGGTGTTCATCCCCACCCACGTAGACAAATTCTTTAGAATGTGGTATCATGCCGCTTGTGGCTGATCCGGATAAGGAGATTGTTATGGAGATAAAAGGTTTTACATACGGATATGACGGATATGACGGTGTTTACCGTTCGGAAGCGGGAAAGCTTTCGCAGCAGAGGCTGTTTGAGACAGGCATAAACTGGATGTGTTTATGCTTTACCGTGGAGCAGGAAAATGTGTTCTCAAGGGATATACATTTCCGCTTCGGGCGCGACGTGAACGACCGCGACCTTATGGCTGTGATCGAAAATGCGCATAAGCATAATGTGAAGATCTGCTTAAAGCCCATACTCAATTCCGGCGACGGGATCTGGCGCGCAAGGATCACCTTCCCCGACAGCGACCAGTGGGGGCGCGATAAGTACTGGGACGAATGGTTTAAGTCGTATACCGCGTTCATCACATATTATGCAAAGCTGGCCGAGGAGACAGGCTGTGAGATGTTCTGCATCGGATGTGAGATGCTGGGAACGGAGAAGAAGGAGCAGCACTGGCGCAGCCTTATCAGCGAAGTGAGAAGCGTATACAGCGGAAAGCTGGTTTATAATACCAATCACGGTCATGAGCTGGAACTTAAGTGGTTTGATGCGGTTGATTATGTCGGGACCAGCGCATACTTCCCTGTGGGCGAAGACGGAAATTCCGTTGAGGAGATGACCGCAAAGTGGTCAAAGATAAAGGATGAGCTTAAAAAGGTTCACGAGGCATTTAACAAGCCTATAGTATTTGTCGAGATAGGATGCCGCAGTGCACATGGCTGTTCGGCCATGCCCTGGGATTTCGAACATCAGGACCTGCCGCATGATGAGGAGGAACAGGCAAACTTTTATGATTCCTGCCTTAAGACCTTCTTTGATGAGCCTTGGTTTGCCGGATGTTTCTGGTGGGACTGGGGCAGCACCATTTACGACACGAAAGAAGAGGCTGCGAAGGAAAATGGCTTCAATGTACATCTTAAGAAAGCTGAGCAGATTTTAAAGACATGGTACGCAAAGACCTGATAAAAACTCTGGCCCTGTTATCACTGACAGGGCTTTTATACGGCTGCGGGAAGAAAGACCCAAAGACCGATCCCGCTTCTGACCCTGTACCGGTGGTGATACAGCTGACTCCAAACGAAGGGGTATACTCCTTTTATGAGAACAGGGCGGGTGAGCTGCGTCATGTGGGCCCGACAGAAACTCCCACACCTACGCCGCCCCCTGCTGCGGTTAAGCAGGATACGGGCGCAGCGCCTGCGCCGGGGCAGGAACAGAAACAGCCTGTGGAGACACAGCCGGCAGCAGGAGCTACCTGTTACGATATCTCGGATCTTGAGAGCCGGGTATATTCTGCGGATCAGGAGGCGATGATAGCAGAGTTTTACCGCAATACGGTATTTACCGGGGATTCCGTCCTTCTTGGCTTTAAGAATTACTGCGCCAAGAGCAGCGATCCCCTGCTTAAGAATCTGAAATTCCTGGCATCCGGTTCGTACTCACTGCATAATGCCTTCTGGGAAGTGAGCGATAAGAGCATACACCCGCTGTATCAGGGGCAGCAGTATCCCTTATGGGAATCTATCCCCATGATGGGCGTGGAGAGGGCATTTCTGTTCTTTGGTATAAATGACGTGTCATTTGGCGTGGATGAATCACTGTCCATGTATCCGCTGCTTATCGAAAAGATCACATCCGCAGCACCGGGGCTGGATGTCACGATACTGAGCGCTACCTATACCTTAAAGGATAAAGGCAAGGGCAGCCTTAATAACAATAATCTGGCAAGCTTTAATACGGGGGCTGCGAAACTGGCCGCCGAAAAAGGCTGGGGCTATATCGACCTGGCAACCGTGCTTTCCGACGGAGCCGGCAATCTGGCAGAAAAGTATTGCAGCGACGGAGAACTGCACGAAAATGAGCTGGCCTACCGCGTGTGGGTCATGATGCTCAAGGCCTATGCCGCCGAGCGCATGGGCTTCTGAAGTAAATTTCATCCCAAGGGCATAGCCCGAAGGGATCCCCAAAAACGTGTCATCCTGAGGGCGCAGCCCGAAGGGATCCAAAAACCGTGTCATCCTGAGGGCGCAGCCCGAAGGATCTGGATAGAAGGAGAATCATATGAAAAACAAGATCATTTTCACAATATTAACAGCCACCATGCTGCTTACCGCCTGCACAAAGAATGATACCGGCAGCACGCCCGCTTCCCCTACGACGGCAGCGGCCCAGACCGGTGCGATAGCAGCGCAGGCACTTTCACCCGAAGAGATCTATGCAAAGATCAGCAGCTCCTTTACACTGCCCGATCTTTATAAAGGTGACGATGACTGGATACTGAATAATTACGGCCTTGACGCAGCAAAGCTTGACGGCTATGTATGTGCCGAGGGCGATGAGATCCATGCCGACAGGATCTTTATCATCAAGACTAAAGACAGCGCCGATGTGGCGGATGTTGTCAGCAAACTTAATGCGGTCTATTCACAGCTTTCTTCGCCCGAGATGCTGGATTATATGCCCGAGCAGGCTGATACGATAAAGGCCGGCAGGGTAGTTAGCAGCGGGAATTATGCATATCTTCTGATATCTCCCGATGCTGACGGTATCGAAGCGATCATAAAAGAAGGTATCGCCGCTAACTGAAAAAATGGTATTTTCAAGTACAGCATTTATATTTTTCTTTTTGCCCGTATTTCTGGTATTGTACTATGTTTTTCCGGGCAGGGCTAAGAATGTAGTCCTGCTTCTTTTCAGTCTGCTCTTTTATGCCTGGGGCGAGCCGGTATATATCCTTCTGATGCTGATATCGACAATGGTCGATTATATCGACGGCCGCCTGCAGGAGCACTTTGAGGGCTCAAAAGCAAAAAAGCGGCTGTGTCTGGCAGTGGCGCTCATCATCAATCTGGGGCTTTTGGCTTTCTTTAAATATGCGGATTTTGCCGTGGGGATATTTAAGAGCGTTAGCGGCTTAGATATCGCACTGCCCGGTATAGCCCTGCCCATCGGCATCAGTTTCTATACATTTCAGACTGTCAGTTATTCAATAGATGTATATAAAGGCCGCATAAAGGCGGAACATAATTACTTTGATTACCTTACTTATGTATGTATGTTCCCGCAGCTGATCGCCGGCCCTATCGTGCGTTTTACCTCCGTGCAGGAGGAGCTTAAGAAGCGTAAGGTAAATGAGAGCGGCTTTGTTAGCGGCTTTCACCGCTTCATGCTGGGACTTTTCAGAAAGCTGCTGATAGCGGATGAATGCGGAGCGCTGTGGGAAGCGGTAAGAAATGCGCAGGGTATTTCCGCCGTGACGGCCTGGCTGGGGATCCTGGCATTTACGCTGCAGCTGTATTTCGACTTCAGCGCCTACAGCGATATGGCTATCGGGCTTGGAGAGATGCTGGGCTTTCATTTCCCGGAGAATTTCAATTATCCGCTTGCAGCCACATCCATCACGGATTTTTGGCGCAGATGGCATATATCGTTATCGAGCTGGTTTCGTGATTATGTATATATCCCTCTGGGCGGCAACAGGGTGAGCGTGCCCAAGCACCTGCGCAACATGTTCATCGTCTGGTTCCTTACCGGACTCTGGCACGGGGCTTCCTGGAACTTTGTCCTGTGGGGACTCTATCACGGCATACTCCTTACATTGGAGAAATACATCTGGGGCGAAGGCCTTAAGAAGCTGCCTAAGCTTTTGCAGCATCTATACGCGATAGTGATAGTAGTGGTGGGCTTTGGCATATTCACCTTTGATGATCTGGGTGAACTGGCCGCATATTTCCCGCAGCTTATATGCCTTAAGGATAATGCCTTTTTCGGATCCGAATTTATGTGGTATGCCGGAAACTACGCGCCGTTTTTGCTGGCAGCAATCATACTGGCCTTCCCGGTATACCCGGCTGTAAAGAAGAAACTGGCGGATTCGCATAACGCTTACCGCAAGAAGCTGATAGAGCTCTGCGGCGTACTGGTGATGATAGCGCTGTTTCTTTTAAGCGTAGCCTGCATGGTACGTGACTCCTACAGTCCGTTTTTGTATTTTAGGTTTTGAAGTGGCAGGCCGGTTCTGTTACAGTACATTATTAGCGTGCTGGATATGCAGGCAGAGACATAGGCGCCTTTGGAGTGAACCCGCTGTTTTGCGGCCGGGTTTTGTACCATAGGGATGTACCGCCATGGATGGCGGTACAAGGGAGATAGTATGCAAGGATGCATACTGTCGACCGGTCCCGGACGGATAAACAGCATATATCCCGGGCGCGTAAAACAGCGAGGTGAACGGAACAGGCGCATATGTCCTGCCTACATACCGGGACGCTATACAAGTAAATGAGAGAACCGGCCGTGCCCGGTGTGATAGATTTATGAAAAAAGAAACCTTAAGCAAAAGAATAAGTGTATATCTGATAGCCGCCCTGCTGCTCATATTCAGCATGGCGTTCTTCCTCACGCCCAAGGCAGATTTTTCCGAGAGCGAGAACAGGAGCCTGGCCAAGTGGCCGGAATTAAGTATGGCGAATCTTACGAGCGGCCGTTACACGGAAGGTGTCAAAGATTATCTCTCCGATCACTTCCCCAAGAGGGATGAATTATTAAAGCTCATCAATTCCACGGAACGCATAAGCGGGCGCAGGGAGATTAACGGAGTATATCTGTGTGAGGACAGGCTCATCAATTCTTATGAGGAGCCGCAGAACGCTGATAAGGACATAGAGCAGTTTTCCAAACTGGCGGACAATGTGGAGAATACAAGACTAAGCCTCATGCTGGTGCCTACTGCTACGAGCATATACTGGGATATGCTGCCGGAAGGCTCGCCCGACTATGAGGCGGCAAAATGGCAGCAACGCGACACGGTAAAAAATGGGACTATACCTGCGACTACGGAGCTTGATACTATCATCAGGATAAGTAACGCTATGCCGGATAAGGTAAACCATATACAGGTATATGCAAAGCTGCCGGATGCGGCGTATAAAGGGAGTGAAAACCTTTATTACCGCACCGACCATCACTGGACCACCTACGGCGCATACATTGGGTATACGGCCATCTGCAGGTCGCTGGGCCTTAACGCAACGCCGCTTGAAGAATATGAAAAAACAGTTGTATCCACGGACTTCTACGGCAGCATTTATTCAAAACTAAACGACGATTATGTTAAGCCCGATGAGATAGTATCCTACAGCTATCCGGGGTGGGATCTTAAGGTGGAATATGCCGACAGCGGCCTTGTCACGGATACGCCGTATGATCCGCAGTATCTGGAAAAAAGAGACAAGTATTCCTACTTCTTAAGCAACCAGCACGGCTTCATCACCATCACCAACGAAGCAGTACCCAAAGAAGCCGGCGCGATGGCCCTGGTCAAGGACAGTTACGCCAACTGCCTGGTGCCCTTCCTTTTAAACCATTACCATACACTCTACATCTTTGATACGCGTTATCACAAGGGCGGGGTATCAAAGTTTGTCAACAGTCATGAGGACGTGAAGGAAGTACTGATACTGTACAATATGGGGACTCTGGATAAGGACAGCGGCATAGGAGGCGTTTATTAAGCTGAAAACACTGAAAATACGCACTTTTGCCCGTACTTGATTTTCACAGGCGTTTGTAATAAAATAGTGCCTTAAGGTGTGCGCCGGGGAGGCGTGCTTAAACAGTAATCCAAATAGTAAGGAGACATGAGAGATGAGTAAGAGTTTTGACGATCTGTTATCAAAAGTATCAAGCGTAAGCCGTAAGAAGGTTTCTGTAGCGGTTGCCCAGGACGGCCCTGTTTTAGAGGCTGTTGAGGAAGCACGCGTACGCGGTATAGCCGATGCCATACTGGTTGGTGATAAAGATAAGATGGAGCCCATCGCTAAGGAGCTGGGTATAGATCTTGGCAATTTTGAAGTGGTTGATGTAAAGGATGATATCGAGGCAGCTACCAAGGCTGTTGAGCTGGTACATAACGGAACGGCAGATATGTATATGAAGGGACTCATCGATACCAAGAGTTTCTTAAAGAGCGTATTAAATAAAGAAGTAGGTCTTCGTACAGATAAGGTCCTCTCCCATGTTTGTGTCTTCGAGATGAAGGGCAGGGAGGGGCTTTTATTCTTAAGCGATGTGGCGTTCATTCCTTATCCTACACTTGAGGAGAAGGCAGCCATCATCGAAAACACCGTTGACATCGCACATGCCTGCGGTCTTGAGTGCCCCAAGGTGGCTCCCGTGGCAGCAGTTGAGGTTGTCAATCCCAAGATGCCCGCTACAGTTGAGGCAGACGAGCTTACAAAGATGAATGAGGAAGGAAAGATCACCGGCTGCATCGTAGACGGTCCTCTTTCTTTGGATATAGCTATCGATAAGGAAGCTGCTACCCACAAGGGAGCTTCTGACAGAAAGATCGCCGGCGACGCCGATGTTATCCTCTTCCCGGATATCCACGCCGGAAACCTTGTTTACAAGGCACTTACCCATCTGGTAGACTGCAAGAACGGAAACATCTTAACAGGTACCAAGGCACCCGTTATCTTAACTTCACGTTCCGATTCAAAGGAAGTAAAGGTCAACTCTCTTGTACTGGGAGCTATAGTTGCAGAGCATCTTAAGAATGCCTGAAAGGAGATAAAGATGGCTAAATTACTTATAATCAATCCCGGATCCACATCTACAAAGATCGGTGTTTTCGAAGATGAGAAGCTTCTGTTCGAAGAGACTCTCCGTCACTCCACCGAGGAGATAGCTAAATATGCTTCCATAGTGGATCAGAAGGATTTCCGCAAGAAGATGATAATGGATTTCCTTAATGAAAAGGGTGTTAAGGTAGAAGACTTAAGCGCGGTGGTAGGCCGCGGCGGTATGTTAAAGCCCATCCCCGGCGGTACCTATCCCGTATCCGATGCACTGCTTCATGATCTGATGATAGGAAAGCAGGGACAGCATGCATCCAACTTGGGCGGTATACTGGCAAGAGAGATAGCCGATTCCGTAGGCATCCCTTCATTTATCGTAGATCCCGTGGTTGTTGATGAGCTTCAGCCCCTGGCAAGATATTCGGGCAATCCCGAGCTTCCCCGTACCAGCGTTTTCCACGCACTCAACCAGAAGGCTGTGGCAAAGCGTTTTGCGAAGGAATGCGGCAAGCCTTATGACCAGCTGCGTTTGATCGTAGTACATATGGGTGGCGGCGTATCCGTAGGTGCTCATTTAAACGGCCGTATCGTTGATGTGTTCAACGCTCTTGACGGCGACGGCGCATTCTCACCCGAGCGTTCGGGTGCGGTACCCGTAGGTGCACTTGTAAAGCTCTGTTTCTCTGGCAAGTACGATGAGAAGACCGTTTATAAGATGCTGGTAGGTAACGGCGGATTCAACGCATATCTTGGCACCAACGATGCGCGTGATGTTGAGAAGATGATAGAGCAGGGCGATGCTAAGGCAAAGGAAGTATACGATGCTTTCATCTATCAGATCTGCAAGAATATCGGTTCCCAGGCAGCAGTGCTTGAAGGTAAGGTTGACCAGATCATCTTTACCGGCGGTATCGCTTATTCAAAATATGTAATAGACGCTTTTAAGGAGAAGGTTGCCTGGATAGCACCTATCACCGTATATCCCGGTGAGGATGAGCTTCTGGCTCTGGCACAGGGCGGCTTAAGAGTCCTTAACGGCGAAGAAAAGGCAATGGAGTATTAAAATATGGCAAATTTGATCGACAAGATCTTTGGTACACATTCCGATAGGGAGCTTAAGCGTATCAAACCGATCGTGGATAAGATTGAGAGCTACAGGGATACCATGATGGCTCTTTCCGATGAAGAGCTCAGGGCAAAGACTACGGAATACAAGAAGCGCTTTGCCGAGGGCGAGACTCTTGACCAGCTCCTTCCCGAGGCATACGCTACGGTAAGGGAAGCCGGCAGACGTGTCCTTAACATGGAACATTTCCGTGTGCAGCTCATAGGTGGTATCGTGCTCCATCAGGGACGTATCGCCGAGATGCGTACCGGTGAAGGTAAGACCCTGGTATCGACCCTTCCCGCATATCTTAATGCGCTTGAAGGCAAGGGTGTATGCGTAGTCACGGTCAATGATTACCTGGCTAAGCGTGATGCCGAGTGGATGGGGCAGATACACGAGTTCCTGGGACTTAAGGTAGGCGTCATCCTTAACGACATGAAGAGTGATGAACGCCGTGAAGCATATAACTGCGACATTACCTATGTTACCAATAACGAGCTGGGCTTTGATTATCTGCGTGATAACATGGTCATCTATAAAGAGCAGCTGGTGCAGCGCGGTCTGCATTATGCCATCATCGATGAGGTCGACTCGGTGCTTATCGATGAGGCCCGTACGCCTCTGATCATATCCGGACAGAGCGGAAAGGCTACCAAGCTTTACGAAGTCTGCGACGTGCTGGCAAAGCAGATGAAGCGCGGCAAAGATGAGGAGATGATCTACAAACTTGACGCAGTCATGGATTCCATGATGGGCGTTGAGCAGGAAGAGGAAGAGACCGGAGACTTCGTCCTTAACGAGAAGGATAAGAACGTTACCCTTACTTCACGCGGTGTTGAGAGGGTTGAGAAGTTCTTCCACTTAGAGAACCTGGCTGATCCGGAAAACAGCGAGATCCAGCACAATATGATACTGGCCCTGCGTGCCAACTATCTGATGTTTAAGGATCAGGATTACGTGGTGGATGACGATAAGGTCATCATAGTCGATTCCTTTACCGGACGTCTCATGCCGGGCCGCCGTTTCTCGGATGGTCTGCATCAGGCGATAGAGGCAAAGGAACATGTGAAGATCAAGCGCGAGTCCATGACTCTGGCTACCATCACCTTCCAGAACTTCTTTAACAAATTTGAAAAGAAAGCAGGTATGACCGGTACGGCTCTTACCGAGGAGCAGGAGTTCCGTGATATCTACGGCATGGATGTTATAACCATCCCTACCAACAGACCTATCGCACGTATCGATCAGAATGACTGCGTATATAAGACCCGCAAGGAAAAGCTGCATGAGATAGTGGCCCGTATCAAGGAGGCGCACGAAAAGGGACAGCCAATACTGGTTGGTACCATCAATATCGATGCATCCGAAGAGCTGAGCCGCATGCTGGTACGCGAAGGCATCAAGCATAACGTGCTGAATGCAAAGTTCCATGAGCAGGAAGCCGAGATAGTGGCTGATGCGGGTATCCACGGAGCGGTTACCATAGCTACCAACATGGCCGGCCGTGGTACGGATATAAAGCTTGATGATGAAGCTAAAAAACTGGGCGGTCTGCTCATAATCGGTACCGAGCGTCACGAATCCAGACGTATCGATAACCAGCTGCGAGGCCGTGCGGGACGTCAGGGTGATCCCGGTGAATCGGTATTCTACATCTCTCTTGAAGATGATCTGATGAGATTATTCGGATCGGAGAGACTGATCAATACCTTTAACGCAATGGGCATACCCGAAAACCAGCGTATAGAGCATAATCTTCTTTCCAGCGCCATTGAGCGTGCGCAGAAGCGTATAGAGAATAACAACTTCTCAAGACGTAAGAACGTGCTGCAGTACGACCAGGTCATGAACGAACAGCGTGAAGTGATCTACGGCGAGAGAAAGCGCGTGCTGAATGGCGAGAGCATGCGTGACGTGGTCTACAAGATGATCACGGATATAGTTGAGGGAGCTGTTGATACCGTTATCGGTGACGACGGCAATCCCGAGCAGTGGGATCTTAACGAACTCAATAACCTGCTGCTGCCCATCATCCCTCTTGAGCCTGTAAGCTTAAGCAGGATCGATACAAAGAAGAAGAACGCTCTGGTACAGCAGCTTAAGGAAGAGGCTGTAAAGCTTTACGAAGCCAAGGAAGCCGAGTTCCCCGAGCCCGAACAGATAAGAGAAGTGGAGCGCGTGATCCTGCTTCGCGTGATCGACCGCAAGTGGATGAGCCATATCGATGATATGGATCAGCTGGAAAAGGCATCCGGGCTTGCCAGCATGGGACAGAAGGACCCTCTGGCAGAGTTTAAGATGAACGCTTTTGATATGTTCGGAGCAATGGAGAGCGCCATCAAAGAGGATACCGTGCGTCTGCTCTTTGCCGTAAAGGTAGAACAGAAGGTAGAGAGAGAGCAGGTTGCCAAGGTTACCGGTACCAACAAGGACGAGAGCCTTCAGAAGCAGCCTAAGAAGCGTGAAGCAGCAAAAGTATATCCCAACGATCCCTGCCCCTGCGGCAGCGGCAAGAAATACAAGAACTGCCACGGTATGATCCAGTAGATAACAAAAACCTTCCCCTTGAGGTATGCAAAAAGGCTTCCCCTTGAGGGGAAGCTGTCAGCCGAAGGCTGACTG
This sequence comes from Lachnospiraceae bacterium, assembly GCA_017437785.1. Taxonomy (GTDB): domain Bacteria; phylum Bacillota; class Clostridia; order Lachnospirales; family Lachnospiraceae; genus NK4A136. Next base: position 40,237 of record JAFRXH010000007.1, read on the forward strand.
ATGAGGTGTAATAAACATGGTAGAACTTGACCAAATGAAACTGGAGCTCATGCAATATAAGGACAGCCTTAAAGAAGTATGTGACTCCTTAGATATCGATAACAAAAAAAGACGTATAGAAGAGCTTGATATGGAGATGGCATCTCCCGATTTCTGGAACGATCCTGACCGTGCCAATAAGCTTACCAAGGAAGCCAAGAACAAAAAGGACACGGTTGAAAAGTGCGACGGCTTAAATCAGGCGTTTGAGGACATCCAGACCCTTATCGAGATGGGAAATGAAGAGAACGACACGTCCATGATCGAAGAGGTCAGAAGCGAACTTGATTCCTTCATCGAGGAGCTGGAAGTACTCCGTCTGCAGACACTTCTTACCGGTGATTATGATGCGAACAATGCCATCATGCGTATCAATGCCGGAGCAGGCGGTACGGAGAGCTGCGACTGGGCTTCGATGCTCTTTAGGATGTACAGCCACTGGGCAGATAAGAAGGGATTTACCATCGAGCTCTTAGACCAGCAGGATGGTGATGAGGCCGGCATCAAATCCGTCGACTTCCAGGTAAACGGTGAGAATGCATACGGGTATCTCCGTTCCGAGCAGGGCGTTCACAGGCTTGTGCGTATATCGCCTTTTAATGCACAGGGAAAGCGCCAGACAAGCTTTGTCTCAGTTGACGTGGTACCTGAGCTTGAAGGGGATGCGGGCATAGAGATCAATCCCGACGATCTGCGTATAGATACCTACCGTTCAAGCGGTGCCGGCGGCCAGCACATCAACAAGACTTCTTCGGCCATCCGTATAACCCACCTGCCTACCGGTATAGTGGTACAGTGCCAGAACGAGCGCTCTCAGTTCCAGAACAAGGACAAGGCTATGGAGATGCTGCGTGGTAAACTGCTGGTACTCAAGCAGGCGGAAGAAGAAGCAAAGATGAAAGGCATACAGGGTGACCTTAAGTCCATCGCATGGGGCAGCCAGATACGTTCTTATTTCCTGCAGCCTTACCAGCTGGTAAAGGATCTGCGTACACAGGAAGAGACCGGAAACGCAGATGCTGTACTGGATGGAGATATAGACCGTTTCATCAATGCTTATCTTAAGAAAAAGAGCCAGGGTGCTCTGCTCGAGGGCGTTGACGCAGACGATGCTGAGTAAGCAAACAGCTGAATAAGATAAAGGATATATAGCATCCGCAGTGCCGGGTGCTTTTTTGTGCCCGGCAAGAATCTTGCGGATTACTTGTATAAAATTTATAAAAAGTCTGCACAAAATCACATATATATGGTATAATATCACGAAAGTGTGGCAGCCTGATAATAGGAATAAAGCACAAATACAAGTCGGAAGGAGATTGATTATGGCATCTTACGAAAATGGTACAAAAGGAAGCTCCGGACCGGGGACAACTACGGCAAAACTTAATATGCGTTCCACACTGTTAATGTTTGCTTTGATCCCGCTGATAGTGACGGCGTTATGTATCGGCATCACTTCGATCTTAAAGAGCAGGTCGGAGATAAAGACCTATACGCATGATTCCCTCGTGCAGGTGATCAGTGGCGTCGGTAACACCTTTGATACAATGGTAATAAAGAACAAAGAGATACTTAAGGGATTTTCGAAGGCACCTGTCCTTAAGGAGGCGCTGCTGGATCCGTCCGATCCGGAAAAAGCAGCAGCGGCACAGCAGTTTACCCTTGATTATTTCGGATCGCTGCAGGGCTGGGAAGGACTCTACCTTGCCGACTGGAATACACAGGTGCTCACTCATCCCAATACTCCCGCGATAGGAATGGTGCTGAGGAAAGGTGACAGTCTTACGTCACTCAGGGATTCAATACTTTCGGCTCCGGACGGTGTGTTTAATACCGGTATAATGGTCAGTCCGGCCTCCGGTGCCAATATCATGTCGATGTATACGCCTATATTTGATAATGGCGTGCCCATAGGTTTCTGTGGCTGTGGTTTTTATGTACAGGGTATAGCGTCGCAGATCTCCGAGGTAAAGGATCTTGATCTTGAGAGCGCGTATATCTATTTTGTCGATTCTCAGGGGACCATGCTGCATCATCCCAATGAGGAAAAGATAGGCCAGCCGGTAGAGAACGACGCGGTCAAGTCGCTGGTAGAGGGGCTTCAGAGAGGGGAAAGACCCGATCCGGATCTGATCGAGTATCAGTATAAAGGAAAGACCAAGTATGCCGGATATTATATCGGAGCTGACGGTGCTTACATAGCGGTACTCACTGCCGATGAGGATGATGTACTTAAAGGAGTCAAGCAGATAATGCTGACCACCATCGTCATATGTACGATCTGCGTAGTCGTATTTGCTATTATTGCTATGCTGGTAGAGCGTATGATATCCGTGCCTCTTATCAGTATATCAAAGTCACTTGATAAGTTAAGCGCCGGGGATGTGAACGCGGAATGTGATGCGAAGTCGCACATAAAAGAGAGTGTTAGCATTATCAACGCATTCTATGTGCTGAGATCTGCACTGGGCGGTTCGATCAAGTCGGTAATGGCAGCTGCCGATGAGCTTAACCACTCTATCGTAAGCGTGGACGGCATGACCGGAAACAATGCGGATTCCATAGCACAGATCACTACGGCTGTTAACGAAGTGGCGGAAACATCCCAGAGCGTGGCAGAGAATGCGCAGGTTATGGCAGAACGTGCAGTAGAACTGGGCGAGAATATCGAGCAGCTTAACGATAATGTGGAGAATCTTCACAAAGCTTCCCAGACCATCAAGAATGCCAACAACGATGCTACTGAGTGCATGAAGTCTGTATACGAAGGCGCTAATGAATCAGTATCGGCTATGCAGGAGATAAACGGCAAGATAAACGAGACCAACTCGGCTATCTCCGATATAGGATCGGCTATCCAGGCGATCGAATCCATAGCGTCCCAGACCAACCTGCTCTCACTCAATGCTTCGATAGAGGCGGCACGTGCTGGAGAAGCAGGCCGCGGGTTTGCCGTTGTGGCGGATGAGATAAGAAGCCTTGCTGATTCCTCGGCTGAATCGGCTAAGGAGATCAAGCGCATAATAGAGAACGTCATCGTGCTTTCGAGCGGTACCGTGGATATCTCGAACAGGGTATTTGATGTGATAAGCCGTGAGCAGGCTGATATCGAAAAGGCACAGGAGAAGTTCAACGTGCTGTCCGAATCGGTAGAGGCATCCATAAGCGAGATCGACACCATACGCCACATGGCAGTTACGCTGGATGGCATCAAGGTAGAACTTACCAATGCCACCACCGATCTGGGAGCCATATCCGAGGAGCTGGGCGCATCGGCGGAAGAAGTGGCAGCATCCTGCCAGAATGTCAGCCAGGCCTGCGAGGACACCCAGGTCTCCACTACCGAGATGAGAAAGATCAACGATAATATGAGCGAAGCCATCTCTTTCTTCAGAGTTTAAGTCTGAGAGGAGTGGCTACAGGGGAGTGGGTACATGGGACGGTTCTCTGTGTTCATTGGGGTTCATGAACACAGAGAACCGTCCCATGTACCCGTCCTCATTTTTTATATAGACAAAACTGTCACAATCGGCTATAATTGCCATATCATTACGACAAAAATGGCAGGCTAACAACATGAAAGATCACCGGGAATATATTAAAGAATTGGGACAAAAGATCAAATTATACAGAATTATGAAGGGGATGTCCCAGCAGGAGCTGGAGGATAAAACAGGCGTTTCCAAGAGAAGCATCTCCCGCCTGGAACAGGGGGAGTCCGTGCAGCTGGAGAATCTGTTTAAGATCCTTGTGGCGCTGGATCTGGGGGAAAACATAGATCTGCTGGTTCCGGATCAAATGAAAAGACCGGCATTTTATCTGGAAATATCAGCTGATAAGCCTAAGCGTGTGAGAAGAAAGAAGGAAAAGAAAGCGTTTAAGTGGGGCGATGAAGAATGAATGATACTGCCGAAGTTTATTTATGGGGAACAAGGATAGGGATTATTCATCAGGATGCTGCAAAGGCATACGCATCCTTTGAATATGACGGTGATTTTACGGATAGCGGGATAGAGGTTTCACCTCTGCGCATGCCACTTGGGAAAAATATATATGAGTTTCCGGCGCTGCGTGGGGACCCGTTCTACGGAATGCCCGGATTGGTCGCAGATTCCCTTCCGGACAAATTCGGTAATGCCGTTATAGAACACTGGCTTATGTCACATGGCAGGAGCTTATCGGAATTTACCGCTATCGACAGGCTCTGCTACACCGGAAAACGCGGTATGGGGGCGCTGGAATATGTCCCGGCCGCTGCGGATATTGAAAATGTCGATGAGGTCATAAACGTTCGGGAAATGGTCAGATTTGCCTCGGAAGTATTGGCGAACAGGGAGAGTATCACTTTAAAGGCAGACGATGAGCTGACGTATTCACAATTGGTGCAGGTTGGAAGTTCTGCAGGAGGGGCCAGAGCAAAGGCGGTGATCGCGTGGAACGAGGAAACAAATGAAGTCCGATCCGGACAGATAGAGCTTGGACCCGGATATGAGCATTGGCTGATGAAATTTGATAATGTTTCAAAAAACGGTGATCATGGCCTGGAAGATAAACCGGAATATACACTCATAGAATATGCTTATTATCTTATGGCCATAAGCGCCGGCATTACAATGAGTGAGTGCAGGATATATAACAGCGGAGATGATCATCATTTCATGACCAAACGCTTTGACCGCAAAGATGGTAAGAAGATCCACATGCAGACACTGGGGGCAATGGCGCATATAAGTTATCAGAACCCGGGAGTCTGCGGATACGAGCTTGCAGCCGGATATATGAAGGAATTAGGTATTTCGTATAAGGAGATAGAGCAGTTCTACCGCAGGATGGTTTTTAACTGTCTGGCAGTGAATCAGGATGATCACGTGAAGAACATATCGTTTATCATGGACAGGTCCGGAAAATGGATGCTTTCGCCGGCATATGATATCACATTTTCATATGATCCGGCCAACAAATGGCTGCGTGCACATCAGATGACGGTGAACGGAAAGACAACGGAAATAGGAACATCCGATCTGCTTAAAGCAGGCAACAGCATGGGAATAAAGGAAAGGCGCTGCAGGGAGATCCTCAGTGAAGTTGACGCAGCGGTAATGAGATTTCCGGAATTTGCCGCTGAAGCCGGGATCAAGGAGAAGACCTGCGAATACATCAGTTCAATGATCGCGTTGCACGGCAGCCTATAAAGCCACACTTTACTACAGTATTATCGCGTGATAAACTGTTAAAGTGTGTTTTTTATGTAGGAAAATAACGACAAAAAAATGAGGACAAAAGGCAGCTGCCAGCGTCCTTAAAGATTATTAAGGAGGGGATCACATGAAGAAAATGAAAACAGTCAGGAGGCTGTTGAGCACATTGCTTTCTTTTGTGCTGATAGTCAGTAATCTGGCGGGGCTTATGCCGGGTATGAGCTTAACGGCAATGGCGGGGGATAGCTCCGTATCGTACGGCAGCCTTATCCCTACCGGAGAAGAAAAAGAAGATGAACTGGAACATAAGAAGGTGTACTTCAATAATATACCCTGGTATATCATTGAGGATGATTCAGCTGCTTCCGGAGTAATAACACTTCTTGCAGCAGAATACAATGACAAGTGGTTTTATGAATTTGATAAGGATAATACCACTGATGACTATATGAAGTCTTCAGTGAAAGCGGACATTGATGCATTAACAAAGAAGGATACCCAAGGAGACTTTTATGATGTGGCCAATGCTATTGTCAATAAGTTAGATAATGGTACCGACTTAGGTAAGCTCTACCTGTTAAGCGTGGAAGAAGCTAAAAAGCTTCCCCAAAATGTTTTAGGATCTTTTGGACGCATTTATTGGCTCCGCACTGCCAGTTACGTAACAGATGAAAAGTATTCTGCTGCATATGTAGACTATGATTATGAAACGAAGGAGTATCGTATTTTCGAAGGTTTCGAAGGGCTGCCTGTGTATGTACGAACTTATATCCGTCCTGCCCTGCAGCTGGATCTAAGTAAGGTGACATTTGATGCTGCTTTAAATACTTTTACCGTTAATAGTGAATATGTTCCCGTACACTACTCAGTTTCACTTAACTGCGGTGCCGGTGTCAAGGTGGATAATGAAAATAATCTAAATCAACCGAAGGTATACGAATACGATGCTATGAAGCCCGTGACATTTACGGTAAATAATAATAGATGTTTTTTCCCGAAAACAAATGAGATTTATGGGACAAAGGACGGGATCATGGTCTCTGTATCTGACGACCGCAAGACGATCACTGTCTCCGGAACGCCTACTGCGGATATTAATATCACGATCCCTGATATAGTAGAAATGATTGGGCTTCCGATTGAAGACTGTATTGAACACGGAACGCAGCTTGATCCGTGGCTGATCGGAAAAGAAAACGCATCGGATGTTAAAGCATACCTTACAGGTAATTATGGTAAAGCGACTCTGCATATCAGTGGTATAGGTGCCATGGACGATTTCAGTAATTATGTAAGTCCGTGGTCAGAACTTAGTAAAAATGATGCTATAACGACAATAGTGATCGAAAAGGGTATTACCCGTATCGGGCAAAACGCTTTCGAGAATACATTTGCGCTCACAAGCGTAAGCATTCCGGATACCGTCACCAGTATTGGCTGGTGGGCTTTTATGAACTGTAACAAACTTGAGCATATAACTATCCCTGCTAAGGTCACAAATATAGGCGATAGAGCTTTTTCAATTTGTAAATCGCTTGAAGATGTTACCTTTATACCCGGAGAAGAAAATGCCACGTTGAAGCTGGGAGACGCTGTTTTTTCATATACCGATGCAGTGATCAAATATGGAGAAGGTGATAACAGGCTTTATAACGGAGAGAATGTGATCGCAGAAGGAACAGTCATAAAGACGGTTCCGGTCACTTATATTCTGAAATGGAAAAAAAGCTATAATGCTGAAAATGAAACTCCATATTCAGACTATGTTCCGACAGGCGGAGAGAGCGATCTGACAGAAAAGCAGGTGACTTTTTACGGAAAGCCCTGGTATGTTATAGAGGATAATTCTGTTTCTGCAAATGAAGGTACGCTGACGCTGCTGGCAGCGGATGACAGCTTTGGATTGTCGAAGTTTTCAACGGATAAGAGTAATATTTACAGCGACTCAAAGATCAAGGCGGATCTTGATGAAATGATCACAAACGGAGCATTCAAGGATGCTGCATGGCTGATCAGGGATACTGGTAACGGTAAGCTATATCTTTTAAGTGCTGAAGAAGCTGATGCGCTTCCCGGAAATGTCCGCAGGACAGAGTTCAGCGGCGGAGATTGTCAGTTTGGCGAATGGTGGCTTCGTACGGGAGGCAGTAAGGACGGCAATGCTTTTTATATGTACGGAGATGACAGTGATGATCATAATACTGCTCCGGTAGATCGTGAATATGGTGTCCGTCCTGCGTTGCAGCTGGATCTGTCAGCTGTCAGCTTTAATAAAGCACTTAAGAAGTTCAAATTAAATGGGTACTATGATGTGATCCTCTCCGGCAGCGATAGCACAGACATAATCGGGGAAATATATCAGCCGGAGCTTAATGGTGATATGACGGTGGTATATTATATTGCTAAAGCTAACCATTATTTCCCTAAATCTGATCCGGCTTATGGTACAAAGGATGGGATTACGGTTGTGTTATCGGAAGATCGCAGAACCATTGCTGTATATGGTACTCCGACAGCGGATGTTGAGATCACGATACCCGGGGCTGACTGGATCCCCAGGATCTGTGTTTCCGGAAACGGTAAGGGAACATGGCTTAACGGGAAAGAAAGGGATACGGATACTGCATCTAATTTAATGACCTGTAATAAGGATTGCAATTTTACCGTTACATATGAGAATGTTCCTGCATCTGATGAGGACTATACATTTATGTTCATTGATTGGGCGGGTGAATCGTACGGCGCTCCTTCATCGGATGAGATCAAAATGGGAATGTGGTATGCTGTGGGTAAAGAGCAGATAAGCTTTAAGCTTACCGAGACATCCGATGTCACCATCATTTTTGATTACGATAATAAGCGTTTTAAGATTGAGACGGAAAAAGTTACCAAGGGCTTTTATGCTGACTTTATCCCTTCGGAGGATGATGATCTGGCAACGCTTATTTCCAAACAGGTGGTCTTCAATGGATTGAACTGGTATATCATAAAGGACAGATCCGTAAGTGAAAATTCGGGAAGCGTTACCCTTCTTGCCGCATACGAAAACTTTGGAGCGCTTCAGTATTCGCTTGATGGCACCAATGATTATACCAGGTCGTATGTTAAGTGGTATCTTGACTTGTTTCCCCAGGACGGGTACATGTTCGGTGCAGTTTCAGATGTTATAAAGGATACCGAATTTGGTAAATTATATCTTTTAAGTGCATCTGAAGCTAACGCTCTTCCGCTGAATGTAAGAAAGATCGTATTTACCGGTACTGATGGCTGGTGGTTACGATCGGCAGGTTTATATTCCGGTAGGGCTTTAAAGGTTAATGGCAATGACGGAGAGATTGAGTATGACACAGGGATCAGTGTAAGTTCTATATACGGAGTTCGTCCGGCACTGCAGCTTGATCTTTCTAAGGTTAACTTTACGTCAGTAAGCGTAAACGGCGGAGCAAATACAATAGCTCTGAGCGGCACTACACAGAATATATTTACTGCGGAAAACGGACAGAATTCCATGAATGTGATGTACTTCCAGGCAAACGCAGGCTGTGTATTCCCCGAAACAAGCGAATATTATAAAACGACCAATGGAATAACCGTCAGCAGATCCAGTGATATATGCCTGACAATACAGGGGACACCTACTGCCGATACTGTCATTACCGTTCCGGATGCGTTGGTACCGGTAAGCAGGAATGTGACATTTAAGGTGGTAAATGGTTCATGGGATGATGGAACAGCAGCAGATAAGACTGTGACCCTGAATGGTTATGAGGGTGATACGTTCAAGCTGGCAGCATCGGATATTCCGGCAGCGGGCAGCAAGCCGGCAGACGGATTTATGGAAGGAAGCTGGGATGTGACACCGTCTGCGGAAACTGAGATCACTGCGGATACGACTTATACATATACCTATGCGCAGCAGACTGTATACTTCAGCGTGCAGTTTGATATGAACGGCCACGGTGCACAGATACCGTCACAGGCTGTTGAATATGGAGCCAAACTGAATAAGCCTGCGGAACCCACAGCGGAAGGCTATATCTTCGGCGGCTGGTATACCGATAAGGAATGCACACAAGCTTATGATTTCGACACTAAGATAGAACGTGGCTTTACACTGTATGCCAAGTGGACGGCAGAGGGGATGGAAGAGACAGTAAGTCTTAACTCCATAAGCATCAATACAGCTCCTGTAAAGACTGAGTATAAGGAAGGTGAAAAGTTCGATCCCGCAGGAATGGTGGTATCGGCTAATTACACCGACGGCAGCAGTAAGGAAGTTACGGGATACACTTATTCACCCGATGGAGCGCTTAGTGTAAGTGATAATAAGATAACCGTAAGCTATACCGAAGGCGGAATCACCTGCACAGCAGAGCAGCCTATAAGCGTAAGCGCAAACGGAGGCACAGAGCCTGAAACGGTAAGCCTTAACTCCATCAGCATCAACACTGCACCTGTAAAGACTGAGTATAAGGAAGGTGAGAAGTTCGATCCTGCCGGAATGGTGGTATCGGCTAACTACAGCGACGGCAGCAGTAAGGAAGTTACGGGATATACTTATACACCCGATGGAGCGCTTAGTGTAAGCGATAATAAGATAACCGTAAGCTATACCGAAGGCGGAATTACCTGCACTGCAGAGCAGCCCATAAGCGTAAGTGCAAACGGCGGCGGAGAGATCATCATAGAGCCTGAAGATGAAGATGTATGGAACCTCTTTGAGAGTGATGCTGAGCACGAGTTTGTGATAAAGGGCATCAATGTATCGGAAAATGCAGTAAACAGCAATGCTAAGTCACAAAAGTTTTATGATGCTGTAATTAGCGGCAATACGATCAGGGTAAGCTTAAAGAGCGGGGTGAACCGTAAAACAGCTGCGAATAAAGCTAATTCAGTCTTAAGCTTTGAAATGGGTAACGGAAGCGTTGTTGATTATGCTCTTCCCGTTGAATATGTTAAGCTTCGGTTTAAGCTGGACAGATCTGCTGTGACCATAAAGGACGGAGAAGAGACTGCTGTAGAAAACACCATCTATGTTAGACGAGGTACTAAAAACTACGAGGCTCTTGATCTGAGCGATGCGAAAGTCACATATTGTAATGAAGATGTTGAGGTCTTTGAAGGCGGTAAGATAAGTATAAGCGCAGATTCCGCAAAGAAAGGAAAGATCAGCGTATCAAAACCCGGCTGGGAAAAGACGATAAATCTGGGATTTAGTATCAAGACAACAAAGAAAGATATACTGAGTGTGGATCTGGGAGGAGCAAAGAAAGTTATCCTTAATACCAATGTACCGGAGCAGAGCTTTAACTATAATGTATATCTTGACGGAAAGCCGGCTGAAGATGTGACGATCGATGCAAAATATGCCGATATCGCATCATTTGCTGACGGCGTGCTGACGATAGCCTGTCCTAAAGAAAATATCAGGACCGGAAACCGTACTGTCGTTCTTAAATCCGGGAATGCTTCATGCAGTGTAAAAGTAACGATAAGCAATAAAAAATTAGACAAAGCGGTCACTCTGAAGGTTAAGAACAATTATGATATAGTTACCGGCGAAGCAATGAGGATAGCGCCTAAATTCAACAATCTGAGCGGTGAGATCACCGGTGTGGCTATAGACCGTGAAGACTTCGCTGCAGAGCTTGATGAGAACGGCTATATCTGTGTAAGCTATACGGGAGATGCTCTTAATGCTGAAAAACTTGAGATAGGTAGTATGACTTTCAGCCTCAGCATAAGCGGCGTGGACAAGCCGTTAGACGTGACCTTAAAGAAGCTTAAGGCAAAGAAGACTAATCCCGCTGTCAAGGCTGTAAAAGTCAGCGCACCGAAGGATTCTGCTGAAGGTGCTATAGCAGTGGCCAATATCATGTGCACCTATAAGGACAGCAGTAAAGTCACACATTTGATAAAGCCCGAAAAGACAGAGTTAGAGCTGAAAGACGTAGAAGCATCTGTAAATGAGTATGATCCTACACTGATCAACATTAAAGGGCTTAACAAAAATAGCGGCAAGATAACAGCTAAACTGACCTTTAAAGGCGGTGTAACGAAGACAGTAAAGATCACAGTAAAGAAAGCTAAATAAGCGTAACTAAAGCAGGCAGCCTCCGGGCTGCCTGTTTTAAAGTGGCTGGGTACCCACCCCCCCATTTGCTTTTTGACAGATCTGTGTTATAATATCTACATGGATCAGTATGGATATCAGGGCGGGGGCAATATCCCGCCGCAGCAGTATTATATGCCTCCCCGCAGGCAGAGTAACGGGATGATGGCGGCAGCGCTGGTTATGGCGGGAGCAGCTGTTATAAGCATACTTTCCTGTGTGGGACCTTTGTTTTTCGGAAGCCTGGCGATATTATTTGCCATCCTTTCAAAGGGCAAGGAGCCGAAGATGAAGCCATCGGCAATAGGCAGCATAGTGCTTTCGCTTTTGTCGATCTTTGCGGGAGCGGCGCTGTTGTTTATGACCATAAGGGCCGTACAGACAGATCCGGCTGCCAGGGCGCAGCTGGACGGAGCCTTTGAGATGATGTATGGCGTGGATTATGACGAGTTTTCGGAAGGAATGAAGCAGTATTACGAGACAGGCGAGATACCTGAGTTTTTACAGGAACCCAGACAGCAGAGTCCGTATTATTATCCGGGAGGATCGCAGCTATGACAGGCGGCGTCGGCGCAATAGGATATGGAGGGATGTATGGCAGCGTATCAGCATATGCGTACGCGGGTTCTTTTTCCATGACTGCCGGCGCGGATGTTGAAAAGGATAAGAACGGTAAGCCCCTTCCTCCGGGAATGGATGAGCGTCAGGCAAAGCGCCTGGGCAAGGTAGAATGCGAGACCTGTAAAGAGCGCAAGTACCAGGACGGCTCGGATGAGCAGGTATCATTTAAGAATGCGACAAAGATAAACCCCGCAGCTGTTGAGGCAAGGGTGCGCGGTCACGAGCAGGAGCATGTGGCGAATGCTTATGATAAGGCTGAGGAAAAGGGCGGAAAGGTACTGCGTGTCAGCGTGACGCTTAAATATGCCATCTGCCCGGAGTGCGGACGCAGCTACTGCGCGGGCGGTGTCACCGATACGGCTATCAAATATCCCAAGGACGATCCATACAGCCGTAACAATAATTCCATGGGGCAGGAAGCCTTCAAGGGAAATAAACTGGACCTGGCGGTATAGGGACCGATGAACGGATACAGATCTTCGGAAGAGCTTAAATGTGATGCAAGGGCAAATCTTCTGGGCAGGTACGCGAGAGTCGTACCTGTTCATTTATTATATCTTTTTGCGAGCGCTACCTTCACTTCGTTAAGTGCCAATATCTCATCAAAAAAATATGCGCTGGCTTTCTTTCTGGCGATAGCCATACATGTGATAGGGCTGGTGCTGGCCAATGTACTGCACTTCGGACTGTGCTGTTATTACATGAACTTAAGCTGCGGCTATTTCTGCTCCTTCATCGATCTGTTCAAAGGCTTTTCCTTTAAGGATGACAGGGCAGTGCGCATCGCACTCAAACTTACGATAACAGCGCTGGTCTGCGAGCTGCCCGGCACCATAATGTTTTCGCTCTACCGTTCGACCAAAAATGCATTTATCCTGCCTCTTGCAGCATTATTATTATGCATAGGGCTTACAATCTACTGCATTTACTATCTGGGGATGAGCCAGTGCTATTATCTTTTGCTGGATTTCCCCCAAAAGAGCGTGGAGGAGATAATCGATCTGTCACGCTGGCTGATGAGGGGACAGCGTTTTAAACTGTTTTACATACATATGAGCTTTATACCGGTATATATAATAGGGGCGTTAAGCTGCGGACTGGGACTGATCTGGGCCCTTCCCTATGCGGAGGAGACCTTCACCTGTTTCCATCTTAACTTGACCAGCGTGGCTGCCTCAGGAGAGACAAACGGCAGCGAAGGATCTTAACGAGGACAAATGAAAACTAACGATATCAATTATGACGACGATCTGGAACTTCTGGATCTTGAAAACGATCATATAACTGCCGCAGTATCCGGCAGTAAAGATGCTAAAAAGAAAGAAAAAAAGCGCAGGGAGAAAACTAAGCGGAGCATAGTGCCCATAGCAGTGCTCCTTGTTCTTTTACTTGCGGCGCTTGGCTGCTGCGGCCTGCTGGTGCTTAAGCTTGAGCAGCAGAAAAAAATGTTTTCGGATGAGCTTGCTGCCAGGGCAGAGGAAGTGAACAGACTGGCAAAGGAGAATGAGGCGGCCAATGCCGTGATCAGCGGGATGAATTCCGCCATCGACGATATAGAGCAGGAGCTTTCACAGGCAGGAGCGGCTGAAGGGGTGACGGGCAGCATCACGCCTGCGCAGTCTGAGGACGGCTATATCACGCAGGATCAGCTTGATGAGATAGTATCGGTACAGCTTGATGAGCAGATACAGGGCATCGGTGATAATGCGGCCGAAGAGCGCGAGCAGCAGATAAGGGATATAATGATGGCTGCGGCGCTTAAAGAAGGCGGCGGCCCCATGACGGCTGTCAGGGCGGTATTCACCGATATGGCCTTTTATACCGTCGATAAGGATACCTATGAGTTCACGCCTCTTCTTGATAATGTGCCGCGTAACGATATTAAGGAAGATCAGATAGTCAAGGATGAAGACGGCACCATGCATTATATGGTGGACGGCGTTGACAGGGGCATCCCGATGATAGACGTTTCCGAATACCAGGGAGTTATCGACTGGAACAAGGTGGCGGCATCGGGCATAAAGTATGCCATGATACGTGCGGGTTACCGCGGCTATGGCAGCGGCAAGCTGGTCGAAGATAAATACGTTGATGACAATATAAAAGGCGCAGCGGCAGCGGGGATCAAGTTCGGCGTATACTTTTTCTCCGAGGCTGTAAACGAGGCGGAAGCCCGGGAAGAAGCACAGGTGTGCATAAAGCATCTGGCGGGTTATAAGCCCGATCTGCCCATAGTCGTTGATGTGGAGCACATAGGCTATGACGACGCCAGGGCCGATGCGCTGGATAAGAAAACACGTACCGATGTAACGCTGGCCTTTGTTGATGAAGTAAAGCAGGCAGGCTATAAGCCCATGCTCTATACCGGACTGCTGGCATATTTCCATTATCTGGACCAGAGCAGGATCTGCGATCTGCCCCTGTGGTATGCCTTTTATTCGGAAAATCTGTATTTCCCCTACAAGTTTAAATGCTGGCAGTATACCGACAGCGCCACTGTACCGGGGATCAATGGAAAGTGCGATATGAGCATATGGATGGGAGTGGATCCCTTAGCGGAGTGATATGAAAGTAGTATTAGAAGAACTCACCAAAAAGTTTCCTAACAGAAATAAAAAGGCCGGCGGCGAGGTAGTGGCGGTCGACCACTTCTGCTTTGAAGTGCCTGACGGCGAACTCGTAGGGCTTTTGGGGCCTTCCGGCTGCGGAAAGAGTACGGCGCTTTTTATGATCTGCGGCCTGCAGAAGCCCACTGAAGGCAGGATATTTTTCGGCGATAAAGATGTTACGGACCTTCCGCCCGAAGAGCGCGGTGTGGGCATAGTATTTCAGAACTATGCACTCTATCCCCATCTTAATGTGCTAAAAAATATAACCTTCCCCCTTGAGAACCTGAAAGGTGAGGATAAGCTTACCAAAGAGCAGATGAGGGAAAAGGCCTATGAAGCGGCGAAGCTGGTACAGATAGAAGAGCTTATGGAGCGCAAGCCCAGTGAGCTTTCCGGCGGGCAGCAGCAGAGAGTGGCTATCGCCAGGGCGCTGGTAAAGCGGCCCAAGGTGCTGCTCTTAGACGAACCCTTATCCAACTTAGACGCCAGGCTGCGTCTTCAGACCAGGGAAGAGATAAGGCGTATACAGCAGGAGACGGGTATCACGACTATCTTTGTCACACACGATCAGGAAGAGGCTATGAGCATCACCGACCGTATAGTGGTGATGAAGGACGGGCGTGTCCATCAGATAGGAAAGCCGCAGGATGTATATGATGATCCCGTGGATCTGTTCGTGGCGAAATTCCTGGGTACCCCGCCCATAAATATCTTTGAAAGCAGGGTCAGCTCAGGAAAGCTTTTGATAGGCGATGAAGAAGTGCTGGATGTTAAAGGCGTAAAGGACGGCGATTATACCGCGGGCATCAGACCCGAAGGCTTTATCCTTGATGAGAAGGGTGCGCTGTCCTGTGATCTTAACCGCGTGGAGGTCATGGGGCGTGATGTGAGCGTGGTATCGGAGAATGACGCCTGCAGCGGCAGGACGCTTCGGTCCATCATCCAGGCCGAGAACAAAGTTGATCTTTCGAAGAAAAAGGTCCGCTTTAACCTTAAGAAGAACAAGGTCTTTATCTTTGATTCAGACGGTCAGAGAGTAAGGATAGGATAAAGAGCGATAATGGAAAAGGATCAGTACAAAGGCTGGCTTTATCTTTTACCTGCTGCGTTATTTCTGGCAGCATTCTTAGTCTACCCTCTGGTGGATGTGTTCGTGTACTCGATGGAAGAGGGCTATAACTTCGCTTCGCAGAAGAGCTACGGGACGGGGCTTTATAATTTCTCGTATGTTCTTCATGATCCGTATTTCCTGCAGGCGGTAAAGAATACTTTCGTGATGGTGGTGATCACTGTCCCGCTTTCTACAGGGATAGCGCTGCTGATATCGGTGGGCCTGTGTTCGATAGAGCCGCTAAGGAAGCTGTTCCAGACCGTTTATTTTCTACCGTATGTGACCAATACCCTGGCTGTGGGCCTGGTATTTATGGTACTCTTTAAAAAGACCGCATATTCGGACGGTCTCATCAATATGCTCATCAATTTCTTCGGGGGCGAGTCGGTGGACTTTATCGATGGTCCTCACGCGGCTAAGATGTTCGTCATGTGTCTGTATATCATTTGGGTAGTCATGCCCTTTAAGATACTGCTGCTTACCAGCGCGATCTCTTCCGTTGATCCCAATTACTATAACGCGGCGCGTGTGGACGGTACGCCGCCCTTCAGGATCTTTTATAAGATCACGCTGCCCATGATATCACCTACTTTGTTCTATCTGATAATCACCGGCTTTATCGGCGCGTTTAAGGAATACAGCAATGCCGTGGCGCTATTTGGCACCGACCTTAATTCGGCCGGGATGAATACCATCGTAGGCTATGTTTACGATATGCTCTACGGCGACAGCGGCGGTTATCCGTCCTATGCATCCGCCGCGGCTATCATACTCTTTACCATTGTGCTCACCATCACTTACCTTAACCTGACAGTGAGCAAGAAGCATACCTATTATTGAAACTGAAATGTGTAACTCCACATATCATCTGAGCAAAGCTCCCCTGTCATCCTGAGCGAAGCTCCCCTGTCATCCTGAGCGAAGCGAAGGATCTTGAATAAGGAACGCATATGAAACAAACTGCATCTAAACCGCATAACACATCCGCGATCATTCGCAAAGCCATCACCTATACCGGGCTTGCGGTATGGGCGTTGATGGTATTGTTCCCTTTTTACTGGATGCTGCTTACTTCGGTAAAGAGCTACAGCGAATACAATTCCGAATATGTCCCCAAGTTTTATGCCTCATCGCCCACGGTGCAGAATTTCCTTGATGCTTTTTCCACGGTGCCTCTTGGGCGCTATCTTGTAAACACATTGGTATTTACGCTGATCACCACAGCTGTGATGCTTATCGTTGTAACGCTCTCAGCATACGGCTTTGCCAGATTATCTTTCCCGGGGAAGGATCTGGTATTTACCTTATTCCTGGCGCTTATGATGATACCCAATGAGCTGGTGGTGATAACCAATTTCGTGACCATTACCGATCTGCATATGCGAAACTCCTTTGCCGGACTGATACTGCCTTCGGTAACGTCGGTCTTTTATATCTATCTGTTAAAGGAAAGCTTTGCGCAGGTGCCTGATGCGCTGTATTTTGCCGCTAAGGTGGACGGCACCTCGGATCTTAAGTATCTGTGGAAAGTGATGATACCGATATGCAGGCCCACGCTTATCACGGTGGGGATCCTAAAGGTGATCGAATGCTGGAACTCGTATATCTGGCCCAGGCTCATCACTGACGATCAGGCTTACTTCCTGGTATCGAACGGTATACAGGAGATAAGGGAGAACGGCTTTGGGCGCGAGAACATACCTGCGATGATGGCGGCCGTGGTGGTCATCTCCGTGCCGCTTCTGGTACTGTTTTTATGCTTCAGGGAAAAGATCATGGCGGGCGTATCAAGAGGAGGTACCAAGGGATGAGCGGAAGAAGGAAAGCACCCCTGCGTAAAAGGTCCTGCTTGTTTGCGGCTCTTTTTCTTGTGCTTCTGGTCTTATCCGGCTGCCACGGATCGGCGGCGCGTGAAGAATTCAGCGTCCCGGCCGAGCTGGATGCCTCAAGGAAGTTCGATATCACTTTCTGGGCAAAGAACGATACAAATGTAAGGCAGACCGAGATATATAAGGACGCGGCGGCGCGTTTTGAAAAGGCCTATCCCAATATCCATGTGAATATCCGCCTGTATACCAATTACGGAGATATCTATAATGACGTGATCACCAACATCGCCACATCCACTACGCCCAATGTATGCATAACTTATCCGGACCATGTGGCTACGTATCTGACGGGTGACAATACCGTAGTGCCTCTCGATTCGCTGATCGAAGATAAGAACTATGGCCTGGGCGGCTCAAGGGTCGCCTTTAAGAGCGTTAAGCGGGATGAGATAGTGCCGCAGTTTCTTGATGAGTGCACGATAGGGCAGAATATCTATGCGCTGCCTTTCATGCGTTCCACCGAGGCCTGCTATGTCAATAAGACCTATGTCGAGAAGCTGGGCTATGAGCTGCCGGATATACTGACCTGGGACTTTATCTGGGAAGTGTCCGAGGCGGCCATGAAGAAGGATGAAGACGGGAAGTTTGTCATAAACGGCCAGAACGTGATGATCCCCTTTATCTACAAGTCTACGGATAACATGATGATACAGATGCTGCGCCAGAAAGGCTATGGCTATTCGGAGGAGAGCGGAAAGATATCGATGTTTAACGATGATACCGCGCAGCTTTTAAAGACCGTAGCGGAGCACGGAAAGACGAAGGCTTTTTCGACCTTTAAGATATCCAGTTATCCCGGTAATTTCTTAAATGCGGGGCAGTGTATATTTGCGGTGGATTCGACCGCCGGCGCTACCTGGATGGGCTCAAAAGCGCCGCTTATGGATATCAGCGCCGATAAGGTGGTGGACTTTGAGACAGCGGTTAAGATGGTGCCGCAGTTTGATACATCCGCGCCCCGGATGATATCGCAGGGCCCTTCGGTGTGCGTGTTCAATAAGGATGATCCGCAGGAAGTACTGGCATCGTGGCTCTTTGCGCAGTTCCTCTTAACGGATGAGGTGCAGACGGATTATTCCGAGACAGAAGGGTACGTACCGGTCACCACCGCGGCGCGCAATACAGCGCAGTATCAGGATTACCTGTCGCGCGAGGGAGAGGATGATAATGAGCATTACGATATCAAGATAAAGGCAAGCAGGCTGCTTCTTGATAATGTACAGTACACCTTTGTCACTCCGGTGTTTAACGGCTCGGCGTCGCTTCGTGATGCGGCGGGAGAGCTGATCGAAAACTGCGTCAAGTCCGTCCGCAGGAAACAGACGGTGGATGATGAATATATCAAAAAGCTGTATGCGGATGTTATCAGTCTGTACCGCTTAGACAGCATAGGGGAATCATCTGAGGGCAAGCGTGACTTAGGCCCCATGCCTGCAGCCGCAAAGGTACTGTTAGGTTCGCTGGCAGCAGTATGGGTATGTATATTGCTGGCTAATTTATGTAAATTGCTTAAAAAACATGCCTCTTAGACTGTTAAAGTTAGATAAATCTGAAATTGCATTCTTTCCGATCACCCTGTAAAATATCAGCGAAATTGATATTTCGCATGGCCCGTCAGGAAGGGCCGGAAAGGATGGAGGAATTATGAAGAAGAAAGTTTTGGCAGTAGTGATGGCTGCAGGCCTCAGCATGGCTATGGCAGCATGTACATCACAGCAGCCTGCTGAAGTGGCAGCACCTACCGAGGCAGCAACCGCACCTGAGACAACCGAGACGAGCGAACCTACCGAGGCTCCCGCTGAGCCTACCGAGGCACCCACAGAGGCAGAAGAGCCCGTTGCAGAGCCTGAGGCAGAGGTAATGACTTATGCAGACTATGTTGCTGCAGAAGTAGATGATCCCGTTGTAGTTGAGGCTTATGTCCAGGCAAACCAAAGCTGGTGGGACGGCAAGATCACCGTTTACGCCCAGGATAAGGACGGAGCTTATTTTATCTACAACATGGCCTGCGATTCACAGGAAGAAGCAGATAAGCTTACCAAGGGAACCAAGATCAGGGTAAACGGCTTTAAGGCAGAGTGGTCGGGCGAGATCGAGATCGCAGACGCAACCTATGAGATAGTTGACGGTGACACTTATGTAGCCGAGCCCGTAGACGTGACCGATCTGCTGGGCAAGGACGAGCTGATCGATAAGCAGAACCAGCTGGTATCCTTTAAGGATATGACGGTTGTGAGCGTGGCTTACAAGAACGACACCCCCGGTGATGATATCTATGTAAAGCTTTCCAAGGATGATGCAGAGTACGATTTCTGCCTTGAGTATTACCTTAACGGCAGCGACCAGGAGTTCTATGATCTGGTTGGCGGACTTAAGGCAGGCGATGTAGTGGATGTGGAAGGCTTCCTTTACTGGTATGAGGGCGTTAATACCCACATTACAGCTGTTACCGTAAAGTGATCACTTGACATCGGCTTTTGTATGTTATATTATTTCCCCGTGATCTTTCGGGGCGGGGTGAGATTCCCCACCGGCGGTAATGGGACATAAGTCCTCAGCCCGCGAACCGCATATGCGGCCGATCCGGTGCGATCCCGGAGCCGACGGTATTAAGCTTTATGCTTTGAGTCCGGATGAGAGAAGGAGCGCTTGATCGTGCTTTTTTATGCCCGTGGCGAAAGTCACGGGCTTTTTGCGCTCCGTAAATGAAAAGAAAAGGAGAAAAAGAAATGAAAGAAGAAGCAGTAGTAAAGCAACAGGCGGTTAAGAGGAACGGCGTATCACAGAAAGTTAGGGCCATGACCAGTATAGCGATGCTATCGGCAGTGGCTTTTGTGCTTATGCTCTTGGATTTTTCGGTACCGGCGTTCATACCTTCGTTTGTGAAGATGGACTTTTCGGAGCTTCCGGCGCTGATAGGCAGCTTTGCCTTCGGACCCGTTGCCGGCGCTTTAGTATGTCTGGTAAAGAACCTCCTGCACCTGTTCATGACCACAACAGGCGGTGTAGGTGAGCTGTGCAACTTCCTGCTGGGCGTGCTCTTTGTAGTACCCGCAGGTATCTGCTACAAGATCAAAAAGAACCGCACCAGCGCCATTATCGGATCGCTCGTAGGTGCAGTGGTGATGGCAGTGGTATCCGTACCTGTGAATGCCTACATCACATACCCTATCTACACAAAGTTTCTGCCCATCGAGCAGATCATCGCAATGTACCAGGCTATCAATCCCAAGGTTGATGCCTTAATGAGCTGCCTGATCATGTTCAACATGCCCTTTAACTTTGTGAAGTGCCTGTGCTCGGTCATCATCACCGTGCTGATCTACAAGAAGCTTTCACCTATCCTTAAGGGTAAGGGACAGGAGTAAGACACAGGCTGCCGTCACTCTCTGCCCGGGCGTGCCGGAGCACATTTGCAATTAGCCCTGAAATCTGTTATGATAACTGTCGGAACTATGTTCCGGCAGTTTTTTTGTTGCAAAAAAACGGAAATACCGTTTTTATGATAGGAGTGACATGGAAGAAGAGCAGGAGATAAAGGAAGAAAAAACAGAGGCTGCGGAGCCTGAAGAAAACGCGGATAAGCCCGATTCAAAAGGGAATGAGAAAAAGGAAGAGCTTTCCCCGGTCGAAGAGGGGGAGACCATTCTGGAATTTGATGTGAAGATGTCTTCGGATATACTTTATGATTATCTGCTGAGACACAGCTATTCGTCGGCTGTGGGCCTTATAGGCAGCTGCTTCGGGGCGTTCGGCATTATAATGTTTGCGATGTCCGGTGGATGGCTGTATCTGATAATGGGGATCATCGTGCTGGTATACCTTCCGGTCACGCTGTTTAAGCGTTCAAAGATGGTGATGCTTACCAACCCGGCTTTTAAACAGCCGCTGCATTACCGTTTTTACGAAAAAGGTTTTACCGTAAGCCAGGATGATGCCAAGAGCGTTATGGAGTGGAGCGGCTGCACCAAGGCTGTATCCACTAAAAAGAGCATCATAGTCTATACGGGAAAGAACAATGCATCCATATTCCCGAGGGAACAGATACCGGGAACGGCTGCGGATCTGATAGGTGTGATCGCCAAATATATGGAACCTAAGAAGGTAAAGATAAGATATTGAGCGTTAAAGTATACGAAAGCAGAAGTGCGGAAGAGACAAGACAGATCGCAAGGAAGCTGGGGGAGGAAGCCTGCCCCGGTCAGGTTATTGCGTTCAGGGCACAGATGGGTGCGGGCAAGACTGTTTTTTCGCAGGGGTTTGCCAGGGGGCTGGGCATCGAAGGACCGGTCAGTTCCCCGACCTTTACCCTGCTTCAGATATATGAGGGAGGAAGGATCCCCCTGTATCACTTTGACGTTTACCGCATAGAGGATCCCGAGGAAATGCAGGAAGTGGGGCTGGATGAGTATTTATACGGCAGCGGCGTATGCCTCATCGAATGGTCGGAGCTGATCGACGAACTGCTCCCTGAGGATTGCATAAAGATCAGCATAGAGAAAGACAGAAGCGATGATAACGATCACCGCTTGATAAAGGTGGAATCATGAACATACTGGCATTGGATTCTTCCGGAGCGGTTGCTACCGTGGCACTCTACTGCGACGGCCGCATAAGGGGGGAATACAGCATAGATCACAAGCTTACCCATTCGCAGACCATCATGCCCATGCTCGATGAGCTGTGTTCGCGCACGGAATATGATGTCAAAGATACGGATCTGATAGCCGTGGCCGGGGGCCCGGGATCATTTACGGGACTGCGTATAGGCGCCGCGGCGGCAAAGGGTATGGCTTTTGCGACAGGCTGCGATATCATGAACGTCCCCACTCTTGAGGGGCTGTGCTATCAGTTTTACGGATATAGCGGGATCATCTGTCCACTGCTGGATGCCAGAAGATCCCAGGTCTACAGCGGCATATATCGTTTTGAGAACGCCGCATTAAAGACGCTGTATAAAGGAGAGGCGCTGGCGCTTGATGAGCAGCTTGAGCGTCTTAAAGAGATTGAAGGAAACATAGTATTTCTTGGCGATGGCGTGGATGTATACGGTGAAAAGCTCGTTGCGGGCTTTGGTGAGCGCTGCATGATCGCGCCTGCACACAGACGTTATCAGAGTGCAGCCTGTGTGGCCGTGAGGGCGGCAGATATGCTTAAAGAAGGCATAAAGCCCGTACCCGCAGAGGACTTTGCACCCGAATATCTAAGACGCTCCCAGGCAGAACGTGAACGCGACGAACGTCTGGCAAAAGAGGGCGGCTGATGGAGCTTTTGATCCGCAGGATGAGGCAGGAAGATCTGGATGAGGCTGCGGCACTGGAAGCGGCGAATTTTTCGAGACCCTGGAAACGTGAGGACTTTGCCGCTTCGCTCGATATGAGAGAGCGGATCTACTGTGTGGCCTGTCTGGAAGGAAAGGTCGTGGCACTGGCCGGGCTGATCTGTTCCGCTCCCGATGCTGAGCTTGTGAACGTATCCGTAGACAGCACATTAAGGGGGCAGGGGATAGCGGCGGCACTGCTTAAATACCTATTTGACGAAGCTGCGGCATGTGGCATAAGTGACATCGTGCTTGAGGTGCGCAGCAAAAACACCCCTGCGATAAAGCTTTACGAGAAACTGGGCTTTAAGCAGGAGGGACTTATCAGGAGATTTTACACCGATCCGCTTGATGACGGACTGATTTACTGGTTGAGAAAGGACAGCTGATATATGCTGGAGGTATGCCTTTTGGGAACGGGCGGTATGATGCCCATGCCCCGCAGATATCTTACATCGCTTTTGGCAAGATATAACGGACTGAGTATACTGATAGACTGCGGCGAGGGCACACAGATGGCCATGCGTCAGGCGGGCTACAGCCCCAATCCCGTGGGTATCATGTGCTTTACGCATTATCATGCAGATCATATAAGCGGACTTCCCGGAATGCTGCTCAACATGGGAAACGCGGAGAGGACACAGCCGCTGCTCATGGTGGGCCCCAAAGGGCTTGAACGTGTTGTGAGTGCGCTCAGGGTGATAGCGCCGGAGCTGCCTTTTGAGATACATTTTCATGAGCTTAAGGATGCGTGTGAGGATATCGCATTCGAAGGCGGCTTTATACGCGCCTTTAAAGTGTACCATAACGTTACCTGTTATGGCTACAGCATAGAGATAAAAAGACAGGGACGCTTTGATGCGCAGGCGGCAAAGGAAGCGGGGATACCGCTTAAATACTGGAACCGTCTGCAGCACGGCGAGACCATAGATGAGGAAGGAATGCATTATACTCCCGATATGGTAATGGGAGCCGACCGCAGAGGGCTTAAGGTGACTTATACCACCGATACCAGACCTACAAAGAGTATAGAAGAGAACGCGAAGGATGCGGATCTTTTCATCTGCGAAGGAATGTATGGGGAAGCTGATAAGTTTGAAAAAGCGCTTGCCCATAAGCATATGATGTTTAAGGAGGCAGCGGAGCTGGCCAAAGCTGCGCAGCCTAAAGAGATGTGGCTGACACACTACAGTCCGGCACTGTTTAAGCCGGATCAGTATATGGATGAAGTACGTGCGATATTCCCTAACGCCAGGGCAGGCAAAGACGGGATGAGCACGGATCTGGTATTTGACGAAGAGTAGATGAAGAAGCATACAAAGACAATCGTAATGATGCTCTTTATGGTAGTCGTTCTTGTGGGCGTCTATCTCGCCATCACCCGCCGTAACAAGGAGGAAACGTCGACGGATGAGGCGGCTGCGCGCAGCGTGCATGATATGACGGAAACCCAGAAGCTTATAGCGGAGTCAGCGTACAGGGATTATCCGTCTACGCCGGTCCAGCTGCTTAAGTATTACAACGAGATCACTATCTGCTTTTATAACGAGGATTATACCGAGGACGAGCTCAGATCCCTGGCTGTCATAAGCAGGAAAATGCTTGATGATGAGCTGGTGGCGCTGCAGACGGACAGCGAATACTTCGAACAGCTAAAAAAAGACATCGCAAACCTTAAGCTGCAGGGCGATTACGGTACAACGATCTATAAGATCGATGTGACGCCGTCCATGGATGTTGAATATTTTGAGCACGAAGGCTATGAGTGCGCCAGACTGCATGATACATTTACGATGAAACAGATGGTGAGCGGCACCATCTATTATCCGGTGGTACGTTATATCTATGTTATGCGCAGGGATGATGACGGACACTGGAAGATACTTGGATTTAAGAAAGAAGAGGAAGGAGCGGAGAGTGCCTCGGGCAACCCTCTGCCTAATGTAGGCTTATAAAGCCTGTCATCCTGAGCGTGGGTGAAGTACTTAATGAGTGCAAGCGTAGCGCAGCACGAATTTAGTACGCACCTACCTGCGGAGCTTAGCGAAAGCAAGGCGGAGCCGCAGCTTGAGCTTAGCGACCTCAGGATGCGAAAAAGTGAAGCAGGAAATCTATGATTTCCGAAGCTGAACTTTCCTGCTTGGGGATCTTATTTATGAATGATATGAATGATATAAAAATACTTGCAATAGAATCATCCTGTGATGAAACTGCGGCTTCCGTTGTGCTAAACGGAAGGAAAATGCTGTCTAACGTGATATCTTCGCAGATAGATATTCATACGCTTTATGGCGGCGTGGTACCTGAGATAGCATCACGCAAGCATACCGAGCGGATAAACCGTGTGGTGGATAAAGCGTTAAAAGATGCGGGGATGTCCTTGGATGATGTGGATGCAGTGGCTGTGACATACGGCCCGGGCCTGGTCGGGGCGTTGTTAGTGGGCGTGTCTTTTGCAAAAGGCCTGGCCTTTGCGGCGCATAAACCGCTGATCGGAGTGCATCATATCGAAGGCCATATATGCGCTAATTTCCTGCAGTTTGAAGAGCTTAAGCCGCCCTTCCCCTGCCTGATAGTTTCCGGCGGGCACACCACGCTGGCGCGTGTTAAGGATTACGGCGTGTACGAGATCCTGGGACGCAGCTGTGATGATTCGGCCGGAGAAGCGTTTGATAAAGTGGCGCGTGCCATAGGACTGGGATATCCCGGCGGACCCAAGATAGATGCGCTCTCAAATGAGGGCGATCCGGATGCGATAGCTTTTCCCAGGGCTAAGGTGGACGGTTCGGATTATGATTTTTCTTTCAGCGGGCTTAAATCGGCCGTGCTTAATTATTTGAATTCCTGCGCGCTTAAAAAGCAGGAGGTGAATACCGCCGATGTTGCGGCGTCCTTCCAGAAGGCTGTGGTGGATGTGCTGGTGGAGCATTCCATGCTGGCACTGGAAATGGGCGGGGAGAAGCGCTTTGCCATAGCGGGCGGAGTAGCGGCCAACCGTCATCTGCGTGCCGCTTTTGAAAAGGCGTGTGAGGAGCGCGGAGTTGAGTTCTTCTGCCCTTCACCGGTATTGTGTACGGATAATGCTGCGATGATAGGATCTGCGGCGTATTTTGAGTATGTAAACGGCGTAAGGCACGGCCTTGATCTGAATGCCATGCCGGCGCTGCGCCTGGGTGAGCGGATGTGAAAACGGCGGCGGTGATATTATCGGGCGGCAGCGGAAAGCGCATGGGTGCCGGCTGCCCCAAACAGTATATGGATCTGTGCGGGTATCCGCTTATATATTATTCGATCAAAGCGTTTCAAGACAGTTTTATCGATGAGATAGTGCTGGTATGTGCTGCCGGAGATGAAGAGATGTGCCGCAGCAATATAGTACAGCGCTATGGTTTCAAAAAGATAAAGAGCATAGTCTGCGGCGGCGCGCAGCGCTATCATTCCGTTATGTGCGGCGTGAAAGCGGTGAGTGCCTCTGCGGACTATATTTTTATACATGACGGCGCCAGGCCGTTTATCGATGCGGCTGTTCTTAAACGTGCTCTTAATGACGTCTGTGAGAAGAAGGCCTGCGTTGTGGGTATGCCGGTTAAGGATACGATAAAGATCGCATCAGCTGACGGCTATGTGGATCAGACGCCTGCACGTACACTGGTGTGGCAGGTACAGACACCGCAGGTCTTTGCTGCGGATCTGATCCGTGCCGCGTACGCGCAGCTGGAAGAAAGAGAAGCGGAGCTTTTGGCAAAAGGCATTGAGATCACGGATGATGCAATGATAGTGGAGCTTTTGATGAACCGGAAGGTTTATCTTACTGCAGGCAGCTACGAAAATATAAAGATCACCACGCCGGAAGATATGGAATATGCGCGCTGGATGATAGAAGAGCGCAGGAAGAAATGCTGATATAAAGGCTTTTAGGATTTTTGAAAAAAATCATTGACACTTGCCGACGCATCTGATACTATATCTTGTGCGCGACAAAAGCGCGATGATACGGAGAGGTATCGAAGCGGTCATAACGAGGCGGTCTTGAAAACCGTTTGTCGGCAACGGCACGTGGGTTCGAATCCCACCCTCTCCGCTTCCTGAAAAGAATAATAGGGATTTTGATATTCGGAGAAGTACCCAAGCTGGCCGAAGGGGCTCCCCTGGAAAGGGAGTAGGTCGTTAATAGCGGCGCGAGGGTTCAAATCCCTCCTTCTCCGCGGCTTTCTTTTTTGAGCA
>JAFRXH010000028.1 GCA_017437785.1 Lachnospiraceae bacterium
CCAGGAAGAAGCAATAGAAGTATTCGGAAGCGATCCAAGGATCTACACCACTACCGTTAAGGAATTTATCAAGGATAAGAAGGGCAAACTTAAGGAAGCTGTGCTTGTTAAACTTAAAGCGCAGAAGGATGAAAAAAGCGGCCGTATGATGATGGTACCTGTTGAAGGCAGCGAAGAAACCGTACCCTGCCAGCTGGTACTCATTGCTGCAGGTTTCCTTGGAAGCCAGAAATATCTGACGGACGCATTTTCGGTAGAGACCGATGCGCGCAGCAATATAAAGACAGCTGCAGGAGAGTATGCGACTTCCGTAAATGGTGTATTTGCGGCAGGTGATGTACGCCGCGGCCAGTCCCTGGTGGTATGGGCTATATATGAAGGCCGTGAAGCAGCCAGAGCCGTTGATAAGGCATTGATGGGTTATTGACACTATGATCTTTAGCTTGATATATCGGCGGTTTGCTGTATAATACAGGCAAGGGCAAAGGAGTCTTAATACAGATTCCTTTGCCTTTTTCTTTTGGCATGTATCGAAAAGGAGCAGTGTATGAAAAATAATCTGGTGAAAGTTGCGGCTGTTGTACCAGGGCTTAAAGTAGGGGATGCTGAGTATAATCTTTGTCAGATGAGCGGAATGCTTAAATAGCTTTCGGACTGTGCGCTTGTAGTTTTTCCGGAATTATCGATAACGGGATATACTTCTGCAGATCTTTTTCTGAGTGATACTCTTTTAAACGCAAGTGAGAGCGCTCTGATCAGACTTGCGCAGGAAAACGCGGATACCTTACAGACTGTGGTTGCAGGTGTGCCTGTAAGATATAAAAACTGCCTGTATAACTGCGGGGCTGTTTTATCGCAGGGTGAGATAAAAGCGCTGATACCCAAATCATATCTTCCGAACTATTCGGAATTCTATGAATGCCGCTGGTTTGAGAGCGGAAAGGATCTGAGAGGAAGAAGCGTACGTATAGGTGATAAGGATGTACCCTTTGGCACAGACATATTGCTTGAGGATGTTAAGAGCGGAGCTGTACTGGGAGTGGAGATCTGTGAAGACCTGTGGGTGCCGGATAAACCGGGAACGCATGCTGCGCTGGCAGGAGCCAATATCATAGCGAATCTTTCGGCTTCCGATGAGCTTATAGGAAAGCAGGAGTACAGATCGCAGCTGGTAAGGCTGCAGAGCGGATCCTGTCTGTGCGCATATATATATGCCTCTTCGGGAACCGGTGAGAGCAGTACCGATATGGTTTTTTCAGGCCATACTATCATTGCGCAGAACGGAAGCATACTAAAGGAAAGCATCTTTCCGCATTATCCGCATGTGCAGACCGCACTTATCGATACAGGGATCATAATGCATGACAGAAGGCGGCAGAATACCTTTGAAAATGACAAGGATACGGATTACCGGAGGATAGAGGTGAGCATGCCTGCTGTGGGAGCTTCTGAAGCAGGTATAGAAGAGATGGCAGCGATACTTAAGGAGCAGGAATACCCTGTGGCGAAGAATCCCTTTGTGCCGGCAGATGATAACACAAGGGACGAAAGATGCAAAAAGATACTGCAGATACAGGCAAACGGCCTGGCTACAAGGGTGAGGGCAAGCGGTATCAAAAATCTTATCATCGGCATATCGGGAGGGCTGGATTCTACTCTGGCATTACTGGTTTGCGCCGAAGCTAAGAAACTGGTAAATGATATACGCATCCTTGGATATACCATGCCTAATGAAGGCAATACGAGCGGCCATACTTATGATAATGCGAGAAAGCTGATGGAGCTTTTGTGTGACGAAACATATGTGATACCGATCAAAGAAGGTGTTGAACTTCATCTGTCGCAGCTTGGCCACGAAAAAGGATATCAGGGAGAAGGCGATGTGACCTACGAGAACGCCCAGGCAAGGATGCGCACGTATCTTCTTATGGATGCGGCGAATATGAAGAACGGCCTGGTGGTAGGAACAGGGGATCTGTCGGAGCTGGCGCTGGGTTGGTGTACCTATAATGGGGATCATATGTCTATGTATGCCGTGAATGCATCAGTCCCCAAGACACTTGTTAAGTTTATATGCAGGTCGTATGCATATATGTGTGAGAGCAGTGAATTAAAGAATACGCTGCTATCGATCTGCGATACGCCTATCTCTCCGGAGCTTACCCCCAGTGTTGGCGGACAGATAGCGCAGAAGACGGAGGAAAAGATAGGTAAGTATGACCTGAATGATTTCTTCCTGTATTACACTCTGCGTTACGGTTTTGAGCCTGCCAGAGCGGCAGCCTATGCATTGCGGGCCTATCCGGAAATAAGCGTTATTAAGGCGCGTGAGGCAGCTAAGAATTTCTTTAAAAGATTCTTTTCCCAGCAGTTTAAGAGAAGCTGTCTGCCGGACGGACCTAAAGTCGGATCGGTCACGCTTTCTCCGCGCGGGGACTGGCGCATGCCAAGCGATGCATCCGCAGCGCTGTGGCTTAAGGAACTATGAAGCTCATCAGTGCAGAGCTTCTAAAGATGCATTAAAGCGTAAAAGGAGTAAAAAATATGATCTCATTGAGCGATTATCTGTATAACGGTGATACCGTGCTTAAGATACTTATACAGTATTCAAGCGATCTGAAACAGGAAGCGATAAAGACAAATAATGCCATAGATCTGGCGCACAGCAACTTCCTGGTACAGATCATAGAGCTGCTGGAACATACGGATTTCCTTACTTCCCAGTCGCAGAGGATAAAGGAATTCTATCTTTATATGACGCAGAAATATCCGTTCCTTGCCTTTACTTTTAAGGGGCGGATCAAATCATTGATACGTGCGGAAGAGAAGTTTAACGCTTATGTAATGGAGTATATATATAACTATTACAAGGCAAACGAAAGATATCCGTCAGAGAATGAGATAAAGAATAATCTGCATTGTTTCAGGGATCTTATTGCATACCGCATAGTCATCTCGCTGCCGGTATGTCATGTGTCGGAGAATGAAAGCAGGGAAGCACAGGAAGAAAAGTATCTTTACGAGATTGCAAATGTTCTTCCCGGATTTCTTGAAGAGAGAGGATTTTCTCCGGAAATGAGCGGGCAGTCGCATACGGAATGCTCCGGTGAAATAGATGATAATAACCGCTTCTATTACAGGGATTATGTAAAGAATCCCAGGCCTTCGGGCTATCAGTCGCTGCATATCACATTTTACGATAATCTTGCAAGATGCTATACGGAACTGCAGCTGCGTACGAAGGATATGGATGATCTGGCAGAGATAGGGGATGCTAACCACTTTGGCTATGAAAAGATACAGGAGGAGAGCAGGAGTAAACGCGATATTATCGCACCCGGAGAATGCAGGGCTTTTGATGAAGCCTATGAGAGGCTTAAAGAGCTGCAGGAACTGGATCTGGCTTCCGTTAATGTAAACATGTTCAAGGCCATAAACAACCAGATGATAAATGACGGCTGCGGTCTTTTCAGAGGCCGGCAGATCCTGCCTTTCGAGCATCTGTCAAGATTCCAGTACGATCCGGTCATATAGAGATATTGGAAGAGGACAATGAGGACACGGGGACGGTCCTAACTGTCCTCATGCTGTTAAAATGTATAGCGATCAAGTGTGTCAGTGATCGTGCATGCTGCGAAAAGCATTAAGGAATGAGTGAGGACAAAAGGACCGTCCCCGTGTCCTCATTGCTTGATGGGAGAATAAGGTATGAGAACTCTTGAAACAAACGACTGGATATTCCTAAACAGTATAATATATAAGATATATACGGTTGATGATATCGATGATATGCGAACGCAGTTTCTTGAACAGATGAAGATGCTTATCGATTATGACAGCGCAGATTTTCATCTGGCATCTCCGGATGGGAAAAAAAAGCTGGTTTCCCCCATCTTGTATAACTGTGAAGAGGATATGTCAATGGTATATGACGAGCTGGATTACAGCAGAGGGATATTGTATGGAGGAAAAACTCTTATCTATCGCGAAACAGATATAATAACTGACGAAAAAAGAGTTGATACAGACTATTACAAGAATGTATATAAAGCCAATAACTGGCATTACTCTCTTCAGATGGTCCTTGCGCGAAAAAAAGAATTTGTGGGGGTAGTGACTTTTTACAGAACCATCGGGAAAGATGATTTTGTTTACGATGATATCTTTATCCTTGATCTGTTAAAAGATCATCTGTCATACAGACTTTATCAGCAAAAGAAGAAAAACGATCCCACCGTTGAAAAACTGTCTGTACATGCGGCTGCAGAAAAATACGAGCTGACCAGGCGGGAAGAAGCTGTGCTTAAGCATCTTATGGAGGGTAAGAGCAATACCGTCATCTGTGAGATGATGACCATTACGGAAGGTACTCTTAAGAAGCATATATTGAATCTTTATCGCAAGCTTGGGATCAATAACCGGGTAGGATTGTTTAAGATGATACTTGAAAAGGAGTGAGACTACTTAAAAAGTAGTAGAAATATGGTTTTATTGGTGAGTTGAAATGTATTGATGAATAGTTTATATTGCACATAAAAGAAGTCCTGTATTATACAAATTAGGCAAAGGCGCTGTATCAGTGATACGGCGCCTTTCATGTTTTGAAACAGGAAGATAAGGAGGGATGAGTGATGAAGGAATTAAATATATTTATACGTCCGGAGAAGCTTGAGGATGTTAAGGCAGTACTGGATAAGATCCATTGCGGAGGAATGACATTATCGACCTGTATGGGCTGTGGTACCCAGAAGGGCGTATCCGATGAAGGAAGCGTAAATGAGATAAAGGGTTATAAAACGACCATAAATCTTCTCCCGAAAGTAAAGGTGGAAGTGGTGGTAAATGATAAGGATGTTGAAACCGTAATATCAAGTATCTGCGAAGTTTGTGCTACAGATCATGTGGGAGACGGAAAGATATTCATTAAAGATGTTGAAGATGCGGTGAGGATCCGTACCGGAGAAAGAGGAGTAAAGGCGTTATAGCCGGAGGTACGCATATGGGTACTATAGTTGAGATGATAGGAGTCAATAAAAGATATGGTTCTAATCACGTGGTAAAAGACCTGAACCTGACAGTGAATGAAGGAGAATTCCTTACACTTCTTGGCTCATCGGGATGCGGAAAGACTACCACTCTCAGAATGATAGCGGGGTTTGAAGAACCAAGTACAGGGAGTATCAAGGTGGAGGGTATTCCCGTAGAGGAGAAGGAACCATATGAGAGAAACGTAAATACGGTGTTTCAGACTTATGCACTGTTTCCGCATAAAACGATCTTTGACAATATAGCATATGGGCTGAAGATGAAGAAAGTCCCCAAACCGGAGATAAAGGAGCGTGTGCTGGAGATGATGGAAATGGTACAGCTTTCAGGTTTTGAAAAAAGATATCCCGCGCAGCTGTCGGGAGGACAAAAACAGAGAGTTGCCATTGCAAGAGCGCTTATTAACAAACCGAGGGTACTTCTTCTGGATGAGCCGCTTGGGGCGCTGGATCTTAAGCTGAGGAAACAGATGCAGCTGGAACTTAAAAGGCTTCAGAAAAAGCTGAATATAACATTCATATATGTAACGCACGATCAGGAAGAAGCTCTGACTATGAGCGATAGGATAGCGATAATGCATGACGGTATAGTAGATCAGCTTGATACTCCTGTTGAGATATATGAACATCCGGCTACAAGGTTTGTAGCAACCTTTATAGGAGAGACCAATACATATGACGGATGTGTTACCAGCATCCACGAAGGTATAGCAACGGTGACACTGGAAAACGGTGCGGTAAAGGTTAAGTGTGATGACAGTTTCTCGATACTGGAATATGCGACCATTTCAGTAAGGCCGGAAAAGATGCGCTTTCAGACAATGCCGCATGACGGTTTTGAACTGGTAGCGATAGTTAAGGATTATATCTATGTGGGAGCAGTGCTTAAATGTATCGTATCGCTGCCTAACGGAAATGAATTAAAGATAGAAAGGCTTGCAGGACAGGAGCTTCCGCCTATAGGAAGCAGGATCTATCCATACTGGGAGCCGGAAGATGCGGTGCTGATACATAATGACAGCTATAAGATATTTAAGATACTGGATGAGATAAAGCTTGCGTAGGAAAAGATCCTTCGGGCTAAAGCCCTCAGGATGACAAAAGGGAGCGGAGGGAAGAATATGAGCGGGAAAACATCAAAACATGAATTCAGATCAAATACTTTGCCGGCTCTTGTGACAGTCGGCCCGGTGGCGCTGCTCCTTCTTTTCCTGGTGGTAGCTCCGCTGATCCTGGTAGCGGTGATGAGTTTCTGCAAGACCGATGAGTACTACAATGTGGTTTATGAATTCACAGCGGCTAATTACACTAAACTGTTATCTGTGGAATATGTAAAGATATATGCCAGATCATTGCTGATATCCTTTGTTACAACCTTTATCTGCGTACTTATAGGATATCCTTTCGCATATATCATAGCAAGAACAAAGAGCAAAAAGAAAAAGCTCTTATATATGCTGGTGATAATCCCGTTCTGGACCAATTCGCTGATAAGGATATACGGCTGGAGAAGTTTTCTTGGAAATAACGGCTGGCTTGTAAAACTGCTGACTCTTATGCATCTGGCAGACGGATCCGCGGAGCTTTTGTATAAGACCGGAACAACTATATTGGGTATGGTATACTGCTTTGTTCCTTTTATGGTACTTCCGCTGTATACCGCAATAGAGAAGCTGGACGGCAGCCTTTTGGAGGCATCGAGCGATCTGGGGGCCAGGCCCTTACGTACATTGATCGAGGTGATCCTCCCGCTTACATCAGGCGGTATATTTTCCGGATGCATCATGGTATTTATACCGTGTCTGGGTTACTTCTTTGTATCAAACATACTTGGGGGAGGAAATACGGATATGATCGGAAACCTGATAGAGCGTCAGTTTAAGAGCGCAAATAACTGGCCGCTGGGTGCGGCGCTTTCGATCATACTGATACTGTTAACAATACTGCTGGTTAAGATATATCAGAAGCTTGGCGGAGACATGGATAGTCTTGGAGTATGAGAGGTGCTTATGAAAAAGAAGGGAAAAGAAAAACGTGATAAGGGATTAAGTATATTGTTTTGTTCGGCAGTTTATCTGTTCTTGTTCCTACCTCTCTTTGTGGTTGTGGCAAATTCATTTAACGCCACAACCACAAAGCCCTATCTTAGCTGGAAGGGATTCACACTGGACTGGTACGTAAAACTCTGGAGTAATTCTTCACTGCTGGAATCTTTCGGAAACACCATGCTGATAGCACTGCTCAGTACTTTGCTTTCAACGGTGATCGGAACTCTGGGAGCAGTGGGGATCTACAGATACAAGTTTAAGGGCAAGGGCATAATAAACGGGCTTTTATATATACCGGTGGTCATCCCGGAAATAGTCATAGGCATAGCGCTGCTGACTATATTTTCAAACACCGGGGTCCCCCGGGGGATGCTTACATTGATACTTTCACACGTGAGTTTCTGCGTACCGTATGTGATCTTCAACGTGAGAGCAAGGCTTTCGGGATATGATGCATCGATCGAAGAGGCAAGTATGGATCTGGGTGCGAACCGTATAGTTACATTTTTTGAGATCACTTTACCGGTACTTGCACCCGGAATAGCAGGAGGAGCGTTGCTTG
This sequence comes from Lachnospiraceae bacterium, assembly GCA_017437785.1. Classification (GTDB taxonomy): domain Bacteria; phylum Bacillota; class Clostridia; order Lachnospirales; family Lachnospiraceae; genus NK4A136. The sequence continues at coordinate 7,656 of JAFRXH010000028.1, forward strand.
CGTTTACGCTTTCCATAGATGATGTGATCATAAGCTATTTTGTCAACGGACAGACGAAGACTTATCCACTGAAGGTAATGGAGAGTATCAAAAGCGGTGTTTCACCGGATGTAAATGCACTCTCGGCACTTTTATTACTGGGTACGATCGGCCTGGTATTCATAACGCAGAGTGGCATATTATCCGGAAAGCATAATAAAGTCTGAACAGGACGTGAAAAGGAGGAACGAAATATGAAGAAGAGATTATCAGTTTTGGCATCAGTATTAACTTTGGCTGTAATGTGTATGACAGGATGCGGAGAGACAGGAGCCGGACAGGCTAATGCGGCAGCGGGAGGAACTGCCGATGATAAAGGGGAGTTGAACCTGTTTGTATGGACAGAGTATCTGCCGGATTCGGTGGTGGATAAGTTTGAAAAAGAAACCGGTATAAAGGTAAATGTTTCTACCTATTCATCAAATGAGGATATGCTGGCAAAAGTAAAGTCAGAGGCGGCAGGCGCATATGATGTGCTTCAGCCCAGCGATTACATGGTGGCACAGCTTATTGCGCAGGGTATGCTTAAGGAACTTGATTTTGACAGGCTTCCGAATTTCGCGCACATAGGTGAGAGCTATAAGGATCCCAGCTATGATCCCGGCAATGTTTATTCGGTTCCTTATATGGGTGGCGCCGGAGCTATAGCGGTAAATACCGATAAGGTGGACCTTGATATAACATCCTATGAAGATCTTTTCGATCCTTCCCTGGAAGGAAAGCTGGTAGTGCTGGATGATTTCCGTGCTGTCATAGGTATGACAAATAAAGCAATGGGTTATGACTTAAGTGAAACGGATCCGGCAAAGCTTGCTCTGGTATCAGATAAGCTTATGGAGCTTAAGAAAAATGTGGCTCTGTATGATTCGGATTCACCTAAGAGTGCATTGATATCCGGCGACTGCTATGCAGGAATGATATGGAGCGCAGAGATAGCAATGGCTATGGCGGAAGTACCTTCGATAAAAGTCATATATCCTGATGAAGGTGCATACCTCTTCTTTGATAACTGGGTAGTGACCAAGGATTCGCCTAATTATGATAACGCAATGTTGTGGATGAACTTTATGATGGATACCGAAAACATGGCGATGGTACTGGAAGAGTTCCCTTATCTTTGCGCTAATACCGATGCTATCGCGATAATGGGCGAAGAATACAGCAGCAATCCGGCAAAGAATCCGCCTGCGGATGCTATCGCAAAGGGTAGTTTTGTTGAGAACCTGGACAGCGATATTCTGGAACTTTACAGTGACATGTGGACTAAGTTAAAAGAATAGCCTTAAGTATCTTTTGGATAACAGGGCAAAGGGGCCCGGGACGGACACGGATCTGTCCCGGGTTTTGATTTAAAAGGGAGATGAGATTATGGCGATTGATTTTTTGTATATGAGCGAGAAAGACATGATCGATGCCGGAGTGCTTGATGCCAAAGGCTGTGTGGAGACCATGAGAGACGTAATGAGCCTTTTCGGAAAGGGAGATTATATCATGGGTGGCCCCAAAGGCGATGAACATGGGCTTCAGATAAACTTTCCCAAAGCTAAGGATATCGAAAACTTTCCTCTGGATAACGGTCCGGACAGAAGATTTAATGCGATGCCTGCATATCTGGGAGGAAGGTTTCATATAGCGGGACAGAAATGGTACGGATCGAATCATGGCAATATAAAGAAGGGACTTCCCAGGTCGATACTTATGGCCACGCTTAATGATGTGGATACCGGAGCTCCCATAGCTTATATGTCGGCAAATCTCTTAAGTGCCATGAGGACGGGCTCCATGCCTGCAATGGCAGCAAGTTACCTGGCAAACAGTGATTCGGAAGTGCTTTCTATACTTGGCCCCGGCGTGATAAATAAATGCGCATTGATGAGCTATATGGCTGTATTGCCACAGATAAAAAAGATCAAGATAAAAGGAAGTTCTCCGACGTCCGCTTCAACTTTGGCTTTTAAGAAATTTACCGAAGAGAAATATCCCCAGATAAAAGAGATCGAGATATGCGAAAGCCTCGAGCAGGCCTGCAGGGAGGCAGATGTTGTGAGTGAAGCAATGTCCGTAAGTCCGGATAAAGCGGAGGAATTCCGCATTGAATGGTTTAAGAAAGGTGCATCGGTATTTTCGATGGGAAGCTTTCTTTTCAGGGAATTCGATAAGCTGACGGGCACTACGATGGTTGTTGATAATTACGGCATGTACGACAAGTACATGAATAACTTTATAGCAAGAGGCCCTGTGGATGAGCTTGGAAACAAGAGGGAATGGGTGATCATGGGGATACATTTCATTCATCTGGTAAGGGAAGGAAAGATAAAAAGAGAACAGGTGATAAATCTCTGCGATATTGTAAACGGTATATCGCAGGGAAGGACTTCTAAAGATGAGATAGTGTTTTGCAGCAGCGGCGGGATGCCCATAGAGGATGTGGCATGGGGATATGACTGTTACAGAAATGCTGTCGAAAACGGTATAGGTACTAAGCTTAACCTTTGGGACGAACCATACATGAGATAGAGCTGTGTTAAGAAGTGAGTTGATGATATGAGCTATCCGGCAATAGATTTTCTGTTTTTAAATGAGGAGGACATGATAAAGGCCGGCGTTAAGGATATGCCAGCATGCATAGAAGCGATGGAAGAAGTTATCAAATGCTTAAATTCCGGGGATTACGTGATGGGAGGCGAGAACCATAACTCACACGGAAGCCAGGTCTCATTTCCGAAGACATCGCCGTTTCCTCATATGCCTCTGGATGTCGGTGATGACCGCAGGTTTATGGCTATGCCGGCTTATATAGGCGGCCCCTTTGATCTGATGGGAATGAAGTGGTACGGATCGAACATGGCCAACAGGGAAAAGGGCCTGCCCAGATCGATATTGACGGTGATGCTTAATGATAAGGATACAGGTGCTCCCCTGGCACTCATGAGCGCAAATCTTCTGAGTGCATACCGGACCGGCGCTATACCGGGGGTGGGTGCAAAGTATCTGGTAAATAAAGGAGCAAAGGTCTGTGGTATCTGCGGCCCCGGCGTTATGGGAAAGACTTCACTGGCAGCAATAATGGCTGCCTGCCCGGACATAGATACAATCAAGGTCAAGGGAAGAGGAAAGGCTTCTTTGGAGAAGTTTATCGCTTATGTAAAAGATGAATATCCGATGCTGAAGGCGGTCGAAGCTGCAGATAGTATAGAGGAGCTGGTCAGGGATACGGATGTTATATCTTTTTCAAATTCGGGGGGAACTGATCCTGCATTTTATCCCTTTGTAAAGAAGCAATGGATCAAGCCGGGGGCAGTACTGATAGGCGTAAGCGCTTTTGATATGGATACTGAGGAGCTGGCATCCTGTTCACTGGTAGTGGATAATATCAAGCTTTATCAGGCCTGGGCGGAAGAGTTTCCTTATCCTTCATTCGGAATAAATAACATCATTGGTTCAAAGTTCACCGATATGGCGCATGACGGAGTGATCTCCATGGATGAGATAACGGATCTGGGAGATATCATTTTCTGCAAGAAGCCCGGGAGAGTCAGTGAGGATCAGATATTCGTTTATTCCGTAGGAGGCATGCCGGTGGAGGATGTGGCATGGGGAAAGGTATGTTATGAAAATGCAAAAAAAATGGGGCTGGGGACAAAGCTGCATTTATGGGACAGTCCGGATATGTGTTAGGGTCTGAGACGGATAAAGACAGAGAGGAGATAAGTATCATGGCAGATAGGATAGAGGAACATCCGATACTCGGTGTTGTTGAAAAAGGCCGTAAAGTGTGTTTTAGCTTTGATGGAAAAGAGATCGAAGGATATGAGGGAGAACCTATAGCGGCTGCCCTCAAAGCCGCAGGCGTTATGGTTCACAGATACACACAGAAGGAGCATAAGCCAAGAGGAATATTCTGCGCGATAGGACGGTGTACTGACTGTGTGATGATAGTTGATGGCGTACCCAATGTAAGGACATGTATAACACCGCTTAAAGAGGGAATGGCGGTCAGGACACAGTATGGGGTTTCAGATAAAGCTTTTGAGGAACAGTAGGAGGACATGTTATATGAAAAGATACGATCTGATCATTGTTGGTGCGGGACCTTCAGGTTTGTCGGCTGCTATTGAGGCGGCGAAGAAAGGATTGAATGTTATAGTTTTTGATGAGAATGAGAAACCGGGAGGCCAGCTTTTTAAACAGATCCATAAGTTCTTCGGATCTAAAGAACACAGGGCAAAAGTAAGAGGATTTGTGATAGGCAGGCAGTTACTGGAGGAAGCTGCAGAGGCCGGGGTAACGGTTAAGCTGAATGCTACCGTCATAGGACTTTATCAGGATAAAGAAGTGGTTGTTAAGCAGGGAGCAGGGATAAAACATTACAAGGCAGATTCGGTTGTTATAGCTACGGGAGCCGCAGAAAATATGGTACTGTTCCCGGGATGGACGCTTCCGGGTGTTATAGGGGCAGGAGCCGCACAAACTATGATGAACCTGCATGGGATACTGCCCGGAAAGAAGATCCTTATGCTGGGATCCGGAAACGTAGGGCTGGTCGTATCTTTTCAGCTCATGCAGTGTGGCTGCGAGGTTGTTGCTTTAGTTGATGCGGCTCCAAGAGTGGGCGGATACGGCGTACATGCATCTAAGGTGGCAAGATGCGGAGTACCTTTTTACCTTTCGCATACCATTGTGGAAGCTGAAGGAGAGGAATATGTTAAGGGGGTGACCATAGCAGAGGTGGATGATAAGTTCAGATTTATCCCGGGGACCGAAAAACACTTTGAGGTTGATACCATATGCATGGCGGTGGGGTTATCGCCCATGTCGCAGCTGCTTAAAATGGCAGGGGCAGAAATGACCGATGACCCAAGACGCGGAGGTCAGGTGCCTGTTTGTGATAAATACGGACGTACATCAATACCGGGGGTATTTGCGGCCGGTGATGTTTCGGGTATAGAAGAAGCTTCGTCTGCGATGATAGAGGGACGTATGGCGGGAGTTATCGCCGCGCAGTTCCTGGGATATATTGATAAAGAGGAGCTGGATAAAGAGCTGGCTGAACTGGATAAAGCACTTGACGGACTGCGTCAGGGAATGTTTGCACCGGCAAACAGGGGTAAGCTTATCGAAAAGACTGAAGAGGGTATTGATATATCTTCAAATCTGCTTAAAAAGGGATATGTAGCTGATGATGAAATAGACCGCTTCCCGGGGGTTACACACAAGAAGGGGATACATCCTGTTATAGAATGTACACAGAATATCCCGTGTAATCCGTGCCAGGATGCATGTCCCAAGAAGTGTATCTCTATCGGTGATAATATAACTTCTCTTCCCATAGCAGTGTATGAAGGGGATTGTATCGGCTGCGGAATGTGTGTGGCCAGCTGTTCGGGACAGGCGATCTTTCTGGTGGATGAAGACTGTGGGGACGGAAGTGCAACAATTACGATCCCCTATGAATTCCTGCCTTTGCCCAAAGAAGGTACTAAAGGAGTGGCGCTTGGCAGGAATGGTCATGTGGTATGTGAGGCAGAAGTGGTATCAGTAAGGAGTGCAACGGCATTTGATAAAACCCATTTACTCACTATGCGTGTTCCCAAAGAATATGCAATGACGGCCAGGTTTTTTAAGGAAGCTGAGCGGGAGGTATCAAGATGAACAGTGTAAATGACAGATCGCGTGATATAGGAGAGTATGTTCCGGCTGAGGATGATGATATGCTGATATGCCGCTGTGAAGAGATCACCAAAGGAGAGATACGCCGGGCGGTACATGACGGAATGTGGACTATGACAGAGATAAGAAGATATTTAAGGGCCGGAATGGGACTGTGCCAGGGACAGACCTGTTCATGGCTTGTAAAGGGTATAGTGGCGAGGGAACTGGGAGTTTCGCCGGCTGAAATAGAACCGGCTACGAGCAGGGTACCCATGAGGCCTATAGAGATGCATATCTTTGCGAAAGAAGGTGATACTGATGAGGAATAAGGCGGATGTTATAGTGATAGGCGGAGGTGTTATAGGCAATGCTGCTGCTTATTACCTTGCAAAGAGGGGACTGAGTGCGATCGTGCTGGAAGGCAGCGATCATATCGGCAACGGAGGCTCCAGCAGAAACGGTGGCGGCGTAAGACAGTCGGGCCGTGACATACGGGAGCTGCCTCTGGTCATGTATGGGATAAAGAATATATGGCCTACGCTTTCGGAGGAACTGGAAACAGACTGTGAGTATCATCAGGATGGAAATCTGAGGCTGGGGAAAAATGAAAAGCATAAGGAAATACTGACGAAACTGGCGGATAATGCAAAAAAGTGCGGTCTGGATGTCAGGATGATAGATGGGGAGGAAGTGCGAAAGATCAATCCATATCTTTCCGATGAGGTGAGCTGTGCAAGCTGGTGTCCTACTGACGGACATGCCAATCCGCTTACTACTACGCTTGGATATTATAAGATGGCAAGAAAGAAAGGCGTGGATTTTATCACCGGTGAAAAGGTAACGGAACTTCGGATGGTTAAAGGAAAAGTAAGGAAAGTTATATGCGCATCGGGCGATGTCTTTGAAGGGGAAAATGTCCTGGTGGCAGCAGGTTTTGACAGCCGCGCGATACTTGGGAGTGTGGGAGTTGATATCCCGATGACAAGATCTCTTCTGGAATGCCTGGTAACGGAGGCACAGCCGCATATGTTCGATCAGATGCTTGGGACGGCGGAAGCCGACTTTTACGGGCATCAGACAAAGCACGGATCGTTTGTATTCGGCGGATCATCGGGCTTTGAGGGCTGCAATAAGGATAACGGTACACCCATATCAAATGCGAAGACCGCACCCTGTATCTGCAGGGGCATCATGAAGTATTTCCCGATGCTTTCTGATGCAAAGATAGTAAGGACGTGGGCAGGCTGGAGCGATAAGTGTGCCGACGGTGTGGCTGTTGTGGGTGCGATCGATGAGGTGCCGGGATTATATACTTCCTGCGCGATGACAGGACATGGGTTCGGTATAGGGCCTGCGGCAGGACATCAATTGGCACAGCTGATCGCTACAGGCCATACGGATGTTGACCTGTCAACACTAAGGTATGACAGGTTTAAGGCAAAGATATGAAATGCAGATACGGGAGGGAAGACGATGAACGATTATGATTATCATGTACCAACGGATATACGCTTCGGACGCGGTAAGATAAACTGTCTGAAAACGGAAATAGGTAAATACGGGAAAAAGGTATTACTGGTATACGGGGGCGGAAGCATAAAGAAAAACGGCATTTACAGTAAGGTTTATGAAGTGCTGGAAAAGTTTGAGATATATGAACTCCCGGGGATAGAACCGAATCCGAAGCTCAGCTCTGTCAGAAAAGGTGCAGAGATGTGTAAAAATTACGGTATTGACGTTGTGCTGGCTGTGGGGGGAGGTAGCACCATCGATGCTTCGAAGCATATCGCCTGTGCTGCCTTTTATGACGGAGATCCCTGGGACCTGGTATTGGACCGGACAAAGATCACAGCTGCGCTTCCGGTATTTACCGTACTTACGATATCCGCAACAGGTTCGGAAATGAACCCCGGCGCAGTTATCAGTAATGAGGAAACAAAAGAAAAGCTTGAGATAAATCATCCTCTTTTGTATCCGGCTTTGTCGGTGTGCGATCCGACGTATCAGTTCAGCCTTCCGGCAAAGCAGACGGCGGCAGGCTGCGTTGATATCTTCTCACATATACTTGAGCAGTATTTCCAGCCAAATGACGGTGCATTTATCACCGACAGGCTGAGTGAAGCCGCACTTAAGACCTGCATAAAGTATGGGCCGCAGGCTGTTGCCGTACCGGATGATTATGAGGCCAGATCAAATCTTATGTGGACGGGATCGATAGCGCTCAATCATTTGTTTACATTCGGAAAAGGCGGAGGATGGAGCGTTCATCCCATAGAACATGAGCTTTCTGCTTTTTATGATCTGACCCACGGAGTGGGACTTGCCATACTGACGCCTGCCTGGATGAAATATGTGCTTTCGGATGCTACGGTAAAGCGTTTTGCTATGTATGCCCGCAATGTATGGGATGTTGACGATGAAGACGACCGGGCAGCAGCAAACGCCGGGATATATCTTACAGAGAGATTTTTTAAGGAACTGGGAATGCCATCTAAGCTTTCGGACGTGGGTATAGATGATTCAAGACTGGCAGAGATGGCTGCTGAAGCTGTCCGTACCAGCAGCCTGTCCACCAGGGCTTATGTGAAGCTTGATGCTTCCGATGTGGAAGCGATAATGAGGATGGTCCTCTGATCGCCAATATAAAAGCTTTACGACTGTTTTTTATAGTATTCTTCAAGGCGTGGACGGGCCTTTTCGTAAATGTTCTTAAGAGCGGGATCGAACTGGCTGCCCATGCCTTCTGTTATTATCTTATTGGC
>JAFRXH010000029.1 GCA_017437785.1 Lachnospiraceae bacterium
GCATCATCACCCACATTGCTGATCACACGGTATCCCTTATCCAGCCCTTCGTCTTTGGCGATCTTAGCGATATTGGTAAATATCCTGCCTACTACTGCCTCATCCTCCGGAGCTATCTCCGCTACGGATACGATATGCTTCTTAGGCACGATCAGTATGTGTACCGGCGCCTGGGGATTGATATCCCTGAACGCATACGATATTTCGTCCTCAAATACCTTGGTAGACGGTATCTCCCCGTTTACGATCTTACAAAACAAACATCCATCCATTACCTGTTTCCTCCATTGATCATCATTTCTCTGTCGCCCCGCCCCGGCATCCCGGGCCCCCTCCTGTCATCCTTAGCACCCTTCCTGCCATTCCGGGCCCCTTCCTGTCATTCTGAGCGAAGCGAAAAAGGGAGGCAGGAGATCTGTGATCTCCGTAGCCGACCTTTCCTACTTGGGAATCTTCCCATATTCTACCACTCCCCTTCTCTTTTATCAACGATTTGACTTTCCTTCCCCGGCGGTATATCATCTTCTTTATGAAAAATTCAAGATCAAACCTAAAAGATTACTGGTACATTTATCTGATCGCAGTCCTGCTCTTTAGCCAGGCATTGCTCTTTCTTATCTTCCGCGGGGATTCCTATATACAGGTGCACGATAATCTGGACCTCTTTGTTCCGCACTTTACGGCTCTTAAGAACAACGGCCTGTGGTATGCGCATAACGTGGATATCCCCATACTACACGGAGTGCCGCGCGATCTCTTCGGCACAGAGCTGTCTTTATACAACCTGATGTTTATCTTATTCCCGCCGCTGTTTGCATATTTCTGCGGATATGCTCTTAAGGTATTCTTCGGTATCTTTTCCGTATACATCCTGGCAAAGGATGTCTGCGGCAAAGATTTCGATAAGCTGCGTGCACCCATCCTGCTTAGTGGCTGCGCCTACGGCCTTATCCCGGTGTTTCCGGCATACGGTATCGCCTTTACCTCGATACCGCTCATTATCTTTTTACTGCGCCGTATATACCTCTATGATGATAAGAAAGTAAAAAAGCTTATACTTCTGTATCTAGGCGTATTCGGCTATCCTTTTCTCTCCTATTTTTCGTATCACGGCTTCTTTATACTGGCCTGGGTATGTATAAGCTTTATCGTACTGTGGATAAAAGATAAGAAATTCCCGTTAAGACTCCTGATAGCACTGATCGTGCTCGCTCTGGGTTATGTTTGCTTTGAATACAGGCTTTTTAAGGAAATGCTCTTTAGCGATACCGTGACCATTCGTACGGTCATGGTGCACGATTCCCTGAGTCTGGGCGGCTCACTTAAAGCAGCTCTCACCGCCTTTTGCAATCCGGCTTTCCATGAACAGGACTGCCACGGCTTTGTTATACTGCCTCTTACCGTCATCGCTCTCTTTATCGTAAATATACGCTATATCCGCAACGGTAAGAAGGAGCAGATCCTTAAAGATCCGCTCAATCTGATCTTTATAGCACTGTTGATAAACAGCCTTATCTACGGCCTGTATTTTTACAGACCGGTATACTCTCTTGTTGAGAAGCTGATCCCCCAGCTCGAAGGTTTTAATTTCGGCCGCACCAGCTTCTTAAATCCCTGCCTGTGGTATCTGGAACTGGCTGTCATATGCATCAAGCTCTACCGCTTCAATAAACTAAACAGCAAAAGATGGGCAAATATTGCCGCAGTTGCCGCACTGCTCATCACCATGTTTATGCCCCAGATGTATAACGATTTTTACTATACCGTATATAACCAGGCCTACCGCCTGCTCAAACACAAAGAGACCACATATTTAAATTATAATGAATTCTATTCCAAAGAACTGTTCGATACCATAAAAAAAGATCTGGATTATAACGGTGAATGGTCTGCGGCTTTCGGCCTGCATCCCGGCATACTCGATTACAACGGCTTCTCCACCGTAGACGGTTACCTTGGTATGTATTCACTGGCGTATAAAGAAAAATGGAACGAAGTGATAGCCCCTGCATTATCAGGCTCTCCTTCGCTGGCCCAATACTTTAACGATTGGGGTGCGCGTGTCTGCCTCTATTCGGGCTCTGACGAAAACACCTTTTCCCACCTGCGTGAGGTGGGCTTCACCGATCACCGCCTGATGGTAAATATCTCCGCCCTGCGCGACCTTAACTGCAGATATATATTATCGCGCGTTGAACTGACTAATGCAGCCGAGCTGGGCCTGGCTGCACCGCTTGTATACACCGACGCACACAGCCCTTATACCATCTACGTGTATAGCCTTTAGGATGGGTACAGGGGGGATGGGTACCCATCCCTCACTCAAATCTGTCCTTCTCGGCATGCTCCGGAGCGCCTGCGGGATAATCTCCGTTAAAGCAGGCCGCACATACCTTCCCGTCTTCACCGGCCAGTTTAAGAGCATTTTCCACAGATAAAAATCCCAGCGAATCCACATCTATCATCTTTGCGATATCTAAAATGCTGTGTCCGTTGGCTATAAGACTGTTTTTTGAATCGATATCCGTGCCGTAATAGCAGGGGAATAAAAACGGCGGTGCAGATATCCTCATATGGACTTCTTTAGCACCGGCCTGTCTGATCAGTTTTACAATACGGGCACTGGTAGTCCCCCTTACGATGCTGTCATCTATAAGCACGATCCTTTTGCCTTTGATAACCGAATCTATGGTATTCAGTTTAAGTCTCACCAGCTTATCCCTGCTGTTCTGATCGGGGGCTATAAAAGTCCTGCCTATGTATTTGTTCTTGACCAGCCCCATGCCGTAGGGTATGCCTGTTGCCTCAGCATAACCCATTGCCGCATCCAGCCCGGAATCCGGCACGCCCATTACCAGATCAGCCTCCGCAGGATGTTCCTGTGCGAGAAAGGCCCCTGCCCGGCGTCTTGCTTCATGTACGCTTACACCTTCTATAACCGAATCAGGCCTTGCAAAATAGATATATTCAAACACGCATATCCTGTGTGCCTCTTTATTACAGTGAGTTCTTATGCTCCTTATCCCATCCTTATCGATAACGACGATCTCCCCCGGATCAAGCTCTCTCACATACCTTGCTCCCACTGCGTCCAGTGCACAGCTTTCAGACGCCAGTACATATCCGCTCTCTTGTGTAGTCCCAAGACACAAAGGCCGCAGCCCGTGCGGATCTCTGCAGCCTATCATCTTAGCCGGAGACATCATCACCAGTGAATATGCTCCCGTCAGTTCATCCATTGTTTTTTCAACAGCAGCTTCTATAGACGGGGTGTTTAAACGGTTTCTGGTTATAAGATACGATATAACCTCCGTATCGCTGGTTGTCTGAAAAATGCATCCCGATAATTCCAGCTTTCTGCGAAGTTCAAAGGAATTGGTAAGGTTACCGTTGTGGCACAGTGCCAGCTGTCCCTTAACATGCTTTACGACCATCGGCTGTGCATTGATCACGCTGTTACTTCCGCTGGTAGAGTATCTTACATGGCCGACTGCTATGTTCCCGTGTCCCAGCTTGTCAAGCTCTGCATCATCAAACACTTCATGCACCAAACCCAGCCCTTTGTGATAACTGATCACACGGTCCGTATTCACGGCTATACCCGCAGCCTCCTGCCCCCTGTGCTGCAGCGCTGTCAGTCCGTGATATAAGAGTCTTGCCAGATCGGCATCCTCTTTCTGCCATATCCCGAAAACTCCGCATTCCTCATGGATCATCCCCTGCATTATCATATCCTCCTTATGTTTACTGGCTTAAGATCCTTAAAACGCCATAAAGATCCTTCACTCCGCTGTGTATAACACCTCATCCGGCCCTTCGGGCCACCTTTCTACGCTCCGCTTCGGTCGGCGCAGATCTGGCGTCGGGGGGAGAAGGCTTTATCCTGAGGACTCTCCCCCTCTACTCTTGGTAAGGCTTTTATACACAGCAGATCAAAGGATCTGTATTATTAATGTCTGACTTTCAACTTACTCCACATCCTGCAATGCGTCGTAACCTTCCTCTCCCGTTCTTATCTTGACTACACGGTTTACGTTGTATACGAATATCTTTCCGTCACCGATGTGTCCGGTATAGAGCGCTTTCTTAGCTGCATCCACCACATAATCAACGGGGATCGCACTTACTACCACTTCAACTTTTACCTTCGGCAGCAGCGTTGCATCCACTTCAACACCACGGTACCTTTCACCTGCCCCCTTCTGTATGCCGCATCCCATAACATTTGTCACAGTCATTCCGGTAACACCCAGATCGTTCATTACTTTCTTAAGATGTTCGTAGCGCGACATCTTTGCAACTATGACCACCTTGTAGATACCGGTATCTTCTATATCCGGAGCCTTTACAACAGGTACCGAAGCTTTACGTTTAGCATCGCTTGCTTCCTCATAACTGTCACTGCCAAGGTTCGTATTCTCGTTTACATCCATCGTCATGCTTCCTGCAACATCCATGATAGCGAAACCGGAATATGCACTTGCAAGACCGTGTTCGGTCGCATCCAGGCCGGTTATCTCTTCTTCCTCACTTACTCTCAGACCGAATATGGCTCTTATCACTGCAAACGTGATGATTATAGTGATAACGGTCCATGCTGCAGTCGCTAACATACCTACTGCCTGTATTCCCAGCAGTTCGAATCCGCCGCCGTAAAAAAGTCCTTTGCCTGCTATCTGGTTTGATCCGAATGCCAGACCGTCGCCATAGCCTCTTGCAAATGCAGGTGCAGTATCGGTTGCAAACAAACCTACCGATAAAGTACCCCAGATACCGTTCATCATATGCACTGCTACCGCACCGACCGGATCATCGATATGAGCTTTGTTATCAAGAAACCATACACCGAATACTACCAGCAGACCTGCTACAGCACCTATTATGATGGCACCGAATGCATCGCACACATCACAGGGAGCGGTGATCGCCACCAGGCCGGCCAGTGAAGCATTGAGACACATACTTACATCAGGCTTACCATATTTGATCCAGGTAAAGATCATACATACCACGGTAGCGATAGCAGGTGCTATGGTAGTGGTCACGAAGATACTTGCCAGTTCATCCAGTGAAGCTGCAGCTGCACCGTTAAAACCATACCAGCCAAGCCAGAGGATAAATACACCCAGTGCACCGATCGGCAGGTTGTGTCCGGGGAATGCGTTTACCTTGGTTATTTTCCCACTCTTATCCTTAACAAACTTTCCTATTCTGGGGCCTACCATCTTTGCACCGATCAGCGCGCAGATACCGCCTACCATATGTATGCAGTTAGAACCCGCGAAATCATGGAATCCCATCTGTGCCAGCCAGCCGCCACCCCAGGTCCAGTGTGCTTCGATCGGATAGATCAGGCCCGAAATGATAGCCGAATATACACAGTAGCTTAAAAACTTAGTTCTCTCTGCCATTGCACCGGAAACTATCGTAGCGGTGGTCGCGCAGAACACCAGATTGAATATGAAGTTCGACCAGTCAAAACTCTCATATGCCGTAAAAACATCAAAGCCGGGCTTTCCTATAAAGCCCATCATATCCTCTCCAAGAAACAAGCCGAAACCGATAAGTATAAATGTTACCGTACCGATACAGAAATCCATCAGGTTCTTCATAAGGATATTTCCCGAATTCTTTGCCCTGGCAAAACCTGTCTCTACCATCGCAAAACCTGCCTGCATCCAGAACACCAATGCTGCTCCTGCCAGAAACCATATACCAAAAACCAAACTGTTAACCTCTTCACTCATAGTACCCTTCCTCCTCTTATATTTTTTTGTGTTGCAGCGGTTTTCCACGGCGCATGATCATGTTTTAGCTTTCACCGTTTTGATCTCCTTACGAGCGACAATGGCGCAGAAGGTTTTATCCATTCTGCGC
>JAFRXH010000030.1 GCA_017437785.1 Lachnospiraceae bacterium
AAAAAAAAGCGACCGTTACTCCCTCGATAAAGAGCAGCATATCTCCACACTTTGCCACCATTTCGTCAAAGGTCAGCATTACACTGACCGTCAGATTAATGACTATCGCCATCAGATTCAGGATATCATAAGCGCGGCCGACAAAATCCTCAACATAGCCCACTTCAATTATATCCGATATGCGCTTGCGGAATCTGCTGTATCCACTCATCCTTTATCTCCCGGTATAGAAATCTTCTCTGATAATACCATAAAAAATATTTACAATAAAGCCACTTTAAGGGGAAGTCTTTTTATCATCATCTTCTTTCTTTTCTCCGGCGCTCTTGGCACTGTTCATCGGCAGAGTTATATATCTGCCCTGCTTCTTGCCTTTCTTCTTCGTTGCAGCGCCTGCCTTTACTTCCCCGTTCTTCATACTGTAGACGGTATCTGAGGGGCTTTCACCGTTTCCGGCCTTAAGCTTGGCCATCTTAAATAAGAAGATCTCAAGTGAAATGACCACTATGATGACCAGCGCTGATACCACGATCAGCACGATCAACAGGGTGTTGTTTTTCTCTCCCTTTTCCTGCCTTTCGGCGCGTCCGAAAGCCGGATGATCGGACTCATCCGCCCCTGTCCTGCCGGCCGGCACGTTCTCATCACGGCCTGCCTTCGTCTGTATGCCATCCACTTCACCGCTGTAGGCAGCGGGCTCGCTCTTCTGCGGGTTGATATATACACCGCCGCCGTTACCTGTGGCCCCTACCATTATGCCATCTTTTGTATACTGCGTAACAAAGCCCGTAAGCCACGCCAGAGGCGCGTTCCAGTTGATGGTGCACTCGTTAACACTCCAGGCTTCGATGTGATCCAGATAACATTTAGCCGGCGCTATGGTCCCTTTCTTCCAGCCCGATCCCTTTACCCAGGGATCCTGCATGCCTGAATTAGGCCCGCCTACCAGTACTCCGCCGGGCGCCTTGGGATAATCGCTGTCGATCAGATTCGACCAGTAGCGGTGATGGGGATATTCCGCCGCATGCGTGCCGTATCCGGTCACATATGAATAATCCATGGGATTGCGTCCCAGAAGATAATCCATGCCGCCCATCACGCCGTCATAGTATTTCCTGTCGCCGCTCATAAGATAGGCATAGGCTATCACTATGGAATTATCGGCCACCAGGGAATTGGAACCCCAGGCATAACCCTTGTCACTGTCGTTATAAGCGATGGTGCTGCTGCCGTAAGGCTGACCGTAACCCTGCGATGCTTCCAATTCTATAAGCTGATCAGCTGCCTTTATGACCGCCGCCACTGCTTCTTTATGTCCCTCAGCGCCGCTGTTTAAGCAAAGGCTTAAGTTTCCCAGCGCCGCAACATGTCCCCAGTCAAAACAGCCGCAGGTGTCCACGCTCTCGCCACCGCTTAAGCTTAAGGGGATAGTCCCATAGTATTCGATGTTCTTTATCCTCTCGAGATACTCTTCACTGCCTGTAGTTATATACAGCTCTGCTGTCGCCCAGTAAAACTCATCCGTCACGCTGTTATCGCCGTATGCGCCGCCCCCCACGGATTCATCAAGCGGAGCATACATCTCCGGATGCTCAAGGGCCGCGGCATAAGTACGCTTCGCCACCTCCAGACACTCCTTCGCAAAAGCAGGATCTATGTCCGCCCAGAGCCTTGCCGCCTGGGCCGCACACGCACACAGATTAAGAGTCGCCGCTGTCGTGGGCGGCTTGATGATGCGTTCCATATCGTCTTCTGCCGGAGCAACAGCCAGACCGGTCCACTTGATATCATGCACCTTATGGTAGACCATGTCCTTGCAGTCGCCATCCTGCACCATCATCTTAAACATCCATTCCAGCTCATAACGTGCCTCGTCCAGCAGATCGGGACAGCCGTTATTGTTTTCGGGGATGTTCATCGTGCCGTCAGCATATGCCGCGTCAGTCCCTGTTATTACTGCTGCTTCGTACTGGTTTTGCAGCATCCATAAAGATATCCCGCCATTCACCACGTATTTGCCGTGGTCGCCGGCGTCGTACCAGCCTCCGCTCACTTCCTGCGCACCTGATGACGCGGAATATCCCCAGGTCTGTTCTATGGTCGCCGTTTCATTGACATGCCCAGCCTCGCGTGAAAGAGCCGCCTTATCTCCCGATGAGATATACTCTCCCTCTATCGCTATGCCGGCGCGGTTCTGATAAAAGTAATTGAGCGCATCGTATAAAAGTGCGGAATAATCCTGTGTATTTCCGACAGAGAACTCCCAGGATCCGCAGCCGTTCGCCGCTTCTATATAATATCTTCCGGGATCATTAACCTCCGTAAGATCAAGCGCATGAACCATATCACCGGAATCCGCATCCATTCCCATGGGTACTGACTTTCCGCTGTATACGTTTTTCCCGGATGTATCAAATACGTTAAAGGAAACCGGCTGTTTTTCATCTGAAAGCAGGGTGGCACGCTTTGCCGCATCCTGCATATAGCCCAATTGATTTACCAGTATACCGGCGCGCTGCCAGGGCTTTGGTTTTACATAATCATTCTCATCGGATGTCAGATCCGTGAGCGACATATTGTCAAAACTTATGACCGTACCTGCAGGGAAACACCCTCCGGGTGTGTACTGTCCGTCACCGCCCAGATGGAAGGCCCATTCCGCCACTTCCATGGATTGTCCTGTGGTAAAAGTCAGGTCCACTTTATTGGTCTCATTCGCATTAATGTATATGGGATCCCAGGTAGCATCCAGGTCGCTGCCGTTACTCATGTTGTGCCAGACCTCGACATCGCCTGCCAGATTACCTATCTTGGTATAATACTTTCCGCTGTTTGAAGCCGTGATCTCGTACTGCACACGGTACTGATGTCCCGATACTATGGAAAGACCGCGATGACGGAACTGGCAGTCCCATCTGTCTTCTCCGCCCTGCGATGCCCCGCCGGGATTGACGATGGTGATGTAATACTTTCCGTCTTTTAATTCAAAGTCCATCTTCGCCGGTTCTGATTCCACGATATGCCAGGGCAGCCCCACCCCGTCATCAAAATCCGTTGCTCCCAGCTGCTCTCCCGCCTCTGCCGGAAGGCAAAACGGCTGTGAAGTAAACAGCATAACCGCCCCCAGCAGGGCTGTGGCTGCTGCACGTGCACATCTTACGTATTTATTAGTGCTTCTTTTCATCTCAGGTCCCCTGTTTCTGTAATTTGATCTGTCACATAATAATACACTATTAAGCGGGGGAAGTCTATTGCCGCTGCCCTTTGCCCCATCCCGCACCGCTTTACCCGCTGTCTTCAATATGTTATAATCAGCAGGTACGGCATTGGGGGGAACACATGCTTAAATATAATATAGATTATGAGATCATGGGCATGCTGGTGACAATAGTCATCGCAATAGCCTTTCGTATGAATTATGTATCAAGGACCCGCAGAGACATGGCATTTATGAAGCTGGTCCGATGGATTTTGGCGGCACAGGCGCTGGATATGATCACCGCCGTCACTTTTTCTTTTGAAGATCCCCGCTTGAATATCCCCAACCTGATAATGACCACAGGCTACTACTTCTGTGCTTTTGCAACAGCGGTATGCTTTGAGCGCTATATCGTGAGTTACATACCGGAAATGATCCATAATAAAGCATACGAGATCGTCCGCAAGATAATGATCTCTTTCTACTATATCGAAGGTCTGACCAATCCGCTGACCAGACTGTCATTTTACTTCACTCCCGAAGGACAGTATGTGCACGGCCCCATCTATTACATCGGTTATGTGTGGCCGGCCATATTTGCACTGGCATCCCTCTATCACATCATAAGATACCGCAGATACTTCTCAAAAAAACAGTGGATCGCAAGTGTCAGTTTTCACTTCGTTGTCTTTGGTACAATGATCCTGCAGGCGACCGTCCTTCCCGATGTATATCTTACATACGGGCTGATCCCCATCTCACTGCTGATGATAATGTTCTCGCTGGAGACCCCGGATTACCGCAAGCTCCTTACCACCCTTGACGAGCTGGAAGAAGCAAAGCAGGAAGCCTGGCGCGCCAACAGGGTCAAGAGCGATTTCCTCGCCAATATGTCACATGAGATCCGCACACCTATCAACGCCGTGCTGGGCTTTGATGAAATGATACTGCGCGAGAGCAGTGAAAAGGAGATCCTCTCGTATGCCGCCAATATCAAGACCAGCGGGCAGAACCTGCTGAACCTGGTCAATGATATCCTTGATCTTTCCAAGATAGAAGCCGGTAAGATGGAGATAGTAAACGCCGAATACGATCCCGTAAAAGGCCTGTCAGAACTCATCAAAATGATAAGCCCCCGTGCCGAAGAAAAAGGTCTGTCACTTACCTGGGATATAGATGAAAATATCCCGCGCAGACTGATCGGCGATGATGTAAGGATAATACAGGTGCTTACCAACCTGCTCACCAATGCCGTCAAGTACACTCCCAAAGGTGAGGTAAGCCTTAGTATAAGTGTATATAAAGAAGACGAAGAATACGTTACCCTTCTTTATGAAGTATCGGATACCGGTATCGGCATACGGGATGAGGATAAAGAAAAACTGTTTTCGGAATTCTCACGTATAGAAGGAGAAGCTACGCACAAGATAGAAGGTACCGGTCTGGGGCTTCCCATCACCATGAAATGCCTGCAGCTGATGGACAGTGCTCTAGAACTGGAGAGTATTTACGGCGAAGGATCAACCTTCAGCTTCAAGCTTAAGCAGAACGTTGCAGATAAAACACCGATAGGCGATTTCGAAAAAGCACGTGAGCACGCCGCAGTAGATGTGGAAGTATTCCACGAAGATTTCACGGCACCGGATGCTTCGATACTGGTTGTAGATGATGTTGACTTAAACCTCAAAGTATTTAAAGGCCTTTTGAAACGATCCCAGATGAAGATCACCACCGCCGGCAGCGGCATGAAAGCGATAGAGCTGATCAGAAACAACAGATACGATGTGATATTCATGGATCACCAGATGCCTGAAATGGACGGTATCGAAACGCTTGAGAAATTATTAAAGGACCCTGATGCGCTCATCGACGACGTTCCGGTCATCGCACTCACCGCAAACGCAATAGCCGGTGCACGCGAAATGTATCTGCAGAAAGGTTTTTCCGATTATCTGACAAAACCTGTAGACGGATGGGCATTACTGGGGATCCTGCATAAATGGCTGCCGGACGAAAAGATACAGGAAATATCCGGAGCAAACGATCCCGCCGCCGATCACGACGATGACGATGATGATATATTTGAATTCCTGCCTGTCGATGCAGATACGGATAGCGGAAACAACGGGAATGAACGCCTGGAGCGCTTAAAAGCTCTATGTCTCGATACGGATGCCGCACTTGTATATGCCGGACACAGCGAAGATTTTTATTTCGAGCTGCTGGATGATTTCGTAAAGGACTGTGACAAAAGATCCGCTGAACTTAACGGTCTTTTCGATGCTCAAAACTGGGGAGAATATGAAGTACGCGTCCATGCCCTTAAGAGCATCTCAAAAACCATAGGCGCCTCCGCTCTATCCGAAGAGGCAAAGACGCTCGAGTATGCCGCAAAAGACGGGGATGTGTTCCTGCTCGAATCCGAACATCCCGGATTGATAAAGCACTATGCTGCTCTCTGCAGCGCCATATCAAAAGCGCTATAAAAACCACGGACCTTGTGGTTTTATATCATCCCATCCTCTTCAAGCTTTTCAAGCAGCGCCGTGCAGCCCTCGATCACATCACGGTAAGTCTCATCAAAGCGTCCCGTATACCACGGATCGGCTATGCTCCGTCCCGGGCGGCCGGTATAATCCAGCAACAGTTTTATCTTGCCTTCCGTATCCGGTCCGGTGATGCGCTGCGTATTTCTTATATTGGCAGAATCCGCACACAGCAGCAGATCGTAGTGCGAATAATCCGCACGCGTTACCTGTCGGGCGCGTTTATTGCTAAAGTTTGTATAGGGCGTTTTCCCTATCCCGTGCTCCCTCAGCACCTTCTGAGCCGGCGGATAGATCGGATTTCCCACGCCCGCCCAGATCTCCTCCGTGCTGGTCGCTGCAGAAGCTATCTCAAACTGATCCTGTATCCCGCGTTTCTCCACCATATCCTTTAGAACAAACTCAGATATAGGTGAGCGGCAGATATTCCCATGACAAATGAAAAGTACCTTAATCATTCCCTTAATACCCCGTATTTTCTTGGTTTTTTCGTATTTTCTTCTTCCTGTTTACCGGCATAAATCGGCATATATTTGCATATTTTTGCCGGCAAAAGGTATAAAATCCGGTATAAAATTTTAAGTTTTATACCTCGGTTTTTGAGCGTATTTACACAGCCTCCGATATACGCTTCACTTCTTCCCTGGCATCCTCATAGTTCACATGCGTATAGGTATTCAGCGTAACTCCTATCTCCGAATGTCCAATCCATTATACACTTTGCTCGATGTTATATGTATCTCACAAACTCTATCACCATTCCTGTATATCCACTCCAGAACCAAACGTCATCTCCAGAAGCTCTGCGGCAATCTCTTTACTGCATACCCTCATAAGATTATCTTCAGCATCTTCCTTAGACAACAGATTCACGCTTCCATACCAGACAATCTCATTATCAATCACGGCATAATGTTCACAAAACGCTTCCACAAGTCTGATTTCAAAGCCTGCTTTACGAAGTCTCTCCATCAGTTCCATCCTGACATCGTTCTGATGCAGTTTCATCGCTACCAGCCACAATATCAGCATATGAAATACCGACTTCATCCATACGCTGCTTCAGAAGTCGATTTTCATCCGTAAGAGTTTGTATCTTGGATTGCAATTGTTCAATTATGTCTGAATGCTGCTGCACAGGTTCATTCATAACTATCACACTTCCTAAATTTACATTGAAAACTTGTACTTCCCTTTTCCCATTCCTTCTACCGGAACAATAATCTTCATTTCATCCTCCATCCTTTTCAAATAGGACGTTGCTGTCACTTCCGAACAACCAAGAATTTCGACTACTCGAGAATTCCCAAAAACCTCTGTCCCGATT
>JAFRXH010000008.1 GCA_017437785.1 Lachnospiraceae bacterium
CTTAAAAGGACACCGATGGTATTGACGCTGTTATTGTTCATGTCAGGTGTCAATCTTATCGCATCGGCATTTAATGCCACGCTTCCCGGTTACGTTATCCCGAATCCAAGGGGAGGCTCGGCTATGTACGGAGTCGTTACGTCAGCTGCCGGTGTGGCTATGATAGCCGGAAGCCTTCTGGTTTCATTTATGCCCAAGCCAAAGGACAGAGTGCGTGTGGTATTCATCACCATGCTGATCTCTCTGGGGAGCGAGAATTTTATACTTGCTTTTTCAAGGGAGCCGGCTCTCTGGATCATATCCCAGGTCATCGGCTGGATACTGGTCCCTGTCATGAGCACCAATCTGGAAGTCATATTAAGGAATGTAGTCCCGGTCGATCTGCAGGGAAGAGTCTATGCGTGCAGAAACACCTTCCAGTTTTTTACGATACCTATAGGGCTCTTTCTCGGGGGACTGATGGTGGATCAGGTATGCGAGCCTTTTATGGCCGTTCACAGCTATTCCGGGGTCCTCACTGCTCTTTTCGGGAGCGGCAAGGGATCCGGGGCGGCGATGATGATGTTTATCCTGGGTGTGACCGGGAGCCTTCTCTGCATCACTACCGGAAGCCGACTGAAGAGATATCACTACAGTGATGACTAAGCCGTCTTTTGTGTGCAGATACTGGGAAAATAGAGTAACAAATGTTAAATTTAAAGGTAAGGTATTTTTATCTTTGGAGGGTGATATGGCATACGGAAAATCAGTAAATCTGTTCTTGGTAAACGGCAAGGCAGACAGCCTTGTGATTGCAGAGCTTAAGAATTGGGATGCAAAGGCTATCCGCATACCCCGGATAGAGGTACCTGCCTGTGACCGTGCGGAGCTTCAGCAGCAGGGGGTCTATTTCCTTATCTGCTCCGATCCCAACACCGGGGACAGGTCTGTCTATATAGGCGAGGCTGATAATGTAAAGACCCGCCTGATCCAACATATCCAAGCCTACAAAGCTGATAAGGAAGATTACTATTGGAATTCTGCCATCTGCTTTACGGCTCCTTCCCTTAACAAGACATTCGTAAGATACATCGAGAATAAATGCTTTGATATAGCCAAACAGGTAAACCGCTATGGCGTTCTGACCCAGCAGACATATACGAACACGATCATATCCGAAGCTGACCAGGCTGCGATGGACGAGTTTATCGACAATATGCAGATCGTCCTTGGCGCACTCGGCTGTGAGGCACTTGAGCCTATGAATACAGCCTCGGCTGACGGAAAGAGCGCGGCTGACCGCAGATTCACTCTTTCGATGGGCGGGGTAAAGGCTGTGGGCGAGGCTACGGCTGACGGCTTTTTGGTTTTCAAGGGTGCTACCATCAATCCGAAGACAAACACCAAGTCCCTCAATAAGAATGCAGCGGCCAAGCGCGATGCCATGATAGCAAGCGACAAGGTGGATAATAACACGACCACAGAGGATATCCTGTTTACAAGTCCCTCGGCGGCGGCTGACTTCCTCGTGGGGTATTCGGTGAGCGGTCCCGCGAACTGGAAGGATAAGAAAGGAACGGCACTAAAGGATAGGACGGATATATAAATGGAAAAACAGCTGACCGATGAGGAAGCATTACAGCGATTCCTGCTCGATATAGACTGCCTGGATGAGCTGCTTCCCTGGACTGGAAAATTTAATATATTTGATGTATTGAAGATATCGAGGACTGAAATCCGGCATAGCAATACGCTTAGCTGGCTTCTTGACCCGACCGAAAACCACGGTCTTGGCGATGCCTACCTTAAGAACATCTTCCAGAGGCTCGTGGAGAACGATTCGGATGACAGGTACGATGTGTTCAATGTCCTGCTTATGGATTTTTATTCCTTCACTGTATACCGGGAATGGAAGAACATAGATATCCTGCTTGTCTCCGCTGATGAGAAGTGCGTCATGGCCATAGAGAACAAGGTCGGATCCCATGAGCATAGCAATCAGCTGAACCGATATCGTGAGATCGTGGAAAAAGAATATCCGAGCTATAACAGGATATTCGTGTATCTGACTCCCGACGGGGAAGAGCCGAGCGATGTCGATAATTGGGATGTCCTGTCATATACAGATGCCGTGGATGTTCTCGATGCGGTATATAACCGTGCGGAATTGCAGGAAGATATCGCTTTAATGATTCGGAACTACATAGAAGTTGTTAGGAGGGATATCGTGGAAGACCAGCAGCTTATCGAAATATGTAACAAAATCTATCACAAGCATCAGAAGGCGCTCGATCTCATATTTGAGAATAAGACAGACGGTGGCAATATGTCGGTCGAGAGCATCCGGGAGGCAATAAGAAGCAACGGTGCCGTCATTCCCGGAAGGCTTGCTTCGAACAGGCACTTCGTCTTCTATACCAAGAGGATGAATGATTATCTCGGAAAAGTGGAAGGTGATAATAGCTCATGGGGCGATGCGTATTCATACAGATATTGGCTTTCACTTCGTGAGGGAAGGCTCCTCGGACATTTTGAGCTTGGCGGACGGAACCTCGATGATGAAGCTATGGAGAAACAGCAGCTTATTACGAGCATCCTCAAGCCGGGGGATAACCGGGGTGACGAGTTCAAATATAAGAGGCTTTACAAGACTAAGCTGTTTCAGGTAAAGGAAACAGATGAAGAGGCAGACATAAAGAAGAAGGTCGAATCCATCATCAAGGAGTTGATGGCTATGGAAGAAGACCTGTTTAAAAAGATAGGATAAGACAGCGATGATACTTGAAGCGGTAAAAGCGGATATCACGAAGATCGATTATGTGGATGCCATCGTCAATGCGGCCAACGAATCCCTGCTCGGAGGCGGTGGCGTGGACGGAGCTATCCACAGGGCAGCAGGCCCCCAGCTCCTGGAGGAGTGCCGGACGCTGCATGGCTGTCCGACCGGGGAGGCGAAGATCACAAAAGGCTATGATCTGCCCGTGGGATATGTGATCCATACCGTGGGACCTATATGGCACGGAGGGACATCTGACGAAGAACGGCTCCTCGCATCGTGCTATTACAATTCGCTGAAGATCGCTGCCGAGAACGGACTCCACAAAGTAGCATTCCCGTCAATCTCAACCGGGGTGTATGGATAACCCGTGGAGAAGGCTGCCAAGGTAGCTGTAAGGACTGTGCTACGGTTCGCGGAGAACGAGCAGAGCGGAATCGAGAAGGTCTTCTGGGCTTGCTTTGATGATCGGACATACGAGGCATACCAGTCGGAAATAGAAAAGATTTAACTTTCAGGATAATGAAATAAGCAAATTCGGGATTTATGGAGATGTGAGTCGGCTTTCAGGCCAAAGGTATCGGTTTTCAGGAACCGGCGCGTTTTTAGGAAAAGAAGGCTCATTCGAGTGTCTTCGTGTGAAGTCGGGTATGAAGCTGGTTTTTTGCAAAAAAGGTATTGACAGTAAACATTTTACACTATATACTATTGGCCATAACAGCAATGGACAGGAGAAAGGTAAATGGCAATAATAAAATTACCGATAGACGAATCCCTTCCGGCCTATGTCAATGAGTCCATAGTGACGCTTGAGGAACTTGTGCGAAGCGA
>JAFRXH010000031.1 GCA_017437785.1 Lachnospiraceae bacterium
AAGAAAGTCCTGGAGGCATATCATGCCGGCGGAAAGACGGCGGACGAGATCGTAGCGTTCATACGTGCCGGCGAGGAGCCTGAGGAGCCACAAAAATCCGGTAAAAAACGATTGAGGGTTAAAAAATAGAGGAAGTTAAGAGTTTATGAATCGCAGGATAAAGAGCGTTGTAACAGTTGTTATTACAATTATCGTTTTGCTGAATGTTTTTTGGGAAGGCGGCCGCGGGAATGAAGTAAGGGCAGCGGAGCCTGCCAATGATTACTTATCGATACTTGCCATGTCGCTGGACTTTTTTGATGAAAATGCCTGCGGCAATGATGCCGGCAGTTTTGGTATAAGCTGGAGAGGTAACTGCCATACATATGATGCCAAGGCTTCCATAAGCAGGGCAGATAATTTTCCGTCAGAGTACAGCACGCTGATAGATCCGGATGGCGACGGCTGCGTTGATGTGGCGGGCGGCTATCATGATGCGGGAGATCATGTCAAGTTTAACCTGACGATGGCCTTTGCGGGAAACAGTCTGGCACTGGCCGGATATCTGCATCCGGAAGTATTTAAGAATGCTTCTGCATCGGAGCATCTGCTGAAGATAGCAAAACGTAATGCCGATTACCTTATGAAGACTACCTTCCTGGATAAGAATGGTGAAGTGGCAGCTGTCTGCCATGTTGTGGGAAACGGAAACACCGATCACGGTTATTGGTCCTCACCCGAGGATCAGACATATGAACGCATAACATACTGGCTTACAGCGCAGTATAACAATACGGCGGTATGCTGCGGCATGGCAGGAGCGATAGCAGGTACGGCATGGCTGTACAAAGATAAAGACACCGCTTATTCAGAGCAATGCATTAAATATGCAAAGGCCCTTTTGAAGTTCGGAAAAGAACATCAGGGTAATTCTTTAAACGGTCTGGCAACTTTTTATGACACGGCAGGGTATTACGGCAGTGAGAAACTGTACGGACTTGATGAGACGGCACTGGCAGAAGCCTGGCTGTGGCTGCTGGGAGAAGGCGGAAAACCTGTATATCAACCTGACAGCGGATGCTATATTTACGAAGGCGTGTATTACGGGGATTATTATTTCTACAGCTGGGATAAGGTCTGGCAGGGCTTTGCCGCATTGATGTATAAGAAAACCGGTGAAGCGGTATATGCGCAGGCACTTAAGGATGCATATGATAACCAGAAAGGACTTTCGCAGGATCAGTACAATACACTGGGTGTTACATGGGGTGTATCAAGATATAACTGTGCCCTTCAGATGACGGCGCTGGCACTGGCAAAAGGAGATAAGGGATCTGCATATGCCATGGCAGCAAAGTTCCAGATGGATTACATACTTGGAAATAACAGCTACGGTTACAGCTTTCTGGTGGGATACGGAAAGAATCCCACGCATATACATCACCGCGCTGCCAATCCCATGAAGGGTGAGGCTAAGTATGTGCTTAAGGGTGCCTTACTGGGAGGACCTGATGGTAACGGATACCTTGATTATGTTGACAGTTATCAGTATACGGAGAGCGCTCTGGATTACAGCGGCTGTTTCATACTCGCATGTGCAGGTCTGGCAGAGCTGTATTCGGAAGGCAGCATAACACCGACGGGAGCTGCTACTCCTACACCTACAGCTACACTTACACCTACGGCCACATTAACGCCTACGCCGACAGTGACGGTGACGCCAACGCCTTCTGCGAATGCAACGGTGACACCAACGCCTTCTGCGAATGCAACGCCGACTATAACGGTAACGCCAACAGTAACAGCAACACCAACAGTAACAGTAACTCCGGCAGTGACGGCAACACCCACGCCGTCGCCTTCGGTAACGATAACACCCACTCCGGCAGATATACCTACACCCACGCCTATGCCTTCTGATGAGGAGTACGTGGTCGATGCCGGAACGTATAGACTTGCAGTTAAGCAGAAGCTGAACGCAGCTGAGCTTATGTTAAACAAGCTTGGCGATGGCGGCATAAAGCTTGTCAGATTCACTTCGGACAATAAAAAGGCGGTTTCGGTAAGTAAAAAAGGAAAAGTCAGCGCTAAGAAAGCGGCTGATAATGTAACGATAACAGGATACCGCAGGGAAGGAAAAAAATATATTCCGGTCGCAAAGCTTGAGATTTCTGTCGTGAAACCGGTATTTGCATTTAAAGATATGGATGAGGTTAAGTTTGACTTGACATATCCGGGACAGAGTATCGATCTTAACAGTTACAATTCCGGAGTGCCTCAGGGTGCTGCTATCAACTGGACGATACCTAAAAAATGTAAGGCTGCGGTACTTGAAGGCGGGAGACTGAGAGCGGTAAAGAACGGAACGGTCAAAGTAAGCTGCCTGATAGGTGACGCAGGATATGCAGCTAAATACAGCGCGGTCATAAAGATCAAGATACCTAAGCTTTCGGAAAGCATAAAGCTTAAACAGGGAAAAACAAGATCCGTAAGCATAAAGAATGTAAGCGGATATACGGATGTAAGATGGGAGGGCGCTCCGGGACTGGTTATTACGGATACCAAAGATATACGCAAAGTAAAGATAAGTGCTGCATCAGCCGGTGAATATGAACTTAAGGCATTCGTTGACGGACAGGTTTATATCTGCCATGTCAACGTGCGGTAGCAAAAATGCTACTGATTTTAACTGGACATGGAAACTGATATGTGGTATAAGTGAATAGATGGCGGGGGAAGAAACCCATGATAAAAAACGCAAGCCGTCTGGGGTAACAAGTTAATACAGGTTACAAGGGGGAGGACACCCATGATAAAAAACATTCTTGTGACAAATCATAATGGTGACATTATCGGCGCAACCTACCCGAAGCGGGCAAGGGGCCTTATAAAGAGCGGACGTGCGAAACAGATCGATGAGGGTACTATACAACTCACTGATGCTGTATGTGCGGACGCTTTTTCTGTTAATTATATGGAGGATAAAAAAATGGCTAATGTTATAGAATTCAGAGCAAGAGGTTTTAAACTTGATGAGAACATCGCTAACGGAAAGGGAACCAGACTGATGGTTACCGAGTGCGGCGAGAGCGTAGAGTGCTTTGAGGTGGCACAGGGAGGCATAGCTACCGGCATCACAAAGACAGCAGAGCTTGAGAAGGACAAGGATTATGTGTTCCGCTTTGCTATCAAGAGCCAGTTCGTACGTGCGGATGTGGCAGAGAGCAGCGTTTCCATCTACTTCAAGGAGCCCGGTGACGGATACACCTATCCCATCGACAGAGCGGATAAGAACCGCTTCAAACCCGCTGTATGCAAGAAGACCGATGACGGCATCTTCCGTGTATTTGAGCTTCCCTTTAACAGCGGTGATGATACGAGCTGCACTATCAGCATACAGCTGCATGATATGACAGCCTGGATCTATCCCGCAAAGGATAATGATGCATACAGCGCACTCCAGGATATCGATTACGATCAGTTCAGACAGGACGAGATACACAACATTGCGAAGACTCTGAACAATATCGGCGGATCCATCGGCGGTACATTAAATGACATCGGCGGCACTTTGGGAGATACCCTTAACGGTATCGGCGAGTTCGCAGTGGGCGTAGGTGATAAGATCACCAAGGCTGTGACGGATGTGTTCTCCAAGTCTGCAGACAAAGAGGCTGCTGAGGAATGCCCTAAGGAGGAAGAGGCTGAGTGCAAAGTTACTCCTGCTGAAGAGGTTAAAGAGGAAGTAAAGGAAGAAGTCAAGGAAGAGGAAAAGGAAGACAAACCCGAAACCGCTGAGCCTAAAGACTGACAAGATCCTGCCGCGGAGCTTCGGCTCCGCGGCTTTTACTGTAATAAAAATGCAGCGGAAAGTATATGGTATATGGAAAAGCGTGAACTGATAAGAGTATTTACGGATGAGGCGGTTACCGCATGCATACCGGTGGGCTGCGGGCACATAAATGACAGTTATCATGTCTGCACCATTAAGAATGAATATATACTGCAGAGATTGAATGCAAAACTGTTTGCCGGTAGTACAAAGGCATTGGAACGTAATTACATTCTTTACAGGGATGCATGTCGGGAAAATAAGAACAGGACGGGAGAATGGGAGGTGCCGCACTGGTTAAGCTGCAGTGCAGGCAGTTTTTTATATACAGATGAAGAGGGTGCATGCTGGAGGATGTATGAATACATTAAAGGAAAAACGCTAACGGCACCCTTTGACACGGAAGATATCAAAGCTTTCGGTAATGGCTTGTCTAAGCTGCATTTTATACTGGAACAGATGAAAGAAACGCCGCAGGGAGTACTTAATGAGCTTCACGATACACGCGGCTATTACAGGGATTATGAAAAGATAAGGGAATCAGCTGATGAGTCTTTACACGACAGAATGCTTGAGGCTATAATTGAACGTAAAGCGCAGCGGATCTTAGATATCAGCCTTCCGGGAATGTCCGTGATACATGCGGATGCAAAGATCGGCAATGCGTTATTCCGCGGCGGCAGTATGATATCCATGATAGATCTGGATACTATCATGCAGGGAGCGCGTCTTCTGGATATTGCCGATGCGTTACGGTCATGCTGTATGAGCGGAGGAGCGTTTGACAAAACTTTGGCGGATGTATTTGTTAAGGCTTATCAGGGATCAGGATATGCACGGCTTTCAAAAGAAGAATGCGAAGCACTGCCGGAGGCGTTTAAGCTTATATGCTATGAGCTGGGACTCAGATACTATACGGATCATCTGAACGGAGGAATATACTTTAAGCAGGAGTATCTCGGGCAGGATCTGGATAAAGCAAAAAAACTGCTTTTAGGCTGATCATAAATATTGGGAGAAAGCTAATATGACGAAGAGAAGCGAATACAAACATATTTCCGGCACCGACGGTCTTGAACTGGCTGTCATGAGGATAGAGCCTGATGATCCATCGGAGGTAAAGGGCGTTCTGCAGCTGGTACACGGTATGAGTGAGCATAAGGAAAGATATGCCGGTTTTATGCGGTATATGGCCAAAAGAGGATATATCTGTGTTATACATGATAACAGGGGACACGGCAGCAGCGTGGAGAATATCGATGATCTGGGATATATGTATGAGGGAGGATATGAAGCGCTGATCGAGGATATTCATGAGATAACGCTTGAGACCAAAGAATATGCTAAAAAGCTCTGCCCGGGTACGGAATTAAGATATGCTCTGCTTGGTCACAGCATGGGCTCTCTGGCGGTAAGATGCTATATAAGAAAATATGATGCCGATATAGACAGGCTCTGTGTACTGGGATGTCCGTCAAAGCTTGGAGGGATGAGAGCAGGACTGGCGACAGCAGAGGTTCTTTCGCTTTTGTTTGGGGAGAGATCAAGATCTTCGATCATGGATGGTATAGTGTTCGGGGCGGTTGATACCGGACGCTTCAATAATGAAGGCATTGAAAATGCCTGGCTGTGCTCGGATGGTGAGGTTACCCGGGAGTACAATAAAGATCCCTATTGCGGTTTTAAGTTCACGCTCAACGGATACATCAATCTGATAAAACTGTCTATACTTACTTATACAAAAGGCGGCTTTGCACTGAATAACAGGCAGCTGCCGATAAGATTTTTTTCCGGCAGCGATGACATATTCGGCATATCCCGTAAAGATATAGCAAAGGCTATGGGGCTGTTAAAACACGCAGGGTATGAAAATGTGCGTGGCCGTGTCTATCCGGGTATGCGGCATGAGATATTAAACGAGCCAAAGCGCTTAAGGGTCTATAAAGATATTTATGAATTTCTGGAATAAGATCTTTGTTTTTCATCATGGTGTATATTTGACGTAAATGAACGTGAATGCTATGATTATCCTGTCGGCAGCTAAGCGGATTTACTGCTATTTGGGCCGGGTGATGCAGGTTAGATCCCTGCCGGTTTCTCCGGAAACCGTAGCTTAATGTTAAAGCCCCCGGAATGCTCAATCCGATGATATCGCCGGCAAAAGGGGCATAGCTAGCAAGGCTTACTTCATGTCGGGAGAATAGCATTGCGATAACATGCCCGGCATATGTCGGCAGCTAGCCGCGTTTACTTCGGCTTCCACGGTGGGGTTACCTCACCAAACCAAAACGCGGCAATATCGCCGGCTTTTATCGGCATCGGAGGATAATACGTTGGAGAGACAGTTTAAGGAATATTTATTTCAAAAACATCTTCTTGTAAGTGAAGGATCTGTTTTAGAGCCTCATTCATTTGAGACTCTTTTTGCATTGGCCAATCTGTTTAATATTTCCGTAAAGTCCGGTAAAGAACTGGCACAAAAGGATATGATATCCCTGGCAGCCGATCAGCTGGGACAGAGAGTGCCGGATCCTTTTTATAAAGGGTTTCCGCAGAGTGTGCGTGAGCTTACAAAAGATCAGCTGCTTTTTGACCAGCTGGTCCACTATTCCGTGACTTATGGTTTCGGTAATTTTTCTGAAGCAGGGCATTCAGTGTTTGAACAGACATTTGAGAGAATGGCTTTTAAAGAAAATTGTGAGATAAGAGAGTTTGATATAATAAGCGAGGAAGAAGCGGTTAAGAAAATGGCCGGATATGTTGATGGCCTGCTTTCTTCAACGAGACCGATAAATGACACTCAATTCGGACTGATACGGGATTTCATTACGATATACCGTTACAATATTAAAAACTGCAGTTCCAAAAATACGGCGGTACGTCTTATCACCGAACTGCGAACTTTAAAATTTGCGCGCTTTCTTATGCTGTCGGACGTTATCAAATTGCTTGATATGGTCTTATACACCGGATACGGTCAGGAAGACCTGCGCAGCCTTAATCTGAAAAACAAAGACAGGAAGCTGATAAGTGCTGTGATAGACGAGCTTTTTGCGTATTCGCGCTGCGATATTGATACCTGTTATGAAAAGAAAGATATATGGTGCGGTCTGCTGCATCATATCCATTACCGTCCCAAGTGCGATAAGGCTAAGGAATTTGTTAAAGCCATGCGCAGTAAAGGGAACTTATCGGCATATTCGGCTTTCGAAAAAGCCATGAATGAAGGTGATATACGCGGAGCGGTAAAGACTCTTAAAGAGAAAAAAGGATCGGGAGCAGTGCTTCGCAATCTTAATTATATCGTAAGCCGTATCGTTAAGCCCGAGGATCTGAGCTTTGTACTGGAGTCGGTCGGCACAAAGAACAATATCATCCTTATGCAGCTGCTTTTGAATTATACAAAGGACAGGGAGATTGAAAGAAGTGCAGGCAGGAGTTTCCGTTTTATAAAACACGGTACCATGCGTATACATGATGAGACAGATGAAGAAATGTCACGCAGAAGATCGATGCTCAGCATGGGTCAGTATAAGGCCATATCTATATTCATGGATGAAAATCTACGTGCAAATCTTAAAGGGAAACTTGGCAGGGTCTATGTGGATGAGACTATGAAGAAGATCGCGCTTCCGCTTCAGGAGGCATCTTCGAACGGAGGCTACGGAGTGCTTTCCAAAGGATCGAGGATCACCGTTCCCGCAGGAAAGAAGATACGTGCATTTACATATTGGGAAAAGGTTGACGATATAGATCTGTCTGTTATCGGTATGTCCGCAGACGGCCGGCAGACAGAGTTTTCATGGAGGACCATGGCCGATAAGCAATCCGATGTGATCACTTTCTCCGGAGATGAGACCAGCGGTTATAAAGGCGGATCGGAGTTCTTTGATATAGATATAGACAGATTTTTAAAAAAGTATCCGGACATCAGATATCTTGTTTTCTGCAACAATGTTTTTTCGGGAAGTAATTTTGACAAGTGTTTCTGCAAAGCGGGATTTATGATGCGTGATCTGATCGATTCGGGAGCGGTATACGAGCCAAAGACTGTCAATACCTCTTTTATCATTGATTGTCCGTCTACTTTCGCTTATCTCTTTGCACTGGATCTTATCAACAGGGAGATGATCTGGCTGAATGTGAGCAGGGCAGGTAATACAACGGTAGCCGGTGAGAGCAGACTTCTTTTCCTGATGGATTATTTTGATACCGTTAAAGTACTTAATGTCTACCGATTCTTTGAGATGATGGCTAGCGAGATGACGGATGATCCGTCTGCAGCCGATATCATTGTATCCGACAGGCCGGAGTTTATGGATGTAAACGGAAATGTATACGGTTCAAAAGAGCTGATACGCAGTTACGATCACGAAAGACTTCTTAAACTGATGAACAGCTGATAAGCTAAAGACAGCGAAAAAAAAGGGGATGGTCTTATGGGAGCATATGACCATCCCCTTTCTGTTTTGTATACGCAATGTTTTAAGGTACTATGCTTACAGGCTCGTAGCGGATCCGGAGTGTGGGCATCTTAGTCATGGCAGCGTAGTAGTTAACGTCCCAGTCATCACGCCCGTCGTCTGTATTTACACCTTCCGAAGGTGTAGCAAAGAATTTAAGATCAAGATCGGTGGGGCCGCTAAGCGGTTTATCAAAAAACGCTTCCATCAGATCTACGCATTTGGTTCCCGGAGCCTTATAAAACCAGCGCCCGTTCAGTTCCATCATAAGGCTTAAATCTTCTTCAAAATAAATCTCGCAGAATTCCGGATTGGCTTCAAAGTGTATATCAAGAGCCAGACCTTCGGAATCTTCTGCGCCGCCCCAGCGGAATTTAAAAGGCAGCTGTGTTTCACCGTCTTTTATGACAGGTATCTGGTAGTAGGGATCGGCCATTATCTCTTTATAATCCTTAAGTATGGGCTGCGCGATCCCGGCGTTTTTATTATTGGGGTCTTCTATCTCAAGTCCCAGACGGCCGCGGTCGCGGAACTGATAGAAGGTTATTGAATCAAACCAGTCGGCTTTATCATTTTTTATATGCTCCAGAAAACGCTTAAGTGTCTCACCCTGATGCAGGGGACCCGTAACATCTCCGTCTGCGTTTAATTCTCCCGATATCATGGGCTTGTTCTGGCCTGTTATCTTACGAAGACGCAGGGATGTGTTTTTAAAGTCATTGTATGTTTTTTCGGTGGGCGTAAATGTATGCCTGCCGCCGTCATCTTTTTCGGCGATATCATAGGGCCAGCCGTAATGCAATGCAAGATAACGGTCGGCGCTCCATATATCGGCGGCCTTGTATGCCTCTATCAGATCTTCCTCACGTTCCACGCTTTTATCTTCGGATTCAGCGAAGCCTGCGCAGAGTATGGTCTTAACATTGGGGGCTTCTTCTTTTATGATCGAATTAAAGCGTACAAAGAAATCGCCTATCTCTTTAAAGCTGAATCTTTTATTGTGAGTGAACCAGTTGCCGGTGCATTCATGATTGATGCGAAGGCGCATACGCCCGTAAGGCTTAAGCTGCTTAGCGAAACTGCGCAGGGTATCATCGTCCAGTGAGCAGTCGATGGTGATGGTAAGAGTTACATCCTGACCGTGACGGCGTATATCCTTCATGTACTTAAAGGGTTCGTCGTTAACGCCGAAGGGGAAGTAATCATCGTAGGGATAGTCCCACGCAAAGGAAACCTCCATATCTTTGCAGGCCTCTGAGATACGTGCGGGCCACTCTTTGTCCTTGGGATAATAGGTATACATCAGATTGATGTTTCTGTGGGGACGGCCCAAAAGGTGCAGTATGTAGTCCTGATCCACATATTCGCCGCGCTCGCTTCCGTCTGACAGATCCAGAGCCAGCGGAGCTTTTCCTAAATGTATAGCATGCAGGGTTTCGCTCATTTCAGTCTCCTTTCAGATATATACTTTGTCTGCTATTATAGCGTACAAGCGTAGATCATACAATGGTTTTTATTGTCACGATATTTGCCGGATGATATAATTAAACGATATGTTTTCCGGAAGCAGTCCGGCAGGAAACGCTATATTCTGAAAGGATGTTTTATGCGGCAGAAAGATAAAAAGAAAGAAAAGATAATGGCGTTCAATATCATCGTGGCCAGGAGTAATCCCCTGGTGATGAGAAAGCTTAATATACGTTCTTCATATACCGTAAAGGAATTTTGCGATGCTGTCTGTATAGCCCTTGGGATAGCTCCCGTGGACGCAGAACTGAATGTGGAGGGCTCCCCCGGTGATAAGCTGGATAAGCTTTTTTCGGAAAATGACAGGATAGAGCTGATATTGCCAAAGAGTGAAGGTAAAAATACAAAAGCGCATCTGGATATTTACGTGGACAGGACAGAAGCTGACGAAGATATACCTGAGGATACCGATGTACCTTTTGTGTCAACATACACTCATATGAACCTTCCTGCCGATATGTGGGATGTGAGGGATATAAACAATATCCTGCTCGATCTGGAAGCCGGAGCCGGTGCTGTTCAAACCGGCAATATGCAGTTTTATGCAAAGGACCTTGAGTATGTTCAGAAGAAAACGATCAATGCACTCCGCAGACGCTTTGCACCGGAGACCGCAGAGAAAGAGGTCAATAATGCCATAAAGCTTCCGATGAGACAGCTTATCGGACATAATAAACTGGACGTGCTTAAGGATATATGCGAGAAAAATCATATATATCTTTATGCCGGTACGCGCAAGGCTGAGGTGGTGGAACGGATATGCTATTCGTTTGACAGGGACAGGCTCTCTGATCTGATCAGGGATATGAATATATTTGAGTATCTGTGTTTCAGGGATTACCTTCTGGATGAGAGTGATACAAGATATGACAATACCGTCGAAGAGGAACTTGCAAGGCTTTATGATAAGGGGCTTATCACTTATATTCCTCAAAAAGGCTATTGCATAGCGGCGGAACTGGCAGAGATATTTGAGGGATCATTTTCGACGCCAAAAGAAGAAAAGCTTATAAAGGATAAATATATCCGTACTGCTTCGGCGGTGTGCGGATCGCTGTACGGGGTATTTGACAGGGAGATGTTTGATGCGGTCCTTGACGGTCTTAAGGCGGATATGCTGACGGATGAAGAAAGAAAGCGTGCTTTTGCCGAGCTCGGTATTAGAGGAGATATCAATAATCTTACGAGGATGGATAATGAACGATACTGCTGTAACGACAGTAAGCTTAAACAGAGTGTCATCGAAAGGGTGATCGCAAGAAGGAACGGTTCAAAGCAGATATTCATACCGGATAAGGAGTTTATAAAAAAACTGATCAAAACCGGGCCTGAGCTTGGTAAAAAGAGCAGGGAAAGCCTTGCCCTGCTGATCACAAAGCACAGATATTATCATTATTACGGAGAGATGAATACCAGGGATATACTTAAAGCCGTGGCGCGCAGCATTCACTGGGGAGAAAGTACGGAGGATACGGTAAAGATTGTTGAGGACAGTCT
Organism: Lachnospiraceae bacterium; assembly: GCA_017437785.1. Classification (GTDB taxonomy): domain Bacteria; phylum Bacillota; class Clostridia; order Lachnospirales; family Lachnospiraceae; genus NK4A136. The sequence continues at coordinate 11,299 of JAFRXH010000031.1, forward strand.
GTACAGGCATCTTCAATGGCAGAGCAGGAGTACTGTAAATGATGTGAAGCTGCAGATAACAAAGATAGTGGAGACTGAAGAGAAGAACATCCCTTTGGTGGGACTTAACGGTTTTTCTCTTAACAACTGTCCTAAGGAAATGAAAGAGTATTATCTGATGCTTAAGGAGAAGCAGGAAGCCGAGATGCAGGCGCGCATAAGAAAAGCTGCTGCTTTGAAAAAGAGGTATTGAAAGTGGAATTAAGGGATTATTTCAGAGCTTTTACCGATGATGAGCTGGTCAGGGGGGCCGAGCTGTATTATGCCGGTGATATTTCCGATATAAGCATTCATACGGATGCATTGCTTAAAAAGGCGGACTGCGTCGAGGTGAAAGGCAGCTGGACGGACAGCTCTTATAAAACCGACGGCAGTAAGAGCTCCGAGGAAAGACATTCTTATATAAAGATAAATACTGCTGTGAATATACCGTGCAGCTTAAGATGCAGCTGTGATGAGTTTAGTGCCAATCTGTACGGCTGCGCACATCTTGCGGCACTGCTCACAGCATATATGGCAGAGGTAAACGGTGAAGATGTTTTTTACGGATCGCGTCTGGAAAGCATGTTAAAGAGCGTGGCAAATGTTTCGGATCCGTTTGCGCCAGGGGTGCTCAGACGGACTGATGACCGTCTGCTTTCGATCCTTAACGATACGGAAGATATGGCACTTCCGCAGTGGAATAATGACAGGGCGGTAAGGGCAAAGAACGGTCTCTGCAGCGTGGAATGCGCTCTTACGGTGATGGATAAAGAGCGTGTTTTATTGGACATTAAAGTGGGATCAGGCAGAAAGTACCTTGTAAAGAATATAATGGAGTTCATGGAAGCTTATAAGTATGAAAGAGCTTATTCCATAGGAAAAGAAGAAATTACACTATCACCGGCCATGTTTGACAGCTACAGCAGAAGTCTGATCGACCATCTTTTGTGTGCAGTCTATTCGGATGATGAGGGTGCGGGCGGAGTCAGGGTATTCAAAAGCCGTAACCCCAGAGATGAGAGATATCTGATCTTTTACGGGCAGCAGCTTGACGCTCTTATGGAGATACTGGATGCGCATAGTGTGACGCTTAACGAAGTAGGTGGCGCGGAGGTACGTCTTAAAAGAAAAGGCTTAAAGGGTATACTTAAAAAGAAAGCATACGGTGCCTCGCTGTCGGTCGAACCCCTTGAGCCCATTGCCGTGACGGGAGCATGGATGTATCTGGGGGATGAGCAGGGGATATTCAGGATAGGGATCGCTTCGCCGCAGCAGCTTAGGGAAGCAAGGGCTCTTACCGGCATGGGCGAAGGAATGTATATAAGGGAGTCGGATATAGGCAGGGTGCTTAACAGATTATCACCCTTTTTCAGGGATTACGGTGAGCTTGTCTGTAAGGGACTCGAGGCAGAGGCTTATGAGAAGGAAAAACCGGAATTTGAGTTCCGTCTGGATTATTCGTCCCATGAACTGTCATGTGAGCCTTATGCGGTGTATCCCGTGCAGGATTTTAAATGCCATCTTTTTGATGATACTTCGGACCGGGCAAGAAGGAACGGTGCGGGTGAGGCGGCTGCAGCAGAGTATCTCACCGAGCTTTTTGACAGGATGGATGAAAAAAGCTTTATATTGTATTCGAAGCTTGATGAAGAACAGCTTTTTGATTTCATGAAGGATAATCTGCCGGCACTTGAAAAGCTTGGCAGCGTGTATTCTACTGAAGCAATTAAAAAGCGCCGCGTACGCTTCCTGCCAAAGATCAAGGCTAGTATAAAACTTGAGAATGGCGGTCTGCTAATGTCGGTCAGCAGTGATGATATTTCAGACGATGAGATGTTCGAGATCCTGCATGCGTATAAGAGGAAGAAAAAGTACTACCGCCTTAAGAGCGGTGAGTTCTTATCCCTGCAGGATCAGGAAGACAGGATCTGGGAAACCGTATCCGAGCTCTTTGATAATTACGGGGATAAAGATCCCGAAAAGATAAAGATACCTCTATACAGGGCTCTGTATCTGCAGGAGTCAATGGAAAAGAGGGATGATGTTTATTTCGAAAGCTCGGCAGAATATGTGAGCCTTTTAGAAAAGATGGATCCGGAATGTTATAAGGATCTTAAAGCGCCGAAGAGTCTTGCAAAGATAATAAGACCTTATCAGCTGGAAGGTTACCGCTGGATAAAGCTTCTTAAGGGCTGCGGCTTCGGCGGGATCCTCGCTGATGATATGGGACTTGGAAAAACACTGCAGGTTCTTTCTTTCCTATTGTCGGAAAAGGCTGAGGGCAAAAGCGGTGATGAGCTGAGGACCATTGTTATCTGCCCTGCATCCTTAGTCTATAACTGGAAGAGAGAGATAGAGACATATACCAAAGAACTGAATGTGGCAATGATAACCGGAACCGCACAGGAGAGGGCGGAATTGATAAGCTCATCATCGCAGGCTGATATATGGGTGACATCCTACGATCTGTTAAAGCGTGATATTGCCAGATATGAAGGGATCGTATTTGCAAACGAAGTGATAGACGAGGCGCAGTATATCAAGAATCAGAATACACAGGCATCCCAGTCCGTACGCCTTGTTAACAGCTCCTTCCGTCTGGCGCTCACCGGTACTCCCATAGAGAATCATCTTGGAGAACTCTGGAGCATCATGGATTATCTGATGCCGGGATTTTTGTATAATTATACGGGATTCCAGAAGACATACGAGCTCCCCATCGTTACGGACAATGATGAAAAAATGCGGGAGCGCCTGCGGCGTATGGTACATCCGTTCATCCTGAGGCGGATGAAAAAGCAGGTGCTTAAGGAACTTCCGGATAAAATGGAAGAGACGATATATGTAAGTCTTGATCAGGATCAGAAGAAGCTGTATACAGCCAATGTCAAAAAACTCAAAGATGAGCTGAACGCAGTGAGCAGCAAGGAGTTTAAGAGCGGAAAGATGCAGTTTCTGGCACAGCTCACTCTGTTACGCGAACTATGCTGCGATCCGACCCTGCTTTATGAGGATTATAAGGGAAGCAGTGCCAAGCTTGAGGCCTGCCTTGAACTTATCAGGCAGAGTATAGACGGCGGGCATAAACTGCTTTTGTTTTCGCAGTTTACATCCATGCTTGATATTATCTGCCAAAAGCTTGATAATGAAGGTATAGCATTTCACAGGATAGATGGCGGTGTGAGTAAGGAAAAGCGCATGCAGATGGTTGATTCCTTTGCAAATGATGATGTGCCGGTATTCTGTATATCCTTAAAGGCGGGCGGAACCGGACTTAATCTTACGGCAGCGGATATAGTGATACACTACGATCCATGGTGGAACCAGGCGGCCCAGGATCAGGCGACCGACCGTACGCACCGTATAGGACAGACCAAAACGGTGAACGTATACGAACTGATAGCGCAGGATACGATCGAGGAGAGGATACAGAAGATAAAGGAAAGTAAATTAAAACTGGCGGATGATATCCTTTCCGGAGGAGAGATAAGTTCGGCAGGTTTTGACAAGGAAGAGATGCTTAAACTTTTATCATAATGAAACAGATATGCCGCCGGACGGATGCGGACGGCAGCATGTATAGTTTATTATAGGAGAAGAATGATGGCGATAGAAGTCAGATCGATAAAATGTCCGAATTGCGGAGCGGCGGTTTCGTATGATGATAACAGCAAGACCGTTAAGTGTGAGTTCTGCGGCGGCGTTCTTGATATGACCGAAGTTTACGGCCCCAAGATGGATCGTGAGCGCGATGATATGCAGGATAAGCAGATAAAGCAGATCATGAACAGCATGAATAAAACAGACACGCAAAGGCGCGATTCGGATATCAAAAAGACAAGGAAAACCATACTCACCGTACTGGCCGTGATGGGCGGTATCTATGTGGGGATGATGCTGCTCACGGGAATTGCCAGTGCCATTGTTGTTGCCGTAAGGGTGGGGGAAGCAAAAAAAAGCGTTACTCAGGCAACGAAGACACAGGAGATAGATCCGTTTGATAAATTAGATATAACATACAGCGGAGTCAGCGGACGCGCGACAGCCAGGCTTTCCGATGCAAATACCTATCTGGTATCGCATATTGAAAAGAAAACTACCGCTATGGAAAACTTAAGTAACGGGGATACCGTGACCGTTACATACAGAGATGACAGCGTAGCCGACAGTAATACCACTTATAAGCTTACACGTACGGAAAAGACTTTTACGGTGGAAGGTCTTGACGAATATGTAAGTGATATCAGTGTTGTAGGTGATGAGGATCTGGAAACACTAAAAAAGAATGCGGTCGCACTGGCAAAGTCGGAATGCGAAACCGATCTTGACAGTTTCCTGCCGGGTACCTTTGATATATGTGCGATCTACTCCATGATAAAAAAGGATTATTCGGATCAGGTGACTGTATTTGTGGTGGCCTTTGACTACAACGCGGACGAGGGAGTCAGGAGAGGATATTATATGGCCAAATATCCCGATGTTACGGCACTTGCGGATGGATCATACAGGATAAATTACAATCCCGGGACCTATATCTACAGCAGGGAATCGTATTTTCAGGGATTTTCCCTTACATCCGGCCATTCCACCTGGGATGCGACTTATGCGGATGTATATCTTAACAATAAGGCCGACTGGAATGTTTATGAGAATTATAAAAACGATGAGCTTATCGGGGATTGAATATCTTTGACCGATAAAGTATAATCTCTGTCAGAAATTTCGGGCAGCTGTGCCCTGAAGAATATAACAAACATGGAGGGTCAAAAAATGATCGAATGGAAAAATCTGAATACGCTTTCTTCCTATAAGGAACTGGGCGCAAAGCCGAAGGTAAGTTTAAAAGAAGTGATGAGCGGTGCATCGGGTGCGGAACGTGTTAAGAAGTATACGGTACCCATGGCTGCAGGTCTTGATTATAATTATGCGGCAAAGGCTGTAAATGACGATATCGTTGATGCTCTGGCAAAGCTTGCTGATGAGGCGCAGCTGACAGAGAAGTTTGAGGCGCTGTATAACGGTGAAGTGATAAATACCGGAGAAAAGAGACTGGTACTCCATCAGCTTACCCGTTCCCAGCTGGGAAATGACGTAGTCAAAGACGGTGTCAATAAGAGAGACTTCTATGTTGCGCAGCAGAAGAAGATAGCTGATTTTGCAAATGACGTGCATGCGGGAAAGATAGTAAACGGGGCCGGAGAGAAGTTTACTACCGTTGTACAGATAGGTATAGGCGGATCGGATTTAGGTCCCCGTGCCATATATATAGCTCTGGAGAACTGGGCTAAAAAGACCGGAAACTTTAATATGGAAGCTAAGTTCATCAGTAACGTTGATCCGGATGACGCAGCAGCTGTGCTTCAGGGGATCGATGTGGCGCATTCACTCTTCGTGCTGGTATCAAAATCAGGCACCACGCTGGAGACCCTGACCAACGAATCTTTCGTTAAAGATGCGCTTAAGAAAGCCGGCCTGGATGCGTCAAAGCATATGGTGGCAGTTACCAGCGAAACTTCACCGCTTGCCGGAAACAGCGATTATCTTGATGCTTTCTTTATGGATGATTTTATCGGCGGAAGATTTTCTTCCACCTCGGCTGTGGGCGGAGCTGTTCTTTCCCTGGCATTCACACCGGATGTATTCGCACGTTTCCTGGACGGTGCGGCTAAAGAGGATAAGCTGGCAACACAGAAGGATGTCCGTAAGAATCCCGCTATGCTGGATGCATTGATCGGCGTATATGAGAGGAATGTGTTAGGTTTCCCTTCAACCGCGCTGCTTCCTTATTCACAGGCACTTTCACGTTTCCCCGCACATCTTCAGCAGGCTGATATGGAATCCAACGGAAAGAGCGTTAACCGCTTCGGCGAATTCGTGGATTATCCTACAGGTCCCGTTCTCTTCGGAGAGCCCGGAACCAACGGCCAGCATTCATTCTATCAGCTGCTTCATCAGGGAACCGATATCATTCCACTGCAGTTCATCGGATTTAAGGACAGCCAGCTGGGAGTGGATGTTGATATTCAGGGCAGCACCAGCCAGAAGAAGCTGTGCGCAAATGTTGTTGCCCAGATAATAGCATTTGCCTGCGGTAAGGATGATGAGAATAATAACAAGAAATTTGCCGGAGGCCGTCCTTCCAGTATCATAATAGGACAGCAGCTTACGCCTGAGTCAATGGGCGCACTGCTTTCACACTTCGAGAACAAGATAATGTTCCAGGGATTCTTATGGAATGTAAACAGCTTTGACCAGGAAGGCGTTCAGCTGGGCAAGGTACTTGCAAAGAAAGTTCTGGCACATGATACCGAAGGTGCGCTTAAGGAGTACAGTGATCTGTTTGAGATCTGAATAGGATAAAAATATGGGTCTGGTAAAAACAAACGAAAAATGTATCGGATGTAACAGATGCATAAGGACATGCAGCTGTATAGGTGCCAATATAGCGGTGGCTAAAGAGAGGGGAAACATCATAGAAGTTGACCCTGATAAATGCATCGCCTGCGGTGCCTGTATAGACGCATGTGAGCATGGCGCAAGGGAATATATCGACGATGTGGAGAGATTCTTTGCGGATCTTGCGCGCGGTGTGAAGATATCCGTACTGATAGCACCGGCATTTCTTGCCAATTATCCCGGTGAATATGATAAGTATCTTGGTATGCTTAAAAAACTGGGGGTCAACCGTTTTATCAGTGTATCGTTCGGCGCGGATATCACAACATGGGCATATATAAAGTATATTACGGAGAATAATTACTACGGAGGTATATCCCAGCCCTGTCCTGCAGTGGTGGGGTATATCGAGAGGTATCTGCCGGAATTGCTGCCCAAGCTCATGCCGGTCCAGAGTCCGATGATGTGTGCGGCGATATATGTAAAAAAATATCTTAACGAGAGTGACAAGCTGGCTTTTATCAGTCCCTGTATAGCGAAAAAGAATGAGATAGACGATCCGAATAATAAAGGGATCGTATCCTATAACCTGACATTTTCAAAGCTTATAGCATATCTTAAGGAACATCCCGTAAAAGGAGCCGCACCTTATAAAGATGAGATAGAATACGGTCTGGGTTCGATCTACCCCATGCCGGGCGGCCTTAAGGAAAATGTCTACTGGCTGCTGGGAGAAGATGCATGCATACGCCAGATCGAGGGCGAGCACCATATGTATGAATATCTGCGCAGAAACAAAGACCGTCTTAAGCGCGGCGATACACCGTATGTATTTGTTGATGCGCTTAACTGCACCAACGGATGTCTGTACGGTACCGGTGTTGATAACAGAAAGACTCTCAATGAGGATGTATTTATCAATATCCAGAAGATACGCAGGGAAAGCAAGAACGACTCGAAAAGATCGGCCTGGGGCAGGAATCTGACGCCCCAAAAGAGGCTGGAAGCTTTAAACAGACAGTTTGCAAAGCTTAAGCTTGAAGATTTTATCAGAAAGTATACCGACAGAAGCCGTGACTGTGCATATCGCATCCCTAAAGATTCCGAACTTGAAGAGATATATAAGAATCTTAAGAAGAATACATATGCCGACCGCCATATAGACTGCGGCTGCTGCGGATATGACAGCTGCCGTGAAATGGCTATCGCCATAGCAAACGGCTTCAGTCATCATCTTAACTGTGTACATTATATAAAGGACAGGGCTTACGAAGAAAAAGACAAGGCCGTTGCGCTGGCAGATGAAGTAAAGCAGGCACATATGGAGATGAGTGAGAAAAAAGAGTCTCTGGGTGCCGGTATAAACGAGAATTTTGACAAACTGGTCGAGGCTATCGGGCTGATAAAGAAAGCCAGTGAAGAAAATGCAAGCCAGACAAGCGGTATTACCAGTTCTATGGCTGAAGTGGAGAAGTTTACACAGGATCTGAAAGAAGTGCTTTCCACTATAGGGGAGTGCCTTGGAAGACTGGATTCGAACAACGCAAATGTTATAGCGATATCGAGTAAGACTAATCTTCTGGCATTGAACGCTTCTATAGAAGCGGCCCGTGCGGGTGAAGCGGGCAGAGGTTTCGCCGTGGTCGCAGAGGAGATCAAGATACTTGCGGAGAATTCTAAGGTCACTGCCGATGACAGCAATAAGAATAACAGTGACATCAAGCAGATACTGGGAAGACTGGTATCCGAGTCAGAGCATCTTTCAGAGATAGTGGGAAGCGTTAACAGCCGTTCGGAAAATCTGGTAGCATCTTCGGAGGAAACGGCAGCATCGGTAGATATGATGAGATCGGTAACACAGAACGTTGAGGAGTCGTTAAAACAGCTGCTTGAGTCGTTCTGAGTGACATGCTTTATCTTAAAAACACCTCTTTTACGGAGGTGTTTTTTTATTTTTTCAAAATGTAAGCACTTTCAACAAAAAAATAAAAAAAATACTATTAAAAAATTCGCAAATTAACATTTTACAAATCGCTTGAATTGATATAATATGTATTCATACCATACTTGTATACAAGTATACCATGCTCGTCTATCGGCAGAGCGGTAAGTAATGAGAGGGTACAATGAAAATCTATTCTAAGTTTTCGCGGGAGACAGCCAGGGATTATGCCCTGAGAGTTCTTAAGGAAAACATCCTGTCGCTTGACTTAAAGCCGGGAACCGCGATATCGGAGAATGAGCTTTCGGCTGAGCTTAACCTGTCGCGGACGCCTGTAAGGGAAGCGATAATCGAGCTTGCGAAGGCATATCTGATCGAGATCTATCCCCAGAGGGGAAGCTTTGTTTCACTGATCGATCCCAAGATGGTGGAAGAAGCAAGGTTCTTACGTAAGATAACCGATATCGCAGTTATCAAAACAGCTTGCGATGAGATCGATGAAGACGGGATCGCACTTTTAGAGGATAATGTCTCGCTGCAGGAGTATTACCTGTCCAAGGGAATGACGGATAAGATATTCGAATTGGACAACCAATTTCATAAGAATATATATGTTGTCGCCAAAAAAGACATCATATATGAGATCCATTCGACATTGATGATCCATTTTGACAGGGTCAGAAATCTTTCGGTGGCTACAGTAAAGGACTTTAAGGTGGTAGGCGATCATCGCAAGATGCTCGAGGCTATCAAAGCGGGGGATAAAGAGACTGCGGCAGAGCTTGTTGACAAGCATCTTGGCAGGTATCAGATAGATGAAAAAGAAATAAGAAGTAAGAAACCTGAGTACTTCAAGGTTTGAGGAGGTCAAAGTGATCAGATTCAGAAAAAAGAAAAAAGTAGAAGTTCCTCATAAGAAGTTAGACTTCAAACTGTATATCAAAAGATACTGGCAGCTGTATCTTTTGCTGGTGATCCCGCTGGTATACCTGCTGGTGTTCAAGTACAGCCCTATGTATTACGTTATGATAGCCTTCAAAAAGTACAGTATCGTACAGAAGGTATCAGAGATGCCCTGGGCTAAAAACCACGGCTTTGAGTACTTTATCAAGGCATTCAGGAACAAGGATTTCATCTATGCACTTAGGAATACGATCTTCCTTAACCTGCTGGATATAATCGTGGGCTTCCCCGTTCCTATCATATTCGCCCTGCTTCTTAACGAGCTGCGTTTGAAGTTCTTTAAGAAAACGGTGCAGACGATCGCTTACATGCCCCATTTCCTTTCATGGGTCATCATTTACGGACTTGCACTTCAGCTGTTCACACCTTCGAGCGGTCTGGTGAACATGCTGATACAGAAGATGGGCTTTGCGCCGGTACACTTCTTAGACAGTGAAAAAGGATGGGTGGCGACATACATAGGCCTGGGTGTATGGCAGTCCTTCGGATGGAACTCCATCATTTATCTGGCTGCTATCTCTGGTATATCACCCGAGCTCTATGAGGCTGCTGCAGTGGACGGAGCCAACAGATGGCAGAAGATGTGGAATATAACACTTCCCTCCATCAGACCTACCATAGTAGTGCTTCTGATACTGGCACTTGGTAACGTGCTGGGATCCAACTTCGACAGACCTTTTGCATTGCAGAATAATGCGGTGCTCAAGCAGGCAGAAGTTATCTCGACTTTCGTGTATAAAAACGGTATTAAGGGACTTCAGTTCTCACTGACCACGGCTGTGGGTCTGTTCCAGTCCATCGTAAACGTTATATTCCTGTTACTCGCCAACTGGTTCTCCCGTAAGATGGGCGAGCGCGGAATTGTGTAGGAGGGTGCCATGAAGATCAATGTTGACGATACAAGCAGAGAGATACATTCATTAAAAACAAGGATAGGAGACTGGGTGATCATTTTTGTCTGCGTGATCATAGCTCTTATATGTCTTATACCTATGATCAACCTTCTGGCCAGATCCTTATCGGGTTCCGATTATCTGGTCAAGCATGAAGTATATCTGTGGCCCAAGGGATTCAATTTCGATGCATATGTTACGGTATTTAAGGATCCCAAATATCTTAAGGCTTTCGGATGGACCGTACTGCTTACAGTGATCTGTACCGTATTGAGCCTTGTAATGACAACGCTTTGCGCATTCCCGCTTATCTTCAGTGAGCTCAAGGGAAGAAGTGTGATAAATGCTTTCATCACGATAACAATGTTCTTTAATGCAGGTACCATACCTAACTACCTGCTCATGCAGAACCTGCACCTTTTGGATAATCCGCTGGTGCTGATAATTCCGGGATGTTTAAGCGTATACAACATGATAATACTGAGAAGTTTCTTCTACGGCATACCGGATTCACTCAAGGAATCCGCAGAGCTGGACGGAGCAAGTTATTTCACGATACTTACCAAGATATATCTTCCGCTTTCAAAGCCTGTTCTCGCAACACTTGCGCTTTTCTATGCGGTAGGAAGATGGAACGGTTATTCCGATGGACTTATGTATATGAAGGATAAGAACTTCTTCCCCTTACAGCTGCTTCTGTATAACATCCTTAATAACTTAAGTCAGGTTGAGGTTGCTACACAGGAGGGTTTCTCCACACCGGGACTTCATGAATCTCTTAAGGCTGCGATCGTTATGTTCTCTACGATCCCCATTCTTTGCATCTATCCCGGATTGCAGAAGTACTTCATCCAGGGTGTTACCCTTGGAGCTGTAAAGGAATGATCAATGTGTTTTGACGGCAATGACGCCGTTAAATATAAGCCTATAAAGGAGGAAAGCAAAAAATGAAAAAGAGACTTTTGTCAATGCTTCTTGCCGGAACTATGGTGGTTTCAATGGCAGGTTGTACAAGCGGAGGCGGTGATGCAGAGCCTACCGGTGTTGGTACTCCCGATCCCGAAACACCAGTAACCCAGCAGACCTACGAGGAAGACCACAATGAGATCGAAGGCGGAAGCGCTTCTGAGCTTACAGACGGAAAGTTTGCAGAGACCAGAAAGATCACCGTTGAGGTTTATGACCGTGGTAACGATGGTGGTACAGATCCTACCAACAACATGTATACCGATTATATCAAGAAAGGTATGCTCGAGGATCACAACGTAGAAGTTGAGTTCGTATCAGTAGGCCGCTGGTCAGAGGTTGATGATATCAATAACCTTCTGGCAGCCGGTACTGCTCCTGATATCTGCTTAACCTATTCTTACCCTACCATCCAGACCTATGCAGACATGGGCGGTGTTATCGATCTTCAGAACCTAGTGGTAGATAACAAGAACGATCTGCCTCATCTCTGGGATTGGCTGGGAACCACCAATATGTACTGGGATAAGAGCGTAACCGACGGTACTCTTTGGGCTCTCGAAGGAAAGCGTGCAAACAACAACCGTATCGTAACCTTTGTTCGTCAGGACTGGCTTGATAAGCTTGGTCTTAAAGAGCCCACTACTACAGAAGAGTTCCACGATATGCTGGTTGCGTTCAAGGATAATGCAGACACCCTGCTTGGCGCAGATGCTGCAAAGATGGTTCCTTTCTCATGCTCGGTAGACGTAGGCTGGAGAGCAGCTCTTATTATCGAATCCAAGATGGATCCCAACATCAGCGATAAGGAACTGTATGTAAACGGCTTTGATGACAGAAAGCTTACCCAGAACGGTACCAAGGACGCTATGAAGCTCCTTAACGGCTGGTTCAACGAAGGCCTTATGTGGGACGAGTTCATTCTTCATGATGGCGATACCGCAGAAGATGATATGATGAAGGCAGGTTATGTAGGTGCATTCATGCATAACTGGGATTATCCTTTCCGCGGTGGTGAGGATTCCATCAACGCTAACCTTAAGAGGATCGTAGGCGATGATGCTAAGTTCGTTGCAGTTGACTGTTTCGAGGCATCTAACGGCGAATACATTAAGTACTGCGACTCTACCGCAGGTGACAGAAAGATCTTCTTCCCTACTACCAACGATGAGCCTCTGGCTTCACTGCTTTACCTTGACTGGATCTCCGATCCCGTACACATTGAGTACCTGCAGTGCGGTGATGAGGGTGTGACCCACACCGTAAACGCTGACGGATCTTATTCATTCATGACTGCTACAGGCGATCCTATAATGAACTCCGGTCAGAACATCGATATGACCATTACATGTAACGGACTTAATCTTTCCACTCCTGAGCTTACACTTAAGTCTATGTACAATAACTATCCTCCCTGCGATCCCGAGGATGTTAAGAAGGCTAATGATGTAGCTAACAACGGCAAGAAGCCCGCTAAGAACTCCAAGATCACTACCATCGAAGCTGAGACCGGTATGGGCGAAGCTCTTAACTCAAAGAGAAACGTTCTCTATGATAACGTTCTTTCCTGCAAGCCCGAAGAGTTCGATGCTAAGTGGGAAGAGTACATGAGCGATTACCTTACCTCAGGCGGACAGGCTATCATCGATGAGCGTACCGAAGCTTGGGAGAAGCTCTACGGCGATAAGGTTACTCTTGAGTGATCCTGATTGTACATGTAATACAAAATGAGTTATAATGATGGTGCTCTGCGTTAAGCAGGGCACCATTTTCTTTATATCGCAGAGCCGCCGAAAGGAATATGTCAGCTAAAGCTGACCGGCGGCTCGCGGGCGAGTAGGGTGCGATTCCATCTTCCCTACTCGATTACACAGAGCCGATGAAAGGAATAACAAAAGCAGAGATTTATGAAGATTTTTAAGATAGTGGTGATAAGCGGGATAGGGGTGGTATGTGCACTGGCTTTGGGTGTGCTGCTGCTTCATTTTCTTTATCCGCCGGAAAAGACGGACAGGAAAGAGGATGAATATGAGACAGTCAGTGCGGATGAGGTAGCGGTGCTGGCTATAGCAGAGTCGGAAGCAGTGAATATATTTGAAGATCCTGCGGAAAGCGCTGAAGAAACCGTATCCGAAGATGAGGCAGAAACCGTATCCGGAGATATAACGGGCAGCGTGTCTGAAAACGAAGAGCCTGCGGTATCGGATAACGGGGCCGTAGCAGCGGTGGAAGGAGAGATAGTTTCGGTGTCTGCGGATGAAGCACCCCAAGAGCCGGAAGAAGAGCCTGCAGAACCCACACCGGAGCAGGCGCACGATGATACACATGAAGATACAAGAGCACCGTTTTTCCTGACATATAACGGCTCACCCGTGATAAAACTGGGTGATACTTTTAACATACATAAATATATGGGCTATGCGGACGATGTGGACCGCAATGTGGACCTGGAAGTTACCGGGGAAGTAAATACCGCGGCAGAGGGAACCTATCCCCTCTCTATCACGTTGCGTGATGATGCCGGGCGCAGTGTATCACAGAAGATGAATGTAAAGGTCGTGGCTGAACTGCCCGGATCTTCCGGAGGCGGAGGGAATAAGGAGGAATTCTCCGACTTCATAAGCAGATACAAAACAGAGGAAACCAGCGTGGGTATAGATATATCCAGATGGCAGGAGACGGTTGATTTTGAAAAGGTGAAAGCAGCCGGCTGTGAATTTGTATATATGAGGATAGGCGGCCGTGATGACGGCGAACTCTATACTGACAGGTATTATCTTAACAATATAGCCGGTGCAAAAGCCGCAGGGCTTAAAGTGGGCATATACTGGCATGCGGAAGAGGGAAATGCACAACAGGTTAAGGAAAGCGTGGATTACCTGATGGGAGTGCTTAACGGTGTTGAGCTGGATTTTCCCATAGCGTATGACTGGGAAGATTTCCTTAACTTTGAGAACTACGGTATGAACATATATGATCTTAATAATAATCTGGATGTATTTGTCAGTGAGATAAACGCAAGGGGATATAAAGCATGTTTATACAACAGCAAGTATTATCTTGAGACGGTATGGAGCAGTGCGGCTAACCATCCCCTGTGGCTGGCCCATTATGTTTCTTCTACAAACTATCAGGGGAATTTCTTCATGTGGCAGCATGGCTGCACCGGAAGGATAGACGGGATAAACGGTGACGTCGATCTGGATGTGCTCTATAACAATGCACTTGCGCAGCTGTGAGGAGGATGTGGAAAGAGTCACTGATCGTTATAAACATACTTGCAATTTTATGCGCTTGTGCTATAATCACCCTTAATACAGCGTTGACGGAGACCAAGTCCGTGCAGCCCGCGATACAGAGAGATACCGGTGCTGAGAAGGTATCATGCGGATACGGAGGAGACCGCTCCCGAGCTTCATGTGAGAAAGTTTTTAGACATAAACATGACGATCATTCCGGCGTTAACGGATACAAAGAGTAAAAGTCAAGGTGGAACCGTGCTTATCAAGGCACCCTTGGATGATATCCGGGGTGCCTTTTTTTGCACAGGGCCGCTGCTTAAATTACACAGAAAGGAGCAGATAATGAAGATCATTTACAAGGACGGAACGGTGGGGGAGTGCCCCGAAGAGGAGGTAACGCATGTACTGCGTCACTCTGCGGCGCACATAATGGCACAGGCTATACAGAGATTGTATCCTGAAGCGGATTTTGCATACGGACCCGCTACGGAAAGAGGTTTCTATTATGACGTGGATCTGGGCGATAAGAAGCTGAGCGATGAGGATCTGCAGGCTATAGAAGCCGAGATGAAAAAGATCACCAAAGAGAATCTTCCGTTCAAGTCCTTTATATTGGACAGACCGGAAGCTATCAAGCTCATGCATGAGCGTGGTGCCAAGTACAAGGAGGAGCATATCGGCGATCTTCCCGATGACGCCGTGATAAGCTTTTTCCAGCAGGGCGATTATATCGATATGTGTATAGGGCCTCACATTACTTATACCAAGGCTCTTAAGGCATTCAAGATAACCGGACAGAGCGGTGCATACTGGAAGGATGATGCAAAGAATAAAATGCTTACCCGTATCAACGGTGTGGCTTTTGCATCGGCCGAGGAACTTGCCGAATATGAGAAGCAGGTTGAGGAAGCCAAAGCCCGTGATCATCGTAAGATAGGTAAGGAAATGGGACTCTTTATGACGGATGATCTGATCGGTAAGGGCCTGCCTATGTTCCTTTCAAGAGGATACACGATATGGCAGGAGCTCGAGAACTATATCCGCCAGAAGGAATTAAAGCTGGGATATCAGCATGTGCTCACTCCCTGCGTTGGAAGCGTACAGCTGTATCAGACCAGCGGACACTGGGATCACTACAGAAAGAATATGTTCCCGCCCATGGAAGTTGAAGGAGAGACTTTCGTGCTGCGTCCGATGAACTGCCCTCATCATATGATGATCTATGCTAACAAGCCTCACAGCTATCGTGAGCTGCCCATACGTATAGGAGAGATCGCACATGACTTCCGTTTTGAGGCCAGCGGTACACTGAAAGGCATAGAGCGTGTGCGCCATTTCTGCCAGAATGACGCGCATCTGTTTGTAACGCCCGATCAGATAAAGGAAGAGTTCTCAAAGGTTGTTGATCTGATCCTGGATGTGTATAAGGACTTCGGCATCACGGATTACCGCTGTGTACTTTCGCTTCGCGATCCCGCAGATACCGAGAAGTATTATCCTGATGATGATATGTGGAATAATGCAGAGGATTCACTTCGCCATGTTCTTAACGATATAGGTCTTGAATATACCGAAGAGATAGGTGAGGCAGCATTCTACGGGCCCAAGCTGGACGTAAATGTTAAGCCTGCCGTAGGCGCGGAGATAACACTCTCCACCTGCCAGCTGGATTTCTGCCTGCCGCAGAAGTTCAACCTTAAGTATATCGACAGTGACGGAACGGAGAAGACCCCTGTGGTGCTGCACCGCGCTATCATGGGAACACTTGACCGCTTTATGGCATTTATAATCGAGCAGACAATGG
This sequence comes from Lachnospiraceae bacterium, assembly GCA_017437785.1. GTDB lineage: Bacteria > Bacillota > Clostridia > Lachnospirales > Lachnospiraceae > NK4A136. The sequence continues at coordinate 27,526 of JAFRXH010000031.1, forward strand.
GTAAATTCCCGACCTGGCTGGCTCCTTTACAGGTTAAAGTACTGCCTGTCAGCGAGAAGACCAATGAATATGCCGCTAAGGTAAACGAAGCACTTCAGAATGCGGGCGTGCGTACCCTGCTCGATGACAGAAATGAGAAGATAGGATACAAGATCCGTGAAGGACAGCAGGTAGACCGCGTACCTTACATGCTGATACTGGGTCAGAAAGAGGCTGAAGAAGGTACCGTGAGCGTGCGTAAGCGTGACTGCACGGAGAATGAAGTGATGAGCCTTGACGCCTTTGTCGAAAAGGTTACCGAGGAGATCCGCAACAAGGTGAGGTAAACTGATCATTAGAGAAAGATTTTTGAGGTGATCATTATGGAAGAAAAGAAGCAGAGTTCTGCGGGGATAATAATCTGTCTTGTCATAATGGCTTTGCTGGCGGGAGCCTGGGTCGTCATATTTGTTATAGGTACCGGGCCTGCCAGAAAGTTCGACAAAATGAATGAGAAAGCCCTTATGTGCATCAACAACAGAGATTATGAAGGGGCTGTGGATGAATACCGGGAAATGCTTAAGATAGCACCGGGTAATGATAGGGCCTTAAGCGGACTTAACCGTGCATATGCCATGTGGGCAGATTATCTTGAAAGTGATGGCGAGCCTGAGCTGGCAGCAGAGGTTTTGGAAGAAGAAGTGGATTATCTGGCGGAGCTTAACGAGACTGTAGATTCCAAAAGGATAAGCAGGATGATACAGGAGGTTGAGCAGAATGCAAATGACATTCTGGCAGATGATACTCAAAAGCCCGATCCTTTTGCGCAGCCGACTCCCGATCCCGGTGATCCCACACAGCAGCGTCCGGCTGATGATCCGACTGTATTGCTGGGAGCGGCATACGATTACATGGGCAAGGGTGATTACAGCGGTATGCTGCAGGTTGACGGCAGCACGCAGGCTGATGAACTGGTAGCGCAAATGAAGCAAAGAGGTCAGGATGTATTTATCTTCGGGGATGATTACAGCGGCGAGAAGGATTTTACGGGACAGGCTGTCGGCCTGTATATAATCCCCGACGGGTATTACTTCTACTACGGTGATTATACGGATGGCGAGCGCAGCGGTTTCGGTACCAGCTACTGGAAGAATGGTGACGGCACCTATGAGATGTATCAGGGATACTGGGATAATGACGCACCGAACGGTACGGGAACTATTACCAACAGGGACGATTATAACAATACAACGACAATGGTAAGCGGTACTTTCCTGGATGGACATCAGGACGGAGATATGAGTATAGACGTGGTCGATGCCTGGGGAAAGATAAGCCATGGAGAGTATAAAGCCACGGATGGTGATGCACCGGAGATCAAGGTATCAGGAAGTGATCCGGTATTTGATTCTTACGTTGATTACGGATATATACCGTATGTGCAGCTTGATGACGGTACGGTACAGTATTATCCGGCAGATACCGAGCGCCTGGGTGCGCTGGGATACCGCAGAAGATAACACTCTTAAATGAGGGACATAAAAGCCCCTCATTTTTTTTGTCATTTATCCGATATAATGATTACAGAGCACGGCGCCGTGATAATTCTCTGAATAACAATTTCATAAGGAGGGTGTCTTTATGATCATTGATTCCGGAAGTATCAGTATGGGATCAACGCGCAGCTACACGTCCAAAAGCGTATCGGTATCGCTTGCGGGCTGGGCACAGAGAAAAGTAAGGACGCCGGCGCTGCTTACGGATTCAAGGGAGATGTTCCGTGATCAACTGAATGCGCGGTATTCTTCACGTATGTCAGCGTCAAAAAGCGGCGTCAGAGGCGACGATGCAGCGCAGTTTGAAAAGCTGCGGCAGAAGATGCTTTATGAATTCCTCTCAAGGATACACGCCATGTTTTATGGTGAAAGTAACGGGAGAGAAAGTAAGAGTTACGGAGCAAGCAGCGGACTGAGCTTTAGTTCCTACAGTTCTTACTCTTATGAAGAGACTGAGGAAACAAGCTTTAGCACAAAGGGAAAGGTGAGATGCAGAGACGGAAGAGAGATATCGTTTGATATCGATCTGTATATGGGCAGATCATTTCGTGAGTATATTGAAGAAAGAAGCGAATATACGCTATCGCCTGTAGCAGCCCTGTGCGATCCGCTGGTGATCAACCTTGAAAGCAATATTGCGGGCGTATCCGATACAAAGATACGTTTTGATCTGGATGCAGACGGTGTAGTGGATGAGATATCGCGTCTTAATGCAGGCAGCGGATATCTGGCACTGGATCAAAACGGTGACGGCAGGATAAACGACGGCGGTGAGCTTTTCGGGACAAAAAGCGGAGATGGATTTTCGGATCTTGCAGCTTATGATGAGGATGGCAACGGATGGATAGATGAAGCCGATCCTGTATTTAACAGGCTGAAGATATGGATCACGGATGAGAACGGAAAAGAGATACTCTATAGTCTGAAAGACAAGGGAGTAGGAGCGATATATCTGGGTAATGCGGATACGTCATTTGACCTTCGATCCGCAGATAATGTAACAAATGCGAGGATACGCAAAAGCGGTGTGTTTCTTTATGAAAACGGTGCAGCCGGTACGGTGCAGCATCTGGATCTGGCTAAAAGATCATTGACTTTGCGTGCGTAGCATAAATGTGATATTATAAGGGGCGGCAGTTTTGCTGCCTCTTATTTTTGACTTATTAAAAGGAGTGACTGATTTAATGAAGATAGTGGTTTTGGCAGGAGGTACCAGTACCGAACGTGAAGTGTCACTGGTTTCCGGCAGGGAAGTGTATCGTGCTTTGAAGAGCCGCGGCCATGAGGTCGTACTGCTCGATGTTTTTTTAGGCTGCCCGGAAATAAAGCCCGAAGAAGCTTTCAGCTTGGACCGTGACTGGTCGGAGGGGATAAAAGATATAGGTGAGGAGAGCCCCGATCTGGAGAAGATCCTGGCTATGCGTCCTGACGGAGCAAAGCACTTCTGCGGCCCGAAAGTTTTTGAGATCTGCGAACTGGCAGATATGGTCTTTCTGGCACTGCACGGAGCAGGCGGAGAGGACGGAAAACTTCAGGCGATGTTTGAATTAAACGGCATACCCTATACCGGGACCGATCATTCCAGCAGCGCGGTGTGCCTGGATAAAGGACTCACCCGCGCCATACTCGCGTATCACTCTATCCCTGTGCCGGAGGGGCAGGAAGTCTATCCCGGAGAAGAACCGGAAAAGGTGGATTTTCCGGCAGTGGTAAAAGCTTCAAACGGCGGTTCTACAGTAGGAACATACTTTGTTGAGAATGAAGTTGAACTGGAGGAAGCTGTAAGGAAAGCACGTGAGCTGGATCCCCATATAGTGATCGAAAGCAGGATATCCGGTCGTGAGTTCACCTGTGGGCTCCTTGACGGAAAGGCCCTTCCGCTGGTAGAGATACTGCCTAATGAAGGCGATTATGATTATAAGAACAAGTATCAGGTTGGAAAGACGACGGAGATCTGTCCCGCGCCTCTTGATGAAAAAGCCGCGCGTCATATACAGGATCTGGCAGAGAAGGCATGGAAAGCCCTGCATCTTTCCGTATATGCAAGGCTTGATTTTATGATGGATAAGGCGGGCAATGTATACTGCTTAGAGGCCAATACCCTTCCCGGAATGACGCCCACATCGCTTATCCCCCAGGAAGCAGCTGCCGTAGGCATCGACTTCCCCGGCCTGTGCGAGAAGATAATCGAGATATCGCTCAGAAAATAAAACCGGGGGGACGTACCTCGTGGTTTTTCCGGTGAAACAGAAAACCGGGCATAACATAACTCTTGGTTTTTCCCGATGAAATGAGGAGTATAAATGAAAGCACTTACTATCGAAAACATCTGCCGCGCCTGCGGCGGAGAGCTTATCGGAAACGCGGCAGATGACAGAGAGGCAAGCTGTGTGGTAATTGATTCCAGAAAGATGGAACCCGGCGGAGTCTTTATAGCTACAAAGGGAGAGCAGGTAGACGGGCACAGCTTTATACCGCAGGTCTTTGAAAATGGCGCGCTTGCTGTTGTGTGTGAGGAAGCGCCGGCAGATGCGGCCGGACCCTGCATAGTGGTCAGGGACAGCTTTAAAGCGCTTACAGCCATTGCTGCATTTTACAGGAAGCAGTTATCCTGCAGGTTTATAGGTATTACCGGAAGTGTCGGTAAGACCAGCACTAAAGAAATGACTGCCGCAGTGCTTGGGCAGAAATATAAAGTGCTTTACACGGAAGGTAATTATAATAATGAGATAGGCGTGCCGCTGACCATCCTGCGCATAAGGGAGGATCATGAATGCGCGGTGGTGGAGATGGGCATCAATCACTTTGGAGAGATGAGCCGTCTTACGGCGCTGGTACATCCCGATATAGCGCTCATCACCACGATAGGTGAATGCCATCTTGAAGCATTGCATGACCGAGACGGCGTGTTGAAAGCAAAGACAGAGATATTCGAAGGCATGAGCGATGACGGTATCGCCGTGCTTAACGGAGAGGATGATAAGCTGAGGAGCGTAAGCAGAAAAGGCACGGTGTTTTATTCGCTTGACGACGGCCTTGATACTTCATTTATCCCGGGCAGACATATGCAGCTTAATGCACACGGTGCGGCGGCAGTGGGGCGCCTTCTGGGAGTTGATGATGATAAGATAACGGAAGGCTTAAAGGGCTTTCAGGCCATGAAAGGCCGCGGCGGCATTGTAAAATGTCCTGACTATAATGTGATCGACGACTGCTACAATGCCAACCCCACATCGGTAAAAGCTTCGATAGACATGCTTTGCGAAACTTTTGCTTCCGGGCGGGTAGCGATACTTGGAGATATGTTTGAACTGGGTAAGAATGAGGCTGCATTTCATGCATCAGTCGGAGCTTATGCAAAGGAAAAGGGCGTTGAAGAACTGATCGCCGTCGGTGCTTTATCAAAGAATATGGCGGAGGCATTCGGGGATGCCCGGTATTATGAAAGCACGGATGCTTTGATCGCCGCCCTTCCCGGAATGGATCTTAAGGGGAAAATTATACTTGTAAAGGCTTCGCACGGAATGCATTTTGAAAAAGTTATAGAAGCGCTCACATGAGCCTGTCATCCTGAGCGAAATAACTTGTCATCCTGAGCGAAGCGAAGGATCTTATTATGGAGGTATCTATATGGACTATGACGTACTCATAATCGGAGCCGGACCGGGGGGGATATTTTCGGCATACGAACTGGCAAAGCTTAAGCCGGGCCTTAAGATAGCTGTATTTGAAAGCGGTAATCCGCTTGAGAAGCGCAAATGCCCTATCGACGGCGATAAGGTTAAAAGCTGTATCGGCTGTAAGCCCTGCTCGATAATGAACGGTTTTGGCGGTGCGGGGGCTTTTTCCGACGGCAAATATAATATAACCAATCAGTTCGGCGGTACGCTGTATGAGTATATAGGCAAGAATAAAGCCATCGAACTGATGAAATATGTTGATGATATAAATATGAGCCACGGCGGCAAGGGTACAAAGCTTTATTCCACCGCAAATACCGAGATAAAGAAGCTCTGTCTCCAGAACGACTTACATCTTTTGGATGCCTCCGTTCGTCACTTGGGCACTGATGTTAATTACATCGTGCTGGGGCAGCTGTTTGCCGAGCTCAAAGATAAAGTGGACTTTTATTTCCTATCGCCTGTAGAACATGTAAGGATGATCGACGGCGGTTACAAAGTGGAATTAAAAGACGCTTCTTATACAGGTGAGAAGTGCATTATATCGGCCGGGCGCAGCGGCAGCAAGTGGATGGAGACCGTATGCAGCGAGCTTGAGATACCCACAAAGAGCAACCGCGTGGATATAGGCGTGCGTGTTGAGCTTCCCGCAGCGGTATTTTCGCATCTTACGGATGAGCTTTATGAAAGCAAGATAGTATACCGTACCGCTAAATACGGCGATCTGGTGCGTACTTTCTGTATGAATCCCAAAGGCGCAGTGGTCAATGAGAATACAAACGGCATCGTTACAGTTAACGGCCACAGCTACGAGGATCCTGAAAAGCAGACGGAAAATACCAATTTTGCGCTGCTGGTGGCTAAGCATTTTTCGCAGCCTTTTAAAGACAGTAACGGTTACGGTGAGAGCATAGCAAAACTTTCAAACATGCTGGGCGGAGGCGTTATAGTGCAGCGTTTCGGGGATCTGATAACCGGGCACCGTTCCACTCCTTCGCGTATCAGCGAGGCTTTCATCACCCCTACGCTAAATGCCACTCCCGGTGACTTAAGTCTGGTTATGCCCAAGCGTATACTGGACGGTATCATCGAGATGATCTACAAGCTCGATAAGATAGCTCCGGGTACTGCTAATGATGATACCCTGCTCTATGGCGTGGAAGTCAAGTTCTACAATATGGAAGTCGAGATAGATGAAAATCTTGAGACTCTTCACAAGGGCCTGTTTATAATCGGCGACGGCAGCGGCATCACACATTCGCTCTCACATGCCAGCGCCAGCGGCGTGCATGTGGCAAGGGTGATCTGCGGAGCTTAGCAACCTCAGGAAGCGAAGGATCTTCCGGTTTTTGCATATAGTATAATTCCTAAAAATGGTACAAAAGGGTGATATACACTATCACCTTTTTTTTATATAATAAATGCGATAATATCCGGTGCATCGTGATATTCACGAAAGCATATCATGCATAAGGAGGGGGAGATAAAAAGACTGTTGGTATGGCTGCTTACATTGGCAATGTGCTTTTCGGACATAGGAAGCACAGGCCTTAAGGTGATGGGATTCCCGGTATTATTCCGAAAGCTTTAATTATAATACGTATGGATATTACGGGGTTGGGACCCGGAAGAAAAACGTGATCAGTACCACAAAGCCTGCACGCTATTGGTTGCGTAGTTATAAAAAAAGCCGAGTGATAATACGGATTGTGGAGATATCGTCACGGTAAAAGTTGAAGAATGATACCAACCGGAGTATAATATCTTTAAATATGAGTGCAGGATCCGGATATAGCGATTCGGATCCTGCATTTCACTGATAAAACGATGGAGGATAAAATGGAATATCGTTTAAATGCGCCTTTTGCGCAGAAAGATCTGGATAGATTAAGAGCGGGAGATATGGTATATATCAGTGGTACGATCTATGTGGCGCGTGATGCCGCACATAAGCGTATGTACGAAGCTCTGCAGCGCGGAGAAGAGCTGCCTGTGGATGTGAAAGGACAGACCGTTTATTATATGGGCCCTTCGCCCGCGCGTGAAGGTCAGGTGATAGGATCAGCAGGCCCCACAACCGCAAGCCGTATGGATAAATATACGCCTTCTTTGCTTGATCTGGGCTTAAACGCAATGATAGGAAAAGGAAAGAGATCGCAGGCGGTAAAGGATTCGATGAAGAAAAACGGCGCGGTATATTTCGCTGCGATAGGCGGCGCGGGCGCGCTGCTTTCCAAAGCGATAACTTCCGCAGAAGTAGTGGCATATGACGATCTTGGAACGGAAGCGTTACGAAAGCTTACGGTTTCGGAGTTTCCTGCTATAGTAGTGATAGATACGGAAGGAACGGATCTGTATCTGAAATGATGACAGTGTACATTCGCCTGTCATCCGGAGAGCCGGCCTACCTGTCATCCGGAGAGCCTATCCGCGTGTCATCCTAAGCGAAGCGAAGGATCTTTCTCAAAATACCAACTTTCGCTTGACAAGAACATTTATTTGAAATATAATTACTTTCGCTTTCAATTAAATAAGCAGTGCAAGTAATTCGGAGAAGTACTCAAGAGGCCGAAGAGGCGCCCCTGCTAAGGGTGTAGGTCGGGTGACCGGCGCGAGGGTTCAAATCCCTCCTTCTCCGCTGGCAGCCAGCAGGCTGCCTTTTGACTTTAGGAGGCTGATTTACATAAAATATTTCCTTATAATAAGGAAGATATAGTAGTAAAAAGGCCCGGCGAACCACCAAATCTGGTTACACAAAAAAAGATTAAAAAAAATCAAAAAAAGTGTTGACAGATAAAACCTAAAGTGCTAATATCTAAAAGTCGCACGCAAGAAGGTAAAAAAACAAAGCCCTTGCAAAGCGATAAGAACCTTGATAAATAAACAGCTATCCAACCCCGAAGATTTCTGAAACAAGAGAAATTTTTGGAACAAGAACGATTTAGTAAATCAATGGATTTTTAGCCAGTTTAAACTGGCTGGGAATAAAAACTTATTTAGAGAGTTTGATCCTGGC
>JAFRXH010000032.1 GCA_017437785.1 Lachnospiraceae bacterium
CTTATTTAAAGAAGCAGATTCTTCTCTTTCTTTTGTAGGGAAGCGGCCTTCAAACCTTCCGTAAGTCCTGTAATGTGTATAAAGAGCGGTTGTATCGGTAGTCTCTAGAACCTCTACCACATCGGGGTATTTCTCTGCATAGTACTCACTGTCAAATATCACACCGTCCGGCATTTCCTCCGGCTCGGAATAAACCGGTACTGCCGAACCCAGAATACAAACCATCATCACAGCAGCAACGGATCTTATCAAATGTTTCATTCTTTTTTACACCTTCATTCAATATCTTGGGGCAAGCCCTAGTGTATTTTACCAGATATTGAATAAAAATGCATCATATTTGTTTAATAAATTGTAAACATATTATGAACAAAACGCTTAAGAATCTATCGGGATCTTAGCTTCGAGTATTATCCTGCCCAGGATCTTATCATTTTCCTCTTTTCTTATCTTAGCCTCAGGCGTCAGACTAAGTCTGTGATGAAGGACATTTACCGTGACCGCCTTAACATCATCCGGCTTGACAAAATCCCTCCCGCTCAGATAGGCTTTGGCCTGGGAAGCTCTGATCAGCGCAAGCATAGCCCTGGGACTGGCTCCGGAAACAAAGCTTTTTTCCTCACGGGTAAGCCTTATGATATCCCTGATATAACTGATCACCCCGTCACTCAAATGTATATCTTCAACTTCTTTTTTCATAGCGGGTATTTCGGAAGCCTTGCAAACGCTTTTTACTTCTGCTGCAGTCTTTCCCGCCAGGAAGTTTTTAGCCAGTCTGATCTCCTCATCCTCCTCGGGATAACCGATCGACAGCCGCATCATGAAACGGTCCATCTGTGCCTCGGGAAGCGGGTATGTTCCAAGGAATTCAACCGGATTCTGGGTAGCGATAACCATAAAAGGATCAGGCAAAGGATATGTCTTTCCGTCCACGCTCACCTGTGCTTCCGCCATGGCCTCTAAAAGGCTGGCCTGAGTTCTGGGCGCGCAGCGGTTTATCTCATCCGCCAGGATTATCTGATGCATTACCGCGCCTTCACGGTATACAAACTCACCCGTCTTCATATTATATACCGACGATCCCGTCACATCGGACGGCAAGGTATCGGGCGTGAACTGTATGCGGCCGAAATCACATTCTATGGACGACGAGAGCACGCGCGCCAGAGTAGTCTTGCCCACGCCTGGCACATCCTCCATCAAAACATGTCCGCCGCCCAGAAGACATATCAGCACATTCTCGGCAACGCTTTCCTTACCGACAAAATACTCATGAAGCTGTTTTTTTAAGGCTTCGATCTTTTCTTTTTCCATAGCTGTCACTCTCCCTGTTTTATTTCGTTATCTTATATCTGTGTCAGTATAACATATTCAGCCCGGCAAAGAATGCATAAAGCACACCCCTGCGCTGCTTTATAAGAAGATAAAGCTGCGCTCTGTTCCTGCCGATCGTATCCGTATATTCTTCTGCCGCAGCATTTCGTGAATACAGTATGTATTCATAAGCTTCCAGGAAATCAAGGCAATCGCTTTCCACCGCGTCATCCTCTTCATATCCCTCTTCATCCCCGTCAAAAAGCAGCTTGATGGCACGCTCGCGGTATTCGCTCAAAGTCTCGCCTTTTTGCAGCTTAAGTCCCAGCAGTTTAAGAAGCCCGATACAGTTTTTGCAGTCATATACACAGCGCTGCCTGACTCCCATTTTTTTATATCTGCTCCTGCGTATAAGTTTATCCGCAATAATAAACACCAGAACGAACGCCATTACCAGAGCGGCTATGGCGATTATCCTCTTAATATCAACCCTGCCGATTTCATCAGGATCTTCTATCGCCGGCAGCGGAAGCTCCTGCTCTTTCTCATCTGCTCCGCCGATACCCGCATCGCCCGGCTTGCTAGTGGCATCAACGCTCCTTGGCATAAACTTCCAGCTGTTATCATATTCAATACCCGGAGTCGGCTCATATCTTATCCAGCCCACATTATCAATATAGACCTCCGCCCAGGCATGTGCCATGGAAGATCTGACAATATACGGCTGTCTTCCGGTCAAAGGTACTAAAAATCCCTGGACGAACCTGGCCGGTATCCCCATACTCCTGGCCATTATCACAAAAGCGGTAGCATAATGCGTACAGTACCCCTCCTGTTTTTCAAACAAAAGATAGTCTGTAAAATCTGCAGGTGTCTTTATCTTTTCCGGCAGCTCTCCGGGACTTAAAGTATACGAAAAGCCCGATAATACTCTGTCAAGCCTGTTTAAAACCTCGATCTTATCCCCGGCACCTTCCGATAAGCTCTCAAGATACTGAGCTGCTTTTTGGGAGATCTCTGTCGGCGGAAGATAGTATTCGTAGACCCTCTCAACATATGCAAGATAATCCTGATAGGATAAGCCCTGTGCATCTTTGTAATTATATGCATAACAGATATGATCCCATTCCTCTTCATCCGGTTTCGCTGCATTATCAAGCAGGGCTTTAAAATCCGGATTCTGATCGTTCAGCCTCAGATAACTCAGATCATAATGTGTACCATATCCCAGATGCTTCTGACTTATTATCCGGTCGGAATTAAACAGAGCCTCTTCTTTTTCGTTTCCCGGCGTCAGTTTTACAAGCTTCGACGGTACAAAATAAAAGCCTGTGTTGAATTCATCGTAGGATACCTTCAGATCTATACGTTTATAATAATCAAAATTATATGCGCTTTCATACATATCCACGGCCGCTATCGTCTGAAGCGTATCAAGTATGTGGTCTTTGTACTGTTCGTGATACAGGCTGTTCCACTCACGGCCGTTAAAATCATCCAGCGTCCTTCCGCTAAGGTACATCACCCTCCCGGCACTAACGGGAGTATCCAGTTCCATCAGCTCATCATCTTCAACAAAAAGATCCCCGAAATATGCCCCGTCTTCCCTGAAGCCCATGGCGCCGGCATAATCTTCCTTATCGCTGTTCAGAAGCCGGTTTGTATACTTTATACCGTCCGATATACGTCTTATTATCTGTCTGGCTATATTCCAGTCATACGGCTTATCGGGCGCAGGGATCAGATAAACGATCAGCCCCAGAAGTATTATAAAAGGCGTAACCGAAACTATATGTCCCTTAAGATCTGTATATCCGCTTTTTTTCCACCTTCTCTGGATCTCGTCAGCTGCGACAAAACATAGCAGCATAAACGAGGAAGCCGTTTGCAGCTTATCCGGCATGATATGTTTAAAAGGCAGATATATGAGTACCGCCAAAAGCCCCGCCGCTGCACTCAAACGGCATTTTCTGTTATCCGCGACCAGAAGCCCCACAAGAAAAGATGCTATGACAATAAGCAGCGTCCATAAAAACCAGATATTATCTTTTATAAAAACAGCTCTTTCCTCTGACTCCCGCACTATTATCATACCCATGACCAGCACGATGCTTATCCCGGGCAGGATGATCTTAAAACGCCCCCTGAAATGTCGCACGGACAGGCAGTCTGCCAGAATAAATACTGCTGCGATATAGTATACCGGCTTATACTCCGGTATACCTATATAACTTCCCGCATTACTCAGCGCCAGGATAAAGACGGGAACAATATAGATCATATCGTATACGAAAGCCGTCATATCCCGGCCTCCTTTATATCATGATGCGTACCTATTTTAAAAAACTTAAAGCCCGGTATCTCCGAATCCGTGTTTTTCAGATTTATGTCATCATTTACCACACACGCGACCGTATAAACATTATTCTCCCTTAATATGCGTGCAGCCCCTGTCAGATCCGCATTCCATTCATGGATAACAAAGAAAGAGCTCCGGCAGTCAAAAAGACTGTTTGATCCGCACACCGTTTCAAGCAGCACAGATTCCTTATTCTCTTTTTTAAATGAGACCGAAGCCACTTCTTCATAGAAAGCATCAAAACCTTCAAGTGAGTCGACATTGACCTGATGCAGCCTGTCCGCATCCAGATAAAAAAACTTAAGCGGGATATTATTTCTTATAAAGAAATACGCCAGAGCCAGCGAAAGCTCGAGTATCTTATTCTCGAGCGGAAGATACTGCGGCATATCTTCACTGAATCTTTCGCTCCCCATTACGATACTGACCGCCTCACGCTCCTGCGCTATCATTTTTCTTACTAAAAGCTCACCGGTACGGGCACTGGCTTTCCAGTTGATCATACGGATATCATCGCCGTCACAATACTTTCTTACATCTGTATCGGGTATGGAAGGATTGATAAGACTGTTCCTGAACATATTCTGCGAATCGTCCAGACTAAGAACCGCAGGAAGTTTGATCAGATCGGGCCGCACAAATACACGGAGCGGCTCTTTGTTCTTATACCTTATACGTATCAGCCTGAAAAAATCCACTATCTCAACAGTCTTTATCCCGACTTCATACTCTCCACGGTAACGGCAGACAAGCTGGGTATGTTTCTTTATACCGCTTTTAGGCAACAGTTCATATTCCGTATCGTCATCCAGGCCGCTGATATCCGAAAAGCTGCTGTAAAAGCATACTTTGATACTGCAAAAGCCAAAATGATATTCATTCTTTAACGTAAAATAAAACGGGACCATACGCCCTGCTACAAGGCGCTTGTTGTCGATCTGCTGATAAATACGGAAAAAGCAATAGACTGCCAGAAGATAGACCAGTAACACAAAAGGCAGGAAGGTAAGCGTGATAAAAAAACCATAGCTTACCGTCCCACCGAAAAAGCTGATCCAGATCAAAGAAAGGATCCATAAGATCATATATATAATGCGGTTACGTTTCATTATTCTCCAAAGATCTCTATAGCGCCGTTGATGTTGTAATCCCCACGGCATCCGGCAACTATTTCGATATTTTCATCTTTAAACGTGCTTGAACGCCCCGTCTCATTTCTTAAACGTACCGTAATAGCGCAATCTTTCGCATAAAAGCTTCCATCACCGACAAGGCCGCCATATGCATAAGCCTCAACACCGTTGCCGGTATAATGATACGATATATTAACGAACGAAACCTCAGATACTCCGAAAAAGCATCCCGCTCCGCTGGCCCGCTCGGCACGCAGATCCAGATTGCTTCCGATATCCTGCAAGAGCACCTTGGCTCTGTCGCCGTTAATGCTGCCGGCCACCATCATGGATTTGCCGCTGCCAAAGAAATGCACGAATACATTTCTGATCGTCACATCTGCATTCGCATTAAAGGAACCGTATCCCAGCGCCTCACGGCACGCGAAAGTCAGATCCATCTCGCAATTAAATACTTCAAGCTTGCAATCCTTATCCAGCGATCCGAAAGCCAGTGCCTGACCGCCGTTAAACTGCAGGCTGTATCTTCCCTGGGTGATCTCGATATCCGTAGTACCCTTAGCTCCGATACCGACACCTCTTTCACCGAATGCATCCATGATTAAGACGCCTGTCTGATAAAACTCTATCCTTCCCGAATCTCCGTCAGCACAGCCTATACCGCAATAATCATTTGCCTTGATCTGGAGATTAAGGTCTCCGTCCCCAAGCAGCGTAAGGCTGGCACCTGCCGGAACATTTATGCCGCCGCCGCTTAATATATTCTCTCCGACAAGGAGGATCGTAAGCTTGGCTCCGGGTTCCAGATCTATTATAGGCGTGTGTCTCGGACTTCCCAGATATACATGTTCGAGCGTGATCTGGCCTTCATATCCCGCTTTAACTTCTATCCTGATATCAGCACGCTGTCCGGGATTGCCGCTTAATACATAATCCCTGTAAGTAAGCTCTCCGCCCTTTGTAACAAGGGTACTGTAGCCCTCTTTAACCAGCGCCGCAAGTGAGAATCTGCCGGTTTTGCCGGTAATATATTCCCGTTTGCTGCCGCCTTCCATACTTTCCCTGTGATATTTCTGTATTTCCGCTATTATGCGGGGATCGATCTCTTCAAGCACTTCCGGAGAAGGCCGGCCCGTATAATATCCCTGTATCAGATCGCATCCGAGATTTATTACCGTCCTGAGTTCCTCGCTTGTTTCAACGCCTTCCGCCAGCACCTTGATATCATTATCGTGTGAGAACGAAACTATCTCCCGTACGAAATGCTGCTTCTGCGGACTGTCATGTATACCTGAAAGCAGAGATCTGTCTACCTTAACATAATTGGGCATATATCTTAACAGATTGGATACATTTGAATAGCCCGTACCGTAATCATCTACGGCGGTGCCTATGCCCAGTTTGGCACAACGGCTCTTCATACGGTTGAGCTCTTCATCATCAAGTTCCGTCTGTTCAGTCAGCTCCACCACAGCCTGTTTATTATGTTTGAAAAGCATTTCGCTTATCCTGTTGTAGTCTTTTTCATCGAGTTTGGTCCCGGGTATACTGTTGATAAATATATGGCGGCCCTCAAAGGCATTTTCGTTTTGTTCCATCTGCCCAAGGACATTAAGGAAAGTAGCCTTCTCTACATCCGCAAGGCGCTTAAGCTGTGTAGCATACTTGATTATCTGAAGAGGCGAGATCCTCATCTCACTCCTGGCGCGCATAAGCGCCTCAAAAGCAAATATTTCTCCGTTTTCTGCACTGACTATAGGCTGATAATAATAATTCAGCCTGTTCTCATCCAGGATCCTGCCGACTTCTTCCATACAGGCTCCCTCTTCGGGAGTCAATATATATTCTTTATTCACGGGAACATTTTCTTTAAACCTGCCCTCTTTGGCGATGATCGAACGTCTGGTACACTCCAGTCCGCGCATTACAGCCTGAACCCAGAGGCGGTAGAGTTCATCATAGCTTCTGCATTCATCACCGTAATTGATAACAAGATAACCAAGACAGTTAGATTCAAAAAACAGTGGCGTAAAAGTATATGCCCTGGGTTTGAGCCGGCTTTTATACAGTTCCGGAAGCATTTCGGATGTGTCAAAGCCTTCCTGCAGGCTTATCTTATCATCATCTTTATTCTGCCCATATGCGACCATAGCATGCAGCATACGCTCGGAATAACCATGATCAAGAAGTCTGCCCTCCGTAAGAAACTGCGGTGTCATCCACTGATCTGCCAGGCAGATATGAAAAGTCTCAAAGCCCTTTATCTGATAAAGATGTTCATAAATAACATCCAAAGCTCCCTGCAGGTCA
>JAFRXH010000001.1 GCA_017437785.1 Lachnospiraceae bacterium
ATATCAATATGAGGCAGTTATACAGCACAAAAGCATTTGTATGCGGATTACAAAAATCAATCCATAGCAATGTTCAGTTTTCAATGTACCAAATATGTGTAGAAGCCGTTAGCTTAAAACGACTTTTGACACCTTAATCATAATATTAAGTTCCGTGCAGTAAGTAAGAAAGGCGCGGCATCCAAGTTTACTGTCAATGCCAAGAAGGATCTGACGATAAACACAGCTATAGCATTTGAAGCAAAGAGTACGTCTGTCAGATCGGGTGCAAAGCTTAGCTTAAATTGCGGTCTTAGCGCAGACAAGGTAAGCAGCTATGATCTGAGCATCGGAGCAGCGGGTGTGTTAACAGCTGTGAAGGGATGCAGCATAAGTGTAAAAAATCTTATCTCCGGTGCAAACGGAGCTTCCATCTCACTTGCAGAAGGATTTAAGCCCATAAAACTTGGCGGCGGCGCAGAAGGTATCATAAAGATAAACGGTGTTAAACAGGCAGACGGAACCCAGATACTTAAGACTTCCGCAAAGAAGTTAAATGAAGATACGCTAAAGGCGGTATTTGATGTGAGTGGTATTAAGACATCAACCGTGAGTGCACATCTGTATTATTACGGCAGCAAGGCATGTATATTTGCAGATGCCATAAGCTTCAACGGAAAGACATATGGCGTATGGAAAAATGTTGTGGCAGATATGAATGCAGCACAGAAGGAGGCTAAGAAGAACAAGACGAACGCAACATTTACCGTGACACTTAAAGATAATGTTAACCTGATGGGCAAGTTCCTGCTTCCCAAGAAGGGATACGACAGCATTACCATCAACGGTGGAGGCCATAGTATGACATTTACAAGCGACATCACCTTAACAGGTAACACCACATTCTCTGCAGTGTCTCTTAAGAAAGTAAACAAAAAGAATGAGCAGGTCAAAGGTAAGATAAAGAAAGGTAAGTACACCCTCACAGGTGCGGCAGAGACATTCTAAGGTATATAACGATCAATGTATAATGAAAACGACGGCAGGCTAACAGGCCAATGTCATTAAGTTAAGATGACATTGGCTAACAGGCCTGCCGTTTTATATTGATAATAATCTTATGTAATCTTGCAAAGGATCATGGATTATGCTATGCTCCCCTGCAAGAAGCATAGCAAGGTTATAGTTCCGGAAATCTTTTTATCAAGATCATCTGAATCTCCTATGCTTTTATCCAATCTATTTTACAACGCAGGGGAGAACGATGACCGTTTAGCAGGCATGCGATCCCTCTGCACAATATTTTTTAGGAGGAATTGCCATGGGTAAAGCTAACAATGCCATTGTCAATTATCTGTCGGATAAAAAACGTTTTGCCGACATGATAAATGCGGAAGTGTACGGAGGAAGGCAGGTGATAAAGCCTGAAGGCCTTACAGAGATATCTGCCACCACATACACAAAGAAAGGGAAAAATCAAAGTGACAAGCCGCCAAAACGAAGAGAGCGCAGGGGAGATCTGGCGATGGTATATGAGGACGGAACCATTTACCGGATGTTTCTGACGGAGGCCCAGAATAAAGTTATGTATGTACTCCCGGTACGTTCAATGGATTACCTTGTATCGGCATACAAAAAACAGCTCGATGATATAAGCAGGGAGCATGAACGTAGGGGTGATTACGGTAGTATAGCCGAGCAGTTCAGCGGGCTCAACAAGGCAGATAAGTTAAAACCGGTATATCTGTTGTGGGTATATCATGGAGAGGAAAAATGGGACGGCGCGGAAAGCCTTAAGGATATGGTTGATCTGGGAAATGATAAAGATGGCTTTAGCAGGATATTCCAGGATTTTAAAGCTCATATCATAAAGATCAATGAGATGCCGGATACTGAAAAGTATAATACAGAGCTTAAAAGTCTGCTGGATCTGCTGCGGATACGTTCGGATAAAACGTCTTTAAGGACACTGGTAAACAAAGAGGAAATGTTTTATAATATGGATGAGGAAACGTATGAAACCGCGTCGGTATTACTGAATGCACCGTCTATATGGAGAAAAAGAAGAAAGTATAAAGCAGATACGGAAGGGAGGACTTATAATATGTGTAAAGCGTTACGTGACTGGGAAGCGGAAATAACCGAAGAGAAGAATAAGATAATAGATGAACAGAATGCGCAGCTGGAGCAAAAGGATGCGCAGCTGGAGCAAAAGGATGCGCAGCTTGAGCAGCAGAACGCGATCATAGACAGCCTGGAAAAAGAAAATGCCCTGCTTAAGGCAAAGCTGGAAGCGGCGGGATTGTAGAAACAGGGAGTATAAAAGACAGAGGGGCAGACATCAAAGTCTGTCCCCCTTTTTTTGGGGCGGCAACCAACGCAGAACCGTCCACAAAGGGTGTTGAATAATCTGACAAAGTATGCTATATTGCACGTGATAGTGCGGCTTTAGCTGCGTTGGTCTGTGAAATGAGTGAAGATGTTAAGAAGCGCATGCGCGCTGAACTGAAAAAGCTTGGGATACTGCTTCTGGCCGGTGGGCTTTATGCTATATGGTGTAATCTTACAGGATTGGGCATACCCTGCATCTTCCGGCTGCTGCTCGGGATCAAGTGTCCCGGCTGCGGGATGACACATGCAGCTGTAGCGATGACACATCTTGATATAGCAGGGGCTTTTTCGTACAATAAACTTTCGGTAACGGTGGTGCCGCTGCTGATAGTGATCCTGCTTATACAGGAATGCCGTTATATCAAAACAGGCAGCAGAAAGATAAATATACCGGAGACTATCCTGCTGGGCGTGATGCTCATGATCACCATAGCATACGGAGTGGCAAGAAATCTTCCGGCGGATATGCTGGCTAAAATAACAGGGATCTTACCGCAGGCGTTGCGGTTTGATTTATAAAATGTAAAACAGTAAGAGGAGGAGAAAAAAATGATCTGTCCCAATTGTGGAAATGAAGGCGGAGATGGAAAGTTTTGCGTCAGCTGCGGCGGACCTTTGACCCAGATGACACCCCAGCCGGATTTCCAGCAGCAACAGCAGCAGGACCAGTTCCAGCAGCAGAATCAGTTCCAGCAGAATCAGTTCCAGCAGCAGGGGTATCAGCAGGGCTACCAGCAAGGATACCAGCAGCAGGGCTATCAGCAGCAGAACTTCCAGCAGTCGCCCCAGTTCCAGCAGACAGGCGGCCAGCCCAGCATCTATTTTGATGGTGAAGGTATGGAGTATCTTCCGATACTTCTGGTAAACGGACTTCTGATCATGATCACCTGCGGTTTTGCTTATCCCTGGGTAGTATGCCGCAACCTTAGGTGGAGAAAGTCACATACTATAGTCAACGGTCACAGACTGGCATTTACAGGCACCCCCGGAGATCTTATCGGTAACTGGATCAAGTGGTGGCTGCTTACCGTAGTTACCTGCGGTATATATCATTACTGGGTTAACATCCGTATACATGAGTGGGAAATGGCTCATACATGCTTTGAGGATGATTATCACGGCGACGGAATGGAATTTGCAGACTGCTTCTATGACGGCGAAGTAGGTGAGAGACTGGGCCAGGAACTGGTTGCAGGACTCATGATCACATTCAGCTGCGGTATCGCAACACCCTGGGCTGTAGTCAAGCTTCTTAAGTATGATATGGAACATACCGTTATACACGGTATGCGCCTTGGCTTCAACGGTACCGGTGCGGGATACTGGGGAGAGAATGCTATCGTTGGTCTGTTAACGGGTATCACCTGTGGTATCTACAGCGCATGGGGTATCTGCCGTATCAACAAGTGGACTTACAGAAATACCTTTATACAGTCTTCAGGCAACGTGAAGATGCAGTATTGATCTGCGTAAGTTTTTTAAGATCCTTCGGGCTATGCCCGGAGGGTCTTTCTTTATATCGTTAAGACAGGTAAGGAATACATAAACATAGGGGAAGTGGGAGAAAACAATCAAGTGCAGGAGGGTACAGATTTGAAAGAAAACAAAAAAGAAATGAATGCTGCTATCGAGGCACTGCTCAATGAGCTGACGCTGGATGAGAAGATCCGTATGATACACGGTGCGGAATTCTTTAAGAGCGGCGGATGTGAGAGACTGGGGATACCCGGAGTGGTAAGTTCCGACGGACCCTGCGGAGTCAGAAATGATTTTTATCCCAACAAATGGTATGTGAAGGGCACGAGCGCCGACTTTGTGAGCTATCTGCCCAGCAATTCCGCGATAGCATCTACCTGGAACAGGGAGCTGGCTCATGACAGCGGTATGACTCTGGGACGCGAAGCCAGAGGACGCGGAAAGGATGTGATCCTGGCACCCGGTATCAATATAAAGCGTAATCCCTTATGCGGACGTAACTTTGAGTATCTGAGTGAAGACCCTTATCTGGTGGCAGAGATGGTGGTACCCCTGATACAGGGCGTACAGGAAAATGACGTGAGCGCCTGCGTTAAGCATTTCCTATGCAATAATCAGGAATGGGACCGTCACGGCGTTAATGTGGAGCTGGACGAGAGAACGCTGCGCGAGATATATCTTCCCGGTTTTGAAGCAGCTGTAAAGCGCGCAAAGAGCTGGAGCCTTATGGGATCATATAATCTGATACGTAAGGAGCACGGCAGTGAGAGCTCTCAGTTCTTAACGGATATCCTCCGTAAGGAATGGAAATACGACGGCTGTGTATTCAGCGACTGGAGCGCAAATTACGATTCAAAGAGCTCCGGTATGAGCGGTTTGGATATCGAGATGGGTATCTTTGATAATTTTGATGAATATTACATGGGACTTCCTCTTAAAAAGCTGGTCGAGAGCGGAGAAGTACCCGTGGAAGAGATAGATAAGAAAGTGCGCAACATCATACGCCTGCTGCTGCGTGTACGTAAGATAGAGATCGAGATAAAGCAGGGTAAGAGCGGAAAGCTTAGCGCCAAAGCAGTGCCGGCAGAGGATCGTGATCCCGGATATTATGCAGGCAGGGTAATGGCACAGCATGCGCTTGAAGTGGCAAGGGAATCGGTGGTATTGCTCAAGAACGAAAAGAAGCGTCTGCCCCTTAAGCCTTCGGCCGTAAAGAAGATCCTGGTCATAGGCGACGATGCCAACAGGATGCATGCTAACGGAGGCGGAAGCGCCGAGATAAAAGCTCTGTATGAGATAACACCTCTCCTGGGACTGGCACGTGAATACGGCGGTAATACACAGGTTGACTATGTGCCCGGTTATTATGTGCCTAAGAAATTCCGCGAGGAAGCAAACTGGCAGGAGAAGAGTATTACCGAGAGCTTCAGCGCCGACGTGGAGAGGCGTGATGATAAGAAGCGTAAAGCCGAGGCTAAGAAGAAGGTTAAGGCTTATCGTGAAGAGGCTGTTAAACTTGCGGCAGAGTATGATGATGTGATCATATTCGGCGGCCTTGACCATGACTTTGATGTGGAAGGTGCAGACCGTAAGGATATGAAGCTGCCCTATGAGCAGGATGCGCTTATAAGCGCTGTGCTGGATGTGAATCCCAATGCGATAGTGGTGATGATATCAGGCAGCCCCGTTGATATGAGCGCGTGGATCGACAAAGCGAAGGCCCTGGTATGGATGAGTTACAACGGTATGGAGGGCGGTACCGCGCTGGCAGAGGTTATAAGCGGGCAGATCTGTCCTTCCGGAAAACTTGCAGAGACCTGGCCCGTACACTATGAGGATACCCCCACTGCGAAGCTTGGGGATTATCCCGGAAAGAAACTCTCGGCTGCAGAACAGAAAAAGATAAAAGGCTGCAGGCTGACAGAGACTTACCGTGAGGGTATTTTCGTGGGATACCGTTATTACGAAAAATATAATGTGCCCGTGCAGTTCGCATTCGGACATGGTCTGTCATATGTGGACTTTAAGTACAGCGCTATGGAAGTCAAAAAGAGTGACAAAGGCATAAGCGTATCCGTTAAGGTGACGAACAGCGGCGTGGCTGCGGCAAAAGAAGCGGTGCAGCTGTATGTAGGAGAGAAGAAGGTTGCGGAAGATAATCCCGTGAAGGAGCTCAAGGGCTTTGATAAGATCGAGCTTTTGCCCGGCCAGACAAAGACGCTTAAGTTTGAGCTTGGCGATAAGGATTTCTCACACTTTGATATTGAGAGTGCTTCCTGGAAGAAGATGAAGGGAGCGATGGTGATAAGCATAGGCAGCGCAAGCGACGATATCAGATGCAAGAAGGAAGTTACGCTTAAGTAAGCAGTGCTTATAATGGCATCTATGAAAAAATGGGTATCAGGTATATGTACGGCTATATTATGTCTGGCAACGGGATGCGCCGTGGCGGGAGGAGAACCCGGCGCGGATAAGACTGCAGCCGGACTGCCGGTACATAAAGAAGAAGTTGATATAGTTATTCCGGGAGTTTCTCAGGAAAAAAAGCTCATCTGGCTATCCGACCTTCACATAGCGGGGGAGAGTAAAGAGAGCGATCCGGAAAAGAAGGAAGATATAGCACAGCGCGTTCTCTATTCATCCGGCAGCAGCGGGATACCGGCAGCAGAGCAGTGGGACGGGGGAAGCGCTGCGCAGGGAGATACTGCGGGCTGGGTGGATATCCTCAATGATGAAGAGGCTGACCTGATAGTCTTTGGCGGGGATATGCTGGATTATAATTATCCTGAGGGAACTGAACTGCTGCGCAAAGGCTTTGACAAGCTCAACAAACCATACATATATGCGCGTGCCGATCACGATATGCTGCCTTCTTATATGCTTGATGCAGATGAAGCAAAAGCTAAGCAAAGGCAGGATGAACTGTGTAAAAACGAGGCTGTGATGAGCTATGATCTGGAGAATCTGTATCTGGTAGTATGGAATAATTCCACGTCCAACTTAAGCGACAGCGGCCTTGAGAGAATAAAACAGCTTGCTGCTGAGGGCAGACCTATGATCCTTGCTACCCATGTGCCGATACAGCCGCAGGAAGATGAAAGCCTGGATAAGCTTTCGCGGGAAACGTTCGGAGACCGCATACTCTTATGGGGATACAGGGATGCATATTACTGGCCGGATGAGAATACAAGGGCGCTTCTTGATATGATATATGATGATGATTCGCCTTTTGTTGAGATATTATGCGGGCATCTGCATTTTTCATGGAGCGGCATGGTGAGCAAAAAGGTGCATCAGACGGTGTTTCCGGCTGCGTTTGAGCGCTATATGGGTGTGATACGTATTTCTGATGGTCAAAATGACTGAAAATCTTTCTAAAAGACCCCGGTGCATACACGAATTAATTGTATAATGTCACGAATTGTGCCGGGGTTGTCTTGTAAACAATCAACAAAGATATTATAATGAGGTTCCAAAGCTGAAAAGGGATACCTGCATAGTGTATTTTTGTGCGGTATCTGCCGATATAATATACAGAGTGAGCTTCTATGGAGAATAATACCAGATCGGGTGCAGTATATTGCTTTCATTATCTGCTGCCCATGACGCACAGTACCGATAACATTAAGGAGCATATCCATTCCCATACATTGGAGATCACCGTATATATCAGCGGTATCGACAGTGAGCATGAATCGTTCAGCAGGAGCGAACGCTATGCGGGAGATGTGCTTAAGCAATACGAAAACAGATATTTCAATGAAATGCCGGAATTTTGCGGCGACACCAGTGTGGAAAATGTTGGTGAAGTTTTTTTCAAAAAGCTTACCGGGGTGCTGATGAGCTCAGGGATAGAACTCAAGCGCCTGGAGATAGGAGAGAACCCGTTGCGACAGTATGTGATATCGACTTATATGTGATATCCGCATGATTTGACAGGAGACATCATGAAACTACTGAAATTATTAAGAATGAAGATCATAGGGGTGAGTCTGGCAGGTGTTATGGGTATGTCTGCCATGCTCAGTCCTGTTTGCGCTATAGCGGCTGATGATGCTGTTTCCGCAAACGAAGCAGAGGAAGGCGATGAAGATGCTGTGGCGGAGCCCACGGAAGGGGATGAGGCAGAGCCCACGGAAGGTGCTTCAGATGAGGAAGAAGAAAACGCTGACGCTCCCGGCGAAAACGAATCAGTGAGCGGCAATGATATTTTTGATCCTATTATCGAAGATGGTCTTGAAAAACCTATCACCGATCCGGAGGATATAGCTTTCTGCGAGTGGCCGATAGTACCCGAACAGCCCTCAGATCCCGAAGAAGGTGAGGAAGAAGAGGAAGAAGATCCCGATGAGCCTGCAGCTTATACGGGCATTAGCATTGACGGAAAGTTCTCTGACTGGAAAGCCGTGCCCAAGTATGACGGTACCGGAATGATACAGAAAGCTGCGGTAGTACAGGACGGGGATTATGTATATGTTTATCTTAAGGATGACGGAAACTGCTGCGCAGCATGGTCAGGCCCTAAGAATAACGGTAAGTTCAGCTTTGTATCCAATCTGGGATACACTACCACGTTTCAGTTGAATAATAATCCGGCATCTGTCTCCGGCGTGGACGGGGCTTTCTGCAGTTATGTCTTCAGCTGGGATAAGCCTGATGCAGGGCAGTGGGAGATCGCGATACCCGTGAGCGCTCTGCCTGTTAATACAGGCTCATATTCCTTCGGTTATTACCAGGGTGACCGTTTTGTGGACGGCATCATTGATGAAAGATATTCGGATAACGGCGGTGGAAATGAGGATGACGCTCCTTTTGACGGAATAGTCTACGACGGACTTTACGGTGACTGGAAGAATTATCCGCATACACTTATCCACTATGCTACTTCCGGTACGGAAGAGAGGGTTGTGGACGGTGAAGGTGCACTTTACACCGACGGATCCACTTTATACGGACATTGCATTACCATAATGAACAGGCACTTAAACAATGAGGGCGGTAATGAGATGTTAGAGGGCGTGGTGCTGCGCATCAACGGCAACGACAATATGCTCTTTGAATACCGCTTCGCTACGGTAGACGGTGCAGGAAATATCAACTGGCATCCCCAGCTTGAGCATTTGAGCGAGGGTACCTACGAATACATAATCACCGATGTCAACGGCTGGGGCAATGCAGCTACTCTTGAGGAGCTCGAGGCACAGGGCGTTGATAAGGACGGATATTACGGACGCATCTTTGTTACGGTGGATGCCGTAACGGATGAATGTGAATGGTGGCTTAACCTGCCTCTTCTGGCAGAGCGTTTCGGCCTTGATGAGACCGATATCAAGACGATAGAAGTTAAGTACGAGCAGATCGGAGACCGCTGGCTTGAGACCGCAGGTGCTTCCAGTGGGGCTATGGCAGGCGTCATGCTTTCACTTTCGGCAGTCGGTGCGGTTTATGTGTTACGCAGAAAAAAGGATGACAGGGGACAATGCACGCTCTGATCGGCATTCTGGGGTGCCTTATCTGGTTATATATCCTTCATGTGATGAAGAAGGCGGGAGTTAACTTCTGGCGGTTTATCTGGGGGAGCTTCGGCCTTTTCATACTGATGATGATCTATCTGCGTCCCATCGTGACGCAGCCGCTGGCACAGGCAGTAGCTGCCCTGGCCGGCTTTTTCGGGAATGTCACAGGTACTTTTACACCGTATTTCCGTTTTGCGACCATATTCATACCCACTGATCTGGGTGCCATGACCATGCAGATAGACTTTGAGTGTTCGGGTATACTCGAGATCATGGCATATGTAGCGCTTCTGGTGTTTTTTGATGTATATACAAAGCAGGAGAAGCTTATGATAGGGCTTTTAGGCTGCTTCTATATCATGATCGCAAATGCCATGCGTATAATAATCATCTGTGTGATGATCCATTTCGGCGGAAGTGATCTGTATAATATCGCCCATACATATGTGGGACGTATATTTTTCTATGTGTTGTCGGTACTTTTGTACTTTTATGTGTTTACGAAACCGCAGGTTGTCAAGATGAAGGTGGGAAGTTTCTCGTATGGGCGTGATTGACAGATTCTTACATTCCTTTATATTCTGGGGCGCGTGGATAATCATTCCCGTGATAATGGAGACCATTCCTTCCGTGGGTGGCTTCCTTCTTCTGGTATTCAGGCGCTTTAAGATGGCGCGTACTTACAAGAGACCGGCTCTCTATCCGGAGATCTCCATAATAATACCCGTTTACAATTCTCAGGACACGCTGGATGCATGTATCCGTTCGGTAGGCTGCGGTACATACCCTGCAGACCGTATCCGTATATTCCTGGTAAATAACCGGGGCAAGGATAACAGCTTCAATGTATTTAAGCAAGCCCAGGAGAAGTATCCGAAACTGCGCATGCAGTGGCTGAATGCAGAACAGGGAAAGTCAAGGGCGCTTAATCTGGCGCTTTACAACAGTGAGGGAAAGTACATTATCAACTTAGACAGCGACGGTGTGCTGGAACCCCATGCGCTTATGAACCTGGTTGATAAATTCGAGGCCAATCCCAAGATCAACTGTATGACCGGGGCTGTCCTTACCACGCCTTCAATGATAGAAGATTATCCCGCCGGGCCGCAGAGACTGCTGCGCAAACTGGAATTCATGGAATACGGTCAGGCCTTTCTTGCGGGAAGAAGCTTTGCATCGGAGACCAATTCGCTCTATACTTTATCCGGTGCCTTCTCGGCATTCAGAAAATCGGTCATCTTAAAATCGCGTATGTATAATACCAATACCATATGTGAAGATACGCATATCACTTTCCAGATGAGATATATACAGAAGGAAAAAGTGGAGATCTGCGAAAACGCGATCTTCTTCGTTGACCCCATTGAAGGTTTTAATAAGCTGTATACACAGAGACAGCGCTGGCAGAGAGGAAGTCTTGAAGTGGCAAAGCAGTTCCTTAACGAAAAAGGGAATTTCGGAAAGAATTTCCTTGACGTAAGTGTCAATACACTGCTTTATGACCACACATTCGCATTCCCCAGACTTATCTGGTATCTGGCTATGTTCTGCCTGCTTCTTATGAATTATTCGGCGAAGATGATACTGCTTTCGACAGGATTTATATTTGCGGTATATATACTGGTGGGACTGCTGTACTTCCTGACGGTAAGTGTATTTTTAAAGGATTTTGACGAACTGGGCAGATACTACCGTAAGAACTGGTGGGTAGTACTGTTATTGCCCTTCTTCAACTTTATGGTATTCTTTATCCGCATGGCGGGTATAGTAAACAGTATAGGAACAGACAGTGCCTGGAAGACCAACAATCTCAGTGATGAGGGAAAGGCTTTCTGGGGGGTGATAAAAGAAGAGATGAGAATGCCGGCTAAGTGGATAGGACGTCTTAGAAAGCTGGTCAATGAGGATGATGCGGCATGAAACAGAGAGCGGCAAAACAGTTTTTTGCCCTGGCCACGCTGATAGCGCTGGTACTGGGAATAGCGGTAGGATATGCGGGATGGCTGTTTATAGGCAGATTTGAGGAAGGCGTGCTGGATGTATGCGCCGATCAGCAGGATGCTTATGTGCAGCTGGTACTCGATCAGATCAACTTAAAGGAAAACCGTGATGATGAGGAGATCATCACCGGTATACTCAGCTCGCTGGACGCGTCCACGAATAAGTACTGGACCTTTTCACGTGATGAGGCCATGCTGTTTGTAAAGGATGTATTGGAGACCAATAAGTATAAGGGCTTCACAACGGCTACTTATTACGTCTCCGACAGCGCAAGGAGTTTCTTAAACGATCTGGAGATAAACAGGGTAACTCACAGGACCATAACGATCGAGAACAAGACCTATGTGGCCAGCGGAGTGGTCTTCCTTTATAACAACGCACAGTATAGATTATGCCTTCTGACCAACAGGGAGGTACTGCTGGATAATAATGAATTCCTGCGTGCCAAGGTCAATGTGGGTATAGTATTCATGATAGCGGTATTTTTGATGGTGGTAGGTACCATGTGGTTTTCGAGCCGCCTGGGTGTTTATCATCAGAGGCTTATAGAGAGGGATGCGACTATATCCGAGCTTTCCACGAACGTTGCGAACCTGAATAAGAAGCTGCTGGTACGTACTACCTACGACACCAAGCGTACACTTTTCCAGGAGAGCATGATAAGGGATTTCCTCCGCAGGATCCAGGCAAAAGGTATAACGCCTGTTACCTTTGCGGTGATGAAGTGCGCCAATGAGCGTGATTTCCTTGACAGATCACAGATCCTTTTAGACCGCGGCGTGCTGCGCTTTCAGCTGGAAGGAACGGCGGCACATCTGGAAGGCGCGGAGATACCGGGAAAGATCCTTTTGGTTTTTGTGCGCTGCGATCATGATAATGCCATGCTGAGCCTTAACTTTCTCATGAACATAAGCACTCAGATAATGGCAGTGGAACAGTGGAACGGTAACACCGATATACTTAAATTTTCGGAAGAACTGCTTTCTAAGACACGGGGTTAAGTAGCTATGGATGAAATGGGAAAAAAAGAAAACCGGCTGTTTCGTGAATACAGGCTCAAGTTCTATCTGAACGCCAATCACTATGTTATCATAAATAACAAAAAAGGTGAGACGCATCCGCATACCTGGGAATTCACACTCAATATACTTGTGGGCAGGGAGAGCTTTGTGGAGTTCTTCCGTTTTGAGAAGGAGATAGAAGAGCTTTTTGCTCCTTATCAGAACAAGGTAATGAACGAGCTCGATCCCTTTAATGGAATAGTTCCTTCGCTTGAAAATATGGTGGAGTATTTCGGGAACAGGGCGCAGGAAAAGGTCAGAAAGACCGGCGGGCGTCTGATATCGATCGAAGGCAGCGAGACACCTACAAGAAGCTATATCATCAATATGGATGGTGCTTTTGACAGCAAGGACTTAGAGGCATATACTGCCGAGGTCAAGGATGAAGTTATTGATACGGTGCTTGAAGATATGCTTGATCTGACGGAGGAAGATGGGAGTTGAATACTGTCCGCAGATTTCTCACATTATTGCTCTGGGGAATGGCCTTTGCCATACTGGCTTTTGTCCTGGTCATAGTAATGGCAAAGAACGGGATCTATCCGTCGGGTGCCGATACCCTGAGTTATATCTATAAAGGCGACGTGCTCTATAAAGCGTTAGGGAGAGGGCAGTTTGACCTTATCTATGATCCGCTCTGGTTTAACGGAGTGGAGTTTTTGCGTTATCAGGGGCCGCTGCCGGTATACCTGCTGGCTCTGTGCCAGATGATAGGCGGCGGTGATCCTTTCATCGGCTATCTGGTATTTGTCTGGATCGTATTTGTGGCCGGCGGTCTTGTATTCTCCTATATAGGCATGATCATGGAGAGACCCGTGATGGGCGGCGTTGCAGGCCTGTTATGGTTTTTTATGCCCTGCAACATGTACACTCTCTTTTCAAGCGGTAATCTTCCCGCAAGTATCTGCAGCGTGCTGCTGCCTCTGTTTATTTATCATATGGAGAGATATCTTAGGGAAGGCAAGGTGCGCAGGCTCATATACATCGCCATCCTGATGGTGCTTACCGGATTGTGCCGCTTTGACTGGGGGGGCATGCTCATAGCTGTGGGCGTTGTGTTCATGTTCATCTATTCGCTTATGAACCACAGCCTGATAAGAGGCCTGATCATGGTCCTGGATCTGGCCGGAAGCTTTATGCTGACAGGATTATGGCTGGTACCCTGTCTTAGCGGGAATCTGGCTGAGAGTCCGGCCGAAAAAGCAGATCAGTACTTCCAGAGTGCGTGGATCTCACTGGATCCGATGAACTGGTTCATCAACGGTGCCGACTGCGTATACTTTTCAGCAGCGGTATTCGTACTGATTATCTTTGGTATTCTCTGCTCAAAGAAGGAGAGCCAGCCGGAGTTTGCAACAGCTATGCTCATATTTCTGGGGACTACGACTACGGGCTTTTACTTTTTTAAGATGCTTCCTTTTACCCAGAATGTATGGATGCTCGAATATGTGCCCATAGCGGTGGGGCTGGTATTATATGCGCTCATTAACTGGAGCAGTCTTAAAAAGCCGGTTCAGATGATAGTGGTGGTATTGCTGGCGCTGGATTGCTTATGCGGCTGGAGTCTGATAGCAGGGTATGGCAGCAACAGCACGCCTTCGGAGCGTTTTGCGCAGATGGAGGAGGATACCCTGATAAGGGAGGCGAAAAAGATCACCAAGCAGCGCGTGGCGCTTATGGACCTGGGACGTCTGGGGCCTGAAGGAGTATTTATGCTGGGCAGCAGGGGGACTGCTGTGGCTTCGGCATACGGCAGCAACTGGGAGAGAGCTGCTACGGCGTCCAATATACTGCAGCTCAACCGTTCTCTTGAGAGCGGGCAGCACAGATATCTGTTTGACCGCTGCCTTGAGATGGGGTGCGACAGCGTGCTGATACGTATGGACTGCATACCCGATACCTACGGGGATTTTTCGGAGCTTGAATCGGCTGCGGCACAGAGCGGATATTCCCTGGCAGCGTCAAATGACAGATACCGCCTCTATCACAGGGAGACCAACGGAGGCTTCGGAACAGTGAACAGATACGGTGCCATAGGTATAGGCAGCGGTGCGGGAGATATATCCTTAACCTTCCCCGATGTGGAAGAGACTACCGAGGACGATCTGTGTAAATATACTTTTGAGGAACTTTCGGGATACAGGACCGTATATCTTAACGGCTTTACCTGCAGCGATTATAAGCAGGCGGAGGATCTGGTAAAACGTCTGGCGGATTCGGGCGTGAGAGTAGTGATCCTGGCTGACGGTATGCCTGAGGATCCTTCCAACAAACAGAAGAGCTTCCTGGGGGTATTCGCCAGTTCGATCAAGTTCAGCAACGGTTATCCCGAGCTGCTGGTGCACGGTAAATATATCAATACTGATCTGTTCGCACAGGGATATTCAAAGTGGGAGACCGTATTCCTTACAGGCATGGACAAGACATACGGGCAGGTAGAGGAAGATGATATAGTACTTGATTTCTACGGCAGTACTTATAATGATAATATCCTCTTTTTGGGCATAAATCTTTCCTATCATTATGCACTGACCAGGGACAGGTCCGTGGAAGGCATCATGGAGGAATGCTTCGGGATAGATGCGGGAAGGCTGCCGCAGCGTCAGGTGGTACCGCTTGATATAGAATCCGACGGAAAGAGTGTTACGATAAGTTCACAGGCTGACGGGGTCAACAGTGCCATCGCTGCTCTGGAAGGAACGGATGAGCACCCCAGAAATAATCTGATATTTGTTAACAAAGGAAAGACCGTGATTAATATCAGAAAACCGGGGCTTATCGGCGGAGGTATAGTAAGCGCTTTCGGCCTTGTCCTGTGCGTATCTTCGATCTTTGCTGCTGCATGCCTTAGTAAAAAGTGCACAAAAAACGTGCCTTAAGAGGCGCCCGATTTATTATAAATTTTATCGGGTATTCAATTAAAGTTTTTCGGTTTTTTATTCACAGAGCAATGGTTAGAATTGTATCATAGTCATAAGTGGTGGTATAGCCCTTATGAACGATACTATTTTTCTAAACCACACAAGGAGGGAAAAAATGAAAAAGAAAAAGCTTTTATCACTTGCGTTGACAGCAGTTATGTCAATGAGCATGCTGGCAGGCTGTAACGGCGGCGGCGCAGCATCAACCGGCGGTTCTACCGGTGGTTCATCAGGCGGTGAGCAGGAGATCACCTTCATGGTATGGGATGATCTTGAGGCATCTTCAGACCTCATCACACAGGGATACAAGCAGTCTGTTGATCGTTTCAACGAGGACTTCAAAGGCAAGTATCACTGCAGGGTTATATCTACCAACCTTGAAGAGTACTACACCAAGCTGAATGCAGAGGTTGCTGCAGGCAATACTCCCGATGTATTCATCGTATCACCCGGTCCTAACCTGAACGATTATGTTCTTCCCGGAACCGCAGCTAAGCTTGATGATTATCTTAATGCTGACGGCTGGAAAGACACCTTCACATCTGACGCTGTATTTGCAGGCGGCACCTATGGTGCAGAAGCTAAGGACGGCGCAGGTATCTACGCTGTACCTCTTAACATCGCAGCAGCTTGTGTATTCTACAATACCGAGATGTTTGCAGATGCAGGTGCAGCAGTTCCCAAGACCTACAGCGAGCTGCTTGATGCATGCAAGAAGCTGCAGGACAAGGGTTACACCCCTATAACCATTTCAGCAGGTACCGCATGGTGTCTGTCAATGGTAGCTGGTTATCTTTGCGATCGTAACGGTCTGAACCTTCAGGATCTGAAGGATCACAAGACCGACTGGATGGACGCTAAGGTTATCAACGCCGGCAAGCAGATCCAGGAGCTGTCACAGTACTTCCAGCCTACCGCTGTATCTGATGACAACGATATCGCTACCGCTGCTTTCTATGATGGCGAAGCTGCAATCCTTATCCAGGGTTCATGGGCTATCGGCCAGATCAACGGTAACTGTGCAGAAGGTTTCGCTGACAAGGTTGGTGTGTTCGCATTCCCCGCTGTTGACGGTTCTTCCGCAGATCCTAACCGTGTAATCGCTAAGTCTGACTCTCTTGCAATGAGCTCAAGCAGCAAGAACAAGGACGCAGCTATCCAGCTGATCAAGTACTTCGTAGATGATACCGCTCAGAAGTATACCGCTGAAAAAGGTGGTAAGATCCCTGTAACCAAGGTTCAGTATGATGAGAGCGTTGCTCCCCCTGAGCTGTCCTACGTTATGGACGTATTCAAGAACGCAAGCGCTACCTTCGGTTTCTACAACGAGTCTCTGGCTGATACCGAGGCCGGTGCTACCTTCGATAGCTGCTTCGTAGAGATCTTCAAGGGTACTGATCCTGCAGAGGCACTTAAGCCTATCCAGGAGTACTACGAGTCAAACGTTTGGAAATAGGATTTACTAAAGTAATAAGCAATTTATCACGTGTCAGCACTCGCTTCTGCGGGTGCTGACATATCTGATAAGGGGGAATTATGGATAAGCTTTTAAGGAAAAAAAGCAATATCATATTGTTTTTGGCTCCGGCCTTTATTTTATTTACGGCCGTATTGATCGTGCCGATAATCACAGCATTTTATTACTCACTTTGTGATTACAAGATCGGACTTAAACCCGAGTTCATCGGATTAAAGAACTATATTACGATGTTTACCGAGGATGCCGATATGAAAACGGCATTTAAGAACTCGCTCTTTTTCATGATCTTTTCCTGTGTGACGCAGCTGCTTTTCGGTCTGATACTTGCAGCGCTGCTCACGAATATCAAAAAGGGTCGTGACTTCTTTAAGAATGTTTATTATCTGCCCTGCGTACTCAGCTCGGCAGCATTAGGTCTTATGTGGTATTTCATATTCAGTCCCAAATACGGTATCAACAAGATAGCCGAGTCTCTGGGATGGATAGAGAAGGCTGATAAGGGAGTTCTGTGGCTTGCAGATACGAGCGGGTTTATCATCCTGCCCATAATCGTTATCTCCTTTGTAGCTTTGTGGCAGTATGTTGGACAGTCAATGATGCTTTATATGGCTCAGATCTCCGGCATAAGCAGCGACATTTACGAAGC
Organism: Lachnospiraceae bacterium; assembly: GCA_017437785.1. Lineage (GTDB taxonomy): Bacteria > Bacillota > Clostridia > Lachnospirales > Lachnospiraceae > NK4A136. Next base: position 17,472 of record JAFRXH010000001.1, read on the forward strand.
AGCAGCTATAGACGGCTGTTCCAAGACTCAGGCATTTTTTAAGATAACACTGCCGCTGATCAAGCCCATGGTTGCTACGGCTATGAGTTTGAATGCTATCGGTTCACTTAAGTTCTTCGACCTTATTTTCAGTATGATCCCTGAGGCAATGAGAGGAAAGGGTGGTAAGGCACACGTGCTGGCAACCGTACTTTACGATCAGGGTCTGAGATACAGTAAATACGGATATGCATGTGCCATAGGTGTTGTACTTTTGATCATGTGTCTGATAGTAACATTCCTGATCAATAAGTTCGTAAAGACAGAAAGTGATATTTAAGGGGGATCCTGATATGCAGATCGATGTTGATAACAGTTTAACAGAAAAAAGCAAAAAACAGAGTCGGATCATCAGGATTGTCATTTATGTGATCCTTTGTTTTCTGGTTTTGGTATACATTTTACCGCTTTTATGGATAATCATGTCTGCAATGAAGCCCAATGCTGATTTCAAGAGCAGCCCCTGGGCGTTGCCGTCTGATTTTTCATCATTAGCAGATAACTTCATCTTCGCATGGACGAAGGGACGTCTGGGCAGGGCAACACTCAACTCATTCATCGTATCTACAGTGACTCTGATCGTTTCACTGATCGTAGGTTCGATGGCTGCGTTCTCTATTGCCAAGCTTCGCTGGAAATATTCCAAGCTTGTGCTCACATACTTCATGATCGGTATGATGATCCCCATCCATTGCGTACTTTTCTCATTATACACCCAGTTCGCATCCTGGCACCTGACCGATTCACTGGTGGGTCTGATAATACCGTATACGGCATTTTCGCTTCCTATCACGATATATATCATGACGGGTTTCTTCGAGAGCATACCTAACGAGCTTTTTGAGGCGGCAGTCATCGACGGATGTTCCGTTCCCAGACTGTTTGTTACGGTAGGTCTTCCGATGGCTAAGACAGGTTTCATGGTTACCGGACTTATGTCCTTCGTTAACAACTGGAATGAGCTGCTCTTTGCAATGGTGTTCATTTCGGACGATATGAAGAAGACCCTGCCGGTGTCACTGACGAAATTCGTCGGACCTCACAGTACGAACTATACGCAGATGTTTGCAGGTATCGTTATCGCAGTCATTCCTACGATCATCGTATACTGCATCTTTGCTAACCAGATCGTTGAAGGTCTTACCGCCGGTGCAGTTAAGGGTTGATCCGAATACGATTTCACAGGGGGGAGTGAGAATATCGCTGCATCCCGATGCGGCAGAAAAAGCGGTCGATGAGGGGCCGCTTTTTTCGTTGGACTTTTATCTGTGCGGCTCTTGTGATATCATTAGTGAAGCGATGTTCTAAAAGGAGGAAAATTATGGACACTACTAAAATCCTTGCAGCCTGTGACCACACGCTGCTGTTACAGACAGCCACTATAGATGAGATAAAGGCCTTATGTGACGATGCGCTTAAGTATAAGACAGCTTCGGTATGCATACCACCCTGCTATGTTAAAGAAGCTCATGAATATGCGGGACCGGAGCTTAATATCTGCACGGTAATAGGATTCCCCAACGGTAATATGACTACGGCAGCAAAGGTCTTTGAAACAAAGGAAGCTATAGAGAACGGCGCTTCCGAGATAGATATGGTCATCAATGTGGGCCGCCTTAAGGCGGGAGACGATAAGGCGGTCCTCGATGAGATAAAGCAGATCAAGGCTGCCTGCGGTGAGCATATACTTAAGGTGATAATAGAGACCTGCCTTTTGAACGAAGAAGAAAAGATAAAGATGTGTAAGATAGTAACGGAGTCCGGCGCGGATTATATCAAGACATCGACCGGTTTCTCTACAGGCGGAGCTACCTTTGATGATGTGGCACTGATGGCTGCGCATGTAGGAAAGAATGTAAAGATCAAGGCGGCCGGAGGTATCTCCTCTCTTGAGGATGCACAGAAGTTCATGGAACTGGGGGCTTCGCGCCTGGGCACCAGCAGGATAGTGAAGATAGTGAAACAGGGCGTGTCATCCTGAGGAGCGCAGCGACGAAGGATCTTTTTAAAAGGATAGAATTATATGATTTTAGAATTTTCAGATGATCTTGACCTGAAAAAAATAGCCGACAGCGGGCAGTGCTTCCGCTGGGAAGAGCTGCCGGATGGGGGATTTCGTGTGCCTCATAAAGACAGCTGTCTTATCATAAGAAAACTGTCTGAGGATTCTTATGAGCTTTCCTGTTCTGAAGATGAATATGAAAGTATGTGGAAGGATTATCTGGATGCAGATACCGACTATCGCAGCATACGTGGCAGGATAAGCAAAAAGAAGGATCCTTTTCTGTATGCCGCAGCTGCCGATCAGCAGGGGATAAGGATACTTAAGCAGGATCCATGGGAGGCACTGATAAGCTTTATCATATCCCAGAATCGCAATATCCCGGCGATCAAAAGGTCGATAGAGCTTTTATGCGAAAGAGTCGGTATGTTGCGTAAGGACCCTGAGGGCGGAAAATACTACAGCTTTCCGGATGCGAAGGCCATAAATGAAATGCCTGATACAGCTCTGGCGGAGTGTCGTCTGGGATATCGGGATGAATATATCAGAAGGACTGCAGCTTTGGTGTGCGAGGGCAGTCTGGATATAAACGGGCTTATGTTATGCAGTGAAGAAGAGGCATTTGAAAGACTGATATCCCTTCACGGGGTAGGTAAAAAAGTGGCCAGCTGCGTGATGCTCTTTGGGCTGCATTTCGTCAATGCTTTTCCGATAGATGTGTGGGTTAAGCGTATACTTGAGAATGAATACCCGAAGGGTTATCCCATGGAGGAATATGCCCCTTATAACGGGATCTATCAGCAGTATATGTTTGCCTATTACAGGAAGCTGCACGAATAGACAAAGCTTTTCGGGTATATATGATGATTTTTACCCCTTGTATGAAAGAATAAGTTTGAGTAAAATATTATTGTTTTGAGCGATCTGGAAGTATAAGTAACGAATAATTTAAAAACGGAGGTTATATAAATGAGTGTTTATGCAGGTATCGATCTTGGAACATCGGCTGTAAAGCTCCTTCTGATGGGAGAGGACGGTAAGATTATAAGGACCGTTTCCAAAGAGTATCCTATCAGCTTCCCCAAGCCGGGCTGGAGCGAGCAGAATCCCGAAGACTGGTTCACACAGTCTTTTGCAGGCCTTGATGAGCTGACCGAAGGCTATAAGGACCAGCTTAAGGGCATCAGCTTTGGCGGACAGATGCACGGTCTGGTCGCGCTGGATGCAGCAGATAATGTTATACGTCCCGCGATCCTCTGGAATGACGGACGTACCATGAAGGAGTGCGATTATCTTAATAATACGATCGGCAAGAACGTGCTCTCACAGGAGACCGGAAATATCGCATTTGCAGGCTTTACCGCTCCCAAGGTACTGTGGATAAAGGAAAATGAGCCTGAAAATTTTGCAAAGATCGCAAAGATCATGCTGCCCAAGGATTATCTGGCTTACCGCTTAAGCGGCGTGCATGCTACTGATGTTTCCGATGCTTCCGGTATGCTGCTCTTTGATGTGGCAAACAGAAAATGGTCCGATAAGATGTGCGAGATCTGCTCCGTTAAGCCTGAGTGGCTTGCAAAGATCTTTGAGAGCTATGAAGTGATCGGCACGCTTAAGGCTGATCTGGCTGAAAAGCTGGGCGTATCCGCCGATGTAAAGGTTATAGCAGGTGCAGGTGACAATGCTGCGGCAGCTATAGGAACAGGAACCGTAGGTGACGGCGATTGCAACATCTCCCTTGGAACCAGCGGTACCGTATTCATTTCTTCAAACAAATATTCAGTTGATGATCATAACGCTCTTCATTCCTTTGCGCATGCAAACGGAAAGTGGCATCTGATGGGCTGCATGCTTTCAGCTGCAAGCTGCAATCAGTGGTGGATGAGCGATATCCTTAAGGATAAGGATTTTGCGGGAGCGCAGGCAGGCATCACCAAGCTGGGTGAGAATCATGTATTCTTCCTGCCTTATCTGATGGGTGAGCGTTCACCTCACAACGATCCCGAAGCTAAGGGCGCATTCCTGGGCATGCGTATGGATACCACCCGCGAGGATATGGTACAGGCTGTATTCGAAGGCGTGGCTTTCGGTCTTAAGGATTCACTTGAAGTAGCTAAGGCATCGGGCATAGATATCAAGCGCACCAAGATCTGCGGCGGCGGAGCAAAGAGCCCTCTGTGGAGAAAGATCATGGCTAACGTAACAGGCCTTGCTGTTGATACCATTGAGAGTGAGGAAGGACCTGCTCTGGGCGGCGCTATGCTTGCAGCAGTAGGCTGCGGCGCCTTTGCATCCGTTGAAGACGCTGCAAAGGCTATCGTAAAGGTTACCGGCACCGTTGAGCCCGAGCCCGAACTGGTAGCAAAATATCAGGAGAGATACGAAGTGTTTAAGAAGCTGTATCCTACACTTAAGCCTGTTTATCCGCTGATGTAAGCAGTAAATATACGTACAGATCAGGATCCCCGTCTCTTCGGAGGCGGGGATTTTATAATTCTTTCATTTTCTTAAGTGCATCCAGGTAAGTGATCACAACAGACAATTCTTTCAAACTCAGATTAGGCGCTATTTCCATTATGTATTCAGCAGGGGGCTTTTCATCACTTGTGTCACCGAAAAGGAGATAATCGGAGGATAGACTTTGTGTTTCACAGATATTATATAGGGTTTCACATGATAAGCCCTTCTTACCATTTTCGATTTCAGAAAGGAAATTAGGTGTTATGTAAACTTTTTCGGAGAATTGTGCTTGAGTTGCACCTTGAGCTAGCCTGATTTTCTTAATTCTTTGTCCTATTTCATATTGAATACTCTCAGTAAACATAACAATACTCTCCTTTGATATATATGATACATAAAGTAGTGTGTAATTGTAATAAATGACGGTAGATAAAATATCGCTATAGGCGATATGTGCATTGACTATAGTATGTATTAGCGATAAAATGTAAATTGTGTATAAATAATGCCGGGGAGGAACCGGTAGTAACAAAACCAAGGAGGGATGGTAATGAAACGAAAAAAGTATTTTGGCAAGAGGATTCTTTCGTTCCTGCTGACATTCGTTCTGCTCTTCAGCCAGAGCGGGATGTTTGCGTTCGCGGAAGGGGAAGATTATTCTGAAAATGGAGAGAATGAAGAAACTGTAAAATCTAATGATGAAGAGGATATAGTTTCTGATCCTTACGATGAGTCGGATGAGGATACTGAAGAAGATGAATTAGACAAAGGGAGCTTACAGAGTGGTGAATGGGTTAAGATTACTTATGATGGACAGGCTATAGATTCTATTACTGTAAATGGAAAAACAGTACAGGCTATATATGTTACATTGGCTACACGAAATAAAATAAATGTGGGCACTGACACTACATACAGCTGTGCAGCGTTTGTAAAAAGGTTTTATAGTCAGGTTTATGGTGTAGATGTTTATAATCTGAGCGGACCTTCGTACACGCCGAAGTCATCTAATGGAGGAAGTTTTGTTCAGGTTTCTAGTCCGCAGATAGGGGATATAGTTAGGGATAATGAAGGAACGCATTGGGCTATTGTTAAGTCTGTTCAATCGTAAGCGCAAAATAACTCGGTGTCATGATTGCAAATAAAAACGCCCATAAACAGGACGCCAATAGTACTTTGATAACTGCATATGTTTACGATTAGTTCGTGGAGGTTGATCCCTGCGAAGCACGAAGCTCTCTTTCAAGTATTTCATCCTTGACTGCCTGATTCCAGGGGGCCAGTTTTTCAAGCTCTTCATCTGTTCTTGTGGATGTAGGCGCGTTATCAAGCAGGAAGCATAGATAATGATAGACGTTCACGCCGTTTGCTTTAGCGGTCTGTATAACAGAATACGCATAGGCACTGGCATCAGCACCTTTAGCCGAATCAGAGAACAGCCAGTTTTTTCTGCCCACTACAAAATCCTTACAGCAGCGCTCCGAAGCATTGTTAGAGAAGCTGCAGTAACCATCTTCAAGGTATAACTCCAGATAAGGTTTCTGGTTACGTAGATACGTCACAGCCTTGTGGAATTTTGTGCCCTTCATGGGTTCCTGTTGATCCAGCCATTCCCATAGGGCATCCAGCACGGGCTTTTCAGATTTTAGCCGTCGTTTTTTGATCTCATCCCGCGATCGTGCCGTACTATGTATCTTCTTTTCCAGATCAAAGAGCTTATTGATATATGCAGCACCCTGGATAGCAGGTATGGTAAGATCCATCTGATCCTTTTTAGGTACAGCATCCAGCAGATATCTTCTTGCGTGTGCGAAACAGCCGGTACGTTTTATCTCGCTGTCTACTGCATTATATCCGGAGAACCCGTCACACATAAGATAACCATGAAATCCACGAAAGAAATCAGCTGCGATGCGTCCCGAACGGGTGGGGGCGTATTTATATACGATTGCCTGCTTATCAAGGAATTCACCAGTGCGGAACACCCACATATAAGACTTGGATGATGCATCACGATCCTTTTCCTTAAGTACCTGTACCGGTGTTTCATCTGCCATTGCGTGAGATCTGCTAACGATATGCCTTGAAAAGAAATCACACATGGGTTTAAAGTAGTCAAGAGCATTCATGATGATCCAGTTAGCCATAGTCGCACGGCTTAGATCACAGCCATAAAGCTTCCAGTCCTTTTCTTGACGATACAGAGGTATGCTATTGCAGTACTTCTGGTATAAAACCCAGGCAATGGTAGATGCTGATGCCATCCCATGTATCATGTGATAATGCCCGTCCCGGCTTTTAACTATGTGCGGAATGCCGGTTTCTTTCTTGCATTTACGGCATTCATATGTGGCACTGTAGATCTCTACGATCTTTACCTTAGCAGGGATAAAGCTTAATTCACGGCGAAGGAATTCCTTACCGACATAAGTCAGTTCCGTACCGCATGTTTCACAGATACGCTGATCTTCGGGTAGTTCTATAATACGTTCCTCAACAGGAAGGTTGGCAAACTTTTCTTCCTGGGTGATTTTCTTCTTACGGGTGAATGAGACGGTTTCATACTCCTCATCAGCCGGGACATCACAATCCCCGCTATCAAGAGTGGCAGCCTCTGTCTCCAGCTCATCAAAAATACTGAGCTGGCCATCTATCGGAGCTTTATGTTTTTCGCTGGAAGAGCCATAGAGTTTATTAGTAAGATAGGCCACCTGCTCCTGAAGAAGCTTTTCTTTGCGGAGATGTTCTTCTTCACGGGCATTTGCGGCATCCAGCGATGCCTGCAGTGAAGCCATGGATTTAGTCATCACTGCCAACATATCCTTTAGTTCGATCAACTGTTTTTCTAAGGGATTAGCCGTCATAAATATCTCCGATCTGATACTTCGATTATAGCAAATATATGCGGAGATTTATATTGACATAATGCCAAAAAGCCTTAGAAAACATAGCTTTCTGAGGCTGTCAGAGCTGGTTTACAAAATGTTGCACAATGGTATTGATATGAAATCTTCACTTAGCCCTGATGGCCATAGGCTGCTCTATATCAAGTCCTGACAGAAGCCAGTCAAGCTCCTGCCATGTAAGGCTTCTGGCCTCATTCTTATGCCTTGGCCAGCGGTATCTTCCGGTACCGGAAAGTCTTTTGTAGAGCAATACAAAACCCGTTGGCTCCCATAAAAGGATCTTGATGCGGTCACAGCGTTTTCCACAAAAGAGGAATAATGCAGGACGGTTGGGATCCAGGTGGTGCTCATTCTGAACAATGGCACAAAGTCCGTCGATGGATTTCCGCATGTCCGTATAGCCTGTGACGATGTAGATATCGTTAGCTGTAGTTATATCACCTAACATGAGCACTTACCCAAAGCTGAGATAAGATGTTCAACAAGGACAGGCGAAGCAGTGTTGGAAATGCGGATGCTTGCACCGGGAAGAATTACTTCTATCGACGGAGCAGTTTCTTGTGCATTTGAGGTTTCCATTGTGCCAGGTATCTGCTGTAGGGAATGTTCCGGAAGGATGTCGATCTTTACGACGTCAGGAACGCATGGAGCAGCTGTAGTAAGATCGATAACGCCACTATTACATGAATGTGCCGGAATCTGGCAAGCCTTAGCTTTTAATCTTCGGATGGCATTGTTAAATGTGTGTACACTGATACCGTTTCTCCGGCACCATTCACAATCTGTAAGACCACTTTGTCTGGCTTCAGTAACAAGTCTGAGCCATTCACTCAGTGTTTTATGTGGCCCTTTGGGGATCGTAGACATATGCACCTCCTTATTAATAGCATTGACAGTAAAGTAATGTCACTTTGTCAATCACCACTCTTGATGTTGACAGTAAAAGTGTGTCAGTTGTCAATGGTTATTATGAAGGAAATCTGTCCGAATTTATATACACCGTTTTTTTATGCGCTTAC
>JAFRXH010000033.1 GCA_017437785.1 Lachnospiraceae bacterium
AGTGCGCGTGACTGCGCAGCCGATCATTCCCGGAAATGATACGACTCTGCGTGGGATAAGGATGGATGTGGAGGTGGATGAAGCCGCCGGTCCGGAAGGTGATGACAGCGTGGCCAATGTCTATGATATAGAACCACATACGAAGAGAGATCAGGATTTCCCGCGCCATAACCGCTTTTATCAGGCGAAGATAGACAGCAGGCATCTGAAGAGCGGGGTAAAGGATTTTGCGAAGCTTCCCAATCTCTATATTATCACGATCACGAATTTTGACGTGTTCATGGAGGACTACATGATGTATACCTTCAGGAATTCCTGTGTAGAGCTTCCGCAATTGAAATATGATGATGGCCTTTGCTACGTGTATTTTAATACCACAGGTAAAAAAGGCGGTAGTCAGTCGATAAAAAACATGCTAAACTATATCCAGAGGAGTGCGGAGGAAAGTGTTGCCGATGAGGCGACAGGAGAGATCGACGCTTATGTGAAACGTGTAAAAGCAAACCCCGCGCTGCAGGAGGGCATTATGACTCTGGGAGATTATTTTGATCAGGAAAGGCAGGAAGAACATCAGGAAACAATGGTTCAGTGTATTGTTGAATTGCTGGAGGATATCGGGCCTGTGCCTGATGATCTGCTCAATAGACTGGAGCAGATAACTGATCTTGATGAATTGAGCCGTCTGCTTAAAGTGGCAGCCCACGCCGGGAGCATAGCCGGCTTTGAAGAGGCCATGCAGAAGGAATCCGTAGTGGCATGAAAAGATCGTGATCGTAAATTGTGAACTTCCCAGATAATTAACTCTCATGAATCGAGATATCTGAGGGAGATGGCTGAAAAGCACTGATTGAGAAATAATAAGCATAAATAAAAATGCCTCTCTCGTCTGACCACGGGAGAGGTGTCGCTCGATAAGAGCTTAAATCCATTTCTCGGGGGCATCCACTTAGGAGTGGATGCTTTCCTTCTTTAAATGTACCATCAGAACTTGATCATTTCAAGTACAAATTCTAGATTTTTAAAGGGACTAAAATCTTAACTTTCGTGCTGCAAAGGCTGCTTTACATCACCCGGGAAATGTGATAACATGACGTAACTCTGAGAAGGCATTTACCTTTTGGTAAGAGTCTCAAGGAGTGCGGAGGAAAGCGTTGCCGATGAGGCGACAGGAGAGATCGACGCTTATGTTAAACGCGTGAAAGCAAACCCCGCGCTGCAGGAGGGCATTATGACTCTAGGAGATTATTTTGATCAGGAAAGGCAGGAAACAATGGTTCAGTGTATTGTTGAATTGCTGGAGGATATCGGGCCTGTACCTGATGATCTGCGTCGCAGACTTGAGCAGATAACTGATCTTGATGAATTGAGACGCCTGCATAAAGTGGCTGCCCGTGCAGGGAGCATAGTCAGCTTTGAAGAGGCTATGCAGAAGGAATCCGTAGTGGCCTGAAAAGATCGTGATCGTAAAATTCATTTGTAAATAACAAAGTATCAAAAATCCCCCGAAAAGGGGGATTTTAAGTTTGAGGATAGTTCACAAAAATGGTCGCAGAATATGTGCGGTTAAGAAAGGCGGTAGTCATCCGGTCGAAAACGTGCTAAACTATCTGCTGAGGAGATCAGAAAAGAGGAAGAGTTTGGAGGGCGTGATTTTAGAAGATGTGGACAGCAGATAACTGGAAAGAATATACCTTATTGGACACCGGAGACGGGGAGAAGCTGGAGCGCTGGGGGCGCTTTATACTGGTGCGCCCGGATCCGCAGGTCATCTGGCCCAGCGACCATAAACATCCGGGCTGGAAGAAAAAGAACGCCCATTACCACCGCAGCTCAAAAGGCGGCGGAGAATGGGAATTCATTGATCTGCCAAAGGAATGGAGCATAAGCTATGCCCTGCCGGATAAAGACATACCGGAGCTTAAGTTTAACTTAAAGCCTTTTGCGTTTAAACATACCGGGCTCTTCCCGGAGCAGGCGGCCAACTGGGACTGGATGAGCGAAAAGGTCATCGAGGCAGTAAAGAGCGGCAGGCAGGTAAAGGCGCTTAATCTATTTGCGTATACGGGAGGCGCGACCTGTGCGCTGGCGGCATCGGGCGCGCATGTGACGCATGTGGATGCGGCAAAAGGCATGGTGGGCTGGGCAAAGGAAAATGCAGCTTCCTCCGGTATCCCCGCCGAGCGTACGCGCTGGCTGGTGGACGACTGTCTTAAGTTTGTAGAGCGTGAGGCACGCCGCGGCAACCGCTATGATGCGATATTGATGGATCCGCCTTCCTACGGCAGAGGCCCGGGCGGAGAAGTATGGAAGCTGGAAGAGTGCGTATACAAGCTGATTGTTGAGGCGGCAGCGCTGCTTTCCGATGAACCGCTTTTCTTCCTTATAAATTCCTACACGACGGGACTGCAGCCCGCAGTGCTTAAATACATGCTTATTAAGGTGATATGTGAGAAGCGCGGCGGCCGCGTAGAGGCAGATGAGCTGGGGCTCAAACTGGAAAATGACCGATATGTTCTGCCCTGCGGCGCCACCGGAAGATGGATCGCCGGATAGGAGTGGGCGATGCTCCGGCATTGCAGCCGGATCGCCGGGCACCGGTCTCAAAGCCGGGCTGCCGGCTAAAGAACGCGCCCCTTCGTACCGATATACAATAAAAGGGTGTTTGCCCTTAATATTATCGTGCAGTAAATAAATATCTTATAGGGAGCCGGAACTTGAACGTATCGGAATTATCCTCAGCTTTATACCGTCAGGCGGGTGTTGATGCAGCGGCCCTGCGCCGCTTAAACAGCACCAGGCGAAACGACGGCCCTGCCGCTCTTGGTGAAGACCACAGCGAAGGGCCTAAGTTCAGTGACGTTCTGGCGCAGCTTGCGGCAAAGCATATGCCGGCTGCAGCGGATACTGCCGCAGATACAGCGGCCGCACCGGCATTGAGTGAAAAGCAGATAGGCGCGGTTCTTAAAAATGCGCTCAGTTCCGATAATATCTCCTCCGATCTGGTCAACGCTTTAACGGATGATCCGGACCTGCTCGATAAGATATTCAGCATGTCTTCCGATGATGACGACGATAATGAGTATTTAAGCGATATGCTTAAAAATGATGATACTGACGGTTCTTTAAACAAGATGCTTACCGATATCAACACGGCCAGAGAGTATTTAAGCTCTTCATCCGGCCGCGAGCTTATGGTGGCTATGGCGCAGCGCTCGCTCTCCGGGCTTGTAGAGTAGCGTGCGTGTATCTTAATCCAGTATCCGGTTTTTCCCGCTCTGTTTTGCTTTATATAATAATTCATCGGCCTTGGAAAGTGCCGATGTGATGTTTTCATGATCGGCTGCGTGTACCAGGCCTCCGCTTACCGATATGTTAAGGCCGGGATATTCTTCATATTCCGTCTTAAATACGCGGCTTCGGATCTCTTCGGCTCTTTTGGCTGCCCCTGCGGCATTGGCGCAGCGGATCACGGCTACGAACTCTTCACCGCCGTATCTTGCGGCAAACTCACCGTCTTTGGAGGCGTTATCCTTTAATACTCCTGCGACAGACTTAAGCGCCTTATCCCCGAAGAGATGACCGTAAGTATCGTTGATCTTTTTGAAATTATCTATATCGACCATGATAATATATACGTCGCTGCCTGCATCGGCCCCTTCCAGGCGCTCAAACAGCTCGCGTCTGTTATAAAGCCCGGTCAGGGCGTCCATCTTTGCCAGCGTCTCCATTTCTTTCAGCAGCTGCTCCCTGCCTTTGCGCTCGGTCTCGTATGCATCCACCACCAGTGTGGTGATGGCAAATATGCCTGCGGCGCATACCGCCATGGCCATCATCACGTCAAGATACCATTCCCTGTCCGAAAGGGGAGTGATCAGGTTTGGGAAAACTATCGTGGATATGAACAGGATAGCCATGATCCAGATAAGCGAGACGGCAAACAATATGACTCTCTTTCTGGCTTCTACTATACATGGCACTATAAGGAAAAGACATCCCAGGAAATACAGCAGCATCCCGCTGTGTATGCCTCCGCAGAAAAACCAGGCCAGCGGCAGCAGGCCGAATATCGTTACGACCATGAGTGGCATATGAAGATGGCGCTCCATATCCTTTGCCACGGTCATGTACCAGAATACCGCCATGGTGGCAAAGCATAAGAAGGTGCTGAGTATTGCAGCAAATTCCAGCTTTTCAACGCAGGTGATGATGAACGATGCCAGATTGGCGAAAGTCCCCACGATAAGGACTATCATATACATCTTGGAATCCAGGGTCTTCCTGGAGGAGATCTGATCTTTTATCCACTTTATCATTTTTGTCTCCAAACCGATCCTTTATATTGTATACCCAATGGTTATTATACATATAATAATGATCGTTTGTAAACGGGGTGCCCACCCCCCGTTCGCTATTGCCAAACAGGTATGGTTTGTGATAAACTCAAACGGATTATTTTTCACAATAACAGTAAAGGAGTGGAAAAAGATGAATATTTGGCTTTTGGTGGCCTTTATACTCTATCTGGTGATGATGGTGGGTATCGGGGCAGCTTACAGCAAAAAGAATGCTAATTCCGAGGATTATTTCCTTGGAGGCAGATCGCTTGGAGGTTTTGTTGCAGCGCTTTCCGCACAGGCATCCGATATGAGCGGATGGCTGCTGATGGGCCTTCCCGGCGCGATATTTTTATCCGGTATATCCGGAGACGGCTGGGTGGCACTGGGCCTTCTGATAGGTACCGCGCTCAACTGGATCATCGTGGCATCACCGCTGCGCCGTTATACCATACTTGCGGGCAATTCGGTGACGCTGCCCATGTTCTTTGAGCACCGCTTCGGCGATAAAAAGAAGATACTGATGACGATATCTTCTATAATAATCGCCTTCTTCTTTGTGGTGTATACCGCATCGGCTTTTGCGGCGGGCGGCAAGCTCTTCAGCTCTGTGTTCGGTATAGATTACCTGACGGCTCTTACTATAGGAGCGGTGGTCATACTGGCCTATACCTTTATGGGAGGGTTCAAGGCTGTATGTACCACGGACTTTATCCAGGGAACGCTCATGATAGTGGCGCTGCTGGCAGTACCTATCGCGGCTTTTGCGATAATGAACTCCAATGGTATCGACTTTGCGAGGGCACTTACGGATAACGGCGTGGAAGATGTAGCTGCATATACCGGCCTCTTTACCGGCACCACAGCTACCAGTATCATATCCGGTCTGGCATGGGGGCTGGGATATTTCGGCATGCCGCATATCCTTGTGCGTTTCATGGCTGTCAAGGATGAGAAGGAGATGGCCAAGTCAAAGGTCGTAGCGATAAGCTGGGTTACCCTTTCACTGGTATTTGCCTGCGTGATCGGCGTTGTGGGCCGTGCGTTCATGAATTATGATGATATAATGGCTGCAGGGACCGAGCGTATATTTATAGAAATGATCAAGAGGATCTTTGTTGAGGATATACATGCTTCGCTTATAGCCGGCATCTTCCTCTGCGGTATCCTGGCAGCGATCATGAGTACCGCGGATTCGCAGCTTCTGGTCAGTGCATCCGCGATAGCGGAAGATATATACAAAGGCGTTATTAAAAAAGACGCCGATGATAAGAAGGTGCTTACCTTAAGCCGTGTTGCTATCGTCGTTATAGCCGTAGTGGCATATGTGATCGCGATCGATCCCAATTCATCGGTCATGACGCTGGTGAGCGATGCCTGGGCAGGTCTGGGTGCGGCCTTCGGACCTCTGGTGCTGATGAGCCTCTTCTGGAAGAGGACCAATCTCAGCGGAGCTATCGCGGGACTTGTGAGCGGAGCACTCACCGTAATAGTATGGGATTATCTGCCTTTGGCAGCGGGACATACCATGGGATCGGCTACGGGCCTTTATTCACTTGCACTTGGCTTCCCGATCAGCCTGGTGGCTATTATTATAGTAAGTCTTGCTACGGCAGCTCCCGATAAGGAGATAACGGACACCTTTGACAGGGTTCATAAAAAGGCATAAATATAAGGAAAAATAACAGCGGGGGACACCCCGCTGTTGTTTTGCAAAAAAAAAATGTAAAAAAATACTTGCATTAATTTTGGTAATAGTGTATACTACCCCTTGCTGTGACATGATAGCTGTGAAGCGGAGGTTGCCGCCTGACCGAATGAATAAGGCACGGCGGGTTTTTCGCGGAGCGAATGTCAATCATCATGACGACAAGTCACTGTACTTATAACAGTCTGCTTAAAGCAGAAACGACGTGTAGTGTTAAGGTGCGCAGCTCAGATAATGAGCTTTTACTTAAGAGAGAGCATGACACACACGGGAGAGTGTACAGTCGCCGCTTGTAAGTTACTAATTACAAAGAGAGGAGACTTTTTTTATGGCAACAGGACAGAAGATGCGAGTTATTCTTAAGGCTTATGACCACCAGCTGGTGGATGCATCCGCAAAGAAGATCGTTGATACCGCAAAGAAGAGCGGTGCAGTGGTAAGCGGGCCGGTTCCCCTTCCTACCAAGAAGGAAGTAGTGACCATCCTGCGTGCGGTACATAAGTACAAGGACAGCCGTGAGCAGTTCGAGCAGCGCACACATAAGCGCCTGATCGATATCCACAATGCCAGCCCCAAGATCGTTGAGGCTATGCAGAAGACGGATCTGCCTGCAGGTGTCTACGTAGACGTAAAGATGAAGTAAATTATTAAAAACCTCTACTAACTTTATGTACGCGTAATGTGCGTACCGCTTTAGTAGAAACAAAGGAGGGAATGAAATGAAGAAAGCGATACTGGCAACAAAGATCGGTATGACACAGATCTTTAAGGAAGACGGAAGTCTGATCCCTGTTACTGTTCTGGAAGCAGGCCCCTGCGTGGTCACCCAGGTCAAGACAGTGGAGAACGACGGATACTCTGCAGTTCAGGTGGGCTTCGGCGAGAAGAAGGAGCGTATCGTGAACAAGGATAAGGCCGGCAGCAAAGAGATAGTTCACCGTCACGGTGCTAACAAAGCTGAGCAGGGCCACTTCAAGAAAGCAGGAGTTTCCGCTAAGAGATATTTAAGAGAGTTCCGTTTCGAGAACGCAGAGGAATACAGCCTGGCTCAGGAGATCAAGGCTGATATCTTCGCAAACGGTGATAAGGTGGATGCTACCGCTATTACCAAGGGTAAGGGATTCCAGGGTGCGATCAAGCGCCACGGCCAGTCCAGAGGACCTATGGCTCACGGTTCCAAGTATCACCGCCATGCAGGCTCGAACGGTGCCTGCTCCTCACCTTCCAAGGTGTTCAAGGGCAAGAGAATGGCCGGACACATGGGCAGCGTTCAGGTGACGGTTAAGAATCTGGAAGTAGTACGCGTGGACGCAGATAAGAACCTGCTGCTGGTCAAAGGTGCAGTGCCCGGAGCTAAGAAAGCTCTGATCACCATCAAAGAGACCTCCAAGGCAGAGGCTTAAGTGGAAGGAGGAAGTTAAAAGATGGCTACAGTATCTGTTGTAAATATGGAAGGCAAGGAAGTTGGTACCATCGATCTTAATGATGCAGTGTTCGGTGTAGAGATCAATGAGCATCTGGTACACCTGGCAGTGGTACAGCAGCTTGCTAATTTAAGACAGGGCACTCAGAAAGCAAAGACCCGTTCGGAGGTATCCGGCGGCGGCAAGAAGCCCTGGAGACAGAAGGGTACAGGACATGCCCGTCAGGGTTCGATCCGTGCTCCCCAGTGGAAAGGCGGCGGAGTTGTATTTGCTCCCGTTCCCAGAGATTATTCCTTCAAGCTCAACAAGAAGGAGAAGAGAGCAGCACTTAAGAGCGCTCTTACCAGCAAGGTTCAGGACAACAAGCTTATCGTTGTAGATGAACTTAAGATGGATGAAGTAAAGACAAAGAAGTTTGCCGAGGTGCTCGGAAACATCAAAGCTGTTAAGGCTTTGGTAGTAACAGAGGAGAAGAACGATAACGTGATCCTCTCCGCACGTAACATCCCCGGGACCAAGACAACGGTTGCCGATAACATGAACGTATATGATGTTATGAACGCAGGCACCGTGGTTCTTACCAAGGCAGCAGTAGCCAACATCGAGGAGGTGTACGCATAATGGCAAGCTTATTATACTATGATGTGATCCTTAAGCCCATGGTCACAGAAAAGAGCATGGATGGTATGGGCCTGAAGAAATATACCTTCCTTGTACATCCCGAAGCAAACAAGACACAGATCAAGGATGCTGTTGAGAAGATGTTCGACGGCGTCAAGGTGGCAAAGGTAAACACCCAGAACAAAGAGGGCAAGTCCAGACGCCGCGGCCTTGTTACCGGAAAGACTGCACAGACAAAGAAAGCTATCGTGCAGCTTACCGCTGACAGCAAGGACATAGAGATCTTTGCGGGTCTGTAAGAAAGACCTCACGTATACACAGAGAAGTGTGCGAATAAACCGGAAAAAGGAGAAGAGAAATGGGTATTAAAAAGTATAATCCCTATACACCGTCAAGAAGAAACATGACCGGTTCTGATTTCTCAGAGATCACTAAGAAATCACCCGAGAAGTCACTTCTTGCGAAGAAGGACAAGACAGCCGGCCGTAACAATCAGGGTAAGATAACTGTACGTCATCACGGCGGCGGCAACAGACAGAAATACAGGATCGTTGATTTCAAGCGTCTTAAGGACGATGTACCTGCAAAGGTTATCGGTATCGAATACGATCCCAACCGTACCGCAAACATCGCACTGATCTGCTATGCAGACGGTGAGAAGGCCTACATCCTGGCTCCCGAAGGACTCAAGGATGGAATGAAGATAATGAACGGTGTTAACGCCGAGATCCGTCCCGGAAACTGCCTGCCTTTATCTGAGATCCCTGTAGGTACCATGGTACACAATATAGAGCTGCTTCCCGGCAAGGGCGGCCAGATGGTAAGGGCTGCCGGCAATGCTGCACAGCTCATGGCTAAGGAAGGCAAGTACGCAACACTGCGTCTTCCCTCCGGAGAAATGAGAATGGTTCCCATCGCATGCCGTGCATCTATCGGTGTTATCGGCAACGGCGATCACAACCTGGTAAATATCGGTAAGGCAGGCCGTAAGCGCCACATGGGTGTCCGTCCTACCGTTCGCGGTTCCGTAATGAACCCCAACGACCATCCTCATGGTGGTGGTGAAGGTAAGACCGGTATCGGCCGTCCCGGACCTTCAACTCCCTGGGGCAAGCCTGCACTGGGCTTAAAGACCAGAAAGAAGAAGAAACAGTCCAACAAGCTGATCGTGAGAAGACGCGACGGCAGAGCGATAAAGTAAGGGGAGGAGGAAAAGACAATGGCAAGATCATTAAAGAAAGGCCCTTTTGCAGATGCCAGCCTCTTAAAGGCAGTTGAGGCAATGAACGCGTCAGGTAAGAAGACAGCGATCAAGACCTGGTCCAGACGCTCCACGATCTTCCCCTCATTTGTGGGAAACACGATCGCGGTTCACGACGGACGCAAGCACGTGCCCGTATATGTTACTGAGGATATGGTAGGACACAAGCTTGGAGAATTTGTTGCTACACGTACTTTCCGTGGACACGGCAAGGACGATAAGAAATCCAAGGTGAAGTAAGGAGGAGAGTTACAATGGCTAAGGGACACAGATCGCAGATAAAGCGACAGAGAAATGAAGAGAACAGAGAGAAAAGACCCTCCGCTAAGCTTTCTTACGCTAGGGTTTCTGTTCAGAAGGCATGCTTCGTTCTGGACGCGATCCGGGGCAAGGATGTGACCACCGCAAGAGCAATACTCAAGTACAATCCCAGATATGCTTCAGCCCTGATCGGCAAGCTTCTGGATTCGGCAATTGCCAATGCAGAGAACAACAACGGTATGAATCCCGAAGATCTGTACATCGCAGAGTGCTTCGCAAACAAGGGACCCACGATGAAGAGGATCCACCCCAGAGCACAGGGAAGGGCATACCGCATTGAGAAGAGAGTAAGTCACATCACCATCGTTCTGGACAAGAAAGGAGCAGAGTAAGTATGGGTCAGAAAGTTAATCCGCACGGCTTAAGAGTCGGTGTTATAAAGGATTGGGATTCCAAGTGGTACTCAGAGGACAAGTTCGCTGATTACCTTGTAGAGGATTACAATATCAGAAAGTTCCTGAAGAAGAGGCTGTATGCAGCCGGCATCTCCAAGATCGATATCGCAAGAAAAGGTGATAAGGTTGAGGTAGTTGTTTACACCCAGAAGCCCGGTGTTGTTATCGGCAAGGGTGGTACAGGGATCGAGACAACCAAGAAGGCTCTTCAGAAAGAGATCGGCCGCAAGGATGTCAACCTGGATGTACAGGAAGTTAAGAAGCCCGATGCAGACGCTCAGCTGGTAGCTGAGAACATCGCACAGCAGCTGGAGAACCGTATCTCCTTCCGCCGTGCAGTAAAGAGCTGCATGAGCCGCACCATGAAGAAGGACAACCGCGGTAATTCACTTACCGGTGCCATGGGTATCAAGGCAGCAGTGAGCGGACGTCTGGGCGGTGCCGACATGGCAAGAACGGAATTCTACAGCGAGGGAACCATCCCCCTGCAGACACTCCGTGCAGATATTGACTACGGCTTTGCCGAGGCAGATACAACCTACGGAAAGATCGGTGTTAAGGTTTGGATCTATCGCGGTGAAGTGCTTCCCACTAAGGGAAACAGTGAAGACAAGGCCCGCAAGGATGCCTAAGGAAGGAGCGTAAGAAATCATGTTAATGCCTAAGAGAGTAAAGCGCCGTAAGCAGTTCCGCGGTACCATGTCAGGCAAGGCCAGCCGCGGTAATGTGATCACCTACGGTGAGTTTGGTATCATAGCAACCGAGCCCGCCTGGATCAAGTCAAACCAGATAGAGGCAGCCCGTGTGGCAATGACCCGTTACATCAAGCGTGGTGGTCGCGTATGGATAAAGATCTTCCCGGATAAGCCCGTTACCACAAAGCCCGCTGAGACCCGAATGGGTTCAGGAAAGGGTACTCTGGAGTACTGGGTAGCAGTTGTTAAGCCGGGACGCGTGATGTTCGAGATCGCAGGTGTGTCCGAGGAGATAGCAAGAGAGGCACTTCGTCTTGCAACTCACAAACTGCCCTGCAAGTGCAAGATAGTTTCCAAGGCTGAACTTGAGGCTGAGGTTGCTGATCAGGAAGGCGGTGTTGTAAATGGCGACTAAGAAGAATAAGAAATATACAGACAGCCTGAGAGAGAAATCTCCGGCAGAGTTAAATCAGGCACTGGTGGATGCAAAGAAGGAGCTTTTCAACTTAAGATTCCAGAACGCCACCAACCAGCTTGATAATACGGCCAGGATTGGCGAGGTCAAGAAGAACATAGCCCGCATTCAGACAGTTCTGAGTGCCAGCAGTCGAGCATAAGGCCGGGAGGGATAAAAAGTGGAAGAGAGAAATTTAAGAAAAACACGTACCGGAAAGGTTATAAGTGACAAGATGGACAAGACCATCACCGTGGCTGTTGAGGATCACGTACGTCACCCTCTTTACAACAAGATCGTAAAGAAGACCTACAAGCTTAAGGCTCATGATGAGACCAATGATGCAAAGGCCGGCGACACCGTAAAGGTTATGGAGACCCGCCCTCTGTCAAAGGACAAGAGATGGAGACTCGTGGAAGTCGTTGAAAGAGCTAAGTAAGCGGATGAAAGGAGATAGATCATGATACAGCAGGAAAGCAGACTTAAAGTCGCTGACAATACAGGTGCTAAAGAGATCCTGTGCATCCGCGTATCCGGCGGCTCCACCAGGAGATATGCCAATATCGGGGATGTGATCGTTGCTACGGTCAAGGATGCAACACCCGGCGGCGTTGTCAAGAAAGGTGATGTAGTAAAGGCTGTTGTAGTTCGTTCCGTAAAGGGCGCACACAGAAAAGACGGCTCATACATCAAGTTTGATGAGAATGCAGCAGTTATCATCAAGGATGACAAGACACCCAGAGGAACCCGTATCTTCGGGCCTGTGGCGAGAGAGCTGAGAGAGAAGCAGTTTATGAAGATCGTTTCTCTGGCTCCCGAAGTATTATAAGGAGGGTGCTAAGATGACTAAGATCAAGACAGGTGATACCGTACGCGTTATGAGCGGCAGCACCGAGAAGGGCAAAGGAAAAGAAGGCAAGGTCCTGAAGGTTGACAGCAAGAAGGGCAAAGTTCTGGTAGAAGGTATTAACAAGGTTAAGCGTCACTCAAAGCCTTCAGCACAGAATCAGACCGGCGGCATAATCGAGAAGGAAGCTCCTATCGATATCTCCAACGTGATGTATGTTCACAAGGGAAAGCCCACCAGGATCGGTTTTAAAGTAACGGAGGATGGCAAGAAGGTTCGTGTTGCCAAGTCCACCGGTGATGTGATCGATTAATCGGGAGGAGGTTCTGAATAGTGAGCAGATTAAAAGATACTTATACAAACGAGATAGTAGCTGCACTTACTAAGAAGTTCGGTTACAAGAACATAATGGAAGTTCCCAAGATCGACAAGATCGTTGTGAACATGGGTGTAGGTGAGGCAAAGGATAATGCCAAGATCCTTGAGAGTGCTGTTTCCGATATGGAGACCATCACCGGCCAGAAGGCAGTTATCACCCGTGCAAAGAACTCCATTGCAAACTTTAAGATCAGGGAGAATCAGGCAATCGGCTGCAAGACCACTCTTCGTGGCGATAAGATGTACGAATTCCTTGATCGTCTGATCAACCTGGCGCTGCCCCGTGTGCGTGACTTCCGCGGTGTTAATCCCAATGCATTCGACGGCAGAGGCAACTACGCTCTGGGCATCAAGGAGCAGCTGATCTTCCCCGAGATCGAGTATGACAAGGTCGACAAGGTTCGCGGTATGGACGTTATCATCGTTACCACCGCTAAGACCGACGAGGAAGCAAGAGAGCTTTTGACACTGTTTAACATGCCCTTTGCAAAGGCTTCAGCCTGAATAAACGGAGGATAAAGAATCATGGCAAAAACAGCAATGAAGATCAAGCAGGCACGCAAACCCAAGTTCTCAACACGGGCTTACACCCGTTGCAGAATCTGCGGACGCCCCCATTCAGTTCTGAGAAAATACGGCATCTGCCGCGTTTGCTTCAGAGAGCTGGCTTACAAGGGCCAGATACCGGGCGTAAAGAAATCCAGTTGGTAAGATAAGGAGGAGGAATAAGGAAATGACTATGAGCGATCCTATCGCAGATATGCTTACGAGAATTCGTAACGCAAATACTGCAAAGCATGATACGGTTGACGTTCCCTCATCCAAGATGAAGCTGGCTATCGCCCAGATACTGCAGGATGAAGGTTACATCAGAAAATATGAAGTGGTAGACGACGGGGCTTTCAAGTCCATCCACATCACTTTAAAGTACGGCGCAGATAAGACTGAGAAGATCATCACCGGTATTAAGAGGATCTCAAAGCCCGGTCTTCGTGTGTACGCAGGCAAGGACGAACTCCCCAGAGTACTTGGTGGTCTGGGAATCGCCATCATCTCTACTAACCAGGGCATCATCACCGATAAGGAAGCCCGCAAGCAGGGAGTAGGCGGCGAAGTATTAGCATTTGTTTGGTAAAATAATTAAGGAGGTACGGGCATGTCACGAATCGGAAGAATGCCAATCGCGGTACCTGCCGGAGTAACGGTAGATATTGCAGAAAATAATAAAGTGACTGTAAAAGGTCCTAAGGGTACACTTGAGAGAGTGCTCCCCGCAGAGATGGAGATCAAACTTGAAGGAGCAGAGCTCACTGTATCAAGACCTAACGATTTAAAGAGAATGAAGTCTCTTCATGGTCTGACCAGAACACTGATCAACAACATGGTCAACGGTGTTACAAACGGCTATGAGAAGAAGCTTGAGGTTAACGGTGTAGGTTACAGGGCTGCTAAGCAGGGCAAGAAGCTTGTGCTTTCACTGGGTTACTCACATCCCGTAGAGATGGAAGATCCCGAAGGTATCGAGACTGTCGTAGACGGCCAGAACATCATCATCGTTAAGGGTATCGATAAAGAAAAAGTCGGTCAGTTTGCCGCTGAGATCCGCGACAAGAGAAGACCTGAGCCTTATAAGGGCAAGGGTATCAAGTATGCGGATGAGACCATCAGACGTAAAGTCGGCAAGACCGGTAAGAAGTAAGGAGGGCCTTAGGAAATGGTAAGCAAAGAATCAAGACAGAAAGTGCGTGAAAAGAAGCATTTAAAGATCCGCAACCGTTTCAGCGGCACAGCCACCAGGCCCCGCCTTGCGGTATACAGGAGCAACAACCATATGTATGCTCAGGTCATCGATGATGAGGCCGGCAATACTCTGGTAGCTGCATCCACAGTGGAGAAGGATGTAAAAGCGCAGCTTGAAAAGACCAACGACGTGGAGGCTGCAAAGGTGCTTGGAGGCATCATTGCAAAGCGCGCACTGGACAAGGGCATCGAGACCGTCGTTTTTGACAGAGGCGGTTACATTTATCACGGTAAGGTAGCAGCATTAGCTGAGGCGGCAAGAGAAGCCGGCTTACAGTTCTAGGAGGAGATTAGAATATGAGACGTGAAAGAATAGATGCCAGTCAGTTAGGTGAATTAAACGATAAGGTCGTTACCATCAAGCGAGTTACCAAGGTTGTTAAGGGTGGTCGTAACTTCCGCTTCACAGCATTGGTAGTAGTAGGTGACGGCAACGGTCATGTGGGCGCAGGCCTTGGTAAGGCAAGCGAAATTCCCGAAGCCATCCGTAAAGGCAAGGAAGATGCAGCTAAGCATCTTGTAAGCGTTGCACGTGATGACAACGAGAGTATCACACACGATCAGATAGGTACATTCGGATCCGCCAGCGTGCTGCTTAAGCGTGCTCCCGGTGGTACCGGTGTCATTGCAGGCGGCCCCGCACGTATCGTCTGCGATATGGCAGGTATCAAGAACATCCGTACAAAGTCTTTGGGATCCAACAACAAGCAGAACGTAGTTCTGGCTACCATAGCAGGCCTTGAGGCTCTTAAGAGCCCCGAAGAGGTTGCTATCGCCAGAGGCAAGTCTGTGGATGAGATCCGCGCGTAAGTAAGGAGGAGAATATCATGGCAGAGAAAACTTTAAAGATCACTTTGGTAAGATCTCCCATAGGTGCCGTACCTAAGCACAGAAGGACCGTTGAGGCAATGGGTCTTACAAAGATGCACAAGACCGTGACCCTTCCGGACAACGCGGCCACCAGAGGACAGATTCAGCAGGTCGGTTATATGCTGAAGGTAGAAGAGTAAGCCGGGATTAGGAGGATAATACAAATGGATTTATCTAATTTAAGACCCGCGGACGGGTCCAAACACAGCGATAACTTCAGACGCGGCCGCGGCCACGGTTCCGGAAACGGTAAGACCGCAGGTAAGGGTCACAAAGGTCAGAAGGCAAGAAGCGGTGCTCCCAGAATAGGATTCGAAGGTGGTCAGATGCCACTGTACCGTCGTATTCCCAAGAGGGGCTTCAAGAACCGCAACACTCTTGATATCGTAGCAATCAATGTTAGCCGTCTTGAAGTATTCGAGAATGGTGATACCGTTACGATAGAGAGCCTGCTTGAGAAAGGCGTCATCAGCAACGCAAGAGATGGCGTTAAGCTTTTAGGCAACGGCGAGATCAGCAAGAAGCTTACTGTTAAGCTTAGTGCATGCTCCGCTACAGCTAAGGAAAAGATTGAAGCAGCAGGCGGCAGCGTAGAAGTAGAATAATACTTGATACGCTCGATCTTTCGGAGGATACGATATGTTTCGGACTTTGGTTAACGCATTTAAGATCAAGGATATCCGTAAGCGGCTTTTCTACACGATAGCAGCACTGCTCATAGTAAGATTGGGCAGTCAGCTGCCTGTGCCGGGTACGAATCCTGAGTATTTCCAGCAGTGGTTTGCGTCACAGTCTGGAGATGCGTTCAGTTTCTTTGATGCATTCACGGGTGGTTCCTTTACCAGTATGTCCGTGTTTGCATTGGGTATCACACCTTACATTATGGCGTCCATCATCGTTCAGATGCTCACGCTTTCCATACCAAAACTGGAAGAGATGAGCAGGGAAGAAGACGGACATACCAAGATTCAGGAAGCAACACGTTATGCCACTGTCGGTCTTGCGCTTTTCGAGGCAATAGGTATGGCAGTAGGTTTCGGCCAGAAAGGTCTTTTGCGTGAGTTCAATGCACTTAACGTAGTAGCAACTGTTGCAGCTCTTACTGCAGGTTCAGCTTTCGTTATGTGGCTTGGCGAGCAGATTACCGAAAAGGGTATCGGAAACGGCTCATCCATCATACTGGTGTTTAATATAGCATCACGTATACCTGCGGATATCAGTGGTCTGTTCACACAGTTTGTAACATCTGCAGGAAATGTAGGACGTGCCATATTAGCAGCCATCATCATCATCGCCGTGATCCTTATAGTAATAATCCTCACGGTACTGCTCAATGACGGTGTGCGTAAGATCCCCGTACATTATAATGGCCGTAGCAACAACAGCCGTATAGCTGCAATGGGAAATACCAATCATATTCCCTTAAGGGTGAACACATCCGGCGTTATGCCCGTGATCTTTGCTTCATCCATCATGCAGTTCCCCGTGATCATCTGGAGTATGTTCAACCTTGATCCGGGTACCGGCGTTTGGAGTCACATACTTAAGGCCCTTCAGTCTTCATACTGGTTTAAGGCTGAGACACCTTATTATACTTTAGGTCTGTTGCTGTATGTAGTACTTGTGATATTCTTCGCATACTTCTATACCGCAATAACCTTCAATCCGGTTCTTATATCGGATAACCTGAAGAAGAGAGGCGGCTTTATTCCCGGTGTTCGTCCCGGAAGGCCCACTACAGAATATCTTAACAATATTCTGCAGTACATCATCTTCATCGGTGCCGTAGGTCTGTTCATAGTGGTTACCATTCCCATTGTGTTCAACGGTATATTCGGTGCCAGTGTTACATTTGCAGGTACATCCCTGATAATTATCGTAAGCGTAGTTCTTGAAGCTATCCGTCAGGTAGAGACCATGATGGTAGAGCGTAACTACAAGGGATTCCTCAATTCATAAGAAGTAATGAAGGTATTACCGCGGGGCTTATTCAAGCCTCGCGGGTTTTATCGTTAAAAAGAAAGGGGTTAGACAAATGAAGATCGTTATGCTTGGCGCTCCCGGCGCCGGAAAAGGCACACAGGCAAAGATGATAGCAGCAGGTTACGGACTGCCTCATGTATCCACGGGAGACATTTTCCGTGCAAATGTAAAGGGTGGTACGCCTCTTGGAATGGAGGCAAAGGCTTATATGGATAAGGGCAAATTGGTTCCCGATGAACTTACTGTCCGTATCCTTTTAGACAGAGTGGCACAGGATGACTGCAAGAACGGCTATGTTCTGGACGGATTTCCCCGTACCATTCCCCAGGCAGAAGTCCTGGACGCAGAGCTTTCAAAGATGGGAGAGAAGATAGACTTCGCCATCGATGTGGAAGTTCCCGATGAGAATATAATCAGACGTATGAGCGGAAGACGCGCCTGTGTCAACTGCGGCGCAACGTATCATATAGTTCACATTCCTCCGAAAAAGGAAGGCATCTGCGATGCATGCGGAAGTGAACTGATCCTGCGCGATGATGATAAAGAAGAGACAGTAAAGAACCGTCTTGAGATCTATCATAAGCAGACACAGCCGCTTATCGATTTTTATAATAATAAAGGCGTGCTTAAAGAAGTAGACGGAACCAAGGATTCCGCTGCTGTTTTCGAAGATATTAAAAAAATACTAGGTTGAGTTGAGGCTAAAATACAATGTCGATTTCGATTAAATCTCCCAGAGAGATAGAATTAATGCGCATATCGAATCATATGTTATGCGATATGCACAGGGAGCTTGAAAAAATAATCCGTCCCGGACTGCCTACCATAGAGCTGGACAAGCTGGCAGAAAGCTTTTTAAAGGAACACGGAGTCGTATCCAATTTCTATAACTACGAAGGATATCCTGCCCAGATCTGTGTATCCGTAAATGATGAGGTGGTGCACGGGATCCCGAGTAAGGAGAAGGTCCTGCATGAAGGCGATATAGTATCGATAGACGCCGGACTTATCTACAAGGGCTATCATTCCGATGCGGCCCGTACTTATGCAGTAGGTAAGATATCCGCTGAGAAGCAGAAGCTTATAGATGAGACGAGAAACAGCTTCTTTGAAGGTATCAAGATGGCGCGCGCAGGCAACAGACTTTATGATATCTCAAAAGCCATTGATGATTATATATCGCAGTTCGGCTATGGTATAGTACGCGATCTGGTGGGGCACGGTGTAGGTACCGAGCTTCACGAAGAGCCGCAGATACCAAACTTTAAGCAGGACAGAAGAGGCCCCAGGCTTCAGGCAGGAATGACACTGGCTATCGAGCCCATGATCAATCTGGGCAGAGGCGATGTGGTCTGGGAAGAGGATGATTGGACTGTGGTATCCGAGGACGGTTCGCCTTCCGCACACTACGAAAACACCATACTTATCACCGATGGCGATCCCGAGATATTAAGCCTGTATTGAGGACTTTAGATGAGCAGGGAAAAATACAGCGGCTTTCTGGTAAGGAGCCGTGCCGGACATGATCTGGGAGAGATCTATCTGGTGCTTTCCGAAGATGAGAGATATGCATATCTGTGCGACGGAAAGTACAGGAAAGCAGATAGACCCAAAAAGAAAAATAAAAAACATCTGGCATTACTTGTAAACGGATATGAGAAAACAGATGCTGATGTAATACCGGATGATATAACGGTCATGAAGATGATCAGGGAGTATAAAAAAGTTTTGCAAAACACCAAGGAGGAGGATAATGTCTAAAGCAGATGTTATTGAGATCGAGGGAACCGTAACCGAAAAGCTGCCTAATACCATGTTTAAGGTGCAGCTTGAGAACGGACATGAAGTACTTGCGCATATAAGCGGCAAGTTAAGACAGAACTTCATCAAGATCCTTCCGGGGGATAAAGTTACTATGGAGCTTTCCCCGTATGATCTCTCTAAAGGACGTATCACCTGGAGAGATAAGTAGGAAGCCGTAAAAGGCAGTAAAAAGAATATATGGCAGACGGTGCCGGAGTAATGCCAAAGAGGTATTATAAGGGTTAAAAGGGAAACAGGTGTGAGGCCTGTGCGAACTCGTCACTGTGTAAGCGGAATGCATGAACAGGCGGTATTAAAATACCGCAGTCACTGGGAGACCGGGAAGGCGTTTAATGCATGATGATGCTAAAGCCAGGAGACCTGCCGTCGTGTCGGTACAAGAAAGAGATTTCGGGGCCACGAGTAAATGGTCGTACGGTATTTAATGGAACATAAAGCCGCATCGGAGGCTTTATGGTTTCATTGTTTTTGTATGGAAATTACTCACTTAAATATTTAAGTGAGTTTTTTTATTACCTGTATGTCATCCTGAGCGAAGCGTTCACATGTCATCCTGAGCGAAGCGAAGGATCTTATGCGGGTTAACAGTTTTAAGGAGAAAAGTTATGAAGTGAGCATCAGTTCCGTTACCGCAGCGCTCTTAGTCCCCGTGGTCATCACCATGCTGCTTAAACGCCACCAAAGCCTTCCCCATGAGGGACACAACCCGGCTTCCCCTTGAGGGCGCATGGCGTCCGGGTTGCTGCCCGTCCGGGGGACGGGCGTTTAGCAACGACCGAAGTGGAACGGAGACCGCCAGTTCTGCGCCGACCGGAGCGTAGAAAGCTGTCAGCCGAAGGCTGACTGATGAGGTGTCTCAACAACATATTTTCAGGAGATAAAAAATGTCCGCTACCCCGATCCTCTCAACAAAGTCCCTTTCTATCGGCTACAGTGCCGAGCTCATCAAAGATATCACCCTGCGTCTTGAGCCGGGCTGCATCATGAGCCTTATCGGCCCTAACGGCAGCGGCAAGTCCACGCTCCTTAAGACCCTGACCGCGTCGCTTAAAAAGAAGGGGGGCACGATATACTTATGCTCCGAAGACATGGATGCGCTTAAGAGCTCTGATATCGCAAAGAACATGTCTATGGTAATGACGCACAGCAGGGTGCCGGAACTTATGAGCTGCCGCGAGATAGTAGAGATGGGCCGGTATCCCTACACCGGAATGCTAAATATCTTAAGTGATGAAGATAAAAAAAGCGTGGACAATGCTCTGGAGCTTACGGATACAAAGGATATTGCAGACCGGCCGTTCAGCGCAGTGAGCGACGGACAGAGGCAGCGCATCATGCTGGCCAGGGCCATATGCCGGGAGCCGCAGGTAATGATCCTTGATGAACCCACATCATTTCTGGATATACGTTTCCGCCTGCAGATACTGGACATAATCCGCAAACTCTCAAGAGAAAAGAACATGGCCGTACTGATGTCGCTTCATGAACTGGATCAGGCAATGCGTATATCCGATCAGGTAGTGGCCGTGGGAGATGAGGGTATCATGCGCATCGGCACGCCGCACGAAGTGTTTGAGGAAAGCTTTATCCGCAGGCTGTACGGTATCGAAGGCATGGATATGGAGCTGATAGGGGCGGTGCCGTGGTTTGCACAGACACATACGAAAAAAACACCCATAAAAAAGAATAAGGGTGTTATAATGATACAGGGCACCATGTCGGGAGCCGGAAAGAGCATGATAGCCGCCGGACTGTGCAGGGTGCTGACCAGGGCCGGGTATAAAGTGGCGCCGTTTAAATCACAGAACATGGCGCTTAATTCCTTTGTCACAAAGGAAGGACTTGAGATGGGAAGGGCCCAGGCCATGCAGGCCGAATGCTGCAGGCGTGAACCGCTGGTGTGCATGAATCCTGTGCTGCTAAAACCTACGGATGATAAGGGCTCACAGGTGATAGTAAACGGGCGCGTTGTAGGAAACATGCGCGCGGTGGAATACTTTAAATACAAGACAAAGCTTATCCCAGAGATACAAAAGGCCTTCGATATACTTCGTGAGACATCCGACGTGATCGTGATAGAAGGTGCCGGTTCGCCTGTAGAGATCAACTTAAAGAAAAATGATATCGTGAACATGGGCCTGGCAGAGATGACGGGAGCAACGGTACTTTTAGTCGGAGACATCGACAGGGGCGGCGTCTTTGCCCAGCTGATAGGCACACTGGATCTGTTAGTGCCTGATGAGCGCGAGCGCGTTGGCGGCCTGATAGTCAATAAATTCCGCGGTGATATAAGCCTCTTTGAAAACGGCGTCAGAATGCTGGAGGAAAGAAGCGGTAAGAAGGTCCTGGGGGTAGTACCCTTTACGGATGTTGATCTTGAGGATGAGGACTCTTTATCGGACAGATTCAATAAACGCGCAAGCAGGGCATTTGACATAGCAGTTATACGTCTTCCGCATATTTCGAATTTTACGGACTTTGATGTGTTTGAGCAGTCGCAGGATATCTCGGTAAGATATGTGAGCGATCCCGCACAGCTAAATAAGCCGGATATACTGATGCTGCCGGGAACAAAGAATACGATCGGCGATCTTAATTGGCTTAAGGAAAAAGGCTTTGATGAAAAGATAAAACAGCTTAAGGATGAAGGCTGCGTGATAATAGGTATCTGCGGAGGATACCAGATGCTCGGGCTTAAGGTGAGCGATCCGGACGGCTGCGAGACCGGCGGGGAAGAAGCAGGCCTGGGCTTGCTTCCCGTCAATACCGTTATGAGCGGTGCAAAGAAAAGGACGCAGTTTGAAGGAAAGATAGAATGCCCTGACGGAGTGCTTAAGAGCTTAAGCGGCAGGCAGATCACCGGATATGAGATACATATGGGAGTGTCCGTTTTATCGGACTCATTTAAAGGTGATGTATCCGTCTTTACATCACAGGGCAGCGGATACTGTCTGGGGAACGTATACGGCACTTATGTGCACGGCGTATTTGATGCAGATGATACGGCAGCAGCCGTAGTAAAGGCGGTGGCAGCCTCACAGGGCAGAAGTATAGATACCTCCGTAATCAAAGACTACCGCGAATATAAAGAAATACAATACGAGAAGCTGGCTGATGTCCTTGAGCAGAGTCTCGACATCCCTGCGATCCTTAAAATGCTGAAGCTTTAACACAGGCTTCTCCCCGGGAGAAACTACCAGCCAAAAAGCTAAATCTTTATATAGGCTTCTCCCCCCGGAGAAGCTGTCAGCCGCAGGCTGACTGATGAGGTGTAAACACGAGGCAGAATACAACCCCATGACCCTTACAGACTTATACAACCTATCCATCCCACCGATCCCGGGCACTTTTGCAGAGTCCGCAAAGCGCACCTGGGACAGCGTAGCCCATCCCTTAGACGGCCTGGGTGTATTTGAGGACGCCATCTGCCGTATAGCGGCAGCACAGCAGAGCGTAACGCCCGATATCTCAAAAAAGGCGCTTGTTATCTACTGCGCCGATAACGGAGTGGTGTGCGAAGGCGTATCCCAGTGCGGCAGCGATGTCACATATAAAGTAGCGCAGCTCATGGGCAAAAGAAAGAGCTCCGTGGGGATGATGACCAAGGATTATCCCATCGACATATTTACCGTAGATACCGGTATAGACAGTGACGATATCCCTGAAGGGGTATTGGATCGTAAGATACGAAAAGGCAGCGGCAATATCGTAAAAGAAGCCGCCATGTCCGAAGAGGAATGTCTTAAGGGCATTGAATGCGGGATCGATATGGTACGCAGCCTCTCACAAAAAGGATACGGCATGATAGCTACCGGAGAGATGGGAATAGGCAACACCACTACATCTACAGCCATGCTCTGCGCACTGCTTGGACTTGATCCCGAAAAGGTCACCGGAAGGGGAGCGGGGCTTTCGGATGAGGGCCTTGCTAAAAAGACAGGGGCCATAAAAAGAGCACTGGCATTGCATGTCCCGGACGGTACCCCCGGGGAGCTTTCAAAGGAATATGCCTTCAGGGTATTATGCTGTCTGGGAGGGCTTGATATCGCGGCGCTTACGGGAACATTCATCGGCGGTGCGATATATAAAGTACCTGTTGTGATCGACGGGCTTATCAGCGCCGTTGCTGCTTTATGCGCAGAGTGTTTACTTCCCGGCTGCAGGGATCGCATGCTGGCTTCGCATAACGGAAAGGAGCGGGGCTGCGCGGCCGTACTTGCCAGGCTTAAGCTGCATCCTGTGATAGATGCCGGTCTTGCCCTGGGAGAAGGCAGCGGCGCCGTACTTCTGATGCCCATGCTCGATATGGCGATGAACCTGTATAAGACAGGAACGGCTTTTGGCAATACCGGTATAGAAAGCTATAAGAGGTTTGAACAGTGATAACGCTTGTATGCGGAAGCCCAAACAGCGGAAAATCCGCGCGTGCGGAAGAGCTGTTTTCGGAAACAAAAGCAGAATACAAATACTACGTAGCCACGATGCAGGTATTTGATGAAGAAGGCAGAAAGCGTATAGAAAAGCACAGACGCGCCAGGGAAGGAAAGGGTTTTATCACGCTTGAGATCCCCACAAAAGCCGACAGTGCATTAAGCTGTATTAAGGATGGTGCGCACAGTGCTATCCTGCTTGAATGCCTGTCAAACCTTGCAGGCAATGAGATGCACGAAGCGGGAGA
The DNA here is from genome assembly GCA_017437785.1 of Lachnospiraceae bacterium. Lineage (GTDB taxonomy): Bacteria > Bacillota > Clostridia > Lachnospirales > Lachnospiraceae > NK4A136. The sequence continues at coordinate 23,594 of JAFRXH010000033.1, forward strand.
CTTTGATCCCGATGCATTTGAGGCAGGTTTTGATCAGCTGACAGAGCGTATCGTAAATGATATCGTAACGCTTTCCGAAGCTGTTACACAGCTGATCATAGTTGCCAATATGTTTAAAGAAGATGATGAAATGTATGACGAAGAGACCAAAGCATACGTACGGCTGAACAATACATTGACACAGAAGATTCGCCATTTGGCAGATAAGGTGGTAGATATATGAGATTATTCAGACGCATAGCAGTGAGCCTTTCTCTTTACTCGCGCATACCCATGCCGCATTTTTCCTGGGAAGAAGATGATATGAAGGATAGCCTTATGTTCTTCCCACTGGTGGGAGTGATCATCGGCATAGTTGAAGTACTGGCATTTCATTTATGCAGATATTTCGAACTCCATCATATGGTATCGGTTATCCTGATGATACTTATACCCATAACCATAACGGGCGGTTTTCATCTGGACGGATTCATGGATACTACTGATGCCATCAGATCCTACAGATCAAGGGAGGATAAGCTGAGAATCTTAAAGGATCCCCATGCAGGGGCCTTTGCGGTGATAGGACTGATATGTGCACTTCTGGCCTTTGCGGGGGCAGCCCTGGTGATATATGAAAAAGGCGACCATTTGATCATGCTCAATGTAGGCGTGTCATTTGTTTTCAGCCGGTCACTGAGCGGGCTTTTATCGGTGATACTGCCCAAAGCACGCAGGGAGGGCATGCTGCATAACGAGACAAAAGGCGCGGGGAGCCGTGTTATGGGGACTCTTCTGGTATGGTATATCCTGTCGCTCATAGCTGTATTTGTCATCGATCCAGAAACGGCACTGCTGACCGTAGCCGTATATATGGCCTGCCTTATCAGATATAAGAACATGACGGAAAAGGAATTCGGCGGTGTTACCGGAGATACAGCAGGCTATTTTGTGACAGTCAGCGAGATATGTAACATAGTGCTGCTGGCTCTGCTGTGCCAGGTAAGATGATGAGACAGTATCTGTTCTTACATTTTATCGCCTTTGCTGCTGGCTGTATGCTCGATCTGATCATAGGCGATCCATATAACATACCCCATCCGATAAAAGCCATAGGCAGACTTATATCCGCGCTGGAAAAAAAGCTGTATATCAATGCCGGTGAGATCCCGGGAGATGAGCGTAACAGGGCGTTAAAACGCAGGGGAACGCAGCTTTGTATCATTGTCTTAGTGATTACATTTCTTTGCACAGCTACGGCCCTTATAGCGGCATACATGATACACCCTTATGCCGGAGCGGTGGCGGAAGCCATACTTACCTGCTATATCCTGGCGGGAAGATGCCTGTGTGATGAGAGTATGAAGGTGAGCCGTTATCTGAAGGAGGGAGATCTTGAAACAGCACGCATATTTCTTTCGATGATAGTGGGGCGCGATACGGATAAGCTGGATGAGAAGGGTGTGATAAGGGCAGCCGTTGAGACGGTGGCCGAGAATGCGTCCGACGGCGTGATAGCACCTTTGCTCTATACTTTTATAGGCGGTCCGGTCGCCGGTCTTTTGTATAAGGCGGTCAACACCATGGATTCGATGATCGCCTATCATAATGAACGCTACGAGTATTTCGGAAAGACTGCGGCAGCAGCGGATGATGCTTTAAATTATCTGCCGTCGCGTTTGTGCGCGCTGCTTTTTTGCGCCGCAGCATTCTTTGCGCCCTTTGCAAATGTAACGGATGCTTATCACATTTGGAGGCGTGACAGACATAAGCATCAGAGCCCCAATTCCGCACAGAGCGAGAGTGCCTGCGCCGGAGCGCTTGGCATAAGACTGGGCGGTCCCTGCAGCTATAAGGGCGTTCCCTCCATGCATCCTTACCTGGGTGATGAAAAACGCCCCATGTGCGTTAAGGACATCGCGCGCGCGAACATACTCATGTTCACCGCCTCCGCCCTCCTTGTGATACTGCTGTACATACCGTTATTGTTATCATTACTGCCCTTACCTTGAGGGCGCATGGCGTCCTCCTGATCAAAGCACCCCCGGTAATGTCATCCTGAGCAAAGCGAAAAAGTGAGGCAGGAAATCTATGATTTCCGAAGCCGAACTTTCCTACTTGGGGATCCTGACAGTCTTCGCGCTACGTAAAACTACAGTATGTCTAATATCACCCCCATGGAGGTCACTATCATGCCACACGGCGGCGACATATACAGAAATAAAGTAAATATCGACATGTCCGTCAACTTAAATCCTTATCCCATTCCGGACAGCATCTTTTTGGCTTTGAACATTGGCATTAAGGCTTCGAAAGCCTACCCGGATATCGATCAGCAGAGCGTGCGTGGAGCTCTTTCTTCGATCGACGATATGGATAGTTCATGCTGCCTTGCAGGTAACGGCGCATCGGAACTTATCATGGCGGTAACGGCAGCCATAGCCCCGAAAAAGGCACTCATCATCGGTCCTGCGTTTTCCGGTTACAAAAGAGCACTCAGCCGTCTTGATGACTGTGAAGTGAGATATATCGGTTTAACTGAGAAAAACGGATTTGAATTTACTATAGATGCGGCCGGAAGTATCCCCGCAGATACTGATCTTATCTGTATCGCCGATCCCGTCAGCCATACCGGAAAGAATATTGATGATGCTGTTTTGGATAAGATCCTGGATTATTCTAAAGAGCATGGTATCAGTTTGATCTTAGACGAGAGCTTTTTCTTTCTGTCCGAAAGGATGGGTGAATATGTCAGACGTGATACAGCAGCATATATAAAGCGCTGTCCCGCTCTGTATATCATACGTTCATTTACCAAGCTTTTTGCACTGCCGGGTATAAGGATGGGATATCTGATATCGCAGCCTGAGAATATAGAGAGAGTTAAAAGGCAGCTTCCCGAGTGGAACTTAAATCTGCCGGCGCAGTACTGCATTCAGGAGTGCGCGAAGCTGCTTAAGGAAGGCAGCTTTGTTTACGATTCGCTTAAGCTTATATCTAAGGGACGCAGCGTTCTTAAGCAGGGGATCCTTGACGCGGGCTATACCGTATTTGACAGCGATACCGTATATCTTTGCTTTAAGGCAGATCCCGGGCTGTATGGATACATGCTTGGTCACGGCATACTGATAAGGGATCTTAAGAATGAAGAATGCCTTGGTGATGGATACTACCGCATAGCTGTTAAAACTGAGGCAGAAAATGCGGAGTTTCTCAGGCTGCTAATGAACAGGGCAGCCGGATCAACAGACGGTAAATGAAAGGAGAGTGAGCCATGCAGATATACGATCTGGGTCCGGCAGAGATAGAAGCGAAATCCTTTGAGATACTGACCGAAGAACTGGCACAGAAGGGAGTAGTCCTTACGGGAAATACTGCGCCTGTGATAAAGCGCTGCATACATACCACGGCAGACTTTGAATATGCCCAAAGCCTGGTATTTTCCGAAGATGCCGTAGCGAAGTTTAAGGAGCTTATCCGCCGGGGGGCGGACATAATAACGGATACCAACATGGGGCTCTCCGGGATAAATAAAAAGGAACTTGCTAAATACGGAGGAGAAGTCATCTGTTATATGGCGGATGAAGATGTGGCAAGGGAAGCTAAGGAACGCGGCATCACCCGTGCTTCGGTAAGTATGGAGCATGCCATGAAACATAAAAAGCCGCTTATCTTTGCGATAGGCAATGCACCCACTGCGCTCATCACACTTTATAATGCATATAAGGAAGGCAGATACAGCCCGGCCTTTGTAATTGGCGTGCCGGTCGGCTTTGTAAATGTAGAGGCGGCAAAGGAACTTATAATATCCACGGACATCCCGCATATAGTAAACCGCGGCCGCAAGGGCGGCAGCAATGTGGCCGCGGCGATCTGCAACGCGGTATTATATACGATGAAAGATTGAGCGGGCGGGCCCCTTCTTGTGACTAAGTCATCCTGAGCGAAGCGAAGGATCTTAATACACATATACTACAGGAGTAAAAATATGACCTACGGTTTTACCACAGGCAGCTGCGCTGCAGCGGCAGCAGGCGCCGCAGCGCGCATGCTTTTTGGCGGAAAAGAAACAGATAAGATCACCATAATGACACCTGCGGGTATCGAGTATCATGCCGATATCCTGGATATCAGCGCCTCGCAGGAGAGTGTTTCCTGTGCCGTAAAAAAATTCTCCGGCGATGATCCGGATATTACAAACGGCACGCTGATATATGCATCTGTAAGGCCGGTAGCGGACGGCAGGGGAGAAGTATATATTAAAGGCGGAAAGGGAGTGGGCCGCGTCACACGCCCGGGGCTTGATCAGGCTGTGGGTGAATACGCCATAAACTCCGTTCCCAGACAGCTGATAAAGGAAACGGTAAGCGATGCCATGGAGCAGTATGCTTTCACGGATTCCATAGAAGTCACCATATCCGTGCCCGAGGGAGAAGAGCTTGCAAAAAAGACTTTTAATCCAAGGCTTGGCATAGAAGGAGGCATATCCATAATAGGAACGTCCGGCATAGTGGAGCCGATGAGCACCAAGGCGCTCATCGATACCATCAGGGTGGAGCTTAATCAGCAGAAAGCCGAGGGGGCAGAGGAGGCGGTGGTGGCCCCCGGCAATTACGGCCTTGAATTTATGCGTGATCATTACGGCTTTGATCTTGATAAAGCCGTCAAATGCAGCAACTTCATAGGCGATACCATAGACATCGTTAAAGAGCTGGGCTTTAAAAAGATGCTGCTCTGCGGTCATATAGGAAAGCTTATCAAAGTATCGGGAGGCATTATGAACACGCACTCAAAGGAAGCGGACTGCCGCATGGAGTTTATGGCTGCAGCAGCGCTAAGGGCCGGAGCCGATGCGCACACAGCCCTTAAGATCCTTGATATGAACACCACGGATGAGGCTCTTGAATATCTCTATGAAGGCGGCCTTGGTGATAAAACCCTGTCTTATATCCACGAAAGGATATTATTCTATCTTAATAACCGCGCCGGCGGAGCCGTACAGATCGACTGCGTGGTTTTCTCAGGCACGGGACGCTCATGCGGACACTTCTGAGATCATGTGATTTTTTTTGTTACTATTCACAATAAAATAGAACATTAAAAAGTTCAAGACAAAAAAAATAATACCGTCCTCAAACCATTGAAAATATCGGGTTTGCAGCGTGTTGATGCAGCTATCACCTTTGCACAAGATGTTAGCTGTATTTTTGTTGGTATTTATTTTAAGATAGTACCATGACAGCGGGCATACTTGATAAGAGGGCGGGGCTTATTGTATAATCGTCCTATGAAGAACTCAAGCCGTTTTTTTGCTAACAAGGAATGTGAATACTATCCCTGTCACAAGTGCAGCGTGGATATCAACTGCCTTTTCTGCTATTGCCCTTTGTACGAATATGACTGTCCCGGTAATTATAAATATGTGGAAGTAAAGAGAAAGAAGATAAAAAGCTGTATGGACTGTGTATTTCCGCATGTGGCTGAAAACTACGATAAAGTGATAGAGATCCTTAAGCAGGGAAAGTGATGCTATGCTTATAAGCAAAAGGACAAGGCGTAATATAATCCTGTTTTTTCTGATAGCGGTTCTTATAAACCTTATCGATATGTTTTTACCGATAGATTTTCCGATCCACAGCATAGAGATCCTTAGCTGGGGAATGCTTATGATATACTGGGGCGCGAGCGTATGGATGAGAGTTACGGATAAGAGGATAAGGACCCTTCTTTTATGTATTATGGCAGGCTTTGTAGCCCTGTATTTATTTCAGCTTTTCAAGTATCAGTTTTTGTATGATATGGATACCTTAAGCAGGCACTTCTGGTATGTTTATTATATTCCGCTTATCTTTATTCCTGTGTTTTCCTTTATGGTATCACGCTCAATAGGCAGCAGGAGGGTTTTGGATGATATAACTGACAGGGTCATGCTTTCTCTGGCATCGGTTTTGTGTGTCTTTACTCTTTCAAACGATCTTCATGAGTGCGTATGGACATTTGCGCCGGGCTTTGCTAACTGGGGAACACAGTATTCACATGGCTGGGGATTTTATATTATCTGTGCCTGGATCATCTGTCTTATGCTTACATCTTTTTATGAGGCAGTTAAGAGAGGGGCTTTTGGAGAGAGCAGAAGATATATGTTTATTCCGTTGACAGTGCTTATTATTGGTGCGTTATTTGGGGGACTTGATACTTTTACGGATTTTTTTGTTGTTATGGGCAGGCACATTTTTAAGTTTCAACAGCTCTATTCGCTTATCATGATCGTTTTCTGGGAAAGCTTTATACAGACCGGGGTTATAGCTTCTAACAGGGATCTGGATATGATATTTGAAAGATCCGGTATTGATGCGTACGTGTGCGATAAGGCGGAGCCCCTACAGACCGACATCAAGCCGGATGGTGCCATAAGACTGCATTGCCGGGAAGTTTCCGGCGGATATGTCTACTGGAAGGATGATATCAGCAGGCTAAATGAATTAAAGAATGAGCTGTTTAGCGTACAGGAAAATCTCACGCAGGAGGGAGAGATACTGCGTTCGCAAAAAGCCTTTAAGGAAAAGGAACTTTCGGTAAAGACAAGAACAGAGATCTATGACAGGCTCAGTATTGCATTAAAGGATAAGACGGATATGATGGAGCAACTGCTGGAGTCTGATCTGACGCTTAGGGAAAAATTAAAGTCCATGGCGGTGATAGGGGCGTATATCAAAAGATACAGCAATCTGGTGCTTTTGGCAGAAAGCGAAGCTGAAAGCCGGCAGCTTGACTACAGGCAGGTCTGTCTTTCGCTTGATGAGCTTAAGCTTTCGATGGAAGAATCCATAAGGTATATGCGTCTTCCGGGTGCGGGATCGGATTACATGCCTGATGAAGATATATTAAAGGGTAAGGAAGAAAAGCTCCCCGCAGAGGAGATTTTAAGCCTTTATCACAGCTTCGAGGCCGGCCTTGAGAAAGCCATATTCTCCACTCTGGGCCATCCGGAGCAAAGCGAAGGGCATTTATCGGAGGTGCCGCAGTGAATACTGTCATGTCCATCCCCGCACTTCGCATACTCTTCGCGGCAGCATTCTTATCCCTTACCTGGGGGGCAGTGTTTCTTCTTCGTCTTCGTATCAGCAACACACGTTTTGGAAAGTCACGGGAGCGTATAAAGGCGCTTGCTACCTTTCTTATATTTGCATGTTCATACTTTATGCTGGAGGTGATGATGAACATAAACGGACGGAGAGAGCTAAGTACAGTCAGCTCAGTGGCGCTGTTTTTCGGAAGCTTTCCCTTGTGGATATGTACCGTGCTGCTCCTTATACTGGTCGTTGTTTTCATTTATCTTATGAAAGATTACAGACAGTGGAGTAATGACCATATAAGTAATCTGTCGATAAAAGAGAGTATCGATCTCTTAAGTGCCGGAGTAGCGGTATATACTGAAAAAGGCCTGCCTGTTGTGATCAATCCCGTGATGGATAATATCGGCGTAGCGGCTTTTGGTGAAAATATGTACGGCAGCACAGGACTTTATGAAAAACTGCTTGGTTATGATAAGGACGTGATCAGAGCGGGAGATGAATACTATACATTCAGAAAAAACAGATTTAACATCGACGGCGTAGAATGTGTTGAGTTTATCTGTGATAACGTGAGTGATGAATACAAAACTGCCGGTCTTCTTAAAGAAGAGAATGAAAGACTTAAGCGGATGAATGAGCATCTTAAGGAGCTGAACAGTACCATAGATTCTTATGTTATAGAAAATGAGATACTTAATGCCAAGGTAATGGTTCATGACAGACTGGGGCAGACACTGCTGGCCACGCAGAAGTATCTGCTTGACGGTGACAGCGTTGATGAAGAGCGATCAGGCGAGCTGCTTGATATGTGGAAAGAAAATATCGGTTTTATGAGTAATTCCATGGATGATCAGAAAAACGATGAGCTCATGGCGCTTCTTACAGCGGCGGAAGATGTGGGAGTGGGGCTTGTATTTAATGGAAAAGCTCTTACCGGGGACGACTTTTATGACTGTTTCGGTACCGATACGTACCCGGCTCATATAGCGCTTACCGCTATTCATGAATGTATGACCAATACACTGCGGCATGCCAAGGGAGATGAGGTATATATTACAGCCGAAAGAAAAGACGGATCATGCAGCATGGTAATTACCAATAACGGCAGCAGAGTGTCACAGGTGGTGGAAAAAGGCGGTCTTAAATCCCTAAGGAGTCTGGTGGAAAACAGCGGGGGTCGTATGGAGATACTGACAGATGAAGGATTTATGCTGAGAATAAATATCCGGACAGGGAGAGAATAATGAAGAAGACAAGAGCCCTTATAGTAGATGATCAGAAGATATCGCGCCAGCTTTTTGAAAATTTTGTGCGCAGCTCGGATAAATATGAACTCATCAGATCCATCGACACGGCAAAGATGGTGGATATATACATGGCCAGATACAGTGTTGATCTGATAATCATGGATATAGTGATGGGGGATGGTTCAAACGGTCTGGATGCCTGTGAGTATGTTAAGAATAATTATCCTGATGTAAAGCTTATCGCGGTAACATCCATGGCCGAGGCTTCCTTTATAGAGCGGTCAAAGGCCATAGGCGTGGAGAGCTTCTGGTATAAGGAAGCAAGCCGCGAGCCGCTGTTGGATATCATGGAAAGGACGATAGCGGGAGAGAGTGTGTATCCCGACAGTGCGCCTGTCATAAAGATAGGACTTACGGATTCCTCCGATTTTTCCAATGCGGAGATGGCTGTACTTCGTGAGCTTACCACAGGTGCAGAGAATACCGAGATAGCCGCAAGGCTTCAGATATCGGTAAATACGGTCAAGTCACACATACGGCACATGCTTGATAAAACAGGCTTTCAGAACCGTACAGAGCTTGCTATCGAGGCGCGCTTAAAGGGCATAGTAGTGCCGCTGTAAATGAAAAATCATCCTTTTGGGTGATTAACATAAATACCTGATATGTTAAAATACACCTCGGTAGAGCATGGACTGATATATCCGTGCTTTCCGGGTTTTTTTATTGAGAAAAAGGGAGGAAAAAGATTATGAAAAAAGCAAGATTGTTTGCGCTTGTGCTTGGGGCTGGCCTTTCGCTTTGCGCATGCGGAAAAAATGAGCCGGCTGCGGAGCCGGAGACAGAAACGCAGGCAGTAGAAGAGGAGGAAACAACAGATCCGGCGGATATCTATACTGCAAATATCGATCCCTCTGAGATACATCCCGGGTCGCTTAACAGTGATGAGGATACGTCCGACCGCTGGTATCCGAATGGTGACACATCATCGGAGATATCCTTCACACTTACACAGACCTCTAAGCAGGACGATTGCGTAGGACTCTCATTCTGCCAGTATCACACCACAGCCGACGGAACCGACGACGATATGATCGATATGCCGCTTCGCGATGGCGGAAACGGGCATGCCATCACGGGTGAGTTTACATTTATGGTCGATAAGTCCGTGACTTACGATTACGACTTTACTTTCCAGGATAACTTTACCTGCTACGATTTTAAGAACGGTGTGGAGTGGAAGAGAAGCCATCCCGATTACGGCTGCAAGGATCAGAGCTGGTATGATAAGGCATTTGCGGGACTGGTGGCATATCGAGACCTTTCAAGCACAAAGCATCAGCAGATCGTTTTTAATGAGGACGGTACTTTTGTGGAATCTGTAACAGATATGGATGACATGAAGGGTCACTGGGAAGTGCAGGCAGCCAATGTGCTGATGCTGATCTATGATGATCCCGAGGATGCCGGCGTACAGGTGGTAGATGCAGGCGGACTACTTGAAAGCGACGGAAAAGACGGTGAAGCCACCACGGTAAGCGACAGCTGGCAGCAGGAGTTTACTATCTCTGAGGACGGAAAGGTGACGGAGTTCGGTCTTTTCCCTGTATATGATGATGACATGAATCTGGCAGGATATAAGCCGGCATTTGAAGTGACTACGGTTGCAGAGATGGAAGCTGCTGAACAAGAAGCCAAAGATAAAGCAGCAGCTGAGGAAGCGGCAGCGGCTCAGGCAAAGGCTGACGCACTGGCAGCAGGCAGCCCTTACGAGCAGCCGGCAGATAAGAATGATCTTTCGGGAGTGAACCTTGATCAGGTACCGGATTTCGTTATGGACAATACACAGGATTATAATACATTCAACGATATCAAAAGTGCTATCGGAAAGAGCTTTGGCATGATCTATGAGATCCATGGTGTGCTGGAAGATAAAGATCATGTCCGTATACAGAATGATACCGGACGTTTGACGCAGACATTTAAGGTAGTGATCGTGGATGGTGATGAATTTAACGGTATCGCAGAGGAAGGCGATAACGTTGTTGTTACGGGAGTTCTTTGGAATACCAGATTCCTGTATACCGATTCGGCACATGTAAAAGCTGAGTAAACAGAAACCACGGAATTTCATATATATATCAATGTGGATTTTGGAGGAAGATCATGGAAAAAAGGAAAACATTAAACAGGCTGCTTGCCATGCTGCTGACGTTCGTTCTGTGCGCGGGAGAATTATCTTCAACAGGGATCAAGGTATTTGCGGCGGATGCGGCAGAGACAGCCGTATCCGGAAATGATACGGTGAGTGAGGACAGTATCAGCAAAGATGATACGGTGAGTGAGGACGGTATCAGCAAAGATGATACCGTAAGTGAAGATGAGAGCAAGGCACCTGTTGAGAATGCAGGGATGAATGAGAGTGAAGATGATGAAGATGATATAGAGGCGGAAGAGGAGGAATTGCTTGCCGGAAATACGGTAAATCTTTATAGTCTGACAGGCGATTATATAGCACAGGATGGGGATGTTCTGCGTGGCAGGTTAGCGGGAAATCATAAGATATCAATAGCAGATGGTGCCACCGTGACTTTCAACGGTATAACTATTGAGGGGGTTGATGATAATGCCTTCCAGTGGGCAGGAGTTACATGTGAGGGCGATGCAACTATCATTTTGAAGGGAAGTAACGTTGTACGCGGTTTTATGTACAGGGAACCCGGAATATTTGTTAAGAAAGGTAAAACACTAACCATTACGGGTGACGGCATCCTTGAGGCATCCAGTAACGGTCAGGGGTGTGGTATAGGAAGCGCATTGACAAGAGCGGATTCGGGAAATGTGATCATAAAGAGTGGAACAGTATTTGCGTATGGAGGATCCGGTTGTGCCGCCATAGGGGCAGCAGATTGTACTTCATGCGGCGACATCACGATTGATGGTGGAACGGTATATGCATATGGAGGAATTTACGCTGCGGGTATAGGAAGTGGAGACACACTTATATCAAAAACAGATACCGAAACAATTGTAAAAGGATCCGAATGTGGAAATATTACTATTAACGGTGGGACTGTATATGCCTTTGGCGGATTGCGTGGTGCGGGTATAGGAAGCGGGTATGGAGACAAAGAGTATGAATGCAGTCGTTGTGGGGAAATATCCATAGGGGATGCAATTGAGTATATTTATGCAAAAAGGGGCAGTAAAGAAGCACTGTGTATCGGGGAAGGGTGGTATGGAACGGTTGAAAAAATAAGCATAGCCAATGTGCTGAAGGATAATACGTTTGAGAATGTACGTATAATCTCCAAGGCTGATGCAGTTATTGCCACGGCAAAAGATGTATCGGTTAGGTATGATGGGAAACCTCATGGTATAGAGGTAGCTGTCGGGCGGCCTGAAAATGAGGCTAAAGTAATGTATGGAACTGTTTATGGAGAATATGATCTGGAGACCTCTCCAACATTTACGGATACAGGGGAGTATAAGGTATATTATGAGGTTACAGCGGATGGATATATAGCATGCAGAGGAGAAGCTGCGGTAGAGATTTTGAAAGGTTACCAAACAGCTCCATCTGCACCGACTGTTAATTCTGTTACATCTGACAGTGTTACTTTAAATCCGATTGAAAACGGAGAATACAAATATCTGATCTATCAGGATGTGTGGGGATGGGACGATGGATGCGCCTGGCAGGATTCTCCTGTTTTCACGGGGCTTCAGGAGAATACAACATACCGGTTTGTGCAAAGTTTTAAAGCATTGCCGAATTATTATAGATCAGCTTATTCGGATTATATTGAAGTAACGACAGGAGTTCAGGGATACAATGTAATTTTTAACCTCAATGGTCATGGAGAGCAAGCTCCTCCACCCCTTTACATTGAAAAGGGCAAAACTGCTGCAAAGCCAGCCGATCCTGTTGATAACGACGGCTGGACTTTTGGCGGATGGTATACGGATGAAGCCTGTACTTCAGCTTATGATTTTACAACTCCGGTAACAACAGATATTACTCTTTATGCAAAGTGGAGCAAGATCGTTGTACCCGGACCGGTTCCAACGCACTCACCTCTTGATCCTGTACCGGAGATAAAGGATGATACCACCAGGTTATATCTGGTGAAGGGGCAGAAGTTTACTCTGGGTGTTGACTGGAGCCTGGATGACAGCGATAAGGACAAGCTTAAGGCATATAAGAAGCTGTTTAGCATAAGTAAAAAGGGTAAGGTTACTGTAAAGAAGCCGGGTGAAGTGGTGATCGTTAAAAAGGATGCCGGTGGGAATGTGCTCCAAAGCATTGCGGTAAATATTACAAAGCCCGAACTGACAGAAAAGAAGCTTAAACTGGAAGCCGGCGTAGTGGATAAGGATACAGGCAGCGTAGAACTTAAGAATGCTGAAAACATCAATGTGTATTACTACAGCTCTGCACCGGATGTGGCGACTGTCGACCAGACCGGTAGGGTAACGGCTGTGGCAAAAGGAAGCGCAAAGGTCACGGCTTATGCAAACGGAACGGCATATACCGCAAGCGTGAGCGTAAAGGAACCAAGTGCCGTAAAGGAGCGTACGCTGCACTTGTCTGTAAAAGGCTCCAAATCTGTTAAGTTAAGCGGTGTAAAGAAGACTGTCTGGGAATATGCGGAAGGAACTGCCGAAGAAGAGAAAGCTGTCGTAAGTATCAAAAACGCAAAGATCACCGGTCTGAAGGCCGGAACCATTACCCTGATAGCTAAGGATGAAATGACAAGCTATAAGATGACGGTCAAGGTGGATGATCCTTCCATAACACCGGTACATGAAGAGGATAAGTATGATCTGAAGTCTGCGGGCAAGAATAAGTATGCGCTGACTATGGCAGCCGGGCAGAAGCTTACGCTAAGCTATACGGATATAGACCAGCCGGTTATCTATAAGAGCTCAAAGCCGGAAACCGCCTTTATCGACGAAAAAGGAAATATAGAAGCGCGAAGCATAGGTAAGTGTAAGTTTACAGCCAAGGTTAATGGCAAGACGATAACGATAAGCGTAACAGTCAAATAATGATCATCAAGGGCCGCCGGTAAAAGGGCGGCCTTTTAAAAATGGTACAAATGGGTGATATACAATATCCTTTCTGTTTTGTATTATATATGCATGAGCAATTAATGCAGGCAGAAGGAAGGTGGATATCATGAACAGGCAGGATGCGGTAAGAGTCATCGTATGTGATGATCAGAATATATCCCGCGGATTCTTTGAGATGTATGTCCGCGCAGCAGCGGGCTTTGAACTGATAGCAGGACTTCGAACGGCAAGGGAAGCTGTGGACTATCTTAAGGAGCATGAGGTCGATCTTCTGATACTTGATGTTATGATGCAGGATGGTATCGATGGTTTGAGCGCTGCGGCCCTGATCAAAAAGGAACACCCGCAGCTTAAGATAATACTGACTACTTCGGCCGCAGAGACCGGCTGGGAGGATAAGGCACGTGCAATAGGCGTGGAGAGCTTCTGGTACAAAGAGTACGATGAGCATGGCATACAGGAGATAATGAACCGTACCATGGCGGGCGAATCGGTCTACCCCGGAGATGCACCGGATGTATCTTTCGGCAAGATCAAACGATCCGATCTGACAGACCGGGAGCTGGATGTCCTGCGTGAGCTTACCGGGAGCCTTACAAATGAGGAGATAGCCGAGAAGTTATGCATTTCTGTTAATACGGTCAAGCGGCACATCCAGAATATCATGGAAAAGACGGGTTATGAGAACCGCCTGGATGTGGCAATGAATGCCAAAGCACTTGGACTTGTGGTAAGTGACAAACAGCGCACTGGTAATGGCTAAACATACAAAGAGAAAGAAACTGTATATATTTATAGCGTTTTTCATACTGGCGGGGATCTGTAATGCCATCATGCGCGGAAATAACGCGCTGTTTGCATCGTTGATGTTCTCCCTTAATTTTTCCATATACGGCGGACTCCTGGTATACTGGATGGAGTCTGTCCGTGTGCGGCTGCTTCCGACCAGGTGCCGGGCATATATACTGACATCAGCGGTGCTGATGCTGTTTTTTTTGATATTAAAGATCTGTAAATACCGTGTGTTTTCAAATATCATAACTCCGTCACGGTATATAGAATACTTATACCTGATCCCGACACTTCTCATACCCACTCTGTTCCTGATGGCCTCGATATGTATAAGCAGAGGAGAAGATATTAATGATAAAGGCAGCGAAAAACTGCTTCTTATACCTTCGGTCCTTTTGTGTTTTCTTGCCATCACAAATGATCTGCATAAGCTTGTATACATGCCGCGGGTGGATCTTTCCGAATTCTGTGTGAATACCGGCACATATACCACGGGGATAATACTATATCTGATCTATGTGTGGATCGCAGTCATGGCTTTATATGCTGCTGTTATATTGTTTCGTGTTACCAGAAAGCGCCCGGGAAAGATCGTTTTCTGGATGATAGCAGTACTGCTTATGTGGGCGGCGCTTGAGTGTGTCCGGATATTTATCCTGATACCTTTAGATCTGCCGCGTATGTACAATACTCCGGAGATACGCACGTTTTCGATGCTGGCGATACTTGAGATCTGTATCCGCAGCCGCCTGATACCTCATAATGAGAATTACGCCGGTTTCTTATCCGGGCTTAAGCTTCCTGTACTGATGACCGACGGGAAGATGGCTCCGGTTTTTTGCAGTGCCGTTACTTTGAAGGCATCAGACGAAGAAATGCGATCTGCGCTTGATTTTCCGCTTTATACCGATGAATATACCAGGCTGAGCGGTATAAGGGTAGGGGCCGGTTATGTGTTCTGGAATGAAGACGAAAAAGAGCTTCACAAAGCGACAAGACGTCTTGAAGAGGCGAATGCTATCCTCAGTGAAGAAAACGATCTGATCCGCGTGGAGAATGAGCTGAAGGAAAAGAAGGCAAGGCTTGATGCCGAGGCTAAAGTGTATGACAGGATAGCCTCTGTGATATACCCTAAACAGAAGAGGATAGAGCAGCTTTTAGAGAGTATAGATCCGAAGGATACGGATTTTGGTGCAAGGCTTGGCGAGGCTTGTGTCCTTAATGCTTATTCAAAACGAAAGAGTAATCTTTTGCTGATATCACAGGATAATCTTCCAAAGAGTAACCGTGAGCTGTATCTGGCATTGCAGGAAACGGCGCGTTTTTTAAAATGCTGTGGGATCGAGGCGGCCGCTGTGGGAGAGGAATACACGGATTTTCCCTTATCTTATGTTCATGAGCTGTATGATGATTTTGAAACGCTTATCGAGGCATGGCTGCCCTATCTTAAGCGCCTTACGGTATCACTTACGGAAGAAGGGATACGTATTGCGGCAGAGCTGACAGAGGCAGCCAAATTTCCTGATATGGCGCTTTTTGTTAAAAGCACCGAGGCGGATGGTTTCACTTTCCTTACGATATACGGGAATAAGGGAGGTGAAGGAAAATGAGGGCTATAGACAGCTTATATGGTTCACCAATCCTGCACACTTTATGTATATCAGCCATATTTATAATGGTATGGGCGATAGGAATGTTCATAAGGACTATCAGGGAAAAACGAAGTACGGGCCTTATCATTTTTTCGTTTTTTATCATGTGTTCTTCCTTTGCGGTATTTGAGATACTTATGGACTGCAGTTTTTATTTTATCGCCAGGAATGGTAATGACCGGTATATACGGCTTCAGTATCTGTTGTTTTCAAGGCCGTGGCTTTTCTATGCCGGATCGGAGCTTTTGTGTGCTGCGCTCCTTGTATATATAGTGACCGAGAAGCTTACGTATGAAAAGAAGCATCTTACGGCCGATACCATCCGCCAGGCAGTAAACTATCTGCCCGAAGGGATAGCGATAGGCAGGAAGGACGGCACCGTGCTTTTAGCAAATCTTAAGATGGAAGAGCTCTACCGGAATATGACGGGCGGCGTACTCTCGGACATTAGGGAACTGACGGGGCAGATAAAAAAGAATGTTACGGGTGAGGATGAGCAGCAGCTTGTTTCGATGGAAGACGGCACTGTGTGGCAGTTTGAGGATGAGGCAGTCACTCTGGACGGGGAAGAATACATACAGATCGTTGCCGGGGATGTTACGGAGCGTTACCTGATCATTAAGGAGCTTAAAGATAAAAATGCGCATCTTACCGATATACGCAGGCGTATGAAGGCGGTATCGGATCTGTCTGCAGATATGTTCATTGCGGAGGAACAGCAGAAGGCGCGTGCGGCGCTTCATAATCAGCTTGGGCAGGTGCTGCTTATGGGACGATACTTTCTTGACCATCGCGACAGTACGGACCCCGGACTGGTCTATACAGTAACTACGCAGATGAACCGCTTTCTTTTAGGTGAGGCGCCGGCCGATATCCCGGCGTCTGCGGATGCGCTTGCTGCCGCTGTAGCCATGGCCGGCAGTATCGGCGTTACCGTGCATTTTGAGGGCGATGAGCCTGCGGATGAAAAGATAAGGGAGGTCCTGGCAACAGCCATAAGCGAATGCGCCGCCAATACCGTAAAGCACGCCGACGGCGACAGCATAAGTGTATGCTGCCATCATGATGTGGCTACGCCCGGTCATCCTGAGCTTACTTCCGGTGATCCTGAGCGAAGCGAAGGATCTTCCCCCGCCGCACTGCTCATTACTATCACCAATAACGGCATCCCTCCCAAGCGCCCTGTTGCAGAGAGCGGCGGCCTTTTATCTCTTCGTAAAAAAGTTGAGGCCATGGGCGGCCAAATGACAGTAGACAGCGTCCCCGTCTTCAGGCTCACAATCGTCTTCTCGTAACACCCGTCCACCATCGGGGACGGTTTTCATTGGGGCTGCAAAAATCTTATGTAATCTTGCAAAGGATCATGGATTATGCTATGCTCCCCTGCAAGAAGCATAGCAAGGTTATAGTTCCGGAAATCTTTTTATCAAGATCATCTGAATCTCCTATGCTTTTATCCAATCAATTTTACAACGCAGGGGAGGAGGATGACCGTTTAGCAGGCATGCGATCCCTCTGCACAATATTTTTTAGGAGGAATTGCCATGGGTAAAGCTAACAATGCCATTGTCAATTATCTGTCGGATAAAAAACGTTTTGCCGATATGATAAATGCGGAAGTGTACG
>JAFRXH010000034.1 GCA_017437785.1 Lachnospiraceae bacterium
CGGTTCAGGAAGCGGAAGCGGCACCGGAAGCGGAAGTGGTTCAGGAAGCGGAAGCGGTTCAGGAAGCGGAAGCGGCACCGGAAGCGGAAGTGGAACAGGAAGCGGAAGTGGAACAGGAAGCGGAAATGGTTCGGGAAGCGGAAATGGTTCGGGGAATAGAGGTAACGGTGCTTTTGGCGATGGTTCGGATAGCGGAAGAAAACCCGGCGGCGGTGAGGGCTATGATGATAAAATAAGCAACATAAGTAAGAAAAAGGCTAAAGAGGCAATTGATCCGGTATTTAAAAATGCGGACGCGGAGGAACAGGCAGCTATAGTGGCAGCTTTGGCAGAGGCATCCAGGATATGCAGTAATGATGATCTTAACAGTTATGCAAGGGATCTTCTGGATCAGCTCCTTAGGGATGCAAACAGTTTTGTCTATCGTCAGTATTTAAGCGATACCAACCGGGAATATGTATCTTTAGCGGCTATGGATAAATGCAGGAGGCAGAGCGGATACAGATATGTGCGCAAAGGTGTTAACGTGACGATCAGTCAGCTTTATCGTGGATCTGCGAGCTATACATTTACCGTAGGAAGTGATAAAATGTACAAGAATAATGATGAAGAAGTTGATCTTGTTGTGAAATGTGCCGAACAGACCGATAAATACATAAGGGGTAATTCGTCAGTTAAATACGCTTATATAGCAGAATCAGATTCATTTGGTTATACCGGCTGTGATTGCGTATATATCAAGACCACTGACTGGGCAGTGCTGGTTACTCCCGGAATGCAGAAGCAGCTAAAGGATATTGCACAAATACTTAATGAAATGGCCGAACGTGGAGATTTAAGATAAGAAAGGGAATTAAGACGTGGCAGACTATACGATCATTTCAGATGTGAGCAATTATATACTGAATGTACTCAGGACAAAGATGTGTCCCGAACCCATTCCGTCACCGAACAACATAGAGGTTTCATCTCCTGCCAGTCAGGATGTTGATTATATTCTGGGGCTTTATCTGTATGATATCAGGGAAGATGATACCGTGGCTCCCCCGCCAACAATAAGAAGGGGAAAACTTCAGCTTCAAAAGCCGCCTAAACCATACAGCTTATACTATATGGTATTTATAAATTCCGGAGGTCAGGCGGGTCTTAAGGATCAGGACTTCCAGAAGATCATAGGCAAGTGCGCCCAGATAGTATCGGATAACAACAGCGTGCTGCCTAATCAGTTACAAAACTGGCTGGATACACAGGAACCGCCCATAGTTTTGTCTCAGGCCAAGATAAGCCTGGAAGAAAAGGTGCGTGTGTGGAGTGCGATCAACAAACCTTATCAGATCTCACTTTTCTACAGAGCCGCTCCGGTGTATGTATCCAGCGAAGTGCTCATCGATACACCGCGCGTTGTCGAGGCACAATTTGGTTTGCATGTTACAGGCGAAGGTGCTGATGGCTGACCATTCGATCATCAGTATACCGGAGCAGCTTAAGCCGGAAACTGCGGTCTTTGCAGCGTGGGCTTAAGATAAAAATCCGGAAGAAAGGAGGGATACCCGATGGGTGACGGAGTGATCCGACATACTCTGGACCTTTTGATCAATCTCTATGATTCGACAACAGGCAAAGAGGTGGAGGACAGTACAGTCAGCTTTACAAGGGACGGGGACAGTTTCCCCGGAATGTATAAGGGCGACGGATCATATATATTCATAAACGCGGGCAGAGATAACGGTCTCATGCGTATAAACGTTAATGGATATGAGAATGTGGATCTTAGCCTTGATTATGAGAAGCTGGACAAAACACTTCCTGCGATAGATGTATACCTGATACCGTCAGAGAATACGTCTGAAGGGGAAGCGCTCTTAACGCTTAAGGGTAAACTTTCCGGGCTTGTTTCAGTAGAGGCCGTCCATCCGGGCCGCATAGTAACGACGATAAGGGATCTTGATCAAAAGCGAAGAGTTATGACAGTATTTATGCCTAACAGGCGCATGAACATGACCCAGAGCCGTTACGCTCTGCTCAATGCAGAGACACAGACTTTTGAGACGATAGAAGTGGAGGCCGAGCTCTCTGATAAAAGAGTAAGGCTTAAGCGGAATCCGACAGAAGTCTTCCCGCCAAATTCACCGATATGCCGTATAGTATACGGTCATGTCAAAAAGGATGGATCTTATCTGTTAAGGGTGAGAGACGACGGGAAAAACTTAAAGTATCTGGTGAAATATGTCGTTGACGGACAGAACAGGTACAAAGTGATAGACTTCCATGAGCCTGAGGGTGTGAGTCTGGAATAAGGGAGGAAATATGTCACTGGTAGTAACAACAGGAGCAATGTGTATGTGCAGCTTCGGTACCACACCGGGGAATCTGACATCTACAAATAACATGACGGTCCTGGCTGAAGGAAAGCCTGTGCTGGTCATTACGGATGCGGCCCCCATGGTCAATATTTCATCGTGTGGTATGTGCAGCAGTCTGGCAAATCCGCAGGTAGCGGCAGCCACGGCGGCGGCGATGGGTGTTCTGACACCACAGCCCTGCATCCCGGCCACAACGGCCTGGACAGGAGGCACGGTTCTGGTAGGAGGGAAACCCTGTGTTACCCTTGACAGTAAATGCATGTGCAGTTACGCCGGTGTGATAAACATAACCAATCCCGGCCAGACTAAGGTCATCGCAGGTTAGAAACTGTCCGTCAAACAAAGAATAAACGAAAGGAGAAATTAGTTTATGGCTGAGTATTTTAGTCCCGGGGTATATGTTGAAGAATATGACAATGCCCCCCGTAGTGTTGAAGGTGTCGGAACCAGCACAGGCGGTTTTATAGGTCTTGCAGAAAAAGGCCCCACCAAGGGAGCTCCCCAGCTGGTTACAAATTTCAGAAACTTTACCAAACAGTTTGGTGGTTTTTTGAGTGAGTATACTCACGGAGAATATCGTTATCTTGCTAATGCTGTTGAGCAGTTCTTCTTAAACGGAGGTACCCGCTGCTATGTATCACGTGTAGCGCCGGAAGACGCAGCATGTGCTTCCAAGAAGATGGGTATACTGAGTGTTACCGCAGCTAACGAAGGCAAGTGGGGAAACCGCATACAGCTTAGCTTTAAGACCGTGCTCAAGAAGAAGATGCAGCTTTTGGAGAATACCGGCAAAAACAGCTACAAGGCAAAGAGCGTTGAAGGCTTCAGAGAGGGTGATATCGTAGAATTTAACGGAGAATATAATCGTATATCCGTTATCTATGATGAGCTGGTTACTTTCGAGAATAAGTTCAAGGCAGATCCTGTTGATAAGGACATGATCCCCAAGAATGTTGTACGCCTGGTAACCTTTGATCTTCAGGTGCGTTATAATGAGGAGGTTGAGAATTTCTTTGACCTTACCCTCAATATAGCATCTCCTGCATATATAGGAGCAAGACTTGCAGGCAGCAACATCGTTAAGATCGAAGCAAAGGCTGTTAAGGAAGCAACCATTAAGCCTGAAAAGCCTGAGAAGGGTGCAGAGCCTGCAGAACCTGTTAAAGAGATCGGCAATCCTGTAGAGGCCATTCTTGGTAAGGGCATCACTGAAGGAACCTTCACTCTTGAGGGCGGTTCAGACGGCAGCATTGCAAAGGTGACCGCAGGAACCTTTATAGGAAGTGATGACAATCCTGAAGGCCGTACCGGCATCCAGAGCTTCCTTGAGAACAATAATGTAAATATCATGGCAGTGCCCGGTATCACCATGCTGGAGGTTGAGGCGGCTCTGGTAGCTCATTGTGAGAAGATGAGAAATCGTTTTGCTGTACTTGATATGCCTAAGGATGCATATAAGACTGAAGAACTTATAAACTTCCGCAGCTTCATCGACAGTACTTTTGCCGCTATGTATCATCCCTGGATACAGGTATTTGACAGAGGCTCGAATAAGGCTGATTTTGTTCCTCCTTCAGGTGCCGTTATGGGTGTATACTCACGTACCGATATAACAAGAGGTGTTCACAAGGCACCTGCAAACGAAGCGGTATTTTGTGGCGGACTTAAGGTGAACTACAGCAAGGAAGAGCAGGATCTTTTGAATCCCGAGAGTGTCAACCTTATCCGTGCCATCCCCGGTGAAGGCATCAGGGTATGGGGCGCAAGAACTGCTTCCCACAATACTTCCTTTAAGTATGTCAACATCAGGCGTCTGTTCATCTATGTTATGGAGTCTATCAAGGCTTCAACTAACTGGGTGGTATTCGAGCCCAATGATAATACATTGTGGCAGAGAGTATCTCTTACGATCACTTCCTTCCTGGATGGTCTGTGGAGAACAGGAATGCTTTCGGGAAGCACCCCCGGTGAGGCATACTTTGTTGAGATAGGACCCAGCACAATGAGTCTTGATGACATCAGAAGCGGACGTCTTATCTGCAACATAGGTATAGCTCCCAGCCGTCCTGCAGAGTTCGTGATCTTCCGTCTGACACAGCATACATCTGAGGCAGGCGGCGGTGAGAATGCAGAAGGCTGATAAAGGCAGTAGTAAAAAAATTTAAAGAAAAGGAGACATAAAATATGGCTAGTCCTTATGAAAATAGTAAAGGCTTATCATATCCCTTGACCAAGATGAATTTCCTGGTCAAAGTGGCAAACGTTGAAGGTACTGCTGCATTTTCACAGGTTACCGGAATCGATGCCACTGTCGATGTGATCGAGTTCCGTCAGGGCAATGCAAACTCCCTGGCACCGGTGAAGATCCCCGGACTTGTAAAGCATGGTAACATTACCCTGCGCTTTGGCTATACATTGGATTCCGCATTCAAGACCTGGATACAGGAGTGCGTTTCCGAGGTTCGTGGTGAGATGCCCCGTAATGACGTGCAGATAGAGCTTATCGATATCAATGGCGGATCACCCCAGACATTGGCTACTGCGATAACAGGTACCAGAGTATGGCTGCTTACAAATGCATGGGTCACCAAGTATACCGGACCCGAGCTTGATGCCAAAACTTCTGATGTGGCTATCGAGACTGTAGAACTGGCTTATGAAGAGCTGGTGATCCCTAACTAAAGATTCCTTTACCCTGCCCCGGATTCCCGGGGCGGGGGTTTATGTATCATGATATGTAATAAAGAATGATATTTTAATATATATCATTGTACATAAGGGAATTTAAGGAGGATATGTTCAAATGGAAACAGAATTCGAATTTACGTTACCTAAAGGGTACATAGATTCTACAGGAGAGATTCACAGATACGGAAAAATGAGACTGGCAACAGCGGGAGATGAGATGCGGGCGCAGAGGGATCCGAGAGTCTTAGCGAACCCTTCTTACCTTACGATAGTGCTTTTAGCAGCCGTGATCACCGAGATCGAAGGTGTGGCTACTATAGCTCCCAATATCATCGAGCGGCTTTTTACAGCCGATCTTGCTTTTTTACAGGATATGTATCAGAGGATTAATGATATAGAGCCGCCGACTATTCATTTTATCTGTCCGGATTGTGGGAAGGAGCATGATATCCCCTTAAATTTTACGCAGGAGGGATAAGGCTTTATCCTCAGGATGAGCTGTTTAAGGAGATGGCCTTCATATCGTATTATTTTCACTGGAGTGAGAAGGAGGTGCTGATGCTGGATCATGCACAGCGCCGCAGATGGTGTAAAGAGATAAGTACGATAAATGCCTCACTTAATCCCTCGGATAAGAATAAGGAGAAATCCATCACGGAGCTTAAGCCATTTTAACGGGGTAAAGAGATGTCTGAAGTACATGATATGATACCAAGTTTCAATTTCTATCTTCTTGTAGACGGTGTTCATGAGATACCGCTTAAGAGCGTGCAGCCTTTTACAAGGGATAATGAATACGACACCATTCAGGAAGGCGGCATGAACGATTATGTTTATCTAAAACGTAAACCGATAAGCCAGCCGTTTAAACTTGTAGTGGAAAGGTATTGTGAGTACGGTCTTGGTCTCTTTGATCCTCTTACAAACGGAGCTGAGCTTTTACTTCCCCTCATACTCTTTGTAGGAAAGAATGCAGGAGGGGGCTTTGAAAGCGGGCGCTATTATACCTTTACAGGGGCTGTGGTCATGGGTATTACCTATGGCGGGCTTGATGCGGAAAAGGGCGGACTTCTGACAGAGACCATAACCTTCGGGTATAATCATATGTTCTGCCTGACCATGCCATCTTCGGAATCGGATAGTGCACCTGCATGGAGTATCGTAACTAACGGACTGGAGAGAAAGTATTCAAAAAGAGGTTTTGAGCCCAGACAGAATGAAGAACACTGGGATGATATCGATTATGGGCCTACAGGTGACGATACCGTACGAAGCAAAGCGAGAAGATGGAATTTTGACGGGACTAAAGTCAAAGGTCAGGGGAAAATATCCCACAGGGTACTTGACAGATCAAAGGAAGAAAGTAAACCGGAGCAGAGGAAGTATAATTTTGCTGCTGAAAATAATAAAGAGTATAAAGGCGATACCAAGTCTGTCAGATCTGCCCAGAATGCCAATTTTTCCGATAAGACACTGGGGCCTTCGCTGGGGATTAAAGAGCTTTCCCTTGAGCAGATGACTGACAGGGCGCGTAAGTTTGAGCTTGATAAAGACGGAGTATATACAGGGAATGGTAAGATATCGGCAAGATCAAATCCCAATATCCAAGAAACGCGAAAAAAAGAGATGATAGATGGCGCCAGACAATGGGAATTTGACGGGACATCAAAAGCAGGCAAAGGAGGGCAGTACGCCCAAAATGGCCTGGTTACCGAGTATCATGAACTTGATGGAGGTGGAAGTATAGGCCTTGGTAAACCTGAAGAATCAAAGGAGACCATGACAGAACGCGCCGTAAGAGGCGTAAAGAATACTTATGCCGGCGTGGTGGGGACGGATCCCGTTCCCCGTAAATGGGTGTTTGATAAAGAAGGTACAAAGGATGGGGCGGGAGATCGAAGCCGTCAGAATGCAGTTATAAACGAAGGCGGAGATGCCAGCGGAATGGGAGTTGCGGAGCTTTCTAAGGAAACTATGGCAGAAAGCGCCAGAAAATGGGCATTTACCGACGAGAACAGTAAAGGCGGCGGCGGAGTATCCAGCCGCGTACCGCCCAAAGTGCCTGAGATATCAAAATCCGATATGACGGACTTGGCCGTACGCGGAGCAAAGAATACCTATGCCGGAGAAGTGGGAGTAGATCCCGCGCCGCGAAAGTGGGAGTTTGATAAGACCCAGCCTCCGACAAAAGCAGGACAGGGGATTTCCAGCCGTGCGGACTCCGGTGTGGAAGAACTGTCTAAGAGCGCTATGACACAGAAGGCTGTTAAGCATGTAAAACGCACCATAGAAGATTTTCTCATGGGAGAATAACGGATGCTTAAATTGCGGACACCTGTAAAACTGAGTTTAAGGAATGATCTGTTCCGCTCAAAAGAGGAATTCGTGGAGCGTATAAGGGGAAACTATGCTTATATGGGCAGTGATATCAACGAGACGGATCTTCTGCATCTTACGACACAGCCGCCTGAAGTATATCTCATGGGCGGAGGAATGGGAAATGTCGTAAACAGCAGTAATACGGAGAATACCCAGATACAGAAGGTCAATATTATCAATAATCTCATTAACAGGATCCTTATAAGCGCGGATGCAAAGCTCTCATATCAGGACAGGATATATATCAGCAATGTACTGCATCAGCTGGGCATAAAGGATGAGCGTAAGTTCATGAATGAGGTGAAACGCCTCACCAAACAGACTAAAGAGCTTAATGATGTGACTAATCTGTACTGGAATAATGTCGAAGAGCTTCGTGAAATGGTATCACAGTATGCGGGAGATATGCGTCTTGAGTTTAAGAGTGAGAATGAGGTCATCAACAGCAGTATCCTTCACCTTCATGAGGTTGTGAACCGGCGTTTAAAAACTGCAGCCGTTTATCAGATAATGCGTAATTTCTATGAGCATGATGAAGGTGATAAGAGTATAACCAATGAAGAGTTCAGGATAAGCGAGCAGGGGCGTTTTGCAAAGGAGGTGCTGTTAAACCGCTTGAGGGAGACAGTGCGGCTTGAAACGCAGGCTCTTGTATACAGGCATGAGAATATATATGAAGGTGACGAGACAAATGTAGATAACATAAACGTTTCGCAGCTGAATGAACGCATTAATTCTGCCGTGCTCATGAATCTGATCGATAATATCTATGAACTGAGCTACGAGCGTATAGATCATCATGTGCGCAACTGGCTTTCGCTGGAAGACAGCTTTTACGGGGCTTCGGAAAATGTACTGTATCGTTTTGAACAAAACACAGCTTATCTGCAATATCTCCATGAAGAATTTGTTAAAAATATCGATCACACAGATAATTATGAGAATGAGATCAAGACCGTAAAACAGCTCATTGATATAGGTATAAACATAGAGAAACGTCTTATGCAGGATGGGGATGTTTCCTATTCCGGCGATAATTTCAGTACGCAGAACGTTAATATATCCGATGTTGACAACACACGCTTTGGGGACAGTTTCGTCTCGGCTGATATGGAGTATGCTCATTATGAGAATATTAATGAGCAATATGATGCCGGCAATGTGATAAGGCATGATGGTGATGTTTATAATACACAGATATCCAATGTAAATGTCAATAATAATAATATCTCCGGATATCCTGTCAATACATCAGATGGCAAAATAAGTGCAGAAGAGAGCAGGGAGCGTGCAGATGCGCCGAGTATTATAAACAGTCCACAGGGGGATAAACAGGAGCATTTTCATACGATAAACTCTAATGAGTATGAAAATGAAACTCTTTTTATTGATTCGTCCGTAAGTGTGCATCAGCCAAAAAAAGATATTGCAGACGGGGGCTTTACCAGAAGGGAGGAAGCGGCGAATTCGCCGGATGTTGCACCGGTAGATCTGACCTTTATCAGTAACAGATCTGATAACGGGACAAAGCTCAACGAGAATATAAATATCATCAATAATGAGATGCGTGAAATACAGAACATTATTGATAGCTCAGATAACAGGGCATTTGGTGTTCAAGATAACAGCACTGTGCATGTTAGCAGGATACAGACAGGCGCAGTTGAGACTGTTAATGTATCTTCTTCCGCACAGATAAATAATGAGATCGTAAATACACAGATCCTGGATACATATAATGTTTTGAATGAAGGCGCTAGCATTGATAAACATATTTCCCTGAATGAAAACGAGCGTGTAAATACAAACAATATCTCTCTTACTAAGATACTGTCTTCTGAAGGACAGAGCGTGGTGGCACCGGAAATACCGCAGGCAGAGCTTACCCATATAAGTACAAATATCGATATCAGGGAAAATGTGGCAGATAACAGAAGTTTTACAGATCGCGCAGGTGATACCAGGATAAGTAATGAACAGAATGTTCAGAATGCCGGCAATACATATATATCACAACATGACAGTCATACCCGTTTGACCGTGGCAGAGGAATCTGAAAAAGGGGAGAATAAGGTTGTCATCAGGGAAGGGGAAGACAGTCGTACTACGAATGTAAATATCACCGTTAGTGGCGATGATATCAGGGAAGGTGATACAAGGCTGTATGAGAGTAACAGGAGTGAGACTGATAACAGTGTAAATATCAGCAGTCTGATAAAAGATGTTCACATTACAGAGCCCTCGGAGGGCAGTACTGCAGCAGAGCTTACCTATGTTACGAAAGAGGGCGATTTAAAGACAGAGAATAAACTTACGGAAGAAAACAGGCAGATAAATGAAAGCCTGTATCAGACCTATCAGCAGAATTTTGCACGGAATAAGCGTTATATGCAGGAGCTTAAAAAGATCCTGGAGAATAACGCGCCGGAAAAAGATGAACTCTCGCCTGCGCAGAAGACCATGCAGGCAGCGGCCATGGCTCTTGAGCATCCGGAACACGTTATTGAACGTTTTGTGCAGTCCGAGACCCATGAACGTGAACGCTTAGAGAATATAAGGCGTGAAAGTGAAAAACTCCTGCATCCTCTTCAGCAGAGAGCACACAGGCTTATACGTGAATATTTACAGGCTCCTGAACGTTTTTATATGTCTGAACAGATATCACAGGATAATATAGGAATACTGCTTCATGATATTTATCATACAAATGAGAAGACAAGACAGGGCGGTGCAGAAGCAGATGCAGATATGTATGATGAGGGAAGCGGCTCATCTTATTCAGAGACAGCTTTAGCCGGATCATTAACAGCTGCTTCAGACAGGGGAGCAGTGGTGTCTTCATATCCGGATACGGGCAGTAATGCACCACGGATTCCGGATCAAAGAGCTTATGAGGCGCTCACACTTCATAATATCTATCCGGTTTATAATATAAAAGCGGATGATAAAGATATATCGATAACGATAGATAATATAGCGTCAACTGTGCGGGAGCGTGCATTGGCTATTAGGGAAGCGGCAGAAAAGAGCGCAGGGACTAAGGAAGTTCTGGAGCATATCCTGCGCGAGGAAAGCAGCAGCGTGCGCGAATTTTCAAATGTGATAATGCAGCAGGAGGTCATGCAGGGGCGGGAAGCAATAGTAAGGCGTGAAAACGAGACTGTTAACCGGCTGCTTGAAAGCGTTGTGAACCGCTGGGCAAAGAGGGCGATCGAGAATACTGAGCCCGTTACATCCTATGAGGATGAGAAGCTTTCTTTTATACATAAAAGTACGGAGAATTCTGTGGATGAGGAGACGATAGAGAATATCCGTCAGGAGATGCTTAAGATGGAGCAGACGCAGCGAAGCTTAAGTGAGCATACACAGAATCTGATAAGGGAAGAAAAGACGGTAGTCAATAATGTTAACAGCAGGACGATAGAGGAGAACAGCGAAGAGATACAGCGTGTGGTGAACAGGAGTGTACGTTCGCAGATCGATGCAATAACCGAAAAGGTATACGGCAGGATAGAACGTCAGTTAAAGAACGAGCAGCGCAGAAGAGGATTATGATAGATGGCCGGTGAAGTACAGGACAACAGATGGGATGCGGGATCAATGGCAGCGGAGTTTGGTGCGGCTACTGCTATAGGTGCGGCCGCCAAGGGGCTGGAGATGGCCAAAGCCAAGGCTACTCTCTATGTCAGGATGCTGGGCCGGTATAATGATACTACCGGATCGACCACCAATCAGGATGTTTCGGCGTTAAAAGGCCTGCTCAAGATGAGAAAGAAAAAGGGAAAAGCGGCGGCCAAGAGGGCAGGCGAGGCGGTCATGGAGGCGGATATCATTGAAGAAGGCACCCAGATAAAGCTTTCCGAGGCCGAGCTGGCTGCTGAGATGCTTACGATAGGATTCATCCCTGTTCCGGTGCAGTATAACCCGGCGTCGATCTCGATGCAGAGCGTGGGCGGTGCAATAGAGAAGTATACCGCCATGGGAAACGACTCACCCAACTCCCTGGTATCCATGGATAAAAAGACATCCACCTACCTGACGGTGGATCTGATATTTGAAGAAGTGATAAACTCCGACGCCTTTGGCTCTACGACCATGGAAAACGGCGGGGTTAATATATCGAATGGCGTGGATATGGCAAAGGATATGGTCGCTAATCTGTCGGGGAATGTTTCGGTAAGGACAAGGGTTGAAGGACTGATATCCCTGTTGATGCTTAAACGCACCAGACAGATAATATTTGTCTGGGGAAATATGTTTTTCCACGGAGAACTGCTGAGTGTGAATGCCAATTACACCATGTTCAATAAAAAAGGCAATCCCATAAGGGCCACGGCCAGCATACAGATACAGCAGACTAACGGGAATGCCACATTCAAATCGGATACCGCGTACTGGGATGAAGTACTGGATGATGTTTTTGAATAATAGTTTCGGAGGATATTGATGGGAGTTGCAAGTCTTGCGAAAAATGCGTTAGGTACGGTAACCGGATCCGTCGCAAAAGCGGTGATCAGGTTTAAGGACGAGCGCCATAAAAAAACAGACGATCCCCAAATGGAGGAAGGTGCTGAGCTTAAAGGTGCGGCTGTAGGCGGCCTGGGCAGCGTAAGCAGTCTTGCGGCTTATACCCCCAACATAGGTGATGCCCTCATGGGGGCTGTGACCGGCGCGATGGGTATCAAGCCGGGCAGTGAATATAACCGTTCGCTGGTGGTACAGTTTAATCCGGCGTCGATACGTCTGCAGTCGCATGCCGGCGATGACGATGTATCGAAGATGAATTATAAACAGGACGGCAGTCCCGGTATAACCAACGGCGAGATGGATCTTCATGTTGATATGAGTGTGGATCTTATCTTTGACCAGATCTCAAATATGGCATCCTTCAAATCCGACATAATGGATCTGAGCGTATACGGGAAAGCGATGGAAGGCCTGGGAGCTGCGGGAACAGGCGCACTTGGAAAGATGCTTGGGCAGAAGAACGTATCTGTACAGCAGATAGTAGAGGCATTTATCGCTATCATGCGTAATCCCAATTGCAGGAAGATGTGCTTTGAGTGGGGGGATCTTAAGTATGAAGGACTCTTAAGAACCTGTAATACGACTTATACCATGTTTGACATGATGGGAAATCCCGTAAGGGCCAAAGTGACGCTTACCATATACCTTGTAGAGACTGTCGGCAAGGTGGTAAATGATTACAGTAACGGCTACTGGTACGGAGCATATATTGAAGCGTTCATCAAAGGCAATCCTCTGGCAGAGAGCATGCTGGAGATGCTTAACTGGGAGGCTGACTGATGGAATATAAAGCGCTCAAGGATAAATATGCATCGTTCCAGGACCCTATGGTCGAGATCGAGGTGAATGGTAAGAGCATCACCCGTGAGACCGGAAACATAAGAGTGGGCGTATCGGAGCTTAATATCGAACTGACAGCCGGGTATGAGGCATCGCAGGCGGTATTCAGTATCTATAATGTTTACGATTATGAGAAGGCAACATTCAATTTCAGTGTAATAAAGAAATTTGTGACACTGGGTTCGCAGGTTAAGATCTATACCGGATATTCTACAAAGTTTGCGGAGGTATTTACGGGTATCATCGTCAGGATGAACTTTCTGGTAGAGGAAGGTGATGTGGGGCACGTGGAAGTGACCTGCATGGATTTTAAGGCAGTGATGATGGCCAACCGTTATAACCGCAGGCTTAAAGCTTCTTCGTATTCCGATGCGGTAAAGGAGATCTTTGACCAGAGTATATATCAGGGCTTTGTAAACGCCGGGATGATCGAAAGCTTTAAGATAGATAACACCCCGGATAAGCAGCAGCCCGGTCCGTCCGGTGCGGCCGACGATACCGACCGTACCATTGAGATGGTGGGTGAGAGTGATTACGAGTTCGTCGTAAAGGCTGCGAGGAAATTCAATTTTGACTTCTTTGTGCTGGGAGGCATAGTTTATTTCCGCCGTGCAAAGAGCGATCAGACAAAGCAGATAGTGATAACGCCGAATGCAAAGATAAGACGTCTTTCGGTTGAATATGATATGACAGGACTGGTCGAGAAAGTAGAAGTAAGAGGACTGGATGTAGGCAAGGCCAAGGTGGTGAAGGAATCGATAAAGAATTCCTTTAAGTTCTCAAAGGGGAATAAAGCAAAGGCGCTGATAAGCGGCAGCAGCTTCGTATATGTAGACCCCACGGTATCCAGCCCTGACGATGCTTCGGGAAGGGCGCAGTATCTCTTTGAGGAGATGACCCACAGATACGGTACGCTTGATCTGGAAATGGTGGGCATACCCGAGATAACGCCGGGCAGGTATATAAGCATAAAGGATGTGGGAGAAGCGGTATCGAATGTTTTTTATGTGCAGACAGTACGGCATATACTTGATGCAAACGGCAGGTATTCTACCCGTATCATCGGAAAGACGAACAAACTCAGTTAGGAGCGTTTATAAGATATGGCTATATTTGACATATTTGAAGAAGTGAGCGAACGTGCCGTTACCAAGACGGATACCGGTGATACCAGGATATTCGGCGTGGTTGTGGGCGAGGTGGTAAAGAATTACTCAGACAATTATCCCGGCAGGGTATGCGTAAAGCTCCATACCAGGGATGATGAGGCTAATGTACTGCAGTGGGCAAGGGTTGCGATGCTTTCCGGCGGTGCGGAATGGGGGCATTATTTCCTGCCTGAGATAGGCGACCAGGTGCTGGTGGTATTTGAGGAAGGCCTAATCGACAGACCTTATATCATAGGCTGCATACAGAAGGCTGCGGATACTTTCCTGAAAAAATCCGTTCATGAGAAGAACCAGCATAAGCGTATAGTTACACGTCACGGATCTTCGATAGAATTTGAGGATGTTGCCGATGATAAAGGCGGCGACGGCGACGGTACGAAAGATAAGATATATATCTATACACCGGATAAAGCCCACAGCGTGACCATGGATAACGAAAAGAAGCTTATCGAGATACAGGATAAGGACAAGAACGCCCAGATCCAGATGAAGACGGAGAACGGTGAGATCGTTATAAAAGCTGCAAAGAAGATAACGATCAAGGCCGGTGACAATATTACCGTAACGCTTAACGGATCTTCCGACAGCGGAAAGATAAGCATCAGCTGTGCCGATTTTGTCATTGATTCATCGGGAAAGATCGAGCTTTCCGCTACACAGAAGATGGCGGTAAAGGGAGCTTCATTCAGTGCGGAAAGCCAGGGGCTGATGAAGCTTAATGCCAACGGGGCGACCCAGATACAGGGTACACCCATAAAGATAGGATAGGAGCAGGGATATGGCGGATAAGAAAGACTTTTTGGGAAAGGGGATAAAGTTTCCCCCGCAGATAAATCCCGCTACGGGCAGGTTTGTGACCGTTAGTGAAGAAGAAAGCGTCAAGCAGTCCATATATCTGATACTGATGACGCAGCGCAGCGAGAGACCCCTGCGGCCCAATTTCGGTTCCAATATAATGAGTTATACCTTTATGGATCAGAATGCAGGCACGCTGGGAATGATGAGCCGAACCATAAAGGAGCAGATAGCCGTACAGGAGCCTCGTGTTACCAATGTGCAGGTGAGCCTTGAGAGCGGATACCAAAGAGGCGTATTGCTCTTTAATATCGATTATACGGTTATAAGCACCAACAGCAGGAATAACTTTGTATTTCCGTTTTATTTAAATGTAACACCAGATGAAAATCCCGAAGGAGAGCCCGAGATCTATGAGCCGGAGATCGTTGAAGAAACTGGAGATTGATAACAGGAATGCAGCCGATATAGAAAAGCGCATAGCCGATCTTTCGTTCCAATACGAGACCGGCTGGCAGATGAGCGATGATATGTCAGATGTTGGTACAGCCATCGCCAGGCTTTATGCCAGAAGTGCGGAAGAAAATATCGGCAGGATAAATGAGGTGCTAGACCGTTATCATACCGAGTTTGTTAATATGCTGGATATCTCTCTCCTGCCCGCAAAGCCCGCCAGTTCTATAGTCGTGATGGATATGCTCAGTGATACCGTACCGGGAGCTCCTGTACCCAAGGGCACCAAGCTCCTGACAGACGGCGAGGAGCCTTATGTATTTGAGACCGATCACAGTCTTTATGTTACCGGGAGCCGTATCAGCAATGTGTTTATGACCGATGCTGAAATGGGAAGTATCAAGCCAATATACGGCAGCTATACGCGGCCCGCACTTGACGGCGAAGAGGATCTGGTGATCAATATCGAAGAATTCGCGCCTTTTCAGCTGTTTGATATCAGCGACGGTGTGGAACAGTATGCGGTCAGCTTTTATCATCCGTATGTTTTTGACACAGTCGATGAGGATATCCAGGTTAAGATAGAGGACTGCACACAGCTTATCGACGATATAGATGCGGGAAAGATAAGCTTCTGCTACCCTTCGGGATCTGACGGGATCAGGACTATATCCGACGTCAGAAAAGAAGGCCCCAATATGTATATACTGCGTAAAAACGGCGATGAGCATTTTGACACGCTTATGCTCAGGGCCGCATCGTCGCCTTCGGTGGCCTATAAGGTAAAGCGTATAAGCTTTTCTTCAAGGGGCGCTGCGGTGAGCGCCGAGGCAGTCAATTCCGGATCGAATGATTATGATGTAAAACGCTTTATGCCTTTCAGCGATACGCTTTCGCTTTATTCGGAGTGCTATGTCGGGCATGACAGGTATTTCGCAAAGGCAGGGGCGCGTATCACCATAGAGTTCGATCTGCTGACCGATCAGCATAAGATAAGCTTAAACCCCTTAGAAGAAGAGGTGGAGCTTAAGATAATAAAGAGGCGTACCAACCAGGTGAGAAAGGAAGTATACGCCGACTGTTTCGCCCAGGAGATAGCGATAGAGTACTTTAACGGCACGGGCTTTAAGCGCCTGCCACTTGATATAGATGAACGCGGGATGTTTTCCGAGGACCGTTCAAGGCATATAGTACTGAGTTTTATATGCCCGGATGACTGGGAAGAGAGCTCTTCGGGCTCATATGTGGGCAGGTCCTTCAGGTTCTCCCTGCTTAAATGCGATAACTGTTATGTGAGACCTGCAGTACACCATTATCCCATCATAAAGAATCTCACGGTAGCGTACAGCTATGAGGAACGCTTTGTGGACGCCTACAATGCCAGACTTTGGTACGGTACCCATGTGCGTGATATCAGCTCCTCCTTAAAAGACGAGAGGGGTTATATCTGCATGGAAAAGAGCGTTTATGATGAGGATGCTCTCTACATAGGCCTTTCCAAACCCATAGAAAACGGACCGGCCTCCATAATGTTTAGGCTTGAGGATGCCAAAAGGTTCAGCGCTTTAAAGACAAGGTTTGAATACTATGGTTATGACGGCTGGCGTCAGATGAAGGTACTCGATCATACCAGGGATTTTTCGCGCTCGGGCGTTGTAATGTTCATGCCCCCCGCGGATATGAAGGAGACAGAGCTCGAAGGCAACAAAAGCTACTATATCAGGGTGCTTCGCACGAGAAAGGAAGATGCATCGGAAGAGCGCACTTCACTTCCCAGGATAAGCGGGATAGCGCTGAATGCCGTATTTGTATCGAATATAGAGACTGCGCAGGAAGTTCCGGTCTTTATCGATGAAGCGGTGCCGGATATGCGCTTTGCGCTGGGCAGTGATAATGTTTTGGATGCCACGGTGTGGGTAAACGAGCTGGGTAAGTATTCGCGTGAGACCATGCTTAACATGGCTGCTTCGGATCCCGATAATATTCAGCTGGAGACTGATCCGCAGGGACAGGTGGTCAGCTTCTTTGTTAAGTGGAAGGAGACGGAACGCTTTGAAACGGCTGAGGATCCCAGGGTATATCAGCTGGACAGGCTCAATAACGTGCTGATATTCGGTGACGGTATACATACCTATATCCCCAGAGTCCTGGATGATGTAGCCCTTAAGTTCACGATCAGATGCTGTAATGGGCGTGCCGGAAATGTTGAATGCAACAGTATAAATGAAGCTGCGGGAAACCTGAATTATATCGGATCGATCACCAATCCCATAAAGGCATACGGCGGCAGCAATATAGAGACTATAGAGAATGCGCTGGAGAGGGGAGCGGGCATACTTTCGTCAAGGAACCGTCTGGTTTCCATGGATGATTACAAACGTGCGATACTTTCCTACTCGGATGCGATAGACCAGGTGGCAGGCATCGTTGGCCTGGATCCGGACGGAACGGAAGATCCGTCACTGATATGTTTTATACTGCTGATGAGGGATTATGAAGAAGGTTCCTTTGCATTTCACCGCGTAGTAGGAGGACTTAAAGAGGAGCTGCTGGCACATTGTGAACTGACCCTTAATCCCGATAAGTTAAAGATACTTGAGCCGGTATATGTGGATATATCTGTCAATGTCTGGGTCGATGTGGTGAGCCTGGACGACAGTTTTGAGATACAGGGGCTTCTGTACGAGAGTCTCGAAGAATACTTAAATCCACTGGGATACGGAAAGAGCGGCGGCTGGAAGATAGGCAGCATGCCCCGCAAACCGCAGATACTGATGCGTCTGGATGTTTTAAAGAGCAGGGCTGTGGTAAAGAAATCGGTTATGATAGCGCGCTATACCGATTCATCCGGTGTGCATGAAGCGGATCTTTCGGAGCTGAAAGTCACACCGTTCATGGTACCCAGGAGCGGTGAGCATAAGGTACATATAATCTACTGAGGCAATATAAAGTAGCCGGATATTTATCGGAGAATAAAATATGCTGACATATATAGAAAACGACAGGAAAAGCTTTGAGGAACGTATGGCGGAGGCGGTTGCCGATATTCCTCTGTATACAACGGAGTGGACGAACTTTAACCCCTCCGATCCGGGTATTACCATATTGGAGACCCTGCTGGGCTTTGCTTCGCTGCAGCAGGATAATATGAATGAGATCCCCTTCAGGGTTAAGCAGAACCTCCTAAAACTGGTTGGGTTTAACATCCAAAAAGGCCGCTGTGCAAGGCTCATGCTCAGCGCCGGTAACGTGCAGGGACCGGTGACGATCCCGGCTAATCACCGCTTCCGTATAGGAGAGCTGGTTTTTGAGACCAACAGGGAGATAAAGCTTGATAAGCGGCATCTGATAGGGATATACGGTATGAAGCAGGATGGGGAAGAACAGAAATATACTGATTTCTCATATCTTCTGGACCGTGAAGTGCAGGTGCCGGCGCTGATATTCGGAGAGCGTCCCAGACCGGGCGACTGCCTGTATTTCGTTGCCAGCCGTCTGCCCGAGCCCAAGGAGGAATTTACCTTCTATGTGGGGCTTAAGGAACGTAATAACCGCAATCCTATCGACGGACGCACCAGGGATCTGTTCGCCTCGATAGCCTGGGAATGCTATACAAAGAAAGGCTGGCTTGAACTTAACGTACGTGATAATACCAACGCATTCTTAAACAGCGGTGAAATACGCATGTGGATGCCGGAAGCGGCTGCCGAGATATGCCTGGATGCGCCTGTAGGCGGATACTGCATCAGGGCGCGCCTTAAACATAGCGAATATGATGTGCTGCCCATGTTAACCGGAGTGGAAGCGTTCCTCTTTGAGACCTGGCAGAAGAATACGATCTGCGAATGCCACAGTATCAGCAAGACAACGGAGATAGAGCTGGTAAGCGAGATGGCAGAGGAAGCTTATATAGATGTATACTGCCGCGAAGGCAAAGGCGAGCCGTACCGTAAATACGAATTCAGGCCCGGCGGAGACGATACGGGACGTTTTTATGAACTGAGCCATGAAGAGTTCGGGCGTTATAAGATAATCTTTGATAAGAAAAAGCATGGATACGGACCCGAAAAGATAAGGGACTGCGTTAAGGTAGTGGTATATACGGAAGAAGTCATGCGACGTTATGCACTGGGAAAAGTAATGGGCTATGATGACCAGACGATCAAGCTTCCTTACGAACATCTTGTTGCATCATACTTCTGTATACTGGCAAGACGTGTTGATGAGAACGGAGAATTTATATACGACTTTGTCCGTCCCGAAAAAAATGCAGACGGGGATCTGTATTATCATCTTCTTGAAAATGAAGGAAAGATAATCATCGAAGAGGCCGGAAGGTTCATAGGAGCAGATCTTTTCCTGGCAGCTGTGTCGCTTACATCCGGTCCCGACGGAAACATAAGGGAGGGGAATACCCTGATACCGGAGAGGGGGCTGCCCGAAGGCTTAAGCTTTTACAATCCCGGTGCCGGTACAGGCGGAGCATTTCGTGAAAAGTTAGAGGACGTGCGAAGGCGCTTCCTTAAGGATATGGAGAATCCCTATACCGCTGTTACTGAGGCGGATTATGAAAGACTGGTACGTACTACGCCGGGGCTGTGTGTAAAGAAAGCCAGGGCATGGATGGATGAGACACGTAACCTGGTACGCATAGCTGTCATGCAGGGAACGGATGAGGAGCATCCGGCAATGTCTAAGATGTATGAAAAGATAATCAGAAACAGGCTGGAGGACAGACGCCTTCTGACGACAAGAGTTGAACTGGTACAGCCGCAGTATGTACCGGTAAACGTATATGCTACCGTGTATGTTAAGCTGCATTATGATAATGCGGCTGCGGCCATTGAAAAGGTCATACGTGAGAAGGTGGATTATACGGTATCGGACCGTAACTTCGGACAGATACTGAAATTTGACGAGATCTTCCACGCGATAGAGGTATTAGAGTGTGTGGAGTATGTATATGAACTGTCTTTGAAACCCGGAGGAGGCAGCGGCGCTAAGCTTAAGGATGCCGATGTGCTGCCGGGCAATAACTGCCTGCTCTATCCGGGAGATATAAGGATAGAGACATTAAGATTTGACGACGACGGCAGATAGGGAGGTAGCATACACTATGGCCGGAATTATTTACAGCATAAAGAAAAACCGTCTGGAGAAGTCATATATATCGGGATTCATAGCCGACGAGAATAGTGACAGACTGTACATAGATCCCAATACGGGCATACACCGCCTGTATACGGATGCTATAGATTCCGCACAGGAAGGCTGCGAGTGGGGGCGTTTTTCCTTTGCCGCACAGCTTACGGAAAATATGGCCATGTATGTTTACGCATTTGCATCCGACGTAAACAACTGGTATGATAATGAAGGGAAGAATTTCCTTTTGGCGGATGTGCTCAGATCAGATGAGGTACCGGATGATGACAAGAAGCGCATCTTCAATAATGAGAACGGTTTAAGATATGTCGGCAGGAATGACGTGCTGCTCTACCGCCTTAAGGGCAGATATCTCTTCCTTGCGATAGAGATACTAGGCAGCGGCGACGGTTATATCGACAGACTCAAGGTGGATATGAAAGGCGACTACTTTATGGATGCTTTCCCGGCAGTGTACAGGGAGAGGGATTCATTCTTCCATCGCTTTTTATCCATCTTCTCCAGCATACACGGGGATATAGATCGTGAGATAGAAAACCTGCCAAAGCTTTTGGATCCCGACAGCTGTCCCAGGGAGTGTCTGGCGATATATGCAGGCTGGCTGGGCATAGACCTGTCAGGGGATTTTCTGACAGAGGAAGCAGAGAGGCTCTTTGTTAAAGAGGCATACAGCTTAAACCGTATGAAAGGTACCAAAGCCTGCTTAAAGCGCGTTATAGAGATAGTACTGGGCGAAGAGGCCATAATACTTGAGAACAATACCATACGCTCTTATATGACGCCGGCGGAAATAAGGGAGAACGGACTGCCGGAGGGCGGCATATATGATATAAATGTACTGATCAGAAAGAGCCTTTCGGATACGGACAGAAGGCAGCTGGGGTTTTTGCTGGATCAGTTCAAACCCTTAAGGAGCAGGCTGCATCTTATACCGCTGCGTGATACTGCGGATCTGGATGGTGAGACATATCTTGATATGAACGCCGTGATATCGGGTGATCATATAGGTGTTATGGATGATGATATGGAAATAGGCGATGGTGTTATCTTGGATGAATAATAAAGGAACAGGAGGAAAAGAACGTGACTATTGAGGAGATCAAAGGCGAAACAAGTATCCAGCTTTCGGTTGACGGACAGGTTGACACGATCACATCACCCGAACTGCAGCAGAAGATACTTACAACATTTCAGAAAACCAAGAACGTGGTGCTTGATCTGGGACATGTCGGATACATGTCATCGGCCGGACTGCGTGCCCTTCTGATAGGACAGAAGACTGCTACCAGCAAGGGAGGGACCTTAAAGGTTGTGAACGTACAGCCTGCCGTTATGCAGGTATTTAACATGTCGGGCTTCTCAAAGGTGCTTACTATTGGCTGAGATCATCAGGTTTGATTCGGTAGCAAAGACATATCACGGAGAAGCACTGGATTGTGAGGTCTTTACGGACTTTTCGGCTGTGGTAGAGCGGGGGGAGTTTGCGGTACTGACCGGGGCTTCAGGAAGTGGCAAGACCACGCTTATCAGGATGCTTTTAGCAGACATCAAGCCGGATTCGGGAAAGGTGTTAGTAAACGGAGCGGATATCACAAAGCTCAGATCCAGACAGATCCCCGCATACAGGCGTACCATGGGCGTTATATTCCAGGACTATAAGCTGATAAAGGAAAAGAGCGCCGAGGAGAATATACGTCTGGCGATAATGGCTGCAGGAGCACCGCTTAAAGATGCTAATCAGAAGATATGGAATGTTGCCAAGCTTTTAGGCATTACGGAATTATTGAAACGCAGGCCCGATGAAATGTCGGGAGGACAGCAGCAGAAGATCTGTCTGGCCAGAGCGATAGTAAACAATCCGCCTATACTGCTCGCGGATGAGCCTACCGCAAATCTGGACCCGGGATATTCAAAAGAGATAATGAGACTTTTTAAAGTGATCAACAGCATGGGATATACTCTTTTTGTGGCGACCCAGGATCCGGTGATAGCGGATGCAGAGGGGATAAAGAGGATCAGGATCAGGAGTCAGGTGTTATGAAAGAGCTGAATCTTATAGCAAGCGATGATACGCTATATACCGTTTTGGATGAGATAAAAAGCCATCTGATAGCGAATGATTGTCCGGAGGAGATAGTGACTCCGATACTTATCGCGGCAGAGGAAGTATATGTCAATATCGCGCATTATGCTTACGGGGGAAAGAGCGGTGCGGCAAGGGTAAACATCGATGTTACACCCGATCCGAAGCGTTGCAGACTGGTTTTCTGCGATAAAGGCATACCCTACGATCCGTTAAAAAAAGAAGATCCTGATATCACCTTATCCGCCGATGAACGGCAGATAGGAGGTTTGGGGATCTTTTTTGTTAAAGAGATAATGGATAAGGTTGAATACGAATATAAGGACGGATGTAATATACTTACGCTGGAGAAGAATCTTAAGTAGTGGGCAGCTGTATGTAAACGCCCATGCCTTTACCGGCATTGCTTTTTGCATATATCGTGCCGCCGTAATATTCTACGATGGCCTTTGCCTGATAAAGTCCAAGTCCGTTGCCGCTGATGCGGTTTGAACCCTGATAATTGAGCTCGAAGATGTGCTTTGTTTCATCCGCAGACAATCCGTCACCGGTATCTTTAAGCACTACAAAGATATCATCGCCTACAGCGGAGACAGTGATTATGAGTGATCCGTGTCTGCCCATGTATTTGATCGAGTTGTCTACTATGTTGCGGAAAAGAATCCGAAGAAGATTCTGATCGGCTTTTACCAGCAGATTTTCGTCCACGGAAGAGATGTTGATCGTAAGTCCGGCCTTTGCGGCAGCGTCATGGAATTCCCTTGCAACGCTTTTGGCTACTTCGATGATATTAACAGTGGATGATTCACTGCGTTTGGAAAGATTTTGGGGAAGTATCGAGGAAGGATCGGACTCCTGTACTTCAGGAGCAGCCTTGAGTTCTTCAAGCTCCGCCTTAAGTCTTACGGTTTCTTCGTCATTGGCACTTTTTTCAAAAGTAATGGAAGCGACCTGTTCCTTAAGAGTGTTTAATTCAGCATCTTTTTCGGAAGCTTCATCTTTAAGACGGCGCAGTTCATTATTGAGAGAAGCGATGATAGCATCGGTGTCCACTGTATCTTCTTCTTTGGGATTACGGTAACAGAGGTAGGAAAACAGTATCAGGAAGATGCTGTGCATGATAAAAAAAATAAGAAATATCCATGAATCCATGCGAAAGAATGAATATAATGTCAGAGCGTAACATATTATCGAACAAGCCAGGGTTGTCTTTTGAGCTGTGCTTAACATAAGACGTGATGACTCCTTTTCAAAAGCATGAAAATATGGTAAAATATTTACCTCATGAATATCAATATTATCACAATCTATGCGGCTTCGCAAGGGGGGGTGAGGTGCATGCGGCTGACAGAGCGTATGTTGGAAGAGACGAAAAAAGTAAACCGCCTTAAGAAAAAAGAAAACGACATCCAGCAGGATCAGGATGAAGACGAAACAGGTCTTATGTATATGCCGCGTCCCACGCGATATTTTATAAATAAAGACAAGGGAGTGTTCGGAAATGATGATGACACTTCCATCAATACGGCGAAGAGCGTGTTTGACAAAACAGCAGTGTTTAACACACGTGGCGAATAAATAAACACGGAGAGGATAAAATGGCAGCAAATCAAACATCCGAAAACAGTACTTTTTCCAGTTATGACGAGTACATGAAGCATGTCTTTGACTGCGTTAACCGTTGCCTGAGTGCATATCTGGAGAACATGAAAGGGACTTTCTCCAACGGTCAGGGCGGATATAAGAATGTTCTGTATCCCGATCTGGAGATAGCTTCCGATGCAGCACTGGATCATGTAATGAGATTTGAAAATGACGGTGGCAGCATATCTTACGAGACCACGGCGGATGTGGAAGAAGAACGTCAGGAAGACGAAGAGGATGATGATGAAGATGTTGATGAGGAACTGTTGGATCTTCTGAGCGCATTCGGATCGGCGGATGATGACGAAGATGATGACGTGCCGGAAGATGATGAGTCTGACGGCAGAGGCTCTGCAGATACATCAAGAAGAGTCGTACCCGATATGGATGTTATCAAGCGCATAGAGAGTATCCAGGAAAAGGCAGCCAGGACAGTGGCCGGCGGTGTTGAAATGCCTTTTTACGAACTGTGCGAAAAAATGAAGTTTGAGCCTTTTACGGTATTCTGTTTTGCCTGCGGTATCCTTTCTTCGACACAGACGGATTATGCGGGCATCTTCCAGATAGTAAACGAGAACGGCGGTCTTTCTTCACCGACCATCGAATCTGCAGGACGTCTTTATTACGGCAAAAAGTATTCCATCACCGGGGCATACGCGGATATGTCCATCTGCTTAGAGCAGCTCCTTCCGGTACTGGATCTGCATGTCATACCGTCCATGCCTTTCTCGACTGCAGTATCTCCGGATAAGCGTATCATAGACTTCCTCTTCGGCCGTGACCGTTTCAAGCCCGATGAGAATTACAGCCGTTTTATCAAGATGCTGACCGATGATCATGAACTGGATCCGATACTGGCTAATGAAGGGCAGCTGGAATCCATGAAGATATCCTATAACGAAGGCGTAAGGATATTCTCTTATTACGGCGATGAAGGAAGCGGGCGCAAGTTCTTTATCAAGCATTTCTGCCGTGAAAGGAATATGCGCGCCATCTCCATGAACTGCAAGAAGCTGTTCATATATGATTTTTCTTTTGTGGAAAAGGCACTCTGGGCAATAACCAGGGAGTGTATCCTTACCAATGCCTGCTGTGTTCTGGATGAGCTGGAATTCAGAGAGGATGAAAAGGAAAAATTCTACGGCTATATGGATCTGGCGTTTTCGAAACTCAATGAAAAAGGCATACTGGTATTCTGTATCTCCAAACTGCAGCTGGCCATGAGGGAGATAACAAAGGATGAGTTCACCGATCTTGAGATACCTACGCCCACAAATGCGGAGCGCATCGAGTGCTGGAAATTCTTCTCAAAGGATTACAAGCTGGAAGATAACGTGGACATGAAGGAAATGGCGACCAAGTTCCTCTTTACCTGCGGTAAGATAAAAGGTGCGCTGCGAAGTGCGCGTTCGCTGGCCACGATGGATAAGGAAGTGCTTATAAGCCGTGACAAGCTGTTTAAGGGCTGCTACGGACAGATGAGTTCCGAGCTGACACAGAAAGCAACAAAGATAAAGGCTAATTTCGGCTTTGAAGATATAGTAATGAGCCCCGACCAGCGTGAGGCGATAGAGAGGGCCATAGCCCAGATGACCTACCGTCAGAACGTATACGAGGGCTGGGATTACAACAAGAAATACCCTTATGGACGCGGGCTTTCGGTATTGCTCTTTGGGGCGCCCGGTACAGGTAAATCCATGTGCGCCCAGGTTATAGCACACGAGCTCAATCTGGAGCTTTACCGTGTAGACCTTTCAAAGGTTATCGATAAGTATGTCGGTGAAACCGAAAAATCGATCTCGATGATATTCCGTGAGGCCAAGAAATGCAACGTGGTCCTCTTCTTCGATGAGTGCGATACCCTGTTTGCAAAGCGTGCCGATGACGGCGGTTCAAACCAGGCGTCAGCAAATAACAAAACGGCTCTGCTGCTCCAGGAAGTGGAAGGTTACGACGGGGTATCAGTGCTGGCTACCAACTACAAGCATAACATAGACCCGGCATTCTTCAGGCGTATGAAATACATCGTTGAGTTCCGTAAGCCCGATGTGCCGACACGTGAGATGCTGTGGCGTACCACCATTCCCAAGAACACGCCGCTTCACGAAGACGTGGATATACATTTCCTTGCAGAGAAGTATGAGCTGGTTGGTGGTAATATCAAAAACTGTATACTTAATGCGGCTTTCCTGGCTGTGGCCGATCCCGAATATGGTGATGGCAAGGTGCATATGAAGCATTATCTGCAGGCGGTACAGAGTGAGTTTGTTAAGGTGGGCGGTGTGCTCACACGTGCTGATTTTGAGCCTTATGCGGATCTGATATTCGGGGAAGAAGAGATAGGATTCTGATATACCCCGGGAGGATATAAAAATGGGATCACTGTATGAGGACAAAGAAAAAAATAAAGAGCAGGGATCGGTCTTTAATGTCACAGACTCAAGAAATACCGATATACAGGAAGAACTGGAGCGCCGGAAGCGCAGAGAGGAAGAAACACGCAAGTGGATGATGAACGCTCCCGGGCAGACGCAGAAGCGGTTTGAGGATTTTAATAAAGACAAAAAGAAGCAAAAGCCCTCGCACGGAGTGCTGCCTTCCAAAGAGGCAGCGGAAGAAAAGCTTAAGAAGGATTATATAAAACTTACGGTGCCCACATTTCCCTGGGATGCAGCCAAGTACCCCGATATGCCCCAAGAGATGCAGGATCTGATAAGAGATATACTTGCGGATAACAGCAGGATGACTATGAGCCATTTCGGGAAACTTAAAGCTGCCACGGAGGCTCTGGCCTCGGCGGAGTCGGCCGAGATGAAGGAAGT
Organism: Lachnospiraceae bacterium; assembly: GCA_017437785.1. Lineage (GTDB taxonomy): Bacteria > Bacillota > Clostridia > Lachnospirales > Lachnospiraceae > NK4A136. The sequence continues at coordinate 26,927 of JAFRXH010000034.1, forward strand.
GCGTCTTGAACAGCTTTTGCTTAGCTGCCGCGAGTATCTTGAAAAGTCCACCCGTGGGACAAAAAAGAAAAGAGTGGAAAGGTGTAAAAAACTTACCGCTCATATAGTTGAATATCAAAAGAAGAGAGAGAAGGAACGCGAAGCTTTTGATAAGAATATGGCGGGTGGTGATAAGGATGCACAGGAGATCACCCGATGTATGGATGCTTTGAGGGCACTTAAGACTGACAGGATAAGGCCCTATCCGGCCGGAGGATCGGAAAAGGAACTGCGTGATTACAGGAAAGAGATAAATGGCATGGGGATGTTTTTTTCCATGCAGTACAATAAGCTGATCGATGCCTGTGATAAGTTTTTGTCCAAAAAAGATAAATCCATAGACAGCAGGCTGCATTATGAATCCGTAAAGAAATATTACATGTCGGAGCATAAGATATTCAATAATGCGCTGACAGATTTTTTAAGTGAGCATGGCACACGGGGGGATATCACCTGGGGAGAGGCAGTGCTTAGCAGAAGCGGGGCGGCTTATTTTTTTGATACAAAAAAAACTAAGAATGCAGGCGCAGGAACATCTAACGTATTTAAGATAAAAAGAGGCAGTACCGGCTTTGATTATTTTAAGAAAGAGGAAAACATAGGCGGAAGTGTTTTGGAGTGCTGGGAGACTACGGCTAAAGAATTTCTCACGGATGAGAGTTTGACTGATGAGCAGAGACAGACTATTGCGCGTCTTCATATGGCAATGTTAACGGATCTTAAGACCGAAGGGCTGAATGAGAAAAAAAAGAAGCAGAAGGAAGAAATGCTTTATCATTTTTTTGTGAGAGGATTCTATAGGCAAGAAGATTTCTTTACAAGGATAGAAGCGGATGAAGAACGGGAAGACAAAAACTTAAAAAAATATATGCCTAAAACCGCTCTTGAAAGCATTAAACAGATGAAGTCTATAGCTGCCGTTAAACCTCAAGATCTGCTGCTTATCAATAAGGTCCTTGCAGTATTTGCCAGGAGCTTTAACAGTTATACCATGGCGACAGACAGCGCAAAGATAAAGGCGGGCAGCAATCTTTCCTCAAGAAATGTAGCTACTTACCGTATGGCTGTGGCTTTGGGGATAGAGGGAAATGTGGCCAGATCGGAGACCGCTAAAGTCATGGTAGACGGCAAGGAAGTATACGGAAACCTGGTGGAGGAAGCTAAAGGACGGGAGGCACATGAGACAGCCAAAAACGTCATGGCATATTATACAGACAGATGTATATGCAATATGGCCGATATGCAGATATTTGATTTTATATGCGGACAGATAGACAGAAACACCAAAAATTACTATACCTCTCTTGATAAAGATGAGAACATATACGATCTTAAGATGATCGATAACGATCTGTGCTTCGGAAAGCTTAAACCAAGTGAGCTGGAAAAAGGGAGGGGCAGATTGCCGGCTTTTAATATAGCTGTTATAAATGTCCTGACAGACGGTTTTAAGAAAAGGATCCTGGAGATGGATGAAAAGACCATCAGCGTGCTCCTGGGGGATATACTTAGCGAAGAGGAGATCAAAGCTGCCGCGGAACGTCTTGGGTATGTGAAAGGAAAGATCAGGTTAGCACAGAAACAGTCAAAGCTAAGAAAAAACAGTGCTGATGAAAATGAGCGTTTTGAAGAATACTGTATGGGATTTGAGGAATACAGAGTGCTTATTTACCAGAAGGCTTTGCATAAACGTTTATCTGATGATTGGAAAGATAACTATGATAATTATGCTGAGGGACAGCAGAATGCAAAACCGGCATGGAACAGTAATACATATCTTTTAGAGCAGAATCTGCCTTCGGAAGAAATAGTGGAAAACAAAATATATAGTTTCAGGGAGAAAAAGCGAAGGGAGTATAAGAATGCCTGAGACGCGGATGAAGACAAAAAAAGCAGCGGCGAAGAAGACTGTGGAGAAGAAGACCGGCGAAAAGAAGACTGCCGAAAAGGCGGTCTCAGATAAGAAGGCAGTCTCAGATAAGAAGACAGCCTCAGATAAGAAGACAGTCTCAGATAAGAAGACTGTTGAAAAGAAGAACGCGGTGATAAAAGAAGAGACTGCGCAGAGTCTGGCATCAGTATATTTCAGGGGACTTGACCGCATTGCTTTTAAAGATATAGCGCAGGAAAGAGAGTACTACCTGCGCTTTCTTGATATGCTCTGCATTACGGCCGTTGATCTTAATGAGAATAAAGCAGAATATGCCATAGACCGTGTGGGCAGCATATTTACGGATGAACAGCTGATGAGCTCGCTGGAGCCGCATGAGAGCGTTTCTTTTTCCGGACAGGAGGAGTTATATTCTGTCTTTCTCAAGCTGTTAAAGAAGTCGGCATCTTCGATAGAGGCCGGTGTAAGACTGCCTTTGTCCGGGCTTATCAGCTCAGGCTGTTTAAGCAATATAGAGGTACTGGCACTGCTGATGGCTTATGCCGCATCTTACAGCCGCAAATACGAGAGGATATTTGGCGTGCTGATGGGCAAGAGGGAAGGAGCGGCTTTACCAAGTGTAGGCTTATGCCTTGATCTGGCACGTCTGTTCCTGCCGCATAATGAGATACTGAGGTCTGCACTCTTATGCGAAGACAGTTTTCTTAATTCCGTACTGCTTAAAAAGACTCCTTCTTCTGAGGATGTATCGGAAATGGCCAGATCATTATGCCTTCGCCCCAGTGTGCTAAATATACTGGATCTGTCGCTGGATGATCTGGGAGAGCTTAATAAATGTGCCAGACTGCTCAGGGCGTTAATGCCTTATGATATCGTGATCAGGAAAGAGGAGACCGCAGAGCTTAAGGAAAGCTATACGGGGCTTATGTGCATGGACGGAGGACTGATAAATATCTGTGCTCCGGAGGGCAGCGGCAAGCGCTATATGGTAAGGGCTCTGGCAGCTGAAATATCGGCAAGGGTCCTGGCTGTAAATCTTTCGGCGCTGCTTTCGTTCTTTCCGGAGGTACAGAAGGATTTTCTGGCAGATATAATAGTGCGCGGTGTTGTGCTGGGGGATATCATCTACTTATACGATCTGCCGCGTGATATGGAGAACGGTCTTCTGCGTGTGTTCACCACGCTTCAGCAGAATATCTCCGTCATAATAGCCGGCAGTGATGATCCGATAAGCGGCAGTATAGCGCGTGCCGTAAATAACGGGGTATATCGTATCAGCATAAAAGATATAGGCGATGAGGACCAGCGCTTTTTATGGCAGGCTGCGGCAGATGAAAATTCGCTAAACTATGCTGATGACGTGGATCTGGATGAGATAGTATCAAAATATACGATGAATCCGGGAAGGATTTTCCAGGCGGTCAAAAACTGCAGCGGTGTAACAGAGCCCGGAATGGATATAGATAAGGCACTTTTGCAGGAACAGATACGCAGGATCTGTGCAGTGGAATTCGGCGAGAATGCAAAACGCTTAGAGAGTCCGTTTGAATGGGATGATCTGATAGTGGAGAACGATAGCAAGCTGCTCTTAAAGCAGGTGTGTGACCGTGTGCGGTATAAAAGCAGGGTAAATGTGGACTTTGGATTCGGAGCCAAGCTTCCGTACGGACGTGGTCTGTCGGTGGTATTTTACGGGCCTCCCGGAACGGGAAAGACTATGGCGGCACAGGTTCTGGCCAATACACTGGGGCTTGATATCTACAGGATAGATCTGTCACAGATATCAAGTAAATATATAGGTGAGACGGAAAAGAACCTCGGCAGTTTATTTGAGGCCGCTAAGAATTCAAATGCGATACTCTTTTTTGACGAAGCGGATTCGCTCTTTTCAAAGCGTACAGGCGTAAACAATTCAAATGACAGATACGCGAACGCAGAGACATCCTATCTCCTGCAGAAAGTGGAGGAATATTCGGGGATGTCAATACTGGCTACAAATAACATGCAGAATTTTGATGCTGCGTTTAAACGCCGTATGAGTTTTATCATACCCATAGGCATACCGGATGAGATCACCAGGAAGATGCTGTGGAAAAAATCCTTCCCCAAGGATGCGCCGCTTGATAAGGATGTGGATTTCGATATACTGGCCAGGGCGGTAGAGATGAGCGGAAGCAGCATCAAGTCTTCGGCTATCGCTGCGGCTTACCTGGCAGCTGCAGAGGGCAGCCGTATCAATATGGAGCATATTTCGATCGCGGTAGACAGGGAATGTTTAAAGAACGGCCGCACCGGGGCCAGAAACGATATACTGCAGGCTATGATGGAGGGATGAGAGCGTGGCGGCAGTTTCTTATTCATTGATAAGCACGCGCAATCTTAAGAACTATAAAGAGGTGATAATCCCCGGCATATATGATGAGCTGGAGGCCGAACGAAGTGTCATGGCGGATAATTATATCTGTCTGGGAGCAAGGGATAAGGACGGAGTAACAGGCGCGCTGATAGCGCATATCGAGCCGGATACCACGGATATCCAGATCATCAGCATTTATGTGCTGCCTGGAAAACGCAGGAAGGGCATCGGGAGCAGTCTTGTAAAAAAGCTTTTTGATATAGTCGGAAATACTTATGTATTCGATGAGGGCGAATATGGGACTGATGTATTTGTAAAGACCATGTATTGCCTGCCGGCGGATATCCGCAGCAGCTACGAAGCATTTCTTAAAGCAAATGATTTTACCCGCTTTTATATTTTCAAAAAGGCTAAAGGAAGAGCTGCTGCTTTGTGCGGCGCGGATGCACAGCTGCACATATATAACCTTACGGATGGTGAATAGGTATGTATACCTGCAGTGATTATTTTGATATTAAGAAAAAGAAGAAGCCTTATGAGCTGCCGTCGGATGATCTTAAGGATCATTTATGCGCGCTGGACATGCTTATAGAGGCTTTTATGTTTTTTAAAGCGGATATGCGTGAAGACGGGAGTTTTCATGCACGCGGCATAGAGATCAGTGAAGAAGAGATGGGCCGGTATTTTAAGGATCCGCCTTCACAGCGTGCCGCGGAAAGGCGGAGCGTAGAAGTATCAAGGGAGCTTAAGAAAGCATTTGAACATATACGTTCCCGTGAGGAGGCTACTCTTAAAGCCGGCGGTGAGGCACCGCTTCGGAGTATTGCGGATGAATTTAACTTAAGTCTTGGTGAGATACTTATCATAACCATGGCTGCATCTTTGCGCTATGATCTTAAGTATCTGCGGATCTATCGATTCATCTCCGATACAAATGAGGGAAATACACTTAATGCCGGCGTATGCGATGCGCTGCTCAATTTTGCGCTGCCGCTGTCAAAAGCGGCTCTGGAACAGTACCTTGATCCCGAAGCTAAGCTCTGCCGTTATATCATAAACTGCAGCGGAAACGTTTATACATCCTCGCGGCTTTTACAGAGCATCACGATAGGTGATCTGCAGTACCGCTATCTGCTGATGGGTAAAAAGGTATTGTATTCCCGGCAGCTTACAGATATAGACGGTGACTTTTTTAAGGAGTTTACGGAGGGCATTATCAGGGCGGCAGAAGATGACGGAAACAGCGGAGTGCACCTGCGCTATATAGAATGTGCGGATAAGGCAGATGTTGAATATGCATTATCCTCTGCGGCAGGGATGCTGGATAAGCCTCTGTATGTGACGGCATCGGAAGAGTTTTACGATATGGATGCGAACGCCAGACAAAAACTCATCTTTTGCATGCGTATGGATCCGGGGATAATACTGCTTGTGCATCCAGCGATAAGCGGTGATGATGAGCGTTATAAGCGTAAGCTTAAATGCGGCTATGAATATACACTTAAATATCTGGCTGCTTTACTTGGAAGGGGCATCATATATGTATGCGGTGACGGAGGAAGGATACATGCGGATACCGATCCTGAAATGTCCATGGGCTTATTAAAACTTCCGCTGCCGGATACCGCTCAGCGTATCAGGATGTGGCATTACTGCCTTAACAGGGAAGCCGTAAAGGTTGCGGAGGGCATAGATATTGATGATATAGCCGACTGCCATGCGCTGTCGTTTTCTGCCATAAGAAGGCTGTGCGTACAGGCGCGGGAGAGCCTGGCGGCGTCGGGTGAGGAACTGCTGGGACGTGATATGCTGCAGGAGCTTCTGTTTAAGCTGGATACTTCCGACTTTGAGCATCTGGCTACCGAAGTAAAGGCGCAGTATACCTGGGATGATATCTATATCGAGGAGTCGCAGCTTAAGAGGCTTAAAGCGGCCTGCGACAGATACAGGTTAAGAGGACGCATCGGTGATAAGTGGGGGATCAACAAAAAGAACGCATACGGAAATGCGGTCATATTATTGATGTACGGGCCTCCGGGAACCGGAAAGACGATGGCTGCCCAGGCTATCGCCAACGAAGTCATGACTCCGCTCTACCGTGTGGATGTTTCGCAGATATTCTCAAAATATATAGGAGAGACCCAGAAGAATCTTTCGCGTATATTTGATGAGGCGTCCAGAAGGAATGTTGTGCTTTTCTTTGACGAGGCGGATGCTCTCTTTACCAGACGCACCGAGATAAAAGATTCCCACGACAAGTATGCGAATTCCGATACCAGCTTCCTTTTACAGAAGGTGGAGGAGTACAACGGGATATCGATACTGGCGACCAATAATTTCCAGAGCTTTGATCCGGCGTTCATGAGGCGGCTCTCATACGTTGTACGTTTTGAACGTCCCGACGAGGATACAAGACGCTCTATGTGGGAGCACATGCTGCCCGATGAAGTGCCGCGCATGGCAGATATCGATTATGATTTCCTGGCTTCGCGCTTTAAGGAACTGTCCGGAAGCAATATCAAATCCGTTCTGCTGACGTCCGCTTATCTGGCCGGGGCTGCCGGCCGCAGCCTGTGCATGCGAGACATCATCCTGGCCATCAGGTACGAATACGAGAAGCTTGGCCGCCTCATCGATTCCGACGAGTTCGGCCAATACGCCATTTATATGCAGGAATGAGCACCGTCCCCTGTACCCACGCTGATGAGGTAAGATCTGATGAATACTTTTAAAGAGATGGAAACAATATATGATGAGCGGGATATAGCGGAGACAGCGCCGCGTGAGGTGGTGAGCGGGGGCGCTTTGGAATATGCCGGTATAGATGAAGAGCTTAAGGCAATGGAGCACGCAGGATCCAAAGCAGGACAAGCAGCGGTGCCGGATACATCGTTTTCGCTGCACGGAGAAGAGGATAGAGCAGAAGAAGAGGAGTACGAAATAAAGACAGGATATGAAGAAACTGCAGAGGAAGAAGCTGATACGAAAAAAGAGCAGACCATGAACGCGGTTAATATGCTAAGAGGCTTTAATGAGCGCGCACAGACTGATATCGCGGGGGATGAGAGGCTTAGCGAACTGCATGAGCGTATTGGGGAATATGTTGATATGACCGGCAGGGAGGCCATGATCGACAAGGAGTTTGGCAGCATAGACAATAAATCCGTTGACAGGGCGGCAGGGATGCTTGCGGGAGTAGAGAAGGCCTGCGACGACTATATTGAAAACGCCAGACCTTTTTTCAGGCCGGGACGCAGGCGCAGGGCTGCCGTAAAAAAGCTCCGTGAAGAGCTTGACGGTCTTAAGGATGACCGCGATAGCCTAAAGAAATGCTATGAGGATATGTATCTTGGAGCTAACGGGCTTTATACGGATGAAGATACACAAAAAGACCGGGGCGAAGGCGATGACGGCGGTGATAAGAAAAAGGATCACGTTCAGGATGCGGTGGTATTGGATGATAAACAGAAAGCATTCGTACGCGGGGCAGGCATAATAGATGCATCACTGATGCCCGTGGAATTCAGCGAAGAAGGGGATGTTAAACAGAGCGACTTAAGCACTTATAAGAATTATGAGGAGCTTACTGCGGATAAGAAAGCCGACGAGGTGAAGCTGTCTGAGGCAGCCCGTCTGCAGATATACATGGTGAGGGCGATAGGACTCATATTCGGGGTGAGTGACTGGCAGCAGATCTGTGATCCCGAAGAATTGCTTTACCGTGAAGAGGGCGATTCGGTCAGCGCCGTAAAGATAAAGCTCGTACCGGAGCTTATGAATAAGCTGTCGTCGAAGCTTTCGGATGAAGAAGGGCAGCGTCTTGCGGATTCGTTCAAAGGCGATACACATATGATGAAGGTAATAAGCGCCATACTGGCAGAAAAAAGCGTTATGATAAACGAGCTTAAAAATGCTGCCGGGGTAAACGGCAAGGTGCTGGGCAGCCGCATGAGATCGATACGAAGATACCTGGCGCAGGCGGCTAAGGGAGAGCGGTAAGGATATGAAGTGCCGTTTGCCCTGAAGCGCATAATATGGTACAATGATATATTGCAATAAAAGCATTTTTTATGTTTTAAAAGGGGACTGAAACGGGGATGAAAAAGACTAAGAGTCTTGGATTTAAGTTCGGGATAATATTCAGTATTTATGCTGTGGTTACCATTTTGATAAGCGCGGTCATGACCTATGTGTCCCAGACAGATGCTTATCATCATGAATGCCGCGAATCGGCCATGCAGATCACGACCAATATAAAAAACAGGATACTGGATGAGGGCGAAGAATTCAAGACCCTTAAGGAGTATTTTGAAAAGCATATGGACGAGCTGGAGATCTCCAGAGATTTTGAGACTGACCAGTATCGTGCCAGGGATGAGTTTTATGAATATATGGCGGAACATTTCAGTCAGGAAGGCCTTAAGTACGATCCGGACTTTGATGAGATGGATGAGACGGGATGCCGTCTGTATGTTACCTGGCGTATAGAGTACTGGTTCAGCGTTTTCTTCCAGACTGCAGCGGACTATAACTTAAGTTATGTATATTTTCTGTATCCCACCAACGAAAAAGAGCATATGGTCAGATATATGTTTGATGCTACACTGCCTACCAGAGTGACGGAGGATGGAAGGGAACTTTTGATCATGGGGGATGAGGTTTACCAGGATCCCATATCGCATCTGTATATGTGGACGGCATGGATAACCGGGTCAAAGGTTGACGGATTTGACACCAGTGATAACGAGTATGGTTTTGTATATACGTACAGCACTCCGCTTATAATCGATGATGTGCCTATAGGCCTGATCTGCGCCGATGTGGATGTGGAGAAAGTCAAATCGACTATCATGGCAAATGTGGCTGCACAGACGGGTGTGCTAACATTGATACTGTTAGTATCCATGCTCCTGCTTTACGCCTTTATCCGCAGACACGTTATCACCAGGCTTATACGTCTGGAAAAGTATGTCAAGGACTATGCGGATAACAAGGATAATGCCATATCTGCAAAGATAAGAACCGTCGTTACGGAAGAGGATGAGCTGTCCAGCTTATCCGAACGCTTTGCAGTCATGATCGACGAGCTCGAGGATTATATGAAGGACCTGCAGGCGGTAACAGCGGAAAAAGAGCGCATCGGTGCGGAGCTTAATGTCGCTGCACAGATACAGGCCGATATGCTGCCCAGGATATTCCCGCCTTTCCCGGAGTGGCCGGAGGTTGACCTGTTTGCGACCATGACCCCTGCAAAAGAGGTGGGTGGTGACTTCTATGATTTCTTTATGATAGATGATAAGCATATGGGTATGGTCATAGCCGATGTGTCCAGTAAAGGCGTACCTGCGGCATTGTTCATGGTAATAGCCAAAACACTGATCAAAAACAGCGCACAGACCGGCGAAGATATAGCAAAGGTGTTCTGTTCGGTAAACAACCAGCTGTGTGAGGGCAATGAAGAGAGCATGTTCGTAACGGCATTTCTGGCTGTGATAGATATCTCAACGGGTATGCTCACCTATGTAAATGCCGGGCATGAACCGTTCCTGCACAGGCATGACGGCAGCTGGAGCTGGGTAAGACCCGATCCGGGCTTTATACTGGCAGGTCTTCCGGATTTTGAATATCATAGCGAGAGCTTACAGATCCATCCTTCTGACAGGCTCTTCTTCTTTACGGACGGGGTGTCGGAGTCGCAGAACGTTGAAGGCACGCTCTTTGGCGAAGAGCGTATACTCGAGACCGTTTCCAAAAACGGCGACCGGGAGCTTACAAAGATGCTGCCGCTGATAAGGGAAGATATAGACAGCTTTGCCGGGGAGGCACCACAGTTTGACGATATTACGATGCTTGTATTTGAGTATCGCGGAAAGGATAAAAAATGATAAACGAGCTGTATTTTACGCCGCTTATGGATGAATGCATAAGGCGTAACGACACGGTAAAGAAATATGCCGGGTGCGATATCAGCTTAAGAGAACATCTGGCAGGGATCAGAGCCACAGCAAAAAAGAACAGCGGGATCAGTTTTCATAAGGATGCTTCGGAGGTTTTAAATGCCTGTGAGGCATACGCGCAGAGGCTGTTCGGACATGATATCTCATCTAAAGTCCGGGAGGCTCTTGAGCTTAAGATCTTGAATACAGCCGATCATCACGGAGGTTTTTATTCTGCCCAGGCTTTTCAGGGGGATCTGCTTTTTGCAAAACTCCTTGAAATGATGGGATATGGGGGCAGGGTTTATCCTCTTTTTTCATTTTCCCATGTTGAACTTGATAATTCCACCTATGCTCGTGGGATCAGCTGTTACGGCAGTGCGGACGGCAGGCAGCTCCTGCCGCTTCAGCGGGCAAAAGCCGGCAATCAGATGGTCGCGGTGACAGGTGCCTACAATGAAGAGATGCTTATGCGTATGAGGCAGAGGATCGATACGGTGATCCCTCCGTTTGAAGATACATATAAAGAGAAGCTGGGCGATATCATCGCAGGTATATACGGCGATAAGCATATCCTGAATGCATCAGGATATGCCGATCAGTTAAGCTATATAGGAGAGCGCATATCAGCAGAGTGCTTTAAAGATGACGATGCCATGCGCCTTATATACATCGAGGCGGAAGAAGTCGTCAGGCCGCTTATGATAAAGGATCTTAACGATAAAGATTCAATGCTCTGGCATATGTTCTTTGATCCTAAGGTACGTGAAGGATTAAATGCGGAAAAGACAGATGAAGACATCCCGCTGGCGGGAATGCTGCTAAGGGGAGTTGACCAAAAGGGCAGAAGAATACACACGCTGGTAAGCGGCAGTGAGCGGATAGAAGGGATAGATCATTCGGGAAGACTGCTCGAATATCCCATGGATGTTAAAGAGATAGAGAAGCTTTTAAATGAAAAAAAGCTGATCCCCTCGGGGCTGGCTGCGGCAGTGGTCCTGGCTTTTGAGCGGGGATATACATGGAGCGGCGGATATTTTCAGTCTCTTTACCTGCCAAAATGGGCAAAACAGTGTGAAAGGATATTTAAAGATGCGGGGCTGGATACAGCGGCCGAAACGCTTGGTGCATATGACGGATCGGCTTTTATAAGCGGACCGGTTTTTGCGCTTAACGAGACAGAGGATCATTCGGCTGTACCGGCGGGACCTGTGGAGTTTATGATCAGGAAGCCGTCTGTATCAAGACTGGATGAATTCCTTGAGACCCCTTTGGCTGACAGCTTAAGGATGGGACTTTTTGAGATGTATATAGATCTGGTCCCGGCCGGTGAGAAGGAAGAGGGCTGGTACAGAGATGCAGCAGAATTCTGCGGTATGAATTACAGGGAACATTTGATATGACAAAGAGATCGGCGTGGGCTGAGGTAAGCTCAAAAGGAATCGAAAATAACATAAATGTGATAAAAGAGCAGGTAGGCGGGCATGTTAAGGTATGTGCGGTTCTTAAGGCCGATGCATATGGACACGGTCTATGCGGCTTTTTCAATACGCTCGCAAAACGCTCTTATACGGATATTGCGGCTGTAGGCAAGTTCCGTGAGCTTATCAAGGTTTTCACCGAGGTGAATTCCGCCGGCATGGATGTATTGCTCCTTGGCGCGGCTGCAGCTGAAGAGATCGCTTCGGCGCTTGATAACGGAGACATAGTTCCCAGAAGGAGTATTTTTTCGGTATACAGTCTGGATATGCTAAGCAGGCTTGATGAAGTGGCAGCATACGCAAAAGTCACCCTGAGGGTTCACATAAGGATCGATATATGGGATTCCGGCATGGGATTATCGCCGCAGGATTTCCTGAACGGTCAGGATATGATAATGTCAATGCCTCATCTTGAAGTCTGCGGCCTGTATACGCATCTGTATTCGGCTTATTCCGATGATCTTGAAGAGATAGGATCGGAGCTTGCAAGCTTTGATGATATGGTCGGAAAGATATCGCCCGGATACAGAAAACGACTCTGTATACATGCGCTGAACTCGGCTCTTATATTCAGATTTCCGCAGTATGCCTATGATATGGTACGTGCGGGAACGGCTCTGTACGGACTGCCCTGCGGCGACGGCGGCAGGCTGATACCGCTTTTGAGGATATGTGCGCAGATATTCGATGTCAGTGAAGTTGACTCAGGCATACCGCTTTCCTATATCAATAAAAATGATGACGGAAAGAAAAAACGCAGGATCGCCCGCATCATGCTGGGATACTGGGATCTGCCTCTTCTGCTTACGCAGAAAGAAGTGAGGATATGGATAAAAGGCAAGCTTTATGAGCCGGCCGATGATGTGTGCATGGATAATCTGTGTATCGATGTGAGCGGCGATGATGAGATATGTGTGGGCGACCTGGCCGTACTTTTGGGAGAAGAAGGGATCGGTGCGATGGATATACTTGCGCGCAACGGTATAGATTTCGTCCATGGTGAGTGGATGTGTATGACAGCAGACAGATTGGAGAAGATTTATATATGAGATTTCCTGTGAGAATGGTCTTTGCCGTGCTGATAGCGGGAATGCTGTTTATGGGCGGCTGTAAAAAGGATACGGACACAGCCGATACTTTTGATGAAGAGGATTACTTCAGCGATCTGCCCAAGCCGCATACCAAAGAAGACGGCAGCAAATACCGGCTGGCTTATGTGGACTACGATGAATACATGCCGGCCAGCAGACAATTGGGTTATATCGTAGAGGGACTGGAGGAAAACGGCTGGATAGCGCAGGGATCCATCCCGTTTACGCCGGAGCAGATAGACAAAGAGTCACTTTCGACAAAGCAGATATACGCCATGCTGCAAAGTGCGGATCTGGGTGATTATATCGAATTTGCAGAGGACGCCTTCTTTTACATCGGATATGATGATCAAGATGAGATAGCCGGGATACTGAAAGAGCGTGCCGGGAAGGATATAGATCTGGTGATCACTTTCGGGACCAGCCCCGGGCTCTTTGTAAAGGAGCTTGATCTGCCCATCCCCATGATAGATTTTTCGGCAACGGATCCCGTGGCTTCGGGCATAATAGATTCGGCCGAGCATGGATCCGGAGATCCGAATGTTTGGGCGCAGGTTGAGGCCTCTGTGCCGCTTAGGCAGCTTAAGTATTATTATTCCATTAAGCCGTTTAAAAAACTGGGAATGATAATATACGGGGACGAGATCGTTTCCGGTGTGCCGGATGTGATGACGGCTGCGGATGAGATAGGCTTTGACGTAGTAAAATATAATATCGATATCAGATCCAGAGAGACAGAGGAAGAACTTTCAGGATATTATGCTGATGTAAAGAAAGAGTTTGAGCGGATGGCTGATGAGGACATCGACGCATTTTTTTTGACGGCCGATCTTGTGAATGATCCGGACCATATTGAGGAGATGCTTAAGCCGCTTTATGATAAAAACATCCCGGTATATGCCATGGATGATATCAATACGGTCCGTAAAGGAGCGCTGATGATCATTTCAGCTTATGATTTTGAAAATGTCGGACGTTTTGTGGCGGATGCCATCACACGTATCCTGGATGGTAATGAGGCCGGCTCTCTTCCGTGCGTTTATACCAGTGCACCGTATATCTGCCTTAATCTGGATGTGGCTAAGAGGATCGGTTATCCTTTAAAGTTTGATTTTCTGGCTGTATGTGACGAGATCTATACGGAGGGTAGCGCAGATGAGTAAGGGGAACACAAAAAGAAGAAGCAGGACATATTTGCTCGTGCTGATCCTTATCAGTGTTTTTTCCGCATGTTTTGTATCCGTGATGGGGTATCTTAATTACCGCGGCACTGTAATATCTCTGGAAGAAAGCGTGATAGCGCGTATAGAAGATGATGTTGTTTCAAGATTTGAAACGGCCCTGAGCTTCGGAAAAAGTTTTGAAACGTACTACGGAATAGATGAGATCTTTGATGAATTCAATGAACAGATAGACGGTGCACTGCCGTTCATACTGGCAAAGGACGGCATGCTCATGTACTTTGCCAAGTCGGAAACTCCCTGGCAAAGGGAACTGGGCTCTTTTTTCAGGAGCAGTGAATTTAAAAAAGCATTGCCTGAGCTTCACCAAAGAGAGGGCAAAGCGATAGTCACATCGCATAACCGTGGGATATTCACCACGGTGCACGATGAAGATGGTGTTGTCGGTTACTTTGGCGCGCTGATCACAGATGATATTTTTTCAGCCATGATGAGCGCGGTACGCCAGAAGATCATCATACTGACGATCATAGTCTGTGGCGTTGAAGCACTGATCTACGCACTGTTTGCCGCATTTACGGATAACGAGCAGTTTATGCAGACGCATAAAAGGAAGCAGGATAAGATGCTGCAGAGGCTGGCAGCCCTGGCTGTAATGGCAGCCGGTGTTATAATCATATCCGCCGTATCCATATTCATGTACCAGGCAGATTACAGGCAAAAGATCGAAGATGCCACTAAAGTATCGCTTAAGAACCTTGAGAACATAATCACACAGGTACGCGATAACGGCGTGGATCTTGAGGACGTGGAAGGACTGGAGGAATACATCAGCGCACGTGTCAGCAGGCTCGATACCTTAAGAGCAGTGCGTATCTCGAAACGTATAGTGGATGTGGAACGTACGGATGTGGCTTCGGATATGATCTGTTACATGTTCGGGGAAAACAGCGACGGGAAAAAGGGGCTCTATCTTGAAGCAGAGATATCAAAGGATGCCATGAATGCCCAGATCAGGGGCATAGTGCTGACGCTGTTATCCACGCTGATAATCTTACTGATCTTTGTTATTGAATTCGGTAATCTCCTGGAACTGACAGGGGCTAAAAATTCGGAGAATGACGTTTTCTCCGAGCACAGAGTGGCCATATCACTGCGCCTAAGCGGCTTTTTGTGCTCTACGGCGGAATATATGTGTGTACCGTATGCGGCGATGATGATAAGAGAAAGCGGGGAAGAGATCGCGGGTCTTGGCAACGGCCTGACTGCGGCACTGCCGCTTACCCTTGAAGGTCTTACACAGATGATAGCCATGCTGGCATTGCCGCGGCTGCTTAAGAATAAGGATAAGCGTTTTATACTGCTGATCTCGTCTGTCATGATGATATTGTGTAATCTTGGAGCTTTTTCCATCCATTCCGCAGCGGCGATAATCGCATTCCGTGCTGCTGCAGGCGTGGCATATGCGGGCTTTAAGCAGATATCTAATTATCTGATAACACGCGGCTATGAAAGCGAAGCCGGACGAAGCAATAATATCTCACAGGATAACGCGGGGCTCTTAGCCGGTTCCACCTGCGGTGCCGGACTTGGAGCCATAATATGCGCAAATATGGGTTACCCCGTAACCTTCTTTGCTTCGGCGCTGCTGTTTGTACTGTACCTGGTGGTGACATATGTGCTGATGCCCTGGAGTGCACTGTCAAAGCGCGGTAACATGGATACACAGGAGAAGCCGCTAAACCCGGCTGCGCTCAAAAAGATGATCTTTTCGGCAGAGATGCTGATGTTTGTTGTATTTATAGCCATACCTTTAAACATAGGTGTCATGCTGTGCGTGACCCTGGTACCGGCTATATGCCAGAGTCATCATATAAGCTCATTGATGCTGAGTTACTGCTATATTGCTAACGGTATAGCCGGTATCTATATAGGACCGGCGCTGGTCTCTGCGGCTAAAAAGAAGCTGGGGCTTTTACCCGGCATAGCGCTCAGCTTTTTGCTGACGGCTGCGGGGATATTCGTCTTAAAGCTGCCTGCTGTGGTGGTGATGATAGTGATAAGCAGTATGGTACTGGGATTTCTGGATGGGTTTGGAACGCCGCTGTGCACGGATCAGTTTATGGAGCTTAATGTAGTAAAAAACGCGGTTGATGAATCGACCGCACTTATCTTTTCGGTGGTGATATCATATATACTGCTGACATTCTCACCTATGATAGCAGAGGCGATGCTGCTGCCGGGTGAAGGTGTGTTTTCGCCTATGATGATAGGTATGGCGGTCTATATATTGGCTGCTGCAGTTTTACTGGTATATGCAGCCGCAAAAAAGAAACAGCGCCCGGATAGCAAAGCGGGTAAATAAGGAGGAGATTATGAACAAGAAACTGATGATCATACTGGGTGGGACCGGTGTGCTGGCGCTTATAGTGCTTACTGTGGCTGTAACGCTGCTCATAACAGGAGGCGGCAGTAAGAAGGATAACGATGAGGGGGCCAAAGCTGCGGAGAGCACGGCCGTTACCACTACAGCTGTGGCTGATGATGAGGATGAGGAGACTTTGACTGCCGCAAATGATACCGGAAGCGGAAATGAAGAGGATACTGAGGCGGAAGAGGACAATAGCTATATAGGCGATGTAGAAGGAGAGATAGTACCGGCAGGCGGTATGGCAGTGAGCGGTACGATCACGGCTAAGGCTACTCCTACGCCCGCGGCTGCAAAGCCCGGAAAGGATGATAATGCGCCGCAAAAGCCCGGAGAAGGTAGCGATAAGCCCGAAAAGCCGGATAAACCCGATAAGCCCGGTAACAAGAAGGGCTATACCTTAACATACGGCGCCGGCAACAGCTGGCAGGACGGCGCTACATCCATGTTTGGCGTGGAATGGGAGATAAGCAATAACGACGGCGGGAACGTGGATGGCTGGACGCTTAAGATAGATATAGACGGCCTGGCTAAAGCAGAAGGCTGGAACGGAAGCTTTAAGTGCAGCGGGCATACGCTTACGATAACCAATGCGGACTATAACGGGAGCATAGCGAACGGCAGCAGTGTATACTGCGGCTGCAATCTGGGAGTGAATGCACCTTCACTTAAGATCACGAAGGCCACTCTAAACGGCAAAGACATGACTGTGGTGGCAGGCAAGGTGGACCAGAACGCGCAGAATAACCAGAACAATAATAACGGTAATAATAACGGTAACAATAACAGCAACAATAACGGACAGCAGGGCGGTGCCTCTGTGCAGGATCTGCTGGTACGTCCGAAGGATGCCAAACAGGGCGATGACTGGCTGCACACAGACGGACGCCGCATACTGGATTCGACCGGCAAGGAAGTATGGCTGACCGGCGTTAACTGGTTTGGTTACAATACCGGGACCAATACCTTTGACGGATTGTGGAATTCGCAGCTGGCGCCTACCGTAAAGGCGATAGCCGACCACGGGTTTAATCTTATAAGAGTGCCCATGTCCGCACAGCTTTTAAACGAATGGGCTGCAGGCACGTATCCCCGCGCCAATTACAATAATGCCTACAATCCCGAGCTCAATTCCATGAACAGCCTGGAGATCTTTGAATATTTCCTGGCACTTGCGGAGGAAAACGGCCTTAAGGTGATGATAGATATACACAGCGCCGAGACCGATGCATCCGGCCATAACGTGAATCTGTGGTATACCGATAAAGTATCGGCTGATGCTTATCTGGCGGCGCTGTCATGGGCAGCCGAACGGTATAAGAATAACGACACCATAATAGCCTATGACCTTAAGAATGAGCCTCACGGAAAGCCTGCCGAGGGCAAAAAGGCTGCGGTATGGAATGACTCAAAGGATGCAAATAACTGGAAATATATGGCAGAACGTGCTGCACTTACCGTACTTGAAAAGAATCCCAACGTGCTGGTGCTGGTGGAAGGGATCGAGATCTACCCCAAGGATATCAAGTCCAATAAGGATTTTCATTCCACCAATAATGCGGATTATAACTTTAACTGGTGGGGCGGTAATCTGCGTGGTGTGAAGGACTTCCCCGTTAATCTGGGCAAGTATCAGAACAAGCTGGTCTATTCGCCTCATGATTACGGCCCTACCGTATATGAACAGCCATGGTTTGAGGGCGGCTATACCTACGACAGCCTTATGAAAGACTGCTGGCATGATAACTGGTTCTATATCTACGAGGACAACACGGCGCCGCTTCTTATCGGCGAGTGGGGCGGCTTTATGAGAGAGCCCAACTTAACCTGGATGACCTATATGCGCCAGCTGATAAGCAAATATCATTTAAACCATACCTTCTGGTGCCTGAATGCCAATTCCGGCGATACCGGCGGATTGCTTCTGGATGATTTTACCACCTGGGATGATGAGAAGTATAAGTTCGTAAAAGAAGTGCTGTGGCAGGAGAACGGAAAGTTCGTAGGCTTAGACCACAGCATAGCTCTGGGAAGCAACGGGATAAGCGTATCCAAGGCGAAGGGGATAAAGTAACGGCAGAGGATGGGTACAGGGATGGGTACAGAGAACCGTCCCCTGTACCCATCACCATCTACTGCAGCCAGTAGATCATATAGATATCATATTTTCCGCTTGAGCCGAGGAGAGGATAGCCGAAGGCGGCCGGATCGGCGGTGAGAGTCTTGTCTTTTTCGATAACGAAGCACTCTAAGCCTTCTTCTGAGGCCATGGCGCAGAGAGCGGCGGTATCTATGGCTTCGTTTGACGATATCATATCCAGGAAGGGTGTATCGTAATTCCAGCGTTCGATTATAGCCTCTCTTCCGTAGACGGTGAGGATGGAGGCGGTGTATTGCCGGTTAAACTCGACCATAGTGGCAGGAAAGGCGCATTTGGGAGTGTACTGCATCTCTACTACGCCCTTAGCGGATAATATCAGGTCGCAGGCATCACATACGTCCTGCGGCAGGTGGTAAGGATTCTCGGCAGGCGTATATTGTTTGTTCATATATAATTTTCCGTTCCCGATAAACAGTAATAGCACAAAAGCGGCTGCGATGACGATCCGTATCCATATCTTAGAGGCTTTCTGCAGCGCATGTATCAGCGCATAACATACCACGGCTCCGTAGGGGATCAGCCAAAGCTGGCGGTAGTAGATCTCCTGATCCAGTATCAGGTGCATGGACAGCCATGCGCTCACAGGAAAGAGGAATACCGCAGCCAAAGCCACAGGCAGAGCCACAAACAGCATGCGCTTAACCTTTTCCTTCTCCGCAATACCCAGGTATACCAGGGCAGCGATAAAGAGCAGGAAGTAGAGGCTCAGCGAATTATATTCTTTTAAGATCAGTAAAGTCGCTTTTATCGTATCCATTTTCTGTTACCGTCTTATGATAATGTATATCACCCCGCCTATCAGCAGGGGCAGGCAGGCTATGATGAAAGGCAGCAGTGTCAGCATGGCGCCTTTTAGTTTCTTTGTCTTTATGAAGCCGGCAGCGGCCAGTACCAGGCCGGCGCAGCCGTAGAGTATGCATAGCATGTATACTGCAGTGCTGGTGCAGAATACCGCGCAGAGGCTTAGCATAAGCAGCAGAGGCAGTGTGTTCTTTTTGCGGGTATATATGTCATATATCAGGCAGAAGGCCAGCGGTACAACGATATTGGCAAATACCGCCTTGCCCTGCCAGGTACGCGTATAAGCAAAAGTCTCGGCTGTAAAAAGCGATATGTTTGAATGTATATACCAAAGCCCCATAAGTATCACGAAAACGGGACGCCATTTTTCGTTCTTTATCAGGCGCTCTGCAAGCATTGCGTAGATGCCGTACATCATTGTAAGCAGAAAAGGCGCCATGATACTGTGGTCTATCACAGCAGGATGCAGGGAGCTTACTTTTGAGAGCCAGGCTATCCATATGGGCAGGGCTCCTAAGGCATGACGGCCTTCGACCTCGATATAGAAGCCGTTATTGACATCCCTTCTGAACATTGTGTCAAACTTAAGTGTGATCGTGGATTGTGCCACATAATAAGAATCATCGCCGTCATAGTGCTGGTACATGACAAAGAATACGCACTGGATGATAAGCAGAACTATCACGCTGATCCAGGGGATAAGAGCTTTAAGATCGGTTTTTGAAGCAGTGGAATGCCTGCGGCGGATCGCCATTTTTACGGCGCCGGCAAATATGGGGATCAGAAGTGCAATACCGTATACTATGCACATCGTGCCAAAAGGCGCACTGCAGATTATAAAGGGAACGGATACCACTTCAAAAAGAGCCCATACAAGGATAAGCCCCAGTATATAGCGCTCTAAAGCAGAACGTCCGGCTGCACCGCCATCGTCCCGGGTGATAAATAGCTCCGAGCATAAATACGGTGCAAGAAAAAGTATAGTTATCGTGTTTATGATTCCTTTAAGCATGGGGATTATTATACCACAAATTCAGCGAAGGATAAAACCGTCTTTAAGATCATCGCCGGCAAGGTGCAGTCCGTCCATCACGGAGGGGGTGGCAGGGAAGAGACGGTAGCCGGTCTGGTCACCGTCCAGCGGTACATATATATCACAGCCGTCCACATTTACACTGCGGCAGTCATATTCTTCATAGTCGCGCTGCAGCAGGTAGTAAGGTGCCGGAAGTGTCTGATATATGTATTTAAGCGTAGATAAGCATTTAAATCCTAAAAAGCCAAGGAGCAGTACACAGAAACTGAGTCTGATGAACTTTTGCGCAGATTTTTTTTCTTTGGTCTTTTGGATGATGATATCTGCCAGATCGCCAAACATAAGCGGCGGCAGTATCAGTAAGAAGCCCATACCGTAGCGTACGAGTGGTGAGGAAAGCAGCCAGAAAAGAAATGAGACTGTTGCCGTAAGCTCTATGACATGCAGGCTCTTTACGCCTTTGCGCAATATGATGCTTAAGGGAAATATGAGTACGGAAACAAGGCATATCATAAATATGATCAGATCCGTCCGTCCAAGGGAGCTAAACCAGTTGGGAAACCATTGTGTAAAAGGATAATCCGCGGCCTCTGCTATGGTATAACCCCGGCCAAAGCCTACTATATAGGCACTGTCCGTTAAAGCTACGGACTCAGGGATCTTCCAGACCGGATCAAATATATCAAGTGCGGTAGAAGGGTAAAAGAGCCTGCCGGAGATGATGATATTGCGTATGAACAAAGGCAGGGCGATGATAAGGCTCAGTATACCGAAGAAAAATATCCTGCCAAAACGTTTTGATCTTATCAGTGCCAGCAGCGGGATAAAGACTATCAGCACGGCAGGTGCGGTTGAAAGCTTGACGGTAGGTATGAAGACACAAAGGAGCGCGGGAAAGACATAGGCTTCATCTGCATCAGCATCAGGCTCATCCGTGCATCGTTCATATATATCAACGGATAAGATGATACAGTATATAAAGCTTATCATGGCAAAATAATCGGAAGCCGGCGCCACCAGCTCATCGTATATATTAAAGAGATAGTAGAAGCCGCCGATGCGTACTATATCGGAGATCCGTATCTTTTTGTCTTTAAAGACACGGAATACTCGCAGACATTTAAACAAAAGAAGAAGAGCCAGAAAGCCCTGCACGGCATGGAAAGAGGGACCGCCCATAAACGAGAAGCTGTAGAGCGCGCTTAAGGCAAAGCTGGAACTGTTGTAACCAAGCCGCATATGTAAGAGCGCCAGGCCTTTTACAGTACCGTATTCCTCTATCCAGCGTATGGACTGTCCGTGATAAAGGGCGGAATCATAATGGAAATACCCGCGGGAACAGCCATAGGACATGATAACAGACAGCAGCAGGACCGTTAAGACAAAGAACAGGTTCTTTTTTTTATCCTGCGACAGGCCAAAGCTTTCCGCAGACAGGGCTTTTTTCCTGATAAGATAAATGACTGATATGGCTGTAAGCGACAAGAGTATGATATTTGCGGCTAAGGCAACCCTGCAAAAAAGGCTGAAGATCTGGGCATACACGGTAGATAACATGATGCCGGCAAAGCAGGAGTCTTCGGCTTTGAGCCGCTTTTTTGTTTTATTCCCTGAAATGAGGCAAAGAAAAGCGCTGCCGCAAAAGAAAGTGGTGATAAAAATATACACCCATATCAACAGTACCGAGACCATAATACCTCCTGAGGGCAAAAGTATCTGCCACGACGAATACTATACCATAAGAGAAGGTATTGTTCAAATCTCCGATCTCTTTGCGATGTTTAAGATACTGGATCTGTTTGACAGCGGCGAATATGATACTATAATAGTTGATTGCTGAACATAAGGTTTGAATGAAAAAGGGCGTAAGATAAAGCGCCCGGAAAGAAGCAGGCTATGTTATATATAATACGCCACGGGCGTACCGACTGGAATGATCTGCATAAACTGCAGGGCAGGACCGATATCCCGCTTAATGAGGATGGCAGGAAAATGGCTAAGAAGGCCGCTTTGGAGATAAAGGATGTGCATTTTGATATATGCTTCTGTTCTCCGCTTAAGCGGGCCGCGGAAACGGCACAGATACTGTTAGAGGGAAGGGATATCCCCCTGGTATATGACGATCGTCTGGTAGAGATGGGATTTGGGGAATATGAAGGTATAGCAGGTTACTTTGACGGTATCGATTCCCCGGTGAGCGCATTCTTTATGAACCCGGAAAGATACAGCGCGCCTATCGCAGCGGGGGCGGAGAGTATGGATGAGCTCTTTGAGCGTACCGGAAGCTTCCTTGAAGAAAAAGTAATGCCGGAACTCAAACAGGGCCGCGATGTGCTTATAGTGGGACACGGTGCAATGAACAGCGCCATTATCAGCCGGATAAAGAAACTTCCGCTTAAAGACTTCTGGAGCGCGGGCATAGAAAACTGCAAGCTGATGAAACTGTGCTAGATACGGATAGGGCTTTATTATTCCTTCGCAAGATGGTATAATCTCTTTACGAACGAAAAGGAAGGTATAAAGCTTGTCCGAGTATTTTATATACTATTCGTCAATAAACCTGGTTGGAGCCATAGTCTTTTTTATCATGCTGATGCATGATAAGATGAGCATTGACCGTCAGGAAAAGATGCTCAAATATGATAATGCGCTCACATTCTTTATGCTCTATTGTATTTCCGACGCGCTGTGGTCCGGAGTGGATTCGGGGGTATTTCCCGTCAACAGATTCACTGTGCTGATCACCGATTTTTCCAATTTCCTGATAATGACGGCTATCACATATAACTGGCTGCGTTTTGTTATGTCAGCAGAGCAGATAGCAAACAGAAATGATAAGAGGGTCAGGATCTCTCTGATACTTCCCTTTGTTCTGTCGGCATTAGTCCTTGTCGTTACCTATCTTGTTGCTCCGCATCTTCTTATCGGTGATGATCTGAAGACCAGACCCTTATTCGATGTTTTCATGGTAACCGTTCCTTATATCTATCTGATAGCCATAATAGTATATGCGGTAAAGCAGGCCATAAAAGAGGAGAATCCCATAGAGAAGAAAAGACATCTGTATATAGGTTTCTTCCCGATAATGGTAGTTGCGGGAGGCCTGCTCCAGATGCTTATCATGCCGCAGCTTCCGATATTCTGTTTCGCAAGCACCATATTGATGCTTTTATTCTATATCCAGTCTATCGAATCACAGATATCGACAGATCCGCTTACCAGGCTCAATAACAGAGGCCAGTTGATACGTTATGCTTCGCAGGAGAGCAATCTGTGGATAGCTGACAGGAGTACTTACATCATTATGATGGATATCAATGATTTTAAAAAGATCAACGATGTGTTCGGCCATGCGGAAGGTGACAACGCCCTGGTCATTGCTGCAAACACTCTGACCAATGTGGTAAAAAAATACAGTTTCCCTATTTTTCTGGGGCGTTACGGCGGGGATGAATTTGTCATGATAGCACATCCCGTAAATGATGATGAGATAGACGGACTGATATCCGATATACGGGAGGGCGTAAAAGAAAGATGTTTAAAGGATAATAAACCTTACATCCTCTCTATGGGAGTCGGAGCCGACAGGCTGCTCAGGGAACAGGATGCATTCGCCAGGTGTATGAAGCGTGCCGATACGAAGCTCTATGAGGACAAGGACAGATTAAAGGAAAAAGGATTAAGATCAGGATCGAGATGAGAGGGATATTAAAGACCGGACAGGGCCGGATTCATCTCCCCTGCGCATAAAAAAGGCGGGTCATGCGACCCGCCTTAAATAATGCCTGATTTAGAACTTGCCTGCCTTAGCAGCCTCTTCGATAGAAACGGCTGTAGAAACAGTCATACCTACCATAGGGTTGTTGCCGGCACCGATCAGACCCATCATCTCAACGTGAGCGGGAACTGATGAAGAACCTGCGAACTGTGCATCTGAATGCATACGTCCCATGGTATCGGTCATACCGTAAGAAGCGGGACCAGCAGCCATGTTATCGGGATGCAGTGTACGTCCGGTACCGCCGCCTGATGCAACAGAGAAGTACTTCTTGCCTGCTTCAAGGCGCTCTTTCTTATAGGTACCTGCAACGGGATGCTGGAAACGGGTAGGGTTGGTTGAGTTACCGGTGATGGAAACGTCAACGTTCTCTTTCCACATGATAGCAACACCTTCGCAAACATCGTTTGCACCGTAGCAGTTAACTTTTGCACGGGGTGACTCGGGATCCTTTGAGTAGCACTTTCTGGATACTTCCTTTACAGTGTTGGTGTAAGGATCGTATTCGGTCTCGATGAAGGTAAAGCCGTTGATACGGGAGATGATCTGTGCGGCATCTTTGCCCAGACCGTTAAGGATAACGCGAAGGGGCTTTTTACGAACCTTGTTAGCCTTCTCAGCGATACCGATAGCGCCTTCTGCAGCTGCGAAGGACTCATGTCCTGCCAGGAATGCGAAGCACTCGGTCTCTTCCTCAAGGAGCATCTTGCCAAGGTTACCATGGCCAAGACCTACCTTACGGGTATCAGCAACAGATCCGGGGATACAGAAAGCCTGAAGACCCTCGCCGATAGCGGCAGCAGCGTCAGCAGCCTTGCGGCAGCCCTTCTTGATAGCGATGGCAGCACCTACGGTGTAAGCCCACTTTGCATTTTCAAAGCAGATAGGCTGGATGCTTTCGATCAGATGGTAGATATCAAGACCTGCATCTTTGGTGATCTGCTCTGCTTCATCGATTGAGCTGATCCCGTATTTGTTAAGCGCTTCAAGGATCTGCTTTTCTCTTCTTTCATATGATTCAAATAAAGCCATTATAATGATCCTCCTTGATTATTCTTTTCTCGAGTCGATGATCTTAACAGCATCATCAACACGGCCGTACTGTCCCTGAGCCTTTTCAAAAGCAGTATTAGCATCATC
>JAFRXH010000035.1 GCA_017437785.1 Lachnospiraceae bacterium
AGACTTCATTGTGTAGATACCTCTCTTTTTCTGTTATTTACTGCCTTGCCGGGTCAGTAATGACAGTTTAACTGAGGTATCTCATTTTGTTAAGTCAGACTTACTTCTCATCTACACTTTGTATTATACAGGAAGCTATTTCTTTTTTCTTTTCCTCTTCATGCTCCTGCTTATACATATCATAAAGCTCATCCTCCATCTGCTTAAGCTGATCATCAGAAGCATTTCCCTTATCCAGGGCATCATGATATGTCTTAAGCTTAATATCCATATCCCTCACTGCGCTTATCAGTTCGATATCCTTATATTCGTTATTGGTTTCCTTAATTCTGCTGACAAGCTCATCAAAGGATGACGGCAGCCCGTTTTTAAAATACGGTTTCTTCTGCCTGATCGTCTCCTCAAAGTCCTTGCCGTAATTCTTTTTTTCAAATATAAGTATGTCAAGCGCACTGAACAATTCATTTAAATAGCCCGAAACCACCGGATCATCCTTGCTGTTTTCCTTTATCCCTCCCAGCACCTTAAATACGCCATCGATATCCTGGACATCGTAGTACTCCATTTCTTC
Organism: Lachnospiraceae bacterium; assembly: GCA_017437785.1. GTDB lineage: Bacteria > Bacillota > Clostridia > Lachnospirales > Lachnospiraceae > NK4A136. Next base: position 572 of record JAFRXH010000035.1, read on the forward strand.
CTCGGTTACAGCTTTTTTCCCTTTCAATAATTCATCTATATGTTTGAATTCTTCATTCCTCTGCTTATCATCGCTTACAACTTTGAAACCGTATTGTTTCATAAAATCTTCGCGGAAAGGCTTATCTTTAAGTTGTTCCCTGAAACCTTCCTTATCAACGAACGCTCTTTCATGAAGCCGCCTCCATATTCTTTCCTTTTTATCCTGCGCGGAAGAATCCTTATTATCACTCATAAGCTTTGCAACAGGATCCTGCACCGTATACCTGCCCACAAAGGAAACGCCTTCGTTAAGGTGCTTTACATTATTTCTCATAGCTTTTAAGGCATTATTCATATCTGTCAGAGTGTTCTGCAAACGCATCTGACATGATGAGAAATTGGCTATGGTGGGAGGAAGCTCTATGCCAAGCTCCTGGGCTCTTACCAACGCAACAGCTATGCGCTCTGCCGGACAGTCTTCGTCCCCCATACTCATAACTTCCTTGAAAAGAAGAGTAAGTTCTTCTCTCTTCTCCTGATATACCTCTTCGGGAGTGTTTTCCAAAAGCAGATGAAAGCCGTGTCGGAATTTTTCCACATCACCCATAGTGGCGGCTACCATCATCTTTGTGATATGCTTCTGCTGCTCGGAGTCAAGCGTGGTCGCATTACCGAAATCGATGACCGTAACTCCCTTTTCGCTTATCATTATGTTTCCCGCATGCAGATCGCCATGATAATATCCCTTTTCAAACACGCCCTGCGTAACCCATTTTTCGACAAGCTGTGCCAGTGCTTTGGTACGTAACTCCGCATCCTTAAGCATCTCTCCCATTTCTTTTTTGGCACTTTCCAGTTCATTTGCTTCCGCAGGGGTCAAGTCCTTTCTGAGCTGATACGAGCCGTCCTCATTTTTCTTTAATACCTCCCTGCCGGTCTCTTTTCCGTCTTTATCCTTTTCTTTTTCTTTCACACAGAATTTCCAAAGGATCTCCTGTGACTTTTCTTCCATATCGCTCATGTAGCGTTTTACGGTCTTGCTTCCTGCGATCTCCATCATGCAGGTATCGCTGGTAGGAGCCACTATATCAGACATTTTCATGGAATCGCACAGATTCTCTTTTCCTTTTAGCGCCTCATCATATATCTGTCCTTCCGTGCAGTTCTTTGCTTCAATGGTAAGATCAAGTTCTTCTTCTATGCGCTGCAGATTTCCAAGATAAGTGGCTTCCATACCGCCCACCCGGCCTTTTCTGCGCATCTCTTCTATCTCGCTTTTTGTCTTGCCATCTTCATCTGTCAAACGTGCGGCATCAAGCATCACCTTTTTTTCACGCATCATACGGTTACGCACATCCGGGCGCAGGAGTTTTATAACAACATCCTTGCCGTCTTTCATTTTAGGTCCGTAAATCCTGCACAAAAATGCCTGCCCTACGGATGCCGCTCCAAGGGATTTCTTTACTTCTATCCTGCTTATTTTTTTATTACTGCGCTCCTTTATTCCCTCCAGATGCGCAAGCACCACTTCATCCGGGATAGGTGCCAGGGAATCCTGAGTATCCTCAACAGCCTTCCTTAAGCCTTTGGGCAGGCTGGATTTGGGAAGCCCCTGAAGCATCTTCTGAAAGAGAGGTCCGGCTCCCTTGAACATACCTCCGATATAATCGCTCATAAAGCTCAACTTCTGGTCGGATGTAAGCTCCTCCCGCTCCCTGGCGTCAAGCTTCGGAATGGGTCTGCTGTTTCTTAAGGCACTTGAGAGCATGGACCGCTGATCCAGCACCGGCATACTCTTAAAATAATTCTTAAGGACATTTTTCATAAAGAGCGACTGTCCTTTCTCCCCGCCTTTGGCGCTGTCCTCAAGTATCTTCTCAAGCTCTGCAGCGGTCTTTTTTATTATTTCTTTTTCGCTGTTCTTAAGGCTTTTTTTGTACTCTTTCAGATTTAACTCATTCTTTTCGATTTTTTCATCGATAGCCTCTCTGAGCGCATCATTTTGGTTTTCGGGAAGATCTTTATCCTTTTCCAGTTCCCGGTTCTCGCACTCCATTTTAAGGATCTCTTCCTTTAAAAGATCCACTTCCTCACGCCGCTTATCCATGCGCCGCCGTACTTCCCGCATGCGGATCCTTTTATTGCATTCATTTACGATCTTGTTTTCACGCTTAAAATCTTCGGAAATACGTTTCTCATCATCTTCAAGCTTTTTTACTGCACCGGTAAGGACCTTAATCTGTTCCTCATAAGCTTTCTTTTCGTTTTGCGCAGCTTTAGCCATATCATTTGTGAATACGGTGATCTGCAGCTTGAATTCATCCATTTCTTTATGAACATTGGCTAATTGCTCCTGATAAGAGTTAAGCTTAACAGTGCTTTCTGCCGCGAGCCTGCCATCTTCCTTATCGGCATCACGATCCGTAATACCTTTCTTAAGTCTCTTAAGACGGCTCTTCTCCCATTCATTCAGTCCCTTTTCTTTTTCCTTTTTCTCAAGACTCTCTACAAGCTCTCTGTTTCCCTTTTCCAGTCCCTCTTCTACCTTGGCATCCTTTTTTTTCTTTTCGTCATTCTTATTATTTTCAAATATCTCATTTACACACTCATCAAAAGAAGCCTGAATGCTGTTCATATTCTCGCTCACCGCATCGTCGATATCCTTATCCACCTGCTTAAGCTTATTAATATCTTCCTTATCAAGGTCCTCAAGAGCCTTTTTTATGTGATCAGCCAAAAGAGCAGGGCTGTGAAGCGCCGCCTCACCTATGGCTTTCATAATTCCCTCACCTTTACCCAATGCCTTATCCAGTTTATCCTTTACCATATCACGCACTTCTTCCAGTGCGGTGGCGATGCCCTTCTTAAGCTCCGTAAGCTCCTCCTCACCCATGGAAAAAAGAGGCATTTTCTCTATCATATTCTCTATAAGTCCCGCTGGCTCTTTCTCTTTATCCCGAAACTGATCGCTGATTATCAGTCCGATCGTTTCGGCATGCTCATTCAAGACTCGTCTGATACGTTCCGCAGGGTCCTCGACAAGCCCGTCCGCATTCCACGTATCCCTGGAAAAAACAATATCCGCAGCCAGGTTACGTACCTTTTGTTCTCTTTCATCCCAGCCGTTATCGTCATTTTTCTTTTCCGTCTGAAGTATCACTCCCTCAGACTGTTTATATCCAACCTTCTGCAATTCCTGATTAAGCGCAGTATTAACATGCTGGATCTTCGCGTTCTCATTGATGGATGTTACGCTCCTTTTCATTTTTACGCTTAACTGCTTAAGCTTATCTTTTGAGTCCTTGACAGCCAGCACCCTGAGCGCCATGTCCTTAAGTCCTTCACAGGTCACATTATTAAACAGAGTCATTGGAATGCCAGTAAGCTCATGCAGTATTCTGGCAGTATATTCCCTTGTCCTTAAAAGATCCCCTCTGCTCATCTGAGAAAGATCCGTCTTCGTTTCCTCAATGATATCATTAACAGCGTCATCACCATACAGCTTCATGTTATCGATCACATCGGAAGATATCAGGTTCATGCAGGCAGAAGCATTGCTTGAAAATGCCACCAGGGTATCTTTATGCTTAAGACTCAGATTTCCCGCCTCATCCTGGCACAGGCGCACAAATTCCCCACCAACACGGATAGTCTTTGCACATTCCGTATCGGGCTTAAAGCTCTTTAAGGCATCAAATATCTTCAGCATGTCCTTTAGCACGCCTTTTTCGGAATCCTTTATCTTCTTTTTGTTCTTTATCAATGATGTGGGTTCCGTACCTTGTGAAAGAAGGTTTACGATCACCAGAAGATTGGCCGGAAGAGCTTCCTTTTTTTCTTCCGCCTGCGCTAAATTCTCCGCCGCCGCCTTACTCTTGCCTGCCTTCTTTTCAGATCTTTTCTTTTTTTCCTCTTCCTCTTTTTTCTTAAGCTCTTCTATCTTTTCTCTTAAATCCTTAAGCTTTCTTTCCTGTTCGTCAAGCTTAAGATCTTCCTTTAATTTCTTCACTTCCGGGTCGTTTCCAAGCTGGAGCTTCTGCCAGAAGCCGAGGCCCTCGGATTTATTATCGATCAACTCTTTGTATACGTCTTTATCCGCAATATACTGCTGTTCCCTAAGCTTTTGTTCGGCATAAAGCTCATCTTTCTCTTTTACGCTCTTTTTATGAGCCATCTTTTCCGTAAAGCTCTGCACTGCCACAAGGCTTAAAAGCTCTACTCCGCTGCTTATATCCTTTGCCTCGCTCCCGCCTTCCGCTATTATCCTGCGCCCCAGCTCAACGGCGTCCGACTCCTTCATAAGGCGATTAAGCGTCGCCTGCACCATTGCCTTTCTGCGCTTGCCGGTCTCACGCTTAGGGTGCTTTTTATCTATGTAATTCTGGCATTGCTCCATGGCAGTATTATAAAGACCCAGAAGGTATTCCGCCTCGTTTTCGGTGAATTTCTTTTTTTTACGGGTCATTGCTGCCTCAAGGTTTGCCAGCGCAGTCTTCACTTCTTTCATTTCCTTGCTGTCGCCTGTAAATTTCTGATCATTCAGCATCAGATGCGAAAGATTACGGCCCTGCAGCGCCTCAAGCTTCGCCTTTTCCTTCTCGCTCACCACAAACTCACCTGTTTCAATATTATGAAGCATGGTATCAATGGCCATAGCGTCTTTTTCTGTCTGACGGACACTGTAATGCTGCTTATCATACCCATCCTTAACCTGCTGCATATCCACGGCAGTCCTTACCCCGGCTGCCATGAGCTCATTCATATGATCATATTCGATACGCTGGTTAAGGGACTGTTCTATACTCTTCTGTGATTTTTTAAAAAGCTCCGAATTATCCATGATCAAGGTCTCCTTTTACTTCCTGCCGATATACACTTTGCGCACCGGCACATATCATTTATACAAGATCCCGCGAAAAACCGATATTATCATGTCGATTTTACAACATAAGCATCCTCTTTACAAGCAAAAGCCGATGCACAAAGCAAAAACACGGTCCCCTGCTAAAATTCCTCTTCCCTTTTGCATCTTCTTTTTGTATAATCATATGAACGGGCAGATGCCCCAATATAATATTAATTATTACAAAGGAGAGTAAGGTATGAAATTCGGTCACTTCGATGACGCCAACAGGGAATACGTCATTACAACTCCCAGGACTCCATATCCATGGATCAACTATCTGGGAACCCAGGGGTTCTTTTCGCTTATTTCAAATACAGCGGGCGGTTACTCATTCTATAAAGACGCGCGTCTGCGCAGGATAACTCGTTATCGTTACAACAATGTCCCCATCGATATGGGCGGACGTTATTTCTACATTAACGAAAACGGTACCATCTGGAATCCCGGCTGGTCTCCCGTAAAGACTGAACTTGATGAATACGAGTGCCGTCACGGCATGGGCTATACCATCATCAAAGGCAAGAAGAATGACTTAAAGGCCGAGGTTACTTTCTTCGTTCCCCAGGATTACGATGGTGAGGTTCAGCAGGTGGTGCTCACCAACGAAGGCTCTTCCGAAAAGACCTTCTCCCTCTTCTCTTTTGCAGAGTGGTGTCTGTGGGATGCACAGGACGATTCAAACAACTTCCAGCGTAACTTCTCCACCGGCCGTGTAGAGGTGGACGGTTCCGTTATCTATCACAAGACCGAATACAGAGACCGCCGCGATCATTACGCATTCTATTCCGTAAATGATACCATCGACGGATATGATACCGACCGTGATTCCTTCATCGGTCTTTATAACGGCTTTGGCGATCCTCAGGCTGTAGTTGCAAACAAGGCTAATGATTCCTTTGCAGACGGCTGGGCTCCCATTGCTTCCCATTATAAGAAGATCACATTAAAGCCCGGTGAGAGCAAGACCCTCGTATTCGTACTGGGTTATGTTGAGATGCCTGCCGATCAGAAGTTTGAGGCTGACGGCAAGACCATCAATAAAGTTAAGGCAAAGGCTATGATCGCCAAGTATGATACTCCCGAAAAGTTTGCAGACGGCATGAAAGAGCTGCGTGCTTACTGGGATAAGCTGCTGGGCATCTTAAGCGTTGATACTCCCGACGATAAGGTTAACCGCATGGTCAACATCTGGAACCAGTATCAATGTATGGTTACCTTTAACCTTTCGCGTTCCGCTTCCTATTTTGAGTCCGGTATCGGCCGCGGAATGGGCTTCAGGGATTCCAACCAGGATATACTTGGTTTCGTACACCAGATTCCCGACCGCGCAAAGGAGCGTATCATAGATATCGCTTCCACCCAGTTCCCGGACGGTGGCTGCTATCATCAGTATCAGCCCCTTACCAAGAAGGGCAACGCGGATATCGGCGGCGATTTCTCCGATGATCCCTTATGGCTCATCCTTTCCGTTTCCGCATATATCAAAGAGACCGGCGACTGGTCGATCCTTGATGAGATGGTTCCTTACGACAATGATATGTCCGTTGCACAGACCATGCTCGAGCACCTTAAGGTTTCCTTCTATCATATCGTAAATAACTTAGGACCTCACGGTCTGCCTCTGGCAATGCGTGCCGACTGGAACGACTGCATCAACTTATCATGCTTCTCCGATACCCCCGGTGAGTCCTTCCAGACCTATACCAATCCCAAGTTCGCTGCAGAAGGCGGCTATTCAAAGACCGCAGAATCAGTTATGGTTGCTGCTCTCTTCACCTATACAGGTCCCAACTATGTGGCTATCCTCAAGCATCTTGGCAAGGATGACGAAGCTGCTGCAGCTCAGGCCGAGATCGACAAGATGAAGAAGAATATGATGGAATCCGCATGGGACGGTGACTGGTGGCTCCGCGCTTATGACGCAAACGGCGAGAAGATGGGATCTAAGGAATGTGAGGAAGGCCAGATCTTCATCGAGCCTCAGGGCTTCGCTATCATGTCCGATGTAGGTAAGGATCAGGGCGCTGATAAGAAGGCTCTTAAGGCTATCGACGAGAGACTTAATACCCAGTACGGTCTGGTGCTCAACAATCCCGCTTTCTCAAAGTACTACATCCAGTACGGTGAGATATCAACCTATCCCGGCGGCTACAAGGAGAACGCAGGTATTTTCACACACAACAATGCATGGATCATCTGCGCTGCCGCTTATGCAGGACAGGGCGATCTGGCGTTTAAGTATTATTCCGAGATAGCTCCTGCTTTCACTGAGGAGACTTCCGATATACACAAGACCGAGCCTTATGTATACGGTCAGATGATAGGCGGTAAGGATGCCGGATCCGATATAGGCCGCACCGGAAAGAACTTCGGCCAGGGCAAGAACAGCTGGCTTACCGGGACCGCAGCATGGAACATGGTAGCCATCTCCCAGTACATCTTAGGTATCGCTGCCGACTTTGACGGTCTGCGCATCGATCCTTCGATCCCCGCTGCTTGGGACGGCTTAAAGGCTACCAGACAGTTCAGAAATGCAACCTATGAGATAAAGGTAAGCAATCCTTCACACGTATGCAAGGGTATCAAAAGCGTAAGTGTTGACGGGAACGCTATCGAAGGCAATGTGATACCTGCCTTTGGTGACGGTAAGACCCACAATGTAGAAGTAGTTATGGGCTGATCATAAGCTGAGACTGAGGGCCGCCTGTCGGGCGGCCCTCACTGCTTTTACCGACAGAATATCTCTCAAATAACCTCTTGCACTATCATTATCCCTGTGATAGAATTACCCCTCGTGGAAAAAATAAAAGCCGTAATAAAAAAAGAGCCGATGTTGCTGGTATCGCTGGCTGCAGCTCTCATATCGCTGTTCATAACGCCCCCCACTCCGGATCTTATCAAAAAGATCGACTGGCATACACTGGGGACTCTTTTTATGATGCTCACCGTGCTTGAAGGTTTTAAGCAGGAGAAGCTTTTCAATCCGCTGATCAAACTGGCGGCCAACTTTAAGTCCATGGCCGGGCTTTCACTCTTTCTTATCTTTGGCGTGTTCTTCAGCTCCATGTTCGTGACCAACGATGTATCGCTTATCATCTTTGTACCGCTTACTATCATGCTGTTTCGCGGTGTTAAGCGTGAGGAATGCATACTGCCTGTTATTTCTATGGAAAACATCGCCGCTATCCGCGGTTCGCTTTTAATGCCCTTTGGCAGCCCCCAGAATCTTTTCCTTTACCAGCAGTCCGGGACAAGCGCATTGAATTTCATTCTGCATATGTCTCCGCTGTGCATAGGCTCGGGCATACTGCTGATAATCTTTGTACTTGTGATGTACCGTAAGGAAAAAGGCGTTCGTATAAGCTTAAATGATAAGGAGATATGCGGCGAATGGGAAAAGGATAAAAAGATACGCCGTATTGCTTATATGGCGCTTTTTATCATGATACTGGCCACCATCGTCAGCCGTACTTCTCTTTGGCCGTTTGCCATAATCATTGTTATAGTGACCGTATGTGCCGTAAATATAAAGCTGTTTACCGCAGTGGACTATGTGCTGCTGCTTACGTTTTTATGCTTCTTTGTATTTTCATCATCCATATCGGCAAATCCCGCCATAGGCGGCTTTTTAAAGAAGGCTGTTGCAGGCAATGAATACTTCTGGTCGATCGGCCTCAGCCAGATAATATCAAATGTTCCCGCTTCCATTGTCCTCTATCCCTTTACGGAAAACTTTGCCGGACTTATCTACGGCCTTGATACCGCAGGACTGTGTTCACTTATCGGATCGCTGGCATCTGTAATAAATTACCGCCTATACGTGCGGGATTATCCCGGTAAAGGCGGCGCATTTGTTAAGACCTTTACTCTTATCAGCTGGGCCTTCTTTATCATCGTTGTAATTCCCGGATACTTCCTGAGTTTCTGGCCCTTCTTCTGACGCAGGACAGATCCGGACAGCCGCTTGAGGACAGTAGGACCGTCCCCGCGTCCTCATGAGGACAGTAGGACCGTCCCCGCGTCCTCACTCAGTAATTCGCAGCATAATCCAGCAGGTAATCTTCGCCCTTGTCAAAGATCGCCGTTATCGCTTCCCCGGTAAGCGGGATCACATGATCGATGGGCACACCGCGCACCCGGTCCGCTCTTGTGTCGATGATCATTTCGCCGTCTTCGCCAAGATTCGGAACTGCTGAGAAAGTAATGCCTCCGCTCTTTATACTGTAAGAAGTCACCGCCTGGCATGAGGAATTGCTGCCGGTAAATCCCATGATCGTCACATTGGGATATTCAGACATAAGGCTTGTCATCATATCACCGGCACTGACAGTCTCATAATTCACCAGAAGTATGATATCTCCCTGATCCCATAAGTTTTCTCCCATATAACTCATCTTTTTATCCTTTACATATTTCCCGTCCGCGCCGCGTTCATAAGTAGCGGTCTTTTCATTTATCACCGCGCTGTAGCTGATAAGATGCTCACCTTCCGGTGCAAAGAGCTGCACCACAGCGCCTACCATGAACGGACTTCCGCCGCCATTTCTTCTTAAGTCGATTATAAGCCTCTTATAACCTTTATCACGGTATTCAAGGACTTTCTGCCTTAATTCTTCCGTCATTTCCGTATAATCCGCGCCTTCATAACTCTTTGTATCATAGGCCATCTGATAGATGCGCAGGAGCGCTGTATCACTGTCAACAGACTGCATATCAAGATTGGATATATTCACTCCGTTATCAAGTTTTTTCACGGTACTTATCATCCTGGGATAATATGCCCCAAGCTTCTTTGCCGTCACGCTCTTTTCCATACCGCTATCATCGATAAAGCCGATCTTTACACTGTCTGCGCCTTTACCCGCGGCATATACGCTCAGATAGAACTCCTCATTATCTTTTGAAGGAAATGCATCAGCATAAACATCCACTTCCTTCTGTAGTTCTTCAATACTCTTACCGTCCCAGGAAGTGATCACAGTCCCGTTATGAATACCGGCATTTAAAAGCTGAAGCCTGTCAGCCTGTGCATTATCTGAAAGATGATCCTTTGCATATTCATAATCCTCACCATAATCCAGGATACTAAGGGACTTTTCGCTCCCTTCAACATTTACCGCAACATACTCACCGCCTGTGAGCCTAAGCAGCGAAAGACCGTAGTCATTTCCGAAGATCTCACAATCCGCCATCTCCCCCAGCCACTGATCCGAAGCCTGATATCCAACATGCCCGTCATAAAATTCCTGGGTGAACTGAAGCCAGTTCTTATAATTCAGTATACCATCGTTTTCCGTCTCTGCTTTTTCAAAAAGCGGATGATACTTTGCATATAGGCTGTCCCAGTCTATAGCCTTTTCTTCAGTGAGCACATAGTGCTGCTTCATCACAGCAAAAGCATCTTCGAAATCTTTGGTATAACCCACGCCCGCTCCCATATTAAGGACCATGATGCATATGATCGATACCATGACCGATACAGCCGCTGCGGCGGTGATGATCTTTTTTAATGCCGTTTTTTCCGTAAATAGCACAAGCAGCATCAATATCACTGCCAGATACATGCCGGCGTAGCCGATGTTAAATTCTATAAATATACTGATCAGCACAGCCAGTATCAGCGGCGCAACATATACAAGCCGCCACATTGACGAATCATACTTTTTCCTTATCGACGGAAGGAAAAAACCTAAGATGCATATTGCAAATATCAGAAACATTAACATATCCATGGTGCTGCTCCCTTCTAATCCAGATCGTTTTTACAGAAGAACCCGTATCCTGCCAGCAGATAAACCGCACTGACAAGTACAGATATCATTATTGTCCCGGCTGCCATGCTTTTGCTTATACTGCTGTCATACGCCGTGTACATCACTATCCCGCCTGCCGGATCCAGGTTATAGATCGACCAGGTACCGTAGTCCATCAGCTTCTGCAGATTAAAGCTGCTTAACAGAAAGGTGCTCTGACTGCCCGTGATAACATTCTGTAAAAAAATACAGCAGATCATAGCCATGTATCCCAGCGCTGTCACCACCATCCTGTTTTTACTTAAGAATGCTGTCAGCGTATAGAACGAAGCCAGTCTGAGAAATGGAAAGAAGCAAAGCGCTATCCTGATCACGGCCCCCTTAACCTCTATCACATCACCCCAGCCAAAGACGATGCAGTTGCTTATCACCGGCACGGCCGATAAAAAAGCAGCAAGTAAAGCCGATAGAACCGTTGACGGTATAGCCCTTGATAAAAAGATATCCACACGGGAATGTCCCGACATGATCTCATAATAAAGATCCTTATCCTTAAAATCCCCTGCGCTCAGAGTTCCGACAATGATCGCTATTATCATATACTGAAATAACCACAGTACCGAAGGCGCATCCGCGATCAGTCTCCCCGCGCAGGGTGTTTCATCCGATGCTATGCCGATCACGATCCCGAATACCGCCATAGCGACAATAAATATGCCTGTCAGTCTGTATAGCGCTCCATCGCGGAGCGACTGGTATGAAAGTGATGATAGTAATCTTTTCATTTTTCCTCCGATGATCTTTTTAATATTCTTTTTCTTTACGTCATGATGATATTTCAATTCCTGTCACGCTTCGTGAACTCCAGATATGCAGCAGTCAGATATATCCCGCCGATAATAAGCGATACGGCTATAGTCATAAGCGCCTGTTTACCGCTCACTGCAGTATCATAGACATCCACTTTTACGCCGTTGATAACATAGTTACGGCTGTTATCAAAAGTAAGCAGATCCATCACGTTATACATTCCCGACAGATAAGCCTTATCCAGCTTTTCATAAAACTCATGTAATATCTCTATTATCAGGACCTCCACTTCGATCAGGAGATATGAAAAGCCTATCCCTTTCCCGGCGCTCCGAAGCACTACCGATACCATTATGCAAAAAGCTGCTATACGAAACATCGGCAAAAGGCTTAACAGACAGCGCAGGATGATATCACTGATCTTTATCCCTTCCGTGGGCCAGCCGTTTATCAGACCGTAATAAACCAGCGGGAGGTAGAAGGTAGCTGCACATAAAAGCACTCCCCATGCCAATGCGCTTATTATCCTGGCCCAAAAAATACGGCTTCTGCTGTGTCCTGCCATTATCTCATAGTAAAGGGTCTTGTCCCCTGCATCCGCTGAGGCCACGATGCAGCTGATTATCATTATCGCAATTACCCATACCGTAAACAGTTCACTGCTCAGGTTTGTAAGATAGGCTCCGCCTGTGATATCCTTAAAAGGAACACTTAATACTGCTGTCGGTATCAGCAGCGGCATGACTATCATTGATATTATGGTTATAACTATCACCATATTCCTGCGGTTTGTGAAATTAAGGGATTTTATAATGTTATACATCCGCCTGCACCTTCTTCATATAATAGTCTTCCAGGTTAACTTCGTTACGCGCCAGCTGTATGGGGATCACTCCGCCATCGTACAAAGCCTTTGAGATCCTTCGCATATCGTTAAAGCCCTCGTATATCCTCATGCTGCCGTCTTCCATCACTTCCAGCTTATTGATGCCGCAGTCCTTTGTGAGGATCGAGCTTGCCAGCTCATTATTATCCGTATCGATATGATAGTATTCGCTGCATTCCTGTGAGAGCTCCTCAGCCGTCAGTGTATCGGTTATCTTACCGTGATTGATAAAGATATAATCCGTGCAAAGCTGTGAAAGCTCACTTAAGATATGTGAAGAGATCACTATCGTCACCTTTTCGTCTTTATTAAGGTTTTTAAGCAGCTCTCTTATCTCTACAATGCCTTCGGGATCAAGACCGTTTATGGGCTCATCCAGTACCATCAGTTCGGGCTTGCCAAGCAGTGCGTTGGCTATGCCAAGCCTCTGCTTCATGCCAAGAGAGAACTTCTTAACTTCCTTCTTGCCGGTATCCTCAAGCTTAACGATCTTAAGGACTTCATCGATCCTTCCCTTATCGGGTATCCCTTTCTGCCTGCGCTGTTTTTCCAGGTTCTGTCTGGCAGACATATCAGCTTTTGCATAAGGCGTCTCTATCATGAAACTGCTACGGCTGCGCGAATGATTGAGCCCCTTTTCGCTGCTCTCACCAAACATTTCAAGGCTTCCCGACGTAGGAAATACCAGCCCGCCCATTATCTTCATGATAGTAGACTTTCCCGCGCCATTTGGTCCTATCAGTCCCACGATACTCCCCTTCTTTATACCGAAAGACACTTCATCCAGCGCCAGCTGCTTTCCGTATTGCTTGGTCAGTTTTTTTGATTCAACTACATATTCCGACATTTTTCCTCTCCTGTATATGTATGGTTTTTAACTTTACTGTAATGAAGTATAAAACTGATTCTTAAAGAATTTCTTAAGAAATAAAAAAACCGGCATTTACGCCAGTGTTCATAAGACAGTAACGCAAAATGAGATGGTTTATGCTTTTACATCCACCTCGCCGCCTATTATCTTGGCAATCCTGCGTTGGGGGCAACCATATCAACCACAACATTAATGGTAGGAACGTTTGGTTGGGAATATATTCCGCTTTTATCGACTATCCGTATATTTTCAACGACACAAAATTTATATCGCTATTGCTACGCATAGTGAATGTGCCATATATTTTCCGGTTACCATTGATGTATTCGAAAGAAACAGAGTGAATTGAAATCTCCCCAACCTGTGAATCAGATTCAGTTGTAATCGTTATCGACCCAATGATGTTTTCATCAGCAAAGCGATCAAAACCTTTTTGTGTCGAAAGTTGAAGAATCTGATCGTTCCACAAACCGAATTTATCATAATCTGATATGGAAATATCATCCGTTTCGATAATACCGAAATTCTGTATAGCTGTCTGCATTTTTTGCTGTTTTTGCTTGTAAAAAAACAATACTGCAAAACAGACTATGATAGCTGCAGTCAGTATAAAACCAATTATAATTATTCTTTTTTTAGTCATATGATCCATGTTATTACTTACCGGTCATACACGGATTGTATTTATTAAGGATTCCCATCCGGACCGGCGATAATAAACTGCGCCGTCAGGGGATAGGCCGGAATATAGACACTTGGGTTGTCTAGATCCCAATCCGCCATAGTCATTGTGATACGGTAGGTTCCCGGAGTCAGTATCCCGTACAGAATTTTCCAGTTGATCTCCAGCTCCGATTCTCCTTCTGACGGCAGCTTAATATTTCCCTCCTCATCAGTTCCACTTTCTTCAATGAGCCTCGGTACATCTTCCCAGGTATCTCCATTCAGAGTCTCAAGATGGTATACATCCCCATAGACCAGTTTTATGTTCTCACGCTTATCATACTGCCGAAAATGTACTGTAAGTCCTGCAGGGGTGACATTTGATACGCTCATTATCACTGCTATGGTATCATCTTCCGATTCCTGTATGTACTGTCCTATACCGCCCTCCGTCTTTCCTTCATCAAAGCATACAGTATCCAGTATCGAAAGGGCTTCTTCCCACATCTCATCCGTCCACGAATCGCACTCCGTATGCTGCGCTACTATCTCCGGTTTCTCACCCTTTATCAGGATATAATCCCAGTGATCATGGTCATCATAAGTCCCCATATATGCCGTATATCCTGCAAGAGAGATCTCTTCGGTCTCTAGTCCGGTTCCGCATACTCCAAAACCGTCTATGCAGAACACCTCGATTTGACCTTTCTCAGCATCCTCAGGCTTCAGGATCAGGCCATAAAGGCCATAACTCAACTTACCGCTGTCTACCGATGCTGCTTCGATACTCCAGCCATTATGCCCGACGACAGTGATCTCACCATACGGCCCTCCTGCGCGCACAGTTTTCATCTCCTGATCCACCATTTCTTCTGTAAGTACCGGTTCAGTATCCACCGGTGCAGTATATTCAGTCACCTGCGCATCCATATTGCTTATCTTTATCGGCTCCTGTCCCGCCTGTTGGCTAATCATATGATCTGCACTTCCGCTTATTCCTGCCGTAACAAGATATATACACAACGACAAGACACATATAACTATCGGGATTGCTCTTTTCTTGCCCTTTATGATAAAACAAGCAATAAATGCCAGAAACCCGGCGACAAGCACCAGCTTCCACGCCGGGTTAGAAAAGATACTGTACAATGTCCTTGCAGTATTTACACTCATAATCCCACCTCTCAGATTCCGCTTATATAAGTGATACGAATCTGACGGTATGTTTTTATGGACTATTGAGAAACCTGTAATTTATTTTCGATTTATCTTCTCAATTGGGGGTGCGGACATTTTTTTAGACACCCACACCTATCCTCCTTCTGTATTCTAGAGGGCTAAGCCCTCCGAGTGTAGATTTAATACGACTGGTACGATACCAGTTCATATACTTGTTTATGGCTCGGATGAGATCATCCAG